>JAIXPH010000026.1 GCA_027486345.1 Paracoccaceae bacterium
CACGCTGTCGTTTGACGAATTCCCGCGCACGCTGTTTGCCTCGGGGCGGGATCAGACCTTGCCTCTGGCGATCTACGGCACCTTTGCGGTGGAAATTCACCCCAACATCTTTGCCTTCGGGGTGCTGACCACGCTGTTCTCGTTCTGCCTGCTCAGCGTCTACGGCATCCTGATGGCGATGTCCGTCCGTCGCGCCAAGAAGATGGCCATGCAGGAGGACATTGCATGAGCGCGGGAACCGTTATTGTCACGGGTGCCGGGTCAGGCATCGGGCGGGCGATTGCGCTGCGTCTGGCCGCCGACGGCTACAAGGTCATGGTCAACGACTTCCGCGCCGCTGCTGCGGCGGCGGTGGCCGCAGAGATTGGCGGCATGGCCAAGTCCTGCGGCGGGGATGTCTCGGATGAAGGCGACGTCGCCGCCATGGTGGCCGAAACCGAGGCCGCCTTTGGCCCCATCACCCATCTTGTCAACAACGCGGGCCATGTGCATCAGGGGCGCTTTCTTGACCTGACGCCCGCCGACTTTGACCGCATGATTGCGGTCCATCTTTGCGGCAATTTCCTCTGCACCCATGCTGTTCTGGCCGGGATGCTGGCGCGCAAATCGGGCGTGGTGGTCAATATTGCCAGCCAGTTGGGCCAGATCGGCGGGGTGGAGCTGGTCCATTATTCCGCCGCCAAGGCCGGGATCATCGGCATGACCAAGGCGCTGGCCCGCGAAGTGTCCGCCCAAGGCGTGCGCGTCAATGCCGTCGCACCGGGGCCGATCAACACGCCGCTGGTCCGCAGCCTGTCCGAGGATTGGCAGCGCGCCAAGGCCGCCGAACTGCCGCTGGGCCGCTTTGGCGAACCCGAAGAGGTGGCGGCGACCGTGGCTTTCCTCTGCTCACCCGCCGCGTCGCTGTTCGTCGGCCAGACGCTTGGCCCTAACTCCGGGGATGTGATGCTATGACCGAGATCGTTATGATCACCGGCGCGGGGATCGGCATCGGCCGCGCCAGCGCCAAAGCCTTCGCCGCCGCAGGCTATCATGTGGTTGTGACCGACGTGCTTGAGGCCGAAGGGGCCTCTTGCGTGGCCGAGATCACGGCCGCAGGCGGCAGTGCGGAGTTCCATTTTCTGGACGTGCGCTCGACGGAGGCTGCCGATGCTTTGGTCGCCCAGATCGAGGCCGCGCATGGCGGCATCGACGTGATCGTCGCCAATGCCGGCATCGCCCATAAGGTGCCACTGCCCGCGCTGACCGACGAGAAATGGGACCACACCTTTGACATTGACCTCAAGGGCATCTTCCGCGTCATCCGCCCCGCGCTGGCGGGCATGAAGGCGCGCAAGAAGGGGGCGGTGATCGCGCTGTCGTCCATAATGGGCGTGGCCTACGGCTGGGATGAGCATGTGCATTACTCCGCCGCCAAGGCCGGGGTGGTGGGTCTGGTGCGCGGTCTGGCCGTGGAGCTGGCCCGTGACGGCATCCGCGTGAACGGGGTGGCCCCGGGCTACATCCGCACCGCGCAACTTTTGTCCAAAGAAAACTCGCTCGGTCCCGAAGGGGCCGAAAAGGCGGGCGAATTCATACCCATGGGACGCATCGGCGAACCTGCCGAGATCGCGGATGTCGTCCTGTTCCTGGCATCCAACGGCGCCCGATACATGACCGGACAGGTCGTGGTCGTGGACGGAGGATTGCTCGTCGGGCGCTACTAGGCCCGGCGCGCAACAAGACGAAAGACGTCACATCAAAAGACGATAAAAACAGGAGGTACTACGAATGAACACCATGTCGCTGTCGCGGCGTCGTTTCCTGCAGGGGACTGCGGGCGGTGCTGCCTTGGCTGCTGGCGGACTGCCGATGTTCGGCGCGCAACAGGCCTTTGCCGCGGATCTCGCGTCGCAGGAACTGCGCACCGTCGGCCTGTCTGTGACCGTGCAGGAACGCATCCTGAACGACTTCAAGGCCGCCTCGGGCGTCAAGTCGGTGTCGGGCAAGGCCGACATCTTCCCGAACACCCAGACCGAACTTCTGTCCGGCTCCACCGCCTATGACTGCTGGGAAACCATCGGCGAGCGTCTGCCCTCCATCGTGCAGACCGACCTCGTGGCCCCGATCCCGACCTCGGCCCTGACCAACTGGACGGGCGTTGGCGAATCCTTCCTCAAGCCGTCGGACAAGTGGGAAGCCCGCGCGCAAATCGTCGGCCAGATCTGGACCGACGAGTCGCAAACCGCGCTGAACATGGTTCCGACCGTGTACAACTTCGACTCCATCGGCTTCCGTCCCGACCTCGTGGATGCGGAAGAGGCGTCGATGTGGTCGTCGCTGTTCGATCCCAAGTTCAAGGGCAAGACCGGCCTGAACGTGGACCCGCTGATCGCCTTCGGTCAGGCCATCATGGCCATGAACGAAATGGGCCTGCTTGAAGTGCCGAACCCGGGCAACCCGGATGCGGCGGCGATCGAGGAAGCGTCCAAGTTCCTGATCTCGAAGAAGAAGGAAGGCCAGTTCCGCGCCCTCTGGGGTGACTTCGGCGAGTTGGTGAACCTGATGGCCTCGGGCGAGATGATCCTGGCCGACGCCTGGCAGCCCGCCGTGATGGCGGTCAAGGCGCAGGGTGTGCAGTGCTCGTACGCCACCATGAAGAACGGCTATCGCGGCTGGGCCATCGGCGTGTCTGCGCTGAAATCCTCGCCCAACTTCGATGCCGTGGTGGCGTATGCCGACTACTGGCTGTCGGGTGGCCCGGCTGTCGCCGTGTCGGAGCAGGGCTACTACTCGCCCAACGACAAGGTGAAGGCGGTCATGGCGCCGGAGAAATACGCCTTCTGGTACGAAGGCGCTCCGTGGGTCGGCGCGGAAGAGCGCGGGATCAAGGAAGGCGACCTGCGCGACGGCGGCTCCTTGGCCACCCGTGCGGCGAACGTCGCCTACTGGCACCAGTGGCCGGATGAGTATGACCTCTTGATGGCGAAGTGGGACGAATTCCTGTCCGCCTGATCTGAACCACTCGTGGTCGGGGCGCGTGCGTCCCGGCCACAACCCGACCTGCAATCCGAGGAACGCCCGTGGCCTACGACCTGCAACTTTCGCACATCGGCAAGGTGTATGATAACGGCACGCCCGCCGTGATCGACTTCAACCTTGATGTGGACAAGGGCGAGTTCATCGCCTTCCTTGGCCCCTCCGGCTGCGGCAAGACGACGACGCTGCGGATGATCGCGGGGTTTGAATCGATCACCTCGGGCGATCTTCTGATCCGGGGGAAGCGGGTGAATGACCTGCAACCCGAAAAGCGCCCGACCTCGATGATCTTTCAGAACTACGCGCTTTTCCCGCACATGACCGTGCGCCAGAACGTGATGTTCGGGCTTGAGGTCAAGGGGATGGCGGTGGCTGAGGCGAACCGCAAGGTGGACCGCATCCTTGACAAACTGGGTCTGTCCGAAGTGGCCGACATTCGCCCCACCCGCCTGTCAGGGGGGCAACGCCAGCGGATCGCCTTGGCGCGGTCCTTGGTGGTGGAACCTGATATTCTGCTGCTGGACGAACCGCTTGGCGCGCTGGATGCGAACCTTAGGAAGTCGATCCAGAACGAATTGAAGCTGTTGCAGCGCGATCTGGGCATCACCTTCGTCTTTGTGACCCACGCCCAATCCGAAGCGCTGGCCCTGTCTGACCGCATCGTGGTGATGAATGCAGGCCGGGTCGAACAGATCAGCCCGCCACGCGAACTTTACACCCGCCCGCAAAGTATCTTTACCGCCCGCTTCATCGGGGCCAACACCCTGATCAACGGCACGGTGCGCAGCATGGCCGATGATCTGGTGACGGTGGACACGCCCTTTGGCGCGCTGATCGCAGACCGTCCGGCGAAACCGGCCAGCCCCGGTGCCTCCGCCGCGATTGTGCTGCCGGCCGAGGCGATGCATGTCCTGCCCGCCACCATGCCCGAGGCGGAAATCCGTGCAAAGCATGGTCGCAACCTGCTGCCGTGCACGATCACCCGCCAGCAACTGGTCGGCCACATCCTGCAAATCGGCATGACCCTGCCCAGTGGCGAGGCGGTATCGCTGGAAGGCCACGCCGACAAATACCGCGACAGTCTGACCACCGGGGCAGGGGCCTTTGTGGCGTGGAACCCCTCCGATGCAACCCTGATCGTCCAGTAAGTAAAGACATGACCATGGAAACCGCAGCCTCTCTCGCGCATGACCTGCGCGCAGGAACGCTTGATCCTGTTGATCTGGCGGAACAGGTCTTTGGCCGGATCGCCGCACATGGCGATGCGGCGCTGTTCATCCGCCAAACGCAAGATCGCGCGATGGCAGAGGCGCGGGCTTCGCGCGAACGTCTGCGGGCGGGCAATCCGGCCAGCCTGCTGGATGGCGTGCCTTTGGCGTGGAAAGACCTGTTTGATATCAAGGACACCGTGACCACCGCTGGCTCTGCCGTGTTGCGCGGTGCGGCCCCTGCGGCGCAGGATGCGGCCTTGGTCGCGGCGGGGCGTCGGGCGGGCTTGGTGACGGTGGGCGCGGTCAACATGACCGAATTCGCCTATTCCGGCATTGGCTTGAACCCGCATTACGGCACGCCGCGCAATCCGCGTGATCCGCTGGTCGCGCGCTCTCCCGGCGGGTCGTCGTCGGGGTCGGGCGTGGTGGTCGCGGCGGGGATCGTGCCTTTGTCAATTGGCACAGATACGGGCGGCTCTATTCGTATTCCGGCGGCGTTCAACGGGGTGGTGGGATACAAAACCTCAACGGGCCATCACCCGATGGGGGGCGTGTTCCCGCTGTCCCCAACGCTTGACACGCTCGGGCCTTTGGCGCGCACGGTGCAAGATTGCGTACTGGTGGATGCCGTGTTGCGGGGTCTGCGCCAGCCCGAGGCGATGGCCGCTGATCCGGGCAGCCTTGATTTCGTCATCCCCGATACGGTGATGTTCGACGACCTCGCCCCCGCCGTGGCCGCCGCCTTTGATGCCACGGTGCAGCGCCTTGCCGCCACTGGCGCGCGCATCCGCCGCATCGCCTTGCCGGAACTGCGCGAGACGGCGGATATCATCGCGCGGATTGGTCCCATGACCTCGGTTGAAGCGGCTTTGGTGCATCGGGACCGTCTGAACACGCCCCTTGAGGCGCAGATTGACCCCCGCGTGATCCGCCGCATCCGCATGGCCGACAAGATGAGCGCGGTGGATCTGTGGGAGTTGCAAACCCACCGCCGCCGCCTGATTGCCGCGATCAATGACCGTCTGGGCGATGCCATCATGATCTGCCCGACCACTCCCAGCGTGGCCATGCCGATTGCGCCGCTGGAAGCGGATGTGGAGGTGTTTTTCCACCACAACTTCCGCACCTTGCGGAACACGGCTTTGGGCAACTTCCTCGATTGGTGCGGCATGGCGATCCCGAACGGCAGCGATGCCGATGGCATGCCGACATCCTTGATGCTCTCCGCGCGCCATGGCCGCGACCGGCAGATCTTGTCCGCAGGATTGGCGCTGGAAAGCGCGATCCGGGGCTGACCCGACTTCATCCAAAGCGGCAGGCAAAGCTGCCGCCCCAACAAAGGCAACAGGAGGACGAAACGAATGGCCAAGAAAATCATGTGTGCCTTCGGCACCGATATCGACTCGGTGGCGGGCTGGATCGGCTCTTACGGCGGCGGCGACAGCCCGTCAGACATCCAGCGCGGCATCTTCGCGACAGAGGTCGGCGTGCCGCGCCTGCTGCGCTTGTTCAAGAAATACGACCTGAAAACCTCATTCTTCATCCCCGGCCACAGCCTTGAGACCTTCCCCAAGGAAATGGAGATGATCGTCAAAGACGGGCATGAGGTTGGCGCGCACGGCTATCTGCACGAAAACCCCATCGCCATGACCCCCACGCAGGAAGAAGACGTGCTGGTCAAGTCGATCGAGCTGATCAAGGGCCTGACCGGCCAAGCGCCGCGCGGCTATGTGGCCCCGTGGTGGGAGATGTCGAACTCCACCGCTGCCTTGCTGCTCAAGCACGGCTTCACCTATGACCATTCCCAAGGCTACCGCGACTTCCAGCCCTTCTATGCCAAAGTGGGCGATAGCTGGAACACCATCGACTATTCCAAATCGGCCAAGGACTGGATGCATCCCTTGAAGCATGGCACGGAAATCGACCTCGTCGATATCGCGGCCAACTGGTATGTCGATGACCTGCCGCCGATGATGTTCATGAAGAAAGCCCCGAACAGCCACGGCTTCGTCAATCCGCGCGACATCGAAGAAATGTGGCGCGACCAGTTCGACTGGGTTTACCGCGAGATGGATTATGCCGTGTTCGCCTTCACCATCCACCCGGATGTGGCGGGCCGTCCGCAGGTCCTGCTTATGCTGGAACGCCTGATCGAATACATCTCCAAGCATTCGGGCGTGGAATGGGCAACGTTCGAGAATATCGCCAACGACTTCCGCAAGCGCTATCCCTTTGCCAGCGGCAATCGCCCCGAGGTGATCTGACCCCGCACCGGGGGGCCAAAAGCCCCCCGGTTTTCTGCGAAAGGACCGGACCATGTGCAATGCCTGCGGCAACCCCGCTGCTCCCGGCCATTGGACCGATGCCGGGGCCGCCACCCCCGGCGACCGTTTGCGCGCGCGGTTCCACCGGGCGGCGCTGTTGAACACCGTGCTGAAGCCCTACGGCCTGACCGCCCATGATGGCGGCGTCGTGCCCGGCATCCAGATGGGCACGATGGCGGGCGCGCAGGCCATCGTGCAAACGCTGGATGATGTCTGGATCGAGGCCGAGCGTATCGCTGGCCAGCCCATCGACCCCCTCGATCCCCGGTATCTGGATGACTGACACGCGGCTGCGCCTGACGCTGCTGGGCGGTTACCTCGGCTCTGGCAAGACCACGTGGCTGCGGCATCAGTTGCACGTGGGCGCTTTTGGTCCGCGCGTGCATGTCGTGGTGAATGAGGCGGCAGAGGTGCCTGTGGACGACGCCTTGCTGTCGGGCGCTGCGGGGATCACGTTGCTGGCGGGGGGTTGTTGCTGCTGCACGGGGCAGGGCGATCTTTTGGCCGCGTTGCGCGACCTGTGCGATGCCCGCAGTCGCGTCTCTGCCGATGAGGCGCGGCTGGAGCGGATTGTTCTCGAGACTTCTGGCCTTGCCGATCCCGGCGCGATTGTCGCGGCAATTCAGGGCGATCCGGTGCTGGTCAACCACATCGTGGTGGATGAAACCATCGTCGCTGTCGATGCCCTGCACGCCTTGGCGCAACTGACGGCCGAGCCTTTGGGACGGCGTCAGGTGGGGGCGGCGGATCGCTTCGTGCTGACCAAGATCGATGCCTGCGCGCCTGCTGCGCTGGCGACATTGCGGGCGACCTTGGCGACGTTGAACGGCCATGCCACCACCTCGGCGGCGGTGCTGGGGGAAAGCGTGGCCTTGCCTGACTTGTCCCCCGATACACCCCCCGCCGATCTGCCTCCCTTGGGCGAGGATCAGCGCGGCCCGATCCAGCCCACGCAGGTGGCCATCCCCGACGGCATGGATTGGTCGGCGTTCACGCTGTGGCTCTCGGCGCTTTTGCATGCGCGCGGGGATGATCTGGTGCGGGTCAAGGGGGTGGTGCGCACACCCGCAGGGCGGCTGTTGTTGCAGACCGTCCGCAAGGTGGTGCAATCACCGGAAATTCTGCCAGAACAGGGCGATACCCGTCTGGACAATCACATCGTCTTTATCGGGCGCGGCTATCGTCCGCAGGATCTGGGCCGGTCGCTGCACCGCTTCCTCGGCCTGCCGCCGCCCGCCCAACCCTAGGAGGCTTCCATGTCTGTCACCATCCGCCCCTTGACCGCCGGGGATCGCGCCGAATGGGCGCGGCTGTGGGCGGGGTATCTGGAGTATTACCAGACCTCTGTGCCAGAGGCGGTCTATGACAGCACCTTTGCCCGGCTGCTGGGCGATGATCCGCAGGATTTCAATGGCTTGCTGGCCGAGGTGGATGGGCGTCCCGTGGGATTGGTGCATTACCTGTTCCACCGCCACAACTGGAAGATCGAGAATGTCTGCTACCTGCAAGACCTTTACGCCGATCCCTCCGTCCGGGGTCAGGGCGTGGGTCGCGCATTGATCGAGGCAGTTTATGCAGCCGCCGATGCGAATGGCACGCCCGCGGTCTATTGGCTGACGCAAGATTTCAACGAAACCGCGCGCAGGCTTTATGACCGCGTGGCGCAGGTGACGCCGTTCATCCGGTATAACCGGAAGCTGTAACCTGTTGAATGGCCGAGGCTATCGCCGAGGTCACGCGATGCCACCAGCCAAGCACCCGGCCGGGTGCCCAAAGCACCCGGCCAGCGCCCGTCCCGCCCATGGCGGGCGCTTCTCGCCCGCCGGGCCGGGCGCTGGCCTATGTGGTCCGTGCGGAACACGAGAGCGGGGATGTGGTCGCGGCGGGCGGGGAAAGGCAGTGCCTTTCCTTTTTCCGCCCGATGACACTGTTACCCCCGGTTCTTGCGGTAGCTGTCCTTCAGCGCGATCAAGGCCCCGTCAAAGCGGAAGATGTCGCAGCCCTGCACGTCCACGGTTTTCCCGGTCTTGTCCGTCCCGACAAAGCGCCATTCCGACAGGCCGGTATCGCCCATCACATGGTGATTGTCCGCCGTCCAAGCGGCCTGAGGAAAGGTCTCAAACATCGCGGCATAAGAGGCGCGCACAGCCTCGCGCCCGATGAACCGCCGCCCCTCAGCCTCGGGACCGCCAGAGGCATGGAAGGCGCACTCCGCCGCCATACACTCCATCAACCCATCGACATCCCGCGCGTTCCAAGCGGCCATGAAGCGCACCAACACCTCACGCCGTTGATGCGACAGGTGGTCGGCGACCGTCTCCACCTCCAGAAACGCCAGCGGTTCGGACCCTGCGTTGGTGACATTGTGGTGAACCCCTTCGCGGCGGGAATAGGGGACGCCTTGGGTCAAGGCCGCCGTGGCCACCTCCCCACCGGGTAGGTCAAGCCCAAGGGTGCCACCGGTCAAAGGCACGATCACATAGTCATGCCCATGCACATGCCAGCCCGTCTCGGCCCCCGGCGCGAATTGCCATTCGGTGACCTTGAAGCGGTCATCGTCGATATGCACCACGGGCACGGCTTGGGCTTTGGTCATCGCTTACTCCAACTCTGACGGCGCGGGATGGCGCCAGATTTCCATGGGGCCAAGGCGGATGTGCTGAAACATCCCCTCCATCCGGCAGCCCAGCCGTTGCGCCAACCGGATCGAGCGCGCATTGCCCGGATCAATCATGCTGACCGCCGTTTTCCAGCCCAACACGCCGTAAGCATAGGCCCGCGCGGCAATCGCTGCCTCCAAGGCCACGCCGCGCCCCTCGGCATCGCGCATCAGGACCCAACCCACCTCTGGCTCATACCAGCCTTCGGGGAACCACAACCCGACATGGCCGCAGAATGCGCCCGTCGCCTTGTCCTCAACGGCCCAGAAGCCATAGCCGCGTAAGGCCCAATGGCCCAGATGGGTGGCCAGCCCGCGCCATGCCATCTCGGCGGTCAAGGGACCGCCGATGAAGCGCGAGCGTTCGGTGGCGTAGAAGTCGGCGAAGGCCGGGAAATCGGATTGCCGGTATTCGCGCAAGATCAGGTTGGCCGTTTCCAGCCGGGGAATGGTGGTGGTGTAATCCATTGCGGCCCCCTTTTGCCCGACTATGGCCCGCCGCGCCGGACAGGGGAAGTGCGCAGCGATGCAAGCTGTTATCGCGCGCGGCGTTCCCCCGCCCCGTCAGGGAAAACTGAGCGTGCAGCGCAATCCCGCAGGCAGCGACAGGTCGGCATTGTCCAATTCCATCCGCAGGCCAAAGGTGGCGGTCGCAGCATCAAACACCCGGTCGATCACCCGGATTGTCGCCGGTCGCGGCTGGTCCAAGGGCGCCTCGGGCGTGACGGTGACTTGTTGGCCGACCGCAAGCTGCGGGAAATAGGCGATGGGGGCAAAGGCCTCCACCCGCAGCACATCCAGACGCGCGACGGTCACGATATGCGACTGGCCGTCCTGATATTCGCCGGGGTCGAGCAGCCGTTCCGTCACCACGCCGGAAATCGGGCTGACAAGCGCGCGTTGGGCCAGCACCGCCTCGGCCTGCTGAAGTTCCAGCGCGGCGCGGGCCTGGTCCAGTTTCGCCCGTTCCAACTCCTGCCGCGCCAGTTCCGCCTCCATCCCGGCCTTTTGCGCCTCGTTCGCCGCAAGGGCGGACCGCTTGGCCAGATCGGCATTGCGCTGCGCCTGATCGGTCAGGAAGGCCACCCGCGCCTCAAGCCCGGCAACCTGCGTCCCATCGGTGCTGCGCGCGCGGGCAAGGTCGCGCTGCAACGCCTCAACCCGGCTTTCCAGCCGCGCGACCACCTGTCCCGCCGCCACCAGATCGCCCCGGTCCACCGCCACCTCGGCCAGAATTCCGGCCACCGGCGTGGACAACTCAACAGTCTGATAGGGTTCGATCAGGCAGGACACCGGGTCCAGTGGCGCGGCGAGCGCCGCTTTTGTCAGCAAAACCGCCCCAGTGGACAGGAACGAAATCGACTGTTTCCGCAGGCCTGAACAAATCGCCATTTCAAAGGTCCACATATGTGAATTCTGTTGCTTACAATCCTTAAGACGGTGTTATCCTCACCGAAAGTTTATTCAACGCCTTCCTGAGTCTGCTGCGGATTTTTTCGGTTTTATGTGGAGGACGGTGTGGCACCGTTCAGATTGACGTCGGGTCCGCCCCGGCTGAAAGACATAGAGGGACGGGCGGGCGCCGGGCCAGCCCCTGCGGCAGCATTGCCTGTGGCCGCAAAGACCCGGACCGGGCTGGCGGCCCTGCGCTCGGCCACGGCGCTGACACGCGGTCTGCATCTGGAAACGCTGGAGCCGCGTCTGTTGATGTCGGCGGACCTGATCCCGGTGGCGGGCAGCATCGACCTGCCGGGCGAGACGGATTTCTACACCTTCACCCTCGCCGAAGAACGCACGATCCTGTTTGACGCGCTGACGCCCGACAGCCGGTTCAACTGGTCGCTTGAGGGGCCGGGCGGGCAGGTCGTCGGTGCGACGCGTTTCGACGGGTCGGACGGGGCGCAGGGCGGGCAGTTGATCGCGCTTGAGGCGGGCAATTACCGCATGGCCATCGACGCCGAGGGTGACTTTACCGGGGCCTATCAGTTCCGCCTGATCAACATCGAAAACGCCGATGTCATCGCACTGGGTGACACGGTCGATGGGGTGCTGGAAACGGTGGGGCGGGAAAGCGACCTGTTCCGGTTCGACGCGACCGAAGGGCAGGAACTGGTCTTTGACGCACAGGCGGTGTCGGGCGGGACGGCCTATTGGTCGCTGGTCGGGCCGGATGGCACCACCCATTTCGGCCCGCGCGGCTTTCAGCCCAATTCGGACCCGGCGCGGTTTGTCGTGCCGCTGACCGGCACCTATACGCTGATGCTGGAAGGTTACATCTACAACGGTGCCGACCAGTCCTATCGTTTTGCCGTGAACGAGGTGACGGATGTCGCGCGGACGGTGATGACCGACAGCGTCATCTCTGGCCGGATCGAGGTGGCCGGGCAGCGTCACAAGCTGACCTTCACGCTGGATCAGGCCCAGACGGTCTGGTTCGACGCGCTCTTGCCATCCGAGGTCACGTTGCGCATCGATGGCCCGCGCGGCGAGGAGTTGCCGACACGCGCCCTTCAGAACAGCGACTGGCAATATGGCACCCCGGCCATGGCCTTGCTGGCGGGCGATTACACCGTGACGCTGGAGGGGCCGGGTGGGCAGGTCGGGGATTTCGCCTTCCAGCTTCTGACCCGTGCCTCGGCACAGGTGCTGGAGCGCGGCGTGGCCCTGTCGGGGGTGCTGTCCGATCAGGATGCCACCAAGCCGCGCTACCGGGTGGCGTCGACCGCGCCGCTGACCGATGCGGGCGGGGCGCAGCTTTTCGACGGCGGATCGCCGCGCATCACCCTTGCCGATCAGCCCGCGCTGAACCCGGAAACGCTGACCTTTGAAACATGGCTCCGGGCTGACAATCCGGGTTTCTTCCAATCCATCGCCGCCAAGAACCGTCCCGGCGAGTTCGGCGGCGGCTACGGTCTGTTCACCGAAGGCGGGCAGGTCAAGTTCTACGTCAACACGATCTTTGACGACAATTCCCGCGTCTCGGCGGCGCTGACGGCGGGGGAATGGACCCATGTCGCGGGCAGCTATGACGGTGAAAAGCTGCGGCTTTACATCAATGGCGTGCTGGCCGAGGAAAAGGACTACGCCACCCCGATCTCGCATTCCGCCGCGCCGCTGATGGTCGGGGATTTGCAGGGCTTTGGCTATTACCCCTTCTATGGCCAGATGGATGAGACGCGGCTGTGGAACCGCGCGCTGACGGCGGACGACGTGCTGGCGGGCATGGCGCGGCGGCAGGTGGACGATGCCGATGGGCTGGTTTTTGCCTGGGGCTATGACAGCGCCAACGCGGCGCAGGTGCCGGACGCCTCGGGCCATGGGCGCGATGGGGTCATGACACCCGGGCCGGGGCGGGAAACCCGGCTTTATCGCCTGTCCGGCGTGGCGGGCGAGTCACTGGTCTTTGCGCCGGGTCAGGACGCCAATGCCAACATTCGCATCCTTGGACCCTCGGGCAATATCCTGCGCGGACCGGAATATCCGCGTGTGCTGGACCCCTTCGTCCTGCCCGAAACCGGCGAATACCTGATCGCCGTCGAAGGCTATCCGTTCGAAAACCGCCCGGTCTCATTTTCGCTGCTGGCGGTGCCGCCGGTCCGGTCTGAGCTGTCGCTGACCGTGGGGCAGCGGGTGGATGGCCGGCTGGAGACGGTCGGCGCGGCCCATGCCTACAGCTTCACCCTGACCGCCGAGACGCTTGTTCTGTTCGATGCGCTGACCGCTGACCGGTCGGACCTTGTCTGGTCGCTGATCGGTCCGCGCGGGACCGAGGTGTCGGCCCGCGCCTTCAACGCGTCGGACAGTTACAATTTCGGCGGCAATGCCGTCATGCGGCTGCCACCGGGCAGCTACACGCTGATCGTGGACGGCACTGGGGCGGCGACGGGGGAATATGCCTTCCGCCTGTTCGATGTCGCCGCTGCCACGCCCATCACCTATGACGACCCGGTGACGGTGACCCTGAACCCGTCCTCGGCCACCGTGGCGCTGCGCTTTTCCGGCGCGGGCGGGCAGCGGGTGGTGCTGCCGCAGATCCCCTTCGGCGCGACGGGCCGGATCATCGACCCCTTCGGACGCGAGGTTCTGGGGACCGGCGGGTTCTACAACGGCAACACGCTGGCCTTGCAGACGACAGGGCAATATCTGGTCCTGATCGAAGGCTATCCGCAGGCGGCCAGCGGCAGCCAGACCGGCAGCATGACCTTCACGGTCAGCGAAACCCTGCCGCTTGAGCCGCTGTCGGGCACCGCCATGACCCCCGGCACGCTGGTCGCGGGCAGCATCGGCACGGCGGGCGAGGCGGATGACTACCTCTTCACCCTGACCTCGGCCGGTCGGTTCCTGTTCGACGCCTTGGAAAATCAGGAGCAGAACACCTATTGGTCACTGGTCGGCCCGCGCGGGCAAGAGGTGCTCTCGCGCAACTTCTACAACAGCGATGCGGCCAATATCGGGGCCGAGGCGGTGCTGGACCTTCCCGCAGGCACCTATCGGCTGCGGCTGAACAAGGATGCGGGCACCACCGGCAATTACAGCTTCCGCCTGATCGACCTGTCGGCTGCGGACAGCCTGACGCTGGGCGTGGAAGCCACCGGAACGCTGGACCCCGCCCGCGCCAGCCGTGCCTACCGCTTCACCGGCACGGCGGGGCAGGAACTGGTCTTTGACCGGGCCAGTCAGTCCGGCACGGGATATGGCATCCTGGCCCGGCTCATCGATCCCTTCGGGCGTGTGCTGGTCCAGAACATCCCGATCACCGCCTCGGGGGTGCTGACCCTGCCGGTGTCGGGCAGCTACACCGTGGTGCTGGAGGGGTATATCTGGGAAAATGCCGCCAACGCGGCCAGTTACGCCTTTACCCTGACGCCCCGCGCTGTGACCAACCGCGCTCTCACGCTGGGCGAGACAGTGTCGGGCACCTTGGGCAGCGCCTATGGCGCGGATGTCTACAGCTTTACCCTGACCGATGAGACGGACCTGATCTGGGATCAGCTTCGGCAGGATTACAACGGCTATGCCGAATTGCGGCGTGGCGGGATCACGCTGCGCAGCTTCAGTTTCTACGCCTCGGACAGTGGCGATACCGGCGAGTCGCCCTTCCTGCGCCTGCCAGCGGGGGCCTATGAGATCGTGGTGCGACCGCATGGCACCACCCCGCCAAGCTATGCCTTCCGCCTCTTGCCCGCCGCCACGGCGACGGTCATCGCACTGGACAGCGCGATCAGCGGCACGCTCAGCCCGGCGCGGGAAACCGATGCTTACCGCTTTGACGCCGTGGCGGGGACGATCATTTCCGTCACGGATGTCGAGAACGCGTCGGGCACCGGCATCTATTACCGCCTGATCGATGGGTTCGGGCGGCAGGTCGTTTCGACCCGCTATCTGCAAGGCGGTGACTCCCTCACGCTGGAGCGTGCAGGCACCTATACCCTGCTGATCGAAGGCCGGGTGTGGGAGGCCGAGGGGGCCACCTCAAGCTACCGCTTCACGCTGCAAACCCCGCTGGACCCCGCGCCGCGCGCCGTGACGCTGGAGGATCACATCACCGGCGACATCGCCCGCGCCGGGCAGGTGCACCGGCTGACGCTGACGCTGGATCAGGCGCGCACGCTGGTCTTTGACAGTTACGTGGCCGATTACAACATGCTGGTGCGCATTCAGGGCCCGGGTGGCGTGGACCGCACCTATCGCCTGCGCGACATGGACAGCGCGGATTTCGGCGGCAACACGGCCTTCCGCGCGCAGGCGGGCACCTATACCCTGACCGTCTATGGCGGTGACGGGCGGACCGGCAGCTATGGTTTCCGCCTGCGCGATCTGGCGCTTGGCACCACGATCACTCTGGGCGACCGGATCACCGGCCAGTTGTCCCCCGCGCGGGAGACGGACATCTACCGCTTTGACGCGACGGTGGGGGACACCTTCCTGATGGACGTCCTGCGCCGCGAGGGCGACCAGTACGGCGTCTATTGGCGGCTGATTGATCCCTCCGGCGGGCAAGAGATCGGGCCGACCTATCTGGACGATAGCGACCTGCGCCGCCTGCAACGCACCGGCACCTACACCCTGCTGATCGAAGGCCGGGTCCATGAGGCTGCGGACCGCCTCATCACCTACGGCTTCCGTCTGCAACCGGCGACTGTGGACCGCCGCGACGTGACGGCGGATGGCAGCGGCGACGGTCTGGTTGTGCAGGCCGGTCCGACCGGCGGGGTGGCGCAGGGCTTTACCGGCAACGAACATCTGCGCATCGACGATCCTGCCACCACCCGGACCGGAGATGTCAGCTTTGATTTCTGGTTCAAGCCGGATCAGCCGACCGTCACCTGGCAGCCGATCGTCTACAAAGGCTCTGGCACCGGGGTGAACGGGCGGGAATACACGCTGTGGCTGAACGCTTCGGGCTTCCTGCACCTGACCAGTTCCGACGAGTCGGGCCAGATCGACGCCAATACGCCCGGCGGCTCCATCGTCTGGGATGAATGGACCCATGTCACCGCCGTCGTGGACCGCACGGCCAAGCAGTTGCGCCTCTATCTGAACGGGGTTCTATCAGCCTCGCGCGCGTTGCGTGACGCGCCGTCGGTGACGGTGACCGAACCCCTGTATCTGGCCCGTTCGCTGGAAGACGGCATCGG
>JAIXPH010000038.1 GCA_027486345.1 Paracoccaceae bacterium
CCAAACACCACCGTCTGCGGCACCGTCAGACCCGAAAGGTCCAGCACATCCCCCGCATCCCCGTTCGAGGCGTCCTCCGGCGCGCCAGACAAACCGTCCAACCCGCCGTCGATGGTCGCACTCACATCGCCCGCATCGGTCGGGTCCAGCGTGAAGACATCGTCCCCCGCCCCGCCCGTCGCCTGATCCGCGCCACCCACCGCAAGGTCATCATCCCCCGCGCCGCCCGACAGCGTATCCGCCCCCGCGCCACCCACCAGCGTGTCAGACCCCTCGCCACCAACCAGAGAATCCGCCCCATCGCCGCCCAGCAGGCTGTCATTGCCGATCCCGCCCGCCACGGTGTCATTGCCCGTGCCGCCCGATAGCGTGTCATTCCCATCCTCGCCCAAAAGCGAGTCGTTCCCAGCATTGCCAAGGACAGAATCCGCCCCCGTGCCCGCCTGAACCGTGTCATCCCCCAGGCCCGCATCCACCGTGTCATCGCCAGACCCCGAAGCAATGACATCGTTCAACCCATCCGCCCCGTCGATCACATCCCCCTGAGGATCGACAAAGCCGACCGGCAGGTTGTCATTGCCAGCGGTGCCGTCCACGACCCCGTCGCCATCGCGCAGGATCGTCTCGATCTGGAAGAAGCTCAGCGTCGAGCCGTCGGCGAAGGTCACCGTGCCCTGACGCGCCCCCGCATCCGTGCCATCCGCCGTGGAGGTGATCGTCAGCGGACCCGCCCCGCGCAGGTCCAGCACGTCATTGTCGGTGGTCTGGTCCGGCCCATTGCCGCCCACCACCACATCGCCCGCCCCATCCGCCGCGCTGGTGATGCGGATAGTATCGTTCCCACCCTCCCCCCAGCTCTGATCCGCGCCAAGGCCGCCGAGGAACACATCATCCCCGCCCGCGCCATCCTGATCCGCAATCTGCTGACCAACCGAAAGCGTGCCCAGACCCACAGCCCCGTCGCCATAGGTCACATCATCGCCAGACCCGCCAGCGATACTATCCGCCCCCGCACCGCCAATCAGCGTGTCAGCGCCATCGCCGCCCGAGAGCGTGTCCGCCCCATCCTCGCCCGACAACGAGTCGTTGCCCGCGTTGCCGAAGACCGAGTCATTGCCCGTCCCCGCCAGCACCGTGTCATTGCCGAGCCCGGCATCCACCGTGTCATTGCCAGCCCCCGCCGCGATCCGGTCGTTCAGACCGTCCGCGCCGTCGATGATATCACCCTGCGCGTCCACGAAGCCGATCGGCAGGTTGTCCGAACCCGCCGTGCCGTTCACAACGCCGTCGGCATCCTGCAGGATCGTCTCGATCTGGAAGAAGCTCAGCGTCGAGCCGTCGGCGAAGGTCACCGTCCCGCTCTGCGCGCCCGCATCCGTCGCGTCGGCGCTGGCGGTGATCGTCACCGGACCCGCCCCACGCAGGTCCAGCACGTCGTTGTCGGTGGTCTGGTCGGGGCCGTTGCCGCCCACCACCACATCGCCCGCGCCATCCGCCGCGCTGGAGATGCGGATGGTGTCGTTCCCCCCCTCGCCCCAGCTCTGATCCGCGCCAAGGCCGCCGAGGAACACATCGTCCCCGCCCGCCCCATCCTGATCCGCAATCTGCTGCGGGATCGAAAGCACGCCAAAACCCACAGCCCCATCGCCATAGGTCACATCATCGCCAGACCCGCCAGCGATACTATCCGCCCCCGCACCGCCAATCAGCGTGTCAGCGCCATCGCCGCCATCCAGTGAGTCAGTGCCGGCATTTCCGGATACGATGTCCCATCCGGCTCCGGCGAGCACCGTGTCATCGCCAAGCCCCGCATCGACGATGTCATTGCCTGCGCCCGCGTCGATGCGGTCGTTCAGGCCGTCCGCCCCGTCGATGATGTCGCCCTGCGCGTCGGTGAACCCGACCGGCATGAAATCGCCACCCGCCGTGCCGTTCACCGTGCCGTCGGGCGGCACCTCATTCACGTCGGTGACATTGACGAGCAACGCCACATCCTGCACGCCGCCCCGACCGTCCGAGACGCGGATTGTGACGTCATAGAGCTGGTCATTGCCCACCGCGCTGCGCGCGCCTTCAAAGTCGGGCGGCGTGGTGAAGGACAGCACCCCCGTCGCCGGATCGATGCTGAACCGCCCCGCATCCGCCCCGCCGACGATGGAGAAGGTCAGCGCGTCGCCATTCGGGTCACTCGCATCCGCGTTCACCACGAAGGTGGTGTTTTCAGGAATGCTGATCGTCTGCCCGTTCGAGACGTTGGTGAAGACCGGCGGCTGGTTCGCCGGGACGAAGGGCGTGCCGAGGATTGTTTCGATCTCGGTGAAATTCAGCACCTGACCGGTGGCATTGCCCGCCCCGTCAAGGAACTGAACCGTGCCGTTGGTGCCATTGCCGTTGCTGTCCGGCACCTGGTTGATGATGCGCCAGTTGCCTGCGTTGCGCAGGTCGAGGACGTCAGCATCTGTCCCGGCACTGCCACCGTCCACAGTCATGTTGGCCACGGTCTGCCCATTGGCATCCCGCTGCGCGCGGTCCACCAGAATGGTGTCCGCATCGGCCTGACCGCGAACCAGATCGCCCGCGCCAATTGTCAGCGTGTCGTTGCCCGTGCCGGCCTCAATCGTATCATTGCCGTCGCCGCCAGTGGCGGAGTCGTTTCCGCCGCTGTCGAGGCCGATGTAGTCATTCCCGGCGTCACCAGAGACCGTGTCATTGCCCGAGCTGTCGAAGATGGTGTCGTTGCCCGCGCCGCCGAAGATCTGGTTGTTGCCATTGCCGGTGACTGTGCCCCCCTGATCGTCAATGAAGTCGTTTCCGTCGCCGCCAAAGACGGTGTCATCGCCCCGGCCATAGACGACGGTATCATCCCCCGCACCGGCATCGATGCGGTCGTTGGGACCGTCGGTGCCGTCGATCTGGTCGCCCTGCGCATCGGTGAAGCCGATCTGCATATTGTCGGCACCCGCCGTGCCGTTGACGGTGCCGTCGGGCGACACTTCGTTGACGTCGGTGACATTGACGTTGAGCGTGATGTCCTGCAGCCCGCCGCGGCCGTCCGAAACGCGAATGGTGACCTGATAGATGTCGTCGCCGCTCGCGCTGTTCTGGCCCTCGAAATCAGGGGCCGACGTGAAGGAGAGTACCCCCGTCGCCGGATCGATGGTGAACCGGCCCGAATCCTCGCCCCCGACGATGGAGAAGGTCAGCACGTCGCCGTTCGGGTCGCTTGCATCGGCATTGACCACGAAGGTGGTGTTTTCCGGGATGTTGATGGTCTGACCGTTCGAGACGTTGGTGAAGACCGGCGGCTGGTTCGCCGGGACGAAGGGCGTGCCGAGGATTGTTTCGATCTCGGTGAAGTTCAGCACCTGACCCGTGGCATTGCCCGCCCCGTCAAGGAACTGCACCGTGCCGTTGGTGCCATTGCCGTTGCTGTCGGGGACCTGGTTGATGATGCGCCAGTTGCCCACACCCCGCAGGTCGAGCGTGTCGGAATCCACGCCACCCGCACCGCCATCGACAGAAATCGATGCGGTGAAGTTGCCCTGCCCATCAGGCAGGCCCGTATCGACCCCGAAGGAGTCGGCATCATCGCCGCCCTGAACCGTGTCCCCCCAGCCGATGGCGCCGCTGTCATTCCCCGCGCCACCGAAGATAAGGTCGCTGCCACCCTCGCCGAACAAAAGGTCGGCATCCGCGCCACCTTCCAGTGTGTCATTGCCCGCGCCACCCGTCAGAAGGTCGGCACCAGACGCGCCGACCAGGGAGTCATTGCCCGCATCGCCCCGCAGGGTGTCGTCGCCGGTCCCGCCCTCGACGGTGTCATTGCCGTCATTGCCGAGCACGGAGTCACGCCCGTCGCCCGCGAGCACAAGGTCATTGCCCAGCCCGGCGTTCACCGTGTCATCACCCGCGCCCGCCTCGATGCGGTCATTGACCCCATCCACGCCGTCAATGATGTCGCCTTGGGCATCGACATAGCCGATACCCATGTTGTCATTGCCCGCGGTGCCGTTCACCGTGCCATCAGGCGCAACCTCGTTCACGTCGGTCACGTTGACCAGCAGCGCCACATCTTGCACGCCACCGCGGCCATCCGAGACGCGGATGGTAACGTCATAGAGTTGGTCATTGCCCAAGGCGCTGCGCGCGCCCTCGAAGTCCACAGGGTTGCGGAAGGACAGCACGCCTGTGACCGGGTCGATGGTGAAGCTGCCGGAATCGGCCCCGCCAACGATGGAATAGGTCAGCGCGTCGCCGTTCGGGTCAATCGCATCCGCATTGACCACAAAGGTGGTGTTTTCCGGAATGCTGATCGTCTGGCCGTTAAAGACGTTGGTGAAGACAGGCGCCTGGTTCGAGGGCGGCGGCGGAGGCGGGGGCGGCGCAGTGACGACATTGGTGCCGTCGATGCTCTGGTAATTCCAGATCCTGTCATGCGCCGAGGACAGCATACCCGTGACCCGGATCGAGGTGATCGTCCCGAGATTGGACATCGAGCCGTCGCCCTGCCAGTCGGCGAGGAAAAGGTCGCCATTCGTCATCTGGGCAAAGGACGCGCGGGTCTCAACCGTCGTGCCGTCCGCACGCGTGACCGTCACGTTGACAGCGCCCACGTTGGAATCGAGCCGCGTCGTCACCAAACCCGAACCCGTGTCATAGGTGATCGGTTGCACGGGCTGCGCGCCGAACCCCGACGACGGACCATCTACCGCGATATAGCCCAGACCGAGGTCGTCCACGGTCAGCGTCGTGATCTGGAGCGGCGTGTAGACCTGTCCGAGAACGGCTTCCTGGTTCTCGGCAACGATGTTGCCCGCGAACTCGGCCGGGTCGAGGTCCTGGAATTTCCCGACGTAGATGAAGTTTACAACGGCCATGTCAAATCTCCTCGCCCGCGACCGGCGCGGCAATCGTGTGTTGTGTCAGGGATGCGTCACGGTTGGCTGCGGCGCGGGCCGCGCGCCGCCCATCGGCGATGGGCCAGGGCACCTGACGGGAAAGGGAACGCGCGGGTCGGAACGCGGGCCGTCTGGACTTCGGGGCCACGCGGACCGAGGGGGAAACTTCACCTTCCTGACTGGCGCGACGGGGCCAATGGTCAGGACGAACATTTGCAAAAAACATGGTCAGCACTGGCAACAGGTGGCACGACGGCCGTTTCAGCTATCGCCATCTCGGTCCCCCAACCGAAACGACGGGTGATAGGCACATGGGGCAGCCCTTATTAGGACAGGTCCCGGTGCTTGGTCGAATTGCCGGGAAAACCGAGACTCGGCTCGCCTCTGCAACATCCATGAATATGCATGGCATTCTTTCGGCTGTCTAATTTCTGGGTTCATTATGCGAACCAAGAAATGGACTCTCATCAGCGCCCGCCACTCTCATGTGGATTTCTGGCCAGTTTCGGAAACATTGGAGAAATTTTTACGATTTATTTTCAATATGTTGTTGATGCCCGGCCTACTGCCCCTCGGTGGAGAATGTTTCGCAATGAGAAACAAAGGAAATAGGTGATTTCAAAAAGGGAACCGTTAACCGGCCCGCCCTCATATCGGGCTATAGGATGGGGAAGACAGCAATTCACTTTGACAGCTGCGCCAAGAGAATGCGATTAGGGCAGGCGGCGTGAGTCAGTCCATTAAAATACGAAATTTCTCGGCCCGAAAATCGAGACGAGAAATTTGCGTTCAAGGTTCCGCCCAACTAAGTTCGGAACCGAATTGGACTGCTGCACACAACCGCGTAGAGGGACGCCACATGAAACCCGACGTCCACTCGGGCTCAGGGCATATCAACGCTCGGTCGACCGGCACCGAAGCTTTCGACCTTGCCAGTCAACAGAACGGACAGGCTGGCATAGGCCTGCGCCAGAAGATCCGGCCGCACCGCGTTTGCCTTGGCCGAAATGCGGATGACGGTGGCCGTGCCCATCTTGCCGCGGACGGACACGCCAAGATACTTGCCGCCCGGACCCCAGAAATACCCGACAAACTGCTGAATCCGCCGACGCGCCGTCCCAAGCGTAAGATGCGGTCGATTTTCGCCGTCAACTTCGGCAGCGGCTTGGGTCAGATGTCTCTCGAGTTGGGGAGGAGTCATGGCGGCATGAACCGCGACGAACATGTTTTCATCGGTCACGTCATGCACGGGTGCGGCGTTCGTCACCCGGCGGGAGGTCTCTTGCAAGACAAGCTCACCACGCCGGTTGGGCGAATACAGGTCGATGTGGACCTGATGGCGCGTCGCCACCTCCGTGATGACTTCTGCAACGTCCATGAATTCCGCATCCGCGAAATGCGCCGCGGCGAAGAACTCGTCGACGCGCGGATCGAGGGCAATCAGGCGGCCGTTCTGGCGAAAGCAGACCCAGTTCGCCTCGCGCAGCGTTGCCACAATCCGCCAGGTCGCGGCCTTGGACAGGCGCAGCGCGCGTTCAAGTTCCTTGTAGGTCAGCGGCCCGCGCAGGCCGATCATCTCGATTGCCATCAGCATGCGCTCGGAGGGGCTGGCATCCTGTTCGTCGGCACGCCCCGGCGCCTGCGCCTTGCGCGCCGCGGGCTCGAACATGGAAGACGCCCTGATGAACATACCAGACACCTGTCAGAACCTACTGTTGCAGAGATGTTGCCTGCCGGGTGCCGGGGGGCTGTTACCCCCGACACCCGTAGAAAGCATGCGGCAGCAGTCCACCCATGCGTTCGTCAGGCCTACCCAATCAATCGTTACCCGTGCTTGCCGATGGTCGGCCGCAGCGCCAGACGGATGAACCATGCCCGGTGATCTTGGTGAAGCGTCGGCTTGTGAATTGCGCATTCTCTACGCCGACGGGTATTCCGCGCCTTTCACGGTCCGCGAACTGGTGGCCACCATCCGGCACCGGAATGTAATGGCGCTGACTTGCGTCTTCGCCACCCTGCTCGCCCTGCCCGGAGGCGGCGCGTTCTCGGCAGAGGTGCCGCTGTTGGCGCGCATCCTGTTGAACCTGTTTTCCGTCGGCCTCTTCGCCGTCCTGTTTCCTGCCCTGCTGAAGGAGGTGCATGAATGGGCCAGCAGCCGGAATCTCCGTGTCGTTCCAGAACCGGCGATCACGGTGCCCATCGCCCTGATCACCACGCTGGCGGTCGAGGCTTTGGCGATCTTTGTCGTTGGGGAAAATGACCTGACGCGCTGGGACCTTGCGTTGAAACTGGGATTCGGCGCGATGTTCTGGGAGTTGCACATCACCATGATGCTGCGCTTCATGGGCCCGACGATGCGCGCGCGCGACCGGGCAAGGCAGGCCCTTGCCCCCCCACCGCAGGTCGCGCCATCCATGCTGCGGATCGGCAATGTGACGATCGAAGCGGCAGAGTTGCGCCGCATCGAAACCGATGACCACTTCCTGATCCTGCATTCCCCCGAAGGGCCGAGGCGCGTTTTCGCGTCGTTCAACGAAATCGAAGGGCGGCTGGAACCCCTTGGCGTCCGGGTTCATCGCCGCCACTGGGTTTCCCATGCCGAACTGGGCGAAATCCGGCCGCAGGGGCGCAGCCACATGATGCGAACCCGGTCCGGAGAAGACGTGCCCGTGGCGCGCGAGCGGCGGAAAGCCGTGGACGCGATCATCGCGCAGAGGTCGGCGCCATGATGACCCTGCGCTACCCCTTCGGCGTCAGCATGCCCATGAGCGAGGCGCGGGTCTGGCACCAAAGCTGGACGCCGCAATTGAGGCTGTATTTCCTGCTCTTCGCCATCATCGCTGCCCTGTTTCACCCGTCCGATCAGCTCGCCTCCGCCTCGGTCGTGATCCAGATCCTGTTCTGGGGGATCGGGTATCTGATCTTCATCTTTGCCTATCCCTTCATCCTGCTTGGCTGTCTGCGGGTCGCCCAGATCCGTGGCTGGTCCGGCGTCTACATCTCGATTCCGCTGGAGCTGACCAATCTGTTGATGGCCGTGATGATGTATGGCTATGCGGTGGCAGTCGGCCTTCCGACCGGGGACCTGTGGGACATCGCCGGCTTTGTCGCCTTCATCATCGTGCTCTTTGAGTTGGCCGCGTTCTGCTACATCGCCTATGCCGACCCGGTCATCTTTCCCGAGGTCTATGACTCCGCCACCCCGGACACCCCGGCGCGACCCGCGCGCGAGATCATCCTGCGGGGCAGCACGATTCCCGTCGCCCTGGTCGATGTGGTCGCCGCGCAGGACAATGGCGTTCTGGTGACCGGTCAGGGGCAAGAGGTCTTCATCACCCGGCCCTTCGGCCTTGTGGTGGCGGAACTGCCCGTGGATCTGGGGTTTCAGATCCATCGCTCCCTGTGGGTCTCGCGCAATCTTGCCTTGAACTTTGTCGTCGAAGGCCGGCGGCATTTCATCCAGCTTCCCGATGGACGCCGCTTTCCCATCGCCCGGTCACGGCAGGCGGAATATCGCAACTGGCGCATGTTGAACCGAGGCGGCAGGTCCGTCCGCATCTGACCGGCGCAGACCCATGCACACAGCGCCCATCGCGCGCCGGGATTGACCTGCCCGCTGGCCGGGGGCGCGGCGCGACCGCAGGCGGACAGGCCAGCCCGCCGCAAGCGCGCTAGGGCCCCTCAGACCGCGCGGGTCCGCAGGAACAGATAGAGCGGCAAGCCGCAGCTCACGCCGATGCAAAAGGTGGCCGGGATCGCCACCAAGGCCAGCCAGTTCTTGCGCACCCATGTCTCGGCCAGCACCCAGACCGTCAGCGCGATGGCGGCGATGGTCAGATCCCAGGTCAGCCCGGTGGTGGAGGCGTTGACATACCAGGCATCGATCAGCCCAGACAGGCCGGTGCCGGTTTCCCGCATGTAGGTCACGAACCAATACATCGGATGCACCGCACCCCAGAGCGCCAGCGCCAGATAGACCATGCGCAACCCGCTCATTGCATCACCACCCCTACAGAGGCCTCGCCGCTCAGGGTCACGCCGGGTTTGGCCTTGGCAGGGGGCGGGACAGGGTCACCATCCACGCCGCATGCGGCAAGGGGAAGCAAGAGCAACAGCGGCAGGACAAGACGCATCGGAAACCCTTTCACGGTGATGCGCGAAAGCTAGGGCAGATGCGGCGCGAAGTCACCCTGCCCGCGTTCACGAAAGCCCCAGCAGGCCCTTCCACCGCGCCACCTGCGCGCGCACCTGATCGGGGGCCGTGCCGCCATAGGACCGGCGCGAGCGGACGGAGTTTTCCACCCCCAGCACGTCAAACACATCGGCGCGGATGCCTGCATGGACAGATTGCATGTCAGAAAGGCTCAGGTCAGGCAGGTCGCAGCCCTTGCCTTCGGCCATCGCCACCAGCGTGCCGGTCACGTGATGGGCGTCGCGGAAGGGCAGACCCAGCTCTCGCACCAGCCAATCAGCCAGATCGGTGGCGGTGGAAAAGCCGCTCGCCGCCGCCTGTGCCAGCACGGGGCGGTTGGCGTTCATGTCGCCCACCATGCCGGTCATCGCGGCCAGCCCCAACATCAGCGAATCCGCGGCGTCAAAGACCTGTTCCTTGTCTTCCTGCATGTCCTTGGAATAGGTCAGCGGCAGACCTTTCATGATGGTGAACAAGGCCACCGTCGCGCCAAGGATGCGGCCCAGCTTGGCGCGCAGGAGTTCCGCCGCATCGGGGTTCTTCTTCTGCGGCATGATGCTGGACCCGGTGGTCCAACGGTCTGACAGCCGCACAAAGCGGAACTGGGCCGAGGACCAGATCACCAATTCTTCGGCAAAGCGGGACAGGTGCATCGCGCAGATGCTGGAGGCCGACAGGAACTCCAGCGCGAAATCGCGGTCGGATACGGAATCAAGGCTGTTGGCCGTGGGCCGGTCGAACCCCAAGGCCGCCGCGGTGGCGTGGCGGTCGATGGGAAAGGACGTTCCGGCCAGTGCCGCAGCACCCAGCGGACATTCGTTCATCCGGCGACGGGCATCCTCGAACCGCGAGCGATCCCGTGCGAACATCTCGACATAGGCCAGCATGTGATGGCCCCATGTCACCGGCTGCGCGGTTTGCAGATGGGTGAAGCCGGGCATGACCCAATCCGCGCCCGCCTCGGCCTGCCGCACGAAAGCCGCCATCAACGCGGTCAGCCCGTCAATTGCCGCATCGCATTGCGCCCGCACCCACAGCCGGAAGTCCACCGCGACTTGGTCATTGCGCGACCGCGCCGTGTGCAGCCGCCCCGCCGGTTCGCCGATGATCTCTTTCAGACGGGCTTCCACATTCATGTGGATGTCCTCAAGCTCCACCCGGAAGGGGAAATTGCCGCCTTCAATCTCTGACAACACCGTGAGAAGGCCTTCCCCGATGGCCTCGGCGTCCTTATTGCTGAGGATACCCTGTGCGGCGAGCATTGCCGCATGGGCGCGCGACCCTGCGATATCCTGCGCGTACAGCCGTTTGTCGAAGCCGATGGAGGCGTTGATCGCCGTCATGATGGCATCCGGACCTTCGGCGAAACGCCCGCCCCACATCTGGTTGGCGGCTTTGGTATCAGGGGATGCGGACATGGATGCGGCCTTCGGAGGGATGATGCTGCGGAAAATACTCGCCGTCCTTTATACGGCATCACTCCTTGGTGCAAATCCGGCGCTGGCAGGCGATGTGTCGGCCTTGCTGGAGGGCGACATGAAGAAGCTCGCCTTGGCCGAAGAACCCATCGCCTTGCCGGATGCGGTGTTTCTGGACGCCACCGATGGCGAACATGCCTTGGCCGACTGGCGGGGCAAATGGGTGGTGCTGAATTTCTGGGCCACATGGTGCGCGCCCTGCCGCAAGGAAATGCCGTCGCTGGACCGGTTGCAGACCGCGATACCGGATCTGGCAGTCCTGCCCGTGGCAACGGGGCGCAATGCGGTGGACGGGATCGAACGATTCTACGCCGAAGCCGGTGTCAGCGCCCTGCCGATCCTGCGCGACCCGCAATCGGCGCTGGCGCGGTCGATGGGGGTGATGGGCCTGCCGGTGACCCTGATCCTGAACCCAGAGGGCGAAGAGGTCGCGCGTCTGATCGGCGATGCCGAATGGGACAGCGACAGCGCCAAGGCGGTGCTGGCGGAGTTGATGAAGTAACCGCGTTTTGGCGGACAGCTCGGCGGTGGGGGTTTCACACCCCGTCGTCAATCGGTTCTTGGACCGATGGCGAAGCCGATAAACGACCCCCGTGGGATATTCTGAGACGGAAAATGAAGCGGGCTGTCGGCGCCGGGACCGTCAGTCAAACACCCCGGCGACACGCCCGAACAGCATGAAGGCGCGGGCAGTGCGGGTGTCGGACAGCGCGGCGAGGTCGGCGTCGGACGCCTCTTTCTCGAACTGCTGCAGGGTCTTGTCGAAGGTGCGCATGAAGTGGTGCGCGGCGTCGCGAAAGATGGTGTCTTCGCGCATCCGACCCGCGGTCAAGGCCAGCGACGACCGATCCCGCACCCCGCCAAGACCGGAGATCTGGCCGCCACGTTCCCCCGCCGCAAAGCGCCGCCACAACTCGGGCCGGGCGCGTTCGGGGCGCAGGTCGTCCATGTAGATGCCCTCTTGCGCCAACAGGGTCAGCACGTCCTGTGCCGCGCGGATCAGCTTGGCGACGTTGCGATCCTCCAGCGCCATACGCAGGGCGCGGAAGCCGTCCTTGTCATCGGGGCCTTCGGGGAAGTTCAGCGCGCGCAGGAATTCGGCGATGCCCAGCGGCGGGCGCAGTTCATCCGCCGGGGTGCCAAGGGCCAAAGCGGGCTGTTCATCGGCGGGCTGCGGGCGCGGGGCGGCCAGGACGGCCTTGCGGTCCGCCGAGGGCACGGTCAGCGTGGAATCGCGCCGCGACTGGAAGGTGGCCGTCACCTCTTTGGTGGCGGCGGTCAGTTCGTCGATCTTCTGTTCCACCACCGGCTTGATCGCCGCCGCCGTCTGCTGGTTCACCAGATAGGCGTTGCGCATCGCCTCGACCGTGGCTTGCAGGCGGGCGGCTTCGGCGCGCAACTCGCGCACCGACCGCAACGTGGTGACAGAGGCCCAGATCAGCGCGAGGGGCAGGAACACCACCAGAAGCGTCATCACGATGCCCAGAAGCCCGCGCCCATCCGTGCTGGGCAGCACCGAGACATAGGCCACCACCGCCACGACCCAGACCACCGCCAAGAGGGACGCCACCAGTTCCGCCGGACCGAAGCCGACCACGGGTTCGGGGCGCGAGAACACGCCCAAGGGTTCTGTCATGCGGTCCTGTTCGTCGGCCATAGGCCCCTGTCCTCTTGCCGTGTGCGCCTGCCGTCAGATGTAGCGGATGCTCACGATCTCATAGCTTTTCTGGCCGCCGGGGGTTTTCACCTCGACGCTGTCGCCCTCTTCCTTGCCGATCAGCGCGCGGGCGAGGGGCGAGCGGATGTTCAGCAGGCCGCGTTCGATATCGGCCTCGGCCTCGCCCACGATCTGATAGGTTTTCTCTTCGTCGGTGTCTTCATCGACGATCACGACGGTCGCGCCGAATTTGATCGCGCCCGACAGTTTGGCGGGGTCGATCACTTCGGCCAGCGAGAGCATCGCCTCAAGCTCCTTGACGCGGCCTTCGATGAAAGACTGCTTTTCGCGCGCGGCGTGGTATTCGGCGTTTTCCGACAGGTCACCATGTTCGCGCGCTTCGGCAATCGCCCGGATCACGGCGGGCCGTTCGACGGATTTCAGCGTCTTCAGTTCTTCGTCCAGCGCGGTGAAACCCGCACGCGTCATCGGAATCTTTTCCATCGTCCACTCACGCAAATGACAATGCCACAGCCTTCGTCAGGCAGTGGCGCTGTCCGGTCCCGTTTGAAGCACCTGACCTGAGCGGGGTGTGAAATGCAAGGGGCCTTGGCGGACCCTGTCCTGATGCTGGGGCAGATATGGGACGCGATGACGCTTTGCGACATTGTGATGCCGCGTCAAGATTGACCCTCGCGCGCACGATGCGCTAGGGGAAGGCTGCAAAGAGCGCAACTTTATTGCGCGCCGCGTCTGGCGCCGCAGCGGAAGGATGAAAGATGGCCGAGATCGTCCGGGAATCGATGGAATATGACGTCGTGATCGTCGGCGCCGGTCCGGCCGGCCTGTCGGCGGCGATCCGCCTGAAGCAGTTGGATGCCGACCTGTCGGTCGTCGTGCTGGAAAAGGGGTCCGAGGTCGGGGCGCATATCCTGTCGGGCGCGGTGCTGGACCCGTCGGGGCTGGATGCGCTGCTGCCCGACTGGCGCAGCATGGGGGCGCCGATCAAGACCGAGGTGGTGGAGGACAACTTCTACATCCTTGGCCCCGCCGGTCAGGCGCGCATTCCGAACTGGCCGATGCCGCCCCTGATGAACAACCACGGCAATTACATCGTCTCGATGGCAAATGTCTGCCGTTGGATGGCGGGTGTGGCCGAAGGGCTGGGGGTCGAGATTTTCCCCGGCATGGCCGCCAGCGCGCTGGTCTATGACGGGGACCGGGTGAAGGGCGTCGTCGCGGGGGAGTTCGGGCTTGATCCGGCGACGGGCGAGCCGGGACCGTCCTATGAGCCGGGGATGGAGTTGCACGGCAAATACGTGTTCCTGTCCGAAGGCGTGCGCGGGTCTTTGTCGAAAGAGGTCATCGCCAAGTACGATCTGTCCAAAGGCCATTGCCCGCAGAAATTCGGCCTTGGCATGAAGGAAATCTGGGAGATTGACCCCGCCAAGCACCGCCTTGGCACCGTCACCCACACCATGGGCTGGCCGCTGGGTGGCAACGCGGGCGGTGGGTCGTTCATCTATCACCTTGAGAACAATCAGGTCTATGTCGGCTTCGTGGTCCACCTGAACTACGAAAACCCGCACCTCTACCCCTACATGGAATTCCAGCGCTTCAAGCATCACCCGATGGTCGCTGAGCTGCTGAAGGGCGGCAAACGTGTGGCCTATGGCGCGCGGGCGATCTCTGAGGGCGGCTGGCAGTCGATCCCCAAGATGACCGCGCCGGGCGTGGCGCTGCTGGGATGCTCGGCGGGCCTTGTGAACGTGCCGCGCATCAAGGGCAACCACAACGCCATGCTGTCGGGCAAGGCGGCGGCGGAATCGGCCTATGCCGCGATCAAGGCCGGGCGTCAGGGCGATGAGCTGACCGATTATGAGACCGAGGTCCGCACCGGCCCCATCGGGCGCGATCTGAAAAAAGTCCGCAACGTCAAACCGCTGTGGTCGAAGTATGGTCTGGTCGCCTCGCTTATGGGTGGCGGCATCGACATGTGGGCCAATACCATCGGCCTGACCATCTTTGGCACGCTGAAGCATGGCAAATCCGATGCGGCGGCAACGGGGCTGGCCAAGAACTTCAAGCCGATCGACTACCCCAAGCCGGATGGCAAGCTGTCCTTTGACCGTCTGACCAACGTGGCTTTCAGCTTCACCAACCACGACGAGGCGCAGCCCGCCCATCTGAAGCTGAAGGACAAGTCGATCCCCATCGCGGTCAACCTGCCGAAATACGCCGAACCCGCGCAGCGCTATTGCCCGGCGGGCGTCTATGAGGTGGTCAGCGAAGAGGGCAAAGATCCCCGCTTTGTGATCAACTTCCAGAACTGCGTCCACTGCAAGACCTGCGACATCAAGGACCCGTCGCAGAACATCAACTGGACCACACCGCAGGGTGGCGGCGGGCCGAACTATCCCAACATGTGATGCCGTTCTGACAATCGCTTGATCAGCGGCGGCGCAGGCCCCGGTTGCCCGCGCCGCCGATGGACAGCCGCGACTGGCGGGGCTAGCGTGAACCACCTTACTGGAGTCCTCGTCTCATGCGCCGTTTCCTTGCCTTGTCCCTGTCATCTCTGGCCGTGATCGCCGCCTTGACGGGGGCCGCGCGCGCAGCGGAGGGGGCCGATGCGGGCGCGTGGCTGGCGGCGCGGGCGGCCTCGGGCCTTGGGGATTTCCGGGCCGGGGCCTTCTGGTATGACCGCGCCTTGCAGGGTGATCCGGTCAACCAGCAATTGCTGGACGGGGCCGTGCTGTCCTCCATCGGTCTGGGCGATTTCCCTGCCGCTGCCGACTATGCCCGCCGCCTTGGCCAGACCGGGGCGCGCAGCCAGACAGCATTCCTTGCGCTGACGGCAGAACAGGCGGTAAAGGGTGACTTCGCGCAGTTGGTGGCCGACATTCAGGGCGGGCGCAGCATCGGCACCGTGCTGGACAAGCTGATCATCGCCTGGGCGCAATTGGGCGACGGCAAGATGACCGACGCGCTGAAAGCCTTTGACGACCTGTCCAAGACCGATGGTCTGGCGGGCTTGGGTCTGTATCACAAAGCGCTTGCCCTCGCCTCCGCCGGGGATTTCGAAGGGGCCGAAAACATCCTGTCGGGCAAGGCGGCGGGTCCGATTGACGTCACCCGGCGCGGCATCATCGCCCATGTCCAGATCCTCAGCCAGTTGGAGCAGGGCCCCAAGGCGCTGGAGATCCTCGACAACACCTTCGGCACCGATCCGGACCCGGAACTGGATGCCCTGCGCGCGGTGCTGAAGGCGGGCGATCCCCTGCCCTTTGACGTGGTGCGCAATGCGCAGGATGGCATGGCCGAAGTCTTCCGGTCCTTGGCCGAAGTCTTGGGCGATCAGGCCGATCCCGGCTTTCTGCTGCTTTACACCCGCGTGGCCGCCTATCTCCGCCCCGATCTTGCGGATGCGGTGCTGACATCGGCGCAGATTCTGGAACAGCAAGGGCAGTTGGACCTTGCCGCCGAAACCTTTGCCAAGATTCCGGCGGACAGCCCGCTGTTCCACATCGCCGAGATGGGCCGTGCCGACACGCTGATCGCCAGCGGCAAGGTCGATGCCGGGATCGAGGTGTTGCAAACCCTGACCCGCAGCCACGCCGAATTGCCCGCCGTGCACATGGCCTTGGCCGATGCCCTGCGCACGCAGGAACGCTTTGCCGAGTCCATCGCGCCTTATGACGAGGCGATCCGCCGCATCGGCCCGCCCGAGCCGCGCCATTGGGCCGTGTTCTTTGCCCGTGGGATCAGCCACGAACGGAACGGGGACTTCAAATCCGCAGAGGCCGATCTTCGCGCGTCGCTGAAGCTGTCGCCGGATCAGCCATCGGTGCTGAACTACCTTGGCTACAGCTTCGTGGACCGGGGCGAGAACCTTGAGGAAGCCTTGGGCATGATCCAGCGCGCCGTCGCCGCGCAGCCGGACTCCGGGGCCATCACCGACTCGCTGGCTTGGGCCTATTTCCGGCTTGGCCGCTATGAGGACGCGGTGGAACCGATGGAGCGGGCCTCGCTGCTGGAGCCTGTCGATCCCATCGTGACCGACCATCTGGGGGATGTGTATTGGGCCGTGGGCCGCAAGCTGGAAGCGCAGTTCCAATGGCGTCGCGCCCTGTCCTTTGACCCCGAAGAGAAAGAGGCGATCCGCATCCGCAAGAAGCTTGAAGTGGGTCTCGATCAAGTGCTGATCGACGAAGGCAAGCCGCCGATTACCCCCGTGGTGGCGGATGGCAACTGACGCGGTCGAATTCGCACCAGCCAAGGTCAACCTCGCGCTGCATGTGACCGGGCGGCGGGCGGATGGCTATCACCTGCTGGACTCGCTGGTGGTTTTCGCGGGCGTGGGGGATCGGGTGTCGGCGGAACAAGCGGCAGACCTGTCGTTGACGATCACCGGTCCGCAATCGGCGGCATTGACGGTGGCGGACGACAACCTCGTCCTGCGCGCGGCGCGGCTCATGCCCGGAGCGTTCCGGCTGACCTTGGACAAACACCTGCCCGTGGCATCCGGCATCGGCGGCGGGTCTGCCGATGCAGCGGCCACGCTGCGACTGATTGCGCGGTTGTCCGGCCACCCCCTGCCCCCGGCGGCCGAGGTGCTGCGATTGGGCGCGGATGTGCCGGTCTGTCTGGCGGGTCAGCCGGTGCGGATGACCGGCATCGGTGAGGGTCTGCATCCCCTGACCCATCCTCTGCCGCCCGCGTGGCTGGTGCTGGTGAACCCCGGTCAGGCGGTGTCCACGCCTGAGGTGTTCCGCGCCCTGGATCGCCGCGACAACGCGCCGATGCAGGCCCTGCCGCGCCTGCGCGACGCGGCGGAACTGGCGGCTTGGGTGGCGATGCAAAGGAACGACATGGAGCCCGCCGCGACGCGCCTGCTGCCCGTCATCGCCGAGGTTCGCCGCGCGCTGTCATCGCAACCGGGGTGCCTGCTGTCGCGGATGTCGGGCAGTGGGGCGACGTGCTTTGGTCTGTTTGCCGATCCGCTTTCAGCAAACGCCGCTGCGCGGGCGATCAGTGCCGCCCGGCCGGGATGGTGGGTCGCCGATGCGCCTGTCTTCTCTGGAAAAGTATCCCACGGGGGTCCGGGGGTGTGAAACCCCCGGCTGTTGATACAAAAATCAACCTCAGTTGATCCGCGCCACCACGTAATCCGCCAAATCCGCCAGCATGTCGCGCAGGTCATGCGCGGGCAGGCCTGCCAGCGCGGACTTGGCCGCAGCCACCCAAGCCAAAGCCTCATCCCGCGAGGCCTCCATCGCGCCATGCTTTTGCATCACGGCGATGGCATGGGCGAGGTCGCCGTCCCGCTGGTCGCCCTTTTCGATCACCCGCGTCCAGAAGGCACGCTCTTCGGCATCGGCCTTGGCCACGGCCTTGATGACCGGCAGGGTCAGCTTGCGTTCGCGGAAATCATCGCCTGTGTTCTTGCCGATCACCGCATCCGATCCGCCGTAATCCAGAAGGTCATCCACGATCTGGAAGGCGATCCCCAGCGCATCGCCATAGGTCCACAGCGCGCGCACCTGATCTTCGGGCACAGCGGCGATCACCGCGCCCACCTCTGTCGCGGCCGAAAACAGCGCGGCGGTCTTGCCACGCACGACCTTCAGGTAAATCTCTTCCGTCGTGCGCAAATCCTGCGCGGCGGTCAGTTGCAGAACCTCGCCCTCGGCGATCACGGCGCTGGCGTTGGCAAGGATATCCATCACCCGCAGCGACCCGGTTTCCACCATCAACTGGAAACTGCGGGCGAACAGGTAATCCCCCACCAGAACCGAGGATTTATTGTCCCACAGCAGGTTGGCCGTCGGACGCCCCCGGCGGCGTTCGCTTTCATCCACCACATCATCGTGCAACAGCGTGGCGGTGTGAATGAATTCCACCGTCGCGGCCAGCTTCACATGATTGTCGCCCTGATAGCCGCACATCCGCGCGGCGGCGAGGGTCAGCAGCGGGCGCAGGCGCTTTCCCCCCGCCTCGATCAGATGCGCGGTCACTTCGGGAATGCGCGGGGCGTGTTCGCTGGCCATCCGCAGCCGGATCAAAGCGTTCACCGCCGCCATATCCTCGGCCAGCCAATCGGCCAGACGTTCCTGCGGTTTGCGTGCGGCTTCGTCCAGACCCATGCGCGTCACCTTCGCCTTCCCCTCGACAGCCGGGGTCATCACCCCTTAAGTCTTTTTCCATGAAAGAGCTTTTGCGCAGCACAGACCCGACGATCATCGCCTTTGCCACAGCCCTTCTTGAGGGCGAGGGTATAGAGGTATTCGATCTGGACGTCCACACGAGCATCCTTGAAGGCTCCTTGGGCATCTTGCCGCGCCGGTTGATGGTGCGCGATGCCGACCACTTCCTTGCCAGCGTCGTGATCCGGGACAATGGCATCCCCACGGGGCGATAAAGTGGATCGCTTTCCCGATGATGACCTGAGCGACGACAAGTTCCTGATGGGGCGCTTGCGGCTGTTGCAGCCGACGCGCGGCTATCGCGCGGCGACAGACCCGGTGTTGCTGGCGGCGGCCTGTCCGGCGGTGGCGGGACAAAGCGTTCTGGACCTAGGCTGTGGCGCGGGGGCGGCCAGCCTGTGCCTTGGCGCGCGGGTGCCGGGAGTTATGCTGGCGGGGCTGGAGGTGCAGGCGGCCTATGCCGACCTCGCCCGCCGCAACGCCATCCGCAACGGGCAAGCGATGGAGGTGCATGACGGCGATCTGACCACCATGCCTGCGCCCTTGCGCCGGGGGTTCGACCACGTCATTGCCAACCCGCCCTATTACAACGCAGGCGGCACGCCTTCGCCCATCGCCGTCCGTGACAAGGCGCTGCGGGTCGATACCCCCATCGCAGCATGGGTCGCGGCGGCGGCAGCTCGGCTGGACTCCGGCGGTTGGCTGACCATGATCTTCGCCACGCCATGCTTGCCCGAGGCACTGGCGGCCTTGGCCCCCAAGATGGGATCAGCCCTCGTCCTGCCGCTCGCCCCGCGTCAGGGGCGCGAGGCCCCGCGCGTGATCCTGCGCGCACGCAAGGGCGGAAAAGCACCGTTCCGCCTGCTGGCCCCATTCGTCATCCACGACGGTGCTGCCCATGACGGGGACCGCGAAAGCTATACCCCTGCCGCCAATGCGGTTTTGCGCGATGGCGCGGACCTGTCGGCTGCGTTTCGCTGATCGGTAAAACCTGTTCTAAAGTCTGCACGACAATTTCGTGACACGACTCATATTCTGTGGTGCACTGATGGGACGGACAGCAACCACAGGAGGATTGATATGACGGTCGCTTCGCATCTGCAGGAACTGCGTCGCAAGCACGAACACCTCTCTACCCAGGTTGAGAAAGAGCAGCGCAGCCCCGCCGCGGATGCCCTGAAGATTGCCGAATTGAAAAAGCAAAAGCTCAAGCTCAAGGAAGAGATGGGCCGATTGATGCAATAAGCATCAGGCTTCTGCGCTGGCCTGCGGCCTTTTTGCCCGTGCCGCCAGCGCCGCCCCCCCCGCGATCAGGACCGCCGCGATCAGCAGCGTCCAGCTTGGTGCCGTGAACCCTGCGAGGACCAGCGCCAAAGTTGACAACAGCGGGGCAGCATAGGAGGCGACGCCCAGCAACTGGATGTCGCCTTTTTTCATGCCGATATCCCATGTGAAGAACGCGGCACCAACCGGCCCGATGCCAAGCGCCAACACCGCAAGCCAGCCGGCGGTTCCTTGCGGCCAGATGGTCTGTTCCAACGCCAGATGGGCGGGCAGCGAAAGCAGCGCCGTGCCCAGACAATAGATCGTGACGCTTTCCGTGGGCACATCGCCCAGACGCCGCGACAGCACGGAATAGGCGGCCCACGTCACGGCGCAGAGGAAGCCAAGGCCAAGCCCGGTCAGGTTCACTGCCCCGCCATCGCCGCGGTTCAGCACGATCAGCGCGGCACCGGCAAAGGCGACCAGCGCGCCGATGATATGGGCGGGACGGATCGTCTCACCCGGCAAGAGGCCAGAGAAAAGCACGATGAACAGCGGCCAGAGATAGGCCATCAACCCGGTCTCGGCACTGGGGGCGACACGAAAGGCGGTGAAGTACAGCGCGTGATAGCCGAACAGGCCAAGGATGCCAAAGGCATAGACCCGCCACGAAATCCCCTTTAGCCGCGACAGCCCGTTCCGCAGCGTCCAGATCAGGCCCAGCGCGCCGCCGATGCCAAAGGTCAGGACGTTCAGCAGAAACGGCGGGACCGGCGCAGAGCCGATGGTGAACAGCGCCAGCAGCGCCCACATCAGGATGGCGGTAAAGCCGATGGCGGTGGCGTTCTGGCGTGTCATGGGCGCTTCCTGCAAGGTCGGGTGCAGGTGTAGCGAAGGCGGGGGAAAAGGAAAGGGACCAGAGGACCGACGCGGGGACGTCCAGTGGACGTTCCCGCCGGTCTGATTGCGGCTGAGGCAACGAAGCCGCAAGGGGAGTTCAGCACAACTGCGGTATCAGGCACGCGGCGCGCACGACCGGGCGGGAGCGATTTATCGCGCCCGCCAAGGGGCGGGCGGGCGCGGCGCGTGCACGGGGCGCACGCGCAGGACCGCGTCACCCGATGCAAAACGCGCGCAACACGGGTTGCGCGCGACTGTTATGCAGGAAGCGTTTCCGCTCAGACGAAGAACTGACCGCCATTTGCGGAAATCGTGGCACCGGTGATGAAGCCTGCATCCTCGGCCGCCAGGAACACCACGCAGCGTGCGATCTCGGCAGGTTCGCCCAGACGGCCGACCGGGATTTGCGGGATGATCCGCTCGTTCAGCACTTTTTCGTCGATCGCGCGGACCATTTCCGTGCCGATATAGCCCGGGCAGATCGCGTTGACGGTGATGCCGGCACGCGCGCCTTCTTGCGCCAAAGCCTTGGTAAAGCCCAGATCACCCGACTTGGCGGCGGAATAGTTGGCCTGCCCGGCCTGACCCTTTTGCCCGTTGATCGACGAGATGTTGATCACGCGGCCAAACTTTCGGTCGCGCATGCCCGACCACAGCGGATGGGTCATGTTGAACAGACCCGTCAGGTTGGTGTCGATGACTTCTTTCCACTGGCCGGGGGTCATCTTGTGGAACATGGCGTCGCGCGTGATCCCGGCGTTGTTCACCAGCACGTCGACGGGGCCAAGATCAGCCTCGACCTGTTTGATGCCCGCGACGCAGGCATCGTAGTCGGCGACGGACCACTTGTAGGTCGGAATGCCGGTTTCGGCGGTGAAAGCGGCCGCCGCTTCGTCATTGCCCGCGTAGTTTGCGGCGACGGTGTAGCCCGCCGCTTTCAGCGCGACCGAGATCGCCGCCCCGATGCCGCGCGACCCGCCCGTCACCAATGCCACTCTTGCCATGGATCATCCTCCTCGATGTCTTTGAAATGGTGTTACTTAAATGACGATGGACGCGCAAGATTATTGCGCGTCCATTTTGCAGTTGCAGCAATTCGCCGCAGCGAAGCGATCAGCCGCGCTCAAGGCACATGGCGACGCCCATGCCGCCGCCGATGCACAGCGTGGCCAGACCCTTTTTCACATCGCGACGGGCCATTTCGAACAGAAGCGTGTTCAGGATGCGCGCACCCGAAGCCCCGATGGGGTGACCGATGGCAATCGCGCCGCCGTTGACATTCACGATGGCCGGATCCCAGCCCATGTCCTTGTTCACGGCACAGGCTTGGGCGGCGAAAGCCTCATTCGCCTCGACCAGACCCAGATCGCCGACCGACCAACCGGCCTTGGTCAGCGCTTTGCGGCTGGCGTGGATGGGGCCGACGCCCATGATCGACGGGTCAAGCCCGGCGGTGGCGTAAGAGGCGATGCGCGCCAAAACGGTCAGGCCGCGCTTTGCCGCCTCTTCCTCCGACATCAGCACGACCGCAGCCGCGCCGTCGTTCAGGCCGGATGCGTTGCCCGCGGTGACCGAGCCATCCTTGGTGAAGGCGGGGCGCAGTTTGGCCATGCTGTCCAGCGTGGCACCGTGGCGGATGTATTCGTCGGCATCCACGGTGACGTCGCCCTTGCGGGTCTTGATCACGAAGGGGATGATCTCATCCTTGAACTTGCCGGCCTTTTGCGCGGCCTCGGCCTTGTTCTGGCTGGCCAGCGCGAATTCGTCCTGCTGGTCGCGCGAAATCTGCCACTGGTTGGCGACGTTTTCCGCCGTCTGGCCCATGTGATAGCCGTTGAACGCGTCCCACAGCCCGTCACGGATCATCGAATCGATGAAGTTGAGATCGCCCATCTTCTGCCCGGCGCGCAGATGCGCGACATGGGGCGACAGCGACATGTTTTCCTGACCGCCCGCGACGACGATCCGTGTATCGCCCAGTTGCACATGCTGTGCGCCCAAGGCCACCGCGCGCAGACCCGAACCGCAGACCTGGTTCAGCGACCAGGCGCTGGCCTCTTTCGGCAGACCGGCCTTGATATGCGCCTGACGGGCGGGGTTCTGGCCCTGACCGGCGGTCAGCACCTGGCCGAGGATGGTTTCTTCAACCTCCGCCTTGTCGATGCCCGCGCGGGCGACGACGGCGTCGATCACGGCAGCGCCGAGGTCATGCGCGGGGGTGGCGGCGAACGAGCCGTTGAAGCTGCCCACGGCGGTGCGCGCCGCCGCGACGATTACGACATTGGTCATGGCTGGTCCTCTTTCTGTCTGGTCCCCGGCATGCTGAAAATTCATGCCGCCTTGCAGCATGACTAGGCGCGCGGCGAACCAAAAGCAACAATCTTGCGTGCCCAGATTGACGCAGGGGAAAGTTGCGCTACGCGCGGCGCAGACGTGACGGGCTGAGCGGGGATTTGCTGGGCCGCCGGTCACGCTGGTCGGGTTGCAACCCCGGCGGTGACAGGCTGGGGGCGCCGAAGTGATAGCCTTGCAGACAGTCAAGACCCAGCGCCCGCAGCCATGCGGCCTCTGCCTCCGTCTCAACCCCTTGGGCGATGGTGACCATGTCGAACTGGCGACCCACAGCCATCAGAGCGGCCATCAGCACCTGATTGTCCGCGTTCCGTTCGATGCCCCGCGTGAACTGCGCGTCGATCTTGACGATATCAAAGGTCAATTCCCGCAAGAACCGCAGCGCGCACAGGCCGCCGCCGAACCCGTCGAGGGCAAAGCTGATGCCGTGGCGGCGCATTTCGGCCATGAAGGCGGCGACGACTTCGGGCATCTGCATCGCCGAGGCTTCGGCGATTTCAAAGATCAGCCGTTGCCCCAAATGTTCGCGCCCCGCCAGCCCCCGGCGCAAGACCCGCATCCAGCGCGGATAGCCCATCGACCGCGCCGACAGGTTGACCGACAGCCGCAGGTTCGGATCGCGCGCCAGCGATTCCAGCCCGATGGCGAGTGCGACGCAGTCAATCTCGCGTCCTGTATCCCGCTCTTCGACCGCCGCCACGAAGTCGCGCGCGGGAATCACCCGGCCGGTCGGGTCCAGCACCCGCACCAACCCTTCGTAAAAGCCGGTGCGCGACGGATCGCCCGCCACCACCACCGGCTGATAGGCCAGCCGCAGGCGGCGCGCGGCCACCGCATCGGCCACCATCGCCGGAACATCCTGATCGCGCAGCGCCAGCGCCACGCCCAAGGCCGTGTCTTCGCCGATCCCCGGCCTGTTTTGTGCACCCGTCGCCATGTCTTGCCCCCAAGTTCGACCCACGCTCGACAGCATGCCGCCACAGGGCTTAAGACGGGGTAAAAGGGGATGCGGCATGGATGGACAACGTTGCCCGTGGTGCGGGACCGATCCGCTTTATGTGGCCTATCACGACACGGAATGGGGCGTGCCAGAGTATGACAGCCGCGCCTTGTGGGAAAAGCTGATCCTCGACGGGTTTCAGGCGGGGCTGAGCTGGATCACCATCCTGCGCAAGCGCGACAATTTCCGCGCGGCCTTTGCGGGGTTCGCGCCCGAGGTGATCGCGGGTTGGGGCGAGGCGGAAGTGACGCGCCTGCTGGCCGATCCGGGCATCATCCGCCATCGAGGCAAGATCGAAGGCACGATCAAATCCGCCCGCGCCTATCTGAAGGTGCAAGACGGCGAAGGGTTTTCGCAGTACTTCTGGAAGCATCTGGACGGGGTGCCGCTGGACAATGCGCCTTTGACGCCTGCCCATATCCCGACGAAGACGCCCCTGTCGGAGGCGCTGTCCAAGCAATTGAAGAAGGACGGTTTCACCTTTTGCGGGCCGACGATTGTCTATGCCTTCATGCAGGCGACAGGGATGGTGAATGACCATTTGGCAGGTTGTCCGGCGCGGCGGGGGTGAGACGCACCGGCACAGTCGCGCGGGGCAAGTGACCCGCGCGAGTCGCAACAGTAGACCCATGCCCGCCCGTGCGCCCAACGCACGGGCCGCGCCCGCCCTGCGGGGGGCGGGCGCGCAAAGGGCGCACCCGCCGGGCGGTCACGACCCGTGCCTGATGCATCAGGACTGCTGAACACCCCTTGCGGCTTCGTCGCCTCAGCCGCAATCGAACCGGCGAAACGCGCCACAGGCGCGTTGTCGCGTCGGTTCTCTGGTCGCGCTTACCCTCTCGGCGCCGCTGCCCGTGACAGCCGGTCATTGATCGCGCGGCCAAGGCCCGTCATCGGCACGGGGGCGAAGGCGATGGTTCCGCCCTCTCCCGCCAAGGCATCTGCCTCGCGCAGGATATGGAACAGACGTGCCGCAGCCTCGACCTCATCCCCCGACTCGGACAGGGACAGCGCAGCCCCGGGACAGGGGCCGAAGCCGACCCAGACATCACCAACCACAGGCGCGGTGACGTTCAGACGCACCCGCGCGCCGGGGGCGTAGTGGCTGGCCAATTGACCGGGGGCCGATGGTTTTGCAGCATCGCCGCTTGTTGGAAGGGCCATACCCAAGGCCGCCTCCAACGCCTCAGCCGCCACACCGCCGGGGCGGAGCAGGGTCGGCGGGCCGTCAAGGCCAAGGATCGTCGACTCCACACCGACTTTGCAGGCGCCACCGTCCAGCACAGCCTCGATCCGGCCCGACAGCCCCTCCAGCACATGCGCGGCGCGGGTGGGCGAAACCTTGCCCGAGGGATTGGCCGACGGTGCCGCCAACGGACCATCAAACGCCGCCAGCAGCGCCCGCGCCACCGGATGGGCCGGCACCCGGATCGCCACGGTGGGCAATTCCGCCGTCACCAGCGCCGACAGGCCGGCATCGGCGCGCAGGGGCAGCACCAGCGTCAGGGGGCCGGGCCAGAATTGCGCCGCCAAACTTTCGGCGCGGGCATCAAACACCGCGTAGCGTCGCGCGGTCGCTAAATCAGGCACGTGCACGATCAAGGGATTGAACCGGGGCCGCCCCTTGGCCTGATAAATCCGCGCCACCGCCCGATCATCCCGCGCATCGCCGCCAAGGCCGTAAACCGTCTCGGTCGGAAAGGCGACAAGCCCGCCCGCGCGCAGGATATCTGCCGCGCGGATGATGCCCGGGGGCGTGGGAAGCAGGCTTTGCGTTGTGATCATGGTGACGCAGCGTTCGGGGTTGAGCGGGACCGCACTTGGGCTAACGCTAAGCGCCATACTCCGTGCCCCATCTTTTGCCAAGCGAACCCGTCCCTTCCGCCGTTTAAGGACAGACCGATGCCCTACCATGCCCCCGTCAATGACCTGCGCTTCATTCTGGATCATGTCGCGGGGTTTGACCGGGTCGCCGCGACCGACCGTTTCGCCGACGCCACCCCCGACACCGTCACCGCGATCCTGACCGAGGCCGGGCGCTTTGCCGAAGGCGTGATGGCCCCCTTGAACCGCGCCGGGGACAAGACCCCCGCCCGGCTGGAAAACGGCGTGGTCCGCACCAGTCCCGGCTTTGCCGAGGCTTATCGTGCGCTGGCCGATGGCGGCTGGATCGGCCTTGCCGCTGACCCTGCCCATGGCGGGATGGGCCTGCCGCAGACGCTGGCCACCTGCGTGACGGACATGTTTTCCGGGGCCAATCTGGCGCTGCAACTGAACCCATTGCTCACAGTCGGGCAGATCGAGGCGTTGGAGCATCACGCCTCTGACACGCTCAAGGCGCTCTATCTGCCCAAGTTGATCTCAGGCGAATGGCAGGGGACAATGAACCTGACCGAACCGCAGGCGGGCAGCGATGTGGGGGCCTTGACCACCCGAGCCGAACCGCAGGCGGATGGGACCTATGCGGTCAGCGGACAGAAGATTTACATCACATGGGGCGATGCCGATTTCGCGCGCAACATCTGCCATCTGGTGCTGGCGCGCTTGCCCGATGCGCCAAAAGGCTCCGCCGGGATCAGCCTTTTCCTTGTGCCGAAATTCCTGCCCGATGCGGCGGGAAATCCCGGTCCGCGCAACAGCCTGTCGGTGGTGTCGCTGGAGCATAAGCTGGGCCTGCACGGCAGCCCGACCTGCGTGATGCAATATGACGCCGCCACGGGCTGGCTGGTGGGTGAGGCGAACCGGGGCCTTGCCGCGATGTTCACTATGATGAACAACGCCCGTCTCGGCGTGGCGATGCAGGGGGTGGGCGTGGCAGAGGCCGCGCTGCAACAGGCGGTGGACTATGCGCTGAACCGCCGTCAGGGTCGCACGCCGGTGGCAGGCGGGGGCACGATCATCGACCATGCCGATGTGCGCCGGATGCTGGCCACCATGCGGGCCGAGGTGTTCTCTGCCCGCGCCATCGGCTTGTCCTGCGCCGTGGCCATCGACATGGCGCGCGCCACGGGATCGGCGGATTGGGCGGCGCGGGCGGCGCTGTTGACCCCCATCGCCAAGGCTTACGGCACGGATACTGGCATGGCCGTCACACAACAGGCGGTGCAGGTGCATGGCGGGATGGGCTTCATCGAAGACACCGGCATCGCCCAATACAGCCGCGATGTCCGCATCACGGCGATCTACGAAGGCACCAATGGCATTCAGGCGATGGACCTTGTCGGTCGCAAGATGCAGGACGGCGGAGAGGCCGCATTCCGTCTGATCGACGAGGTTCAGGCCGGGGCCGAAGCTGCCCGCGCGGCGCTGCCCGATCTCGCGGGCGATGTCTGGGCAGCCGCAGAGGCATTGCGCGACGCGACCGAGGCGATGGTCAAGGCCGAGATGAACGACCGTTTCGCCGGGGCGGTGCCCTATCTGCGGGCCTTTGCGCTGGTCTTGGGGGGGCATTTCCACCTGCGCGCGGCCTTGGCCGGGGATGCCAAACGCGTGGCCCTTGCCCGTGTGGCGATCAAGCGCGTCCTTCCGGCCCATGCGGCGGCTTTGGCCGAGGCGCGCGAGGGGGCCGACACGCTTTACGCCTTGTCGGCAGAGGACTTGGCAGCTTAAACCCGCCGTCATGGACGGTATCCGACACCCCTTCGACACCCCACCCGCCGAAGGGCATGCGACCGAGGTTGCGCCCAGCATCCTGTGGCTGCGGATGCCTTTGCCGATGGCCTTGGACCATGTGAACGTCTTTGCGCTGGATGATGGCCATGGCTGGACCATCGTTGACACCGGCATGGACACGCGCCGCAGTCGGGCGGCGTGGCAGACGGCGCTGGATGGTCCGTTGGCGGGTAAACCCGTGAGCCGCGTGATCGTGACGCATTACCACCCGGATCATATCGGTCTGGCGGGCTGGTTTCAGGCGCAGGGGGCAGAGCTTCTGACCACGCGCACAAGCTGGATCACCGCGCGGATGCTGGTCTTGGACCGCCAAAGCGAACATCCGCCGCAGGCGCTGGACTTCTACCGCCGCGCTGGGGTGTTGGGTCAGGCTTTGGCGGCCAAGGCAGCGGAAAAGCCCTTCAACTTCGCCGATGTGGTGGCCCCTTTGCCCTTGGGTTTCACCCGGCTGTCCGAAGGCGACATCCTGACCGCTGGCGGGCGGCGCTGGCTGGTCCGCCTTGGCCATGGCCACGCGCCCGATCATGCGATGCTGTGGAGCATGGATGACCCCCTGATCCTTGGCGGCGATCAACTCTTGCCCGGTATTTCGGCCAATCTGGCGGTCTATCCCACCGAACCCGCCGCCGATCCGGTAACGGAATGGATGGACAGCGCCCGCGCCCTGCAACCCCATGCGCGGGAGGATCACCTTGTCCTGCCCGGCCACAAGCTGCCCTTCACCGGCCTGCCCCTGCGTCTGGAGCAGATGATCGACAACCATGTCGGCGCGCTGGACCGCTTGGTCGAGCACCTCTCCACCCCGCGCACGGCCATTGATTGCTTTGCCCCGCTGTTCAAACGGGACATCGGCCCGGCGGAATTCGGCTTTGCGCTGGTGGAATCGGTGGCCCATCTGAATTGCCTGTTGCGGCAAGGCCGGGTTCAGCGTTCCTTGTCCGACGATGGCGCGTGGCTGTGGCGCGCAAGGGAAACGGCATGACCCGCAAATCGACCGAAAAGACCAGACCGCCCCGCGCCAAGGTGGCCATGGCCGATGCCGCAGCCCCCGCGACGGTGGAAACCGAACCCCTGCCCAAGGTCTTGGCCCAGCGCCCGGTCAAGGACAAAAGCCCCGCCGAATGGGCCTATGACCGGCTGATCCTGTACATCCGGAATTTCGAAGCCCAACTGGATGCAACGCAGGAAATTGCGATGGGGTTCACCGGCGGTCAGGCGGGTGTGTTGCAGATCGAGGGTGTCGGCTTCTTTGATCCCGACATCGTCACCTTTTACGGCCGGGATGAAGATGGGATGAAAACCCAACTGATCCAGCATGTCACCCAGTTGAACGTCCTGCTGCGCGCCGTGCCGAAACAGGCGGCGGATGACCCGCCGCGCCGCATCGGATTTCAACTCATGACCGGCTGGGCCGGGGGCGAGGCTGGCGACGCCTCGGCCTGATGCCGCAGCCTGTGTGGCAAGGCGTGACAGCGGAGCATGAATCGGGTAAAGCGCGGTCAAAACGCCGAACTCGAAGGGAACACGACATGGCCGAACACGAACCGGGCAGCATGGACATCCGCGCGCAGGAACAGACTTTCAACGGCTTCGTCACGATGACGAAATGGGCCGTCGTGGTGATCTTCGCCATCCTGATCTTTCTGGCCCTGACGGGGATCTGATCCGACGACGACCGGCGTTCCACGGGACGCCGGTTTTTCAGTCCTGCATTTTCAAGGTTTTCCCTTTCATGTTCCGTATTCTGTCGCTGATTTTGCTGGCCTTTACGCTGGCCGCCTGTGTCGGCGGGGCGGAACCGAAATGGGCACCCGATGCAGAGGTGGCCGCCGCGCGCTTCGTGGCGGATGCCCCACCGTCGATCACGCTCTACACGGTGATCAACAACAACTCGCAGGCGGGGGCGCACTCTGGGCTGATGATCAACGCCTCGGAACGCATCCTGTTCGATCCGGCCGGAACATGGCAGCATCCGCGCATCCCGGAACGCAATGACGTGCATTTCGGGATTACCGACAAGATCAAGAATTTCTATATCGACTACCACGCGCGTCAGACCTTCCGCGTGGTGGAACAGACGATCATCGTGACGCCAGAGGTGGCCGAACTGGTCGCCGCAAAGGCCAAGGCTTACGGCGCGGTGCCCAAGGCGCAATGCGCGCGGTCCGTCACCTCGATCCTGTCGGGGGTGCCGGGGTTTGAAAGCATCGGCTCGACGTGGTTTCCGAAAAAGCTGATGCAGGATTTCGCGACGCTGCCCGGTGTGACCGAACGCATCATCCGGGATGAGGATGCCGACAAGAACCACGGCGTGTTGCTGATACAGGCCGCGAACGCGCCGGACTGACGGTCAGCCGACCAGTGCAAGACAGGCATAAAGCGTCACCGCCCCGCCGATGATCGCGCCCAGCACACTGCGGGTGATGACGCCCACCAGCAGCGTCATCACCGCCGCCGCCAGGCGGGCGGGGTCGGTTTGTCCGCCCGTCGCCACAGGCCACAGCACCCCGGGGGCCACCAGCGCGGGCAAGACCCCGACGGCGGTATAGCGCAGCGCGCGGGTCAGCCATGTGGGCAGCGGGCGGTTGCCCAGCATCCCCAGAAACGAGAACCGGATCAGATAGGTGCCCACCGCCATCAGCGGCATCACCGTCCAGAGTTGGGTCTTGTCAACCATTGGCCCGCCCCTTTTCCAGCCGCCACACCAACGTCGCCCCCGCCGCCATCGCACAGGCCGCCGCGACCAAGACCCCGGTCCCCCACGGCAACCCTGCCAACAAGAGCGACATCAGGATCGACACCCCCGCCGCCACGATATGCGGCAGGCTGCGCAGCAAGGGGGCCACCATTGCAAGGAAGGTGATCGGCAGCGCGAAATCCAAGGCAAACTCCGGCGGAATCGCGCGGCCCGCCAAGGCCCCACCCAACGAAGCCGCATACCAGACCGGCGCGACGGGCAAGAGCGCGCCGAAAAAGAACGCGACCTTGGCCATGATGGGCAGAGCGGGATTACGCTCATATTCGATAGACGAGACGGCAAAGCTTTGATCCACAAGGAAATAGGCCATCACCGCCCGCCATCCCAAAGGCGCGCGTCCCAAATGCGGGGCAAGTGCGACAGAATACATCACCATCCGCAGGTTCACCGCCAAGGCGGTGGCCAGCACGATCAGCGTCGGCGCATTGTCCTGCATCAGTTGCAATGCTGCGAATTGCGAGGCCCCCGCAAAGACCGTGACGGTAAACACCATGGTTTCCAGCACGTTCAACCCGGCCTCGGTCGCCACGACGCCGAACAGGATCGCGAAAGGGATCACGACGATGGTGAAGGGCAGGGAATGGCGTGCCCCCCGCCAGAAGGCGGCAGAAGTCTCTGTCATGCTGGCTTGTCTTTCCGCTGCGCGGCGTGGCTTTACCTGCCGCCTTGATGGCCTTAGGCAAAGGGAAGGGCAAGTCAGGAGACACCACAGGTGCGGATTTTCGGTGTGATCCTTGCCGGGGGCGGGGGGCGGCGGATGGGCGGGGCCGACAAGGCCACCTTGCGCCTTGCCGGGCGCAGCCTTGCAGCCCATGTCGTGGACCGCCTTGAACCCCAGGTAGAACGCTTGGCGATCAGCGCCAATGGTGATCCGGCGCGTCTGTCGGCGCTGGGCTTGCCGGTGCTTGCGGACACGCAATCGCAGGGGCCGCTGTCGGGGGTGCTGGCGGCGCTGGACTGGGCCGTGCCGCGCGGGGCGACGGCGGTGGTGACGGTGGCGGTCGATACGCCGTTCTTTCCCGGCGATCTGGTGCCACGGTTGATCCTTGCCTCTGACCCGTCGGGGATGGCGCTGGCGCGGTCGGGCGGAAATGACCACCCGACCTTTGCGCTTTGGCCGGTGGGATTGCGCGACGATCTGCGGGCTTTCCTTGCCAGCGGGGCCAAGGCCTCTGTCCGCGCCTTTGCTGATGCGCGGGGCGCGGGGCGGGCCGATTTTCCAGAGGACGGGGCTTTCATGAACCTGAACACCCCCGACGACCTGTCCCGCGCCGAAGCCCTGATCCGGGGCGCGGCATGAGGGTTTACGGCGTCATCGGCTGGAAAAACTCGGGCAAGACCGGGCTGATGGAGCGTCTGGTGGCCGAGATCACCGGGCGGGGGTTTTCCGTTTCCACCGTCAAGCATGTGCATCACGACGTGGACCTTGACCACCCCGGCAAGGACACCTTCCGCCACCGTCAGGCGGGCGCGGTCGAGGTGGTGCTGGCCGGGGCCCACCGCTACGCCATACTGCACGAACATCGCGGGCCGGAACCGGACCTGACCGCGGTGCTGTCCCGTCTGTCCCCGGTCGATCTGGTGCTGGTTGAGGGCTACAAACGCGACAGCCACCCAAAGCTGGAGGTCTGGCGTCGCGAAACCGGCCACCAGATGATCCAGCCGGGTGACCCCTTGGTGCGCGCGGTGGCGACCGATGCCGAAGTCGGCGCGCTGCCCGTCCCGGTGCTGGACCTGAACGACACCGCGGCGGTCGCGGATTTCGTGCTGGCCGAGGTGGGTTTGCAAGCCCGGCAGGCATCCTTTGATACGGTGGCGGTGGTGGATTGGTCCTCTTCCGCTTCCCCTTCGCCCGCCAAGCCTTCGGCGGATGCGATCTGGATCGGCGTGGCCGGGGCGATGGGTGAAACAACCACCTACCACCGCACCCGAGCCGAGGCCGAAACCACCCTGCGGGCCTTGATCGACACAGAGCGTCAGGCAGGGCGACGGCTGCTGATCGGCTTTGACTTCCCGCTGGGCTATCCCGCCGGGTTCGCCGCCCGCCTGACGGGAACGCCCCATGCCCGTGCGGTGTGGCAATGGCTGGCGGGGCGGATCACCGATGGGCCTGACAATGCCAACAACCGCTTTGCCGTGGCCGATGCGATCAATGCAGGATTTGGCGGCGGGCCGTTCTGGGGGCGTCCCAAAAGTCTGCCGTTGTCCAACCTCAGCGAAACCAAGACGGTGGATTACGCCCGCCTTGGCCTGCACGAACGCCGCCTGATCGAACAGACCATCCCCAAGGCGCAGCCGGTGTGGAAGTTATACACAACCGGATCGGTCGGGGGTCAGGCACTGATGGGTCTGCCGATGATCCACCGCCTGTCCAACCTGCCCGGCGTGGCGGTCTGGCCCTTTGACGCGCCCGATGCGCCCGTGGTGCTGGCCGAGGTCTATCCGTCGCTTCTGGCGCCGCGTGTTGCAACCGAAGGTGGGATCAAGGATCAGGCGCAGGTGCGCCTTCTGGCCCGTGCGTTGCGGCGGCTGTCGGTGAGCGGGCAGCTCTCGCCCCTGTTCACCACGCCCCAAGCGCCCGTGACAACCGAGGAAGGCTGGGTTCTGGGCGCAGGGTTCGAAGCCCTGCTGACAGAGGCCGCAGAAGGGCCGGCGTCATGAGCGGCTTCACCCTGCACCACGGCCTGCCCGCCAGCCTGCGCGATCAGGCAGTGGCGCTGTACTGGCAGGCGTTCGGGCCGAAACTGGGCCGCGTCATGGGGCCGGAGGCCAAGGCCCTGCGCTATCTGTCGCGCGTGATGCGGCTGGACAACTGCATCGGCGCGCTGGACGCGCAGGGGCAATTGCTGGGCCTTGCAGGGTTCAAGACCGAACAGGGCAGCTTTGCGGGCGGCACCATGACCGACCTTGCCGACATCTACGGCCAGACCGGCAGCCTGTGGCGTGGGATGCTGCTGCGCGGCCTGAGTGATGAGACCGACCCCGAGATGTTCCTGCTGGACGGCCTTTGCGTCGCCGATGGGGCGCGGGGGCAAGGAGTGGGGACGGCGCTGCTCAATGCCATCTGCCTCGAGGCCCGCAACCGGGGCTACACGGCCGTGCGTCTGGACGTGATCGAGGGCAACGACCGTGCCCGCGCGCTCTATGAACGCGCGGGCTTCGCGCTGGACCGCACCGCCCGCATCGGGGCGCTGCGCCATGTCTTCGGCTTTGCCGCCGCGCATGTGATGGTGCGGGCGGTTTGAGCCCCTAGCCCCCGACCTTAGCCCGGAACCGCCAGACCACGCTGCACGGCGGGGCGGGCAAGGAAACGCTCCAGATAGCCCGGCACGTTCTTCAACCCGGCATAACCGACCAAATCCCCGGCCTTGTAGAAATCGCGCAGCGTCCGCAGCCATGGGGCGATGGCGATATCGGCGATGGAGTAGTCGCCCACGATCCAGTCTTTCCCCTCAAGCGCGCCGTCGAGGACTTTCAGCAGACGCTCCACCTCGGCGCGGTAGCGTTCCTTGGGGCGGGGGTCTTCAATTTCTTTTCCGGCGAAGGTGTGGAAAAAGCCCAACTGCCCGAACATCGGCCCAAGGCCCCCCATCTGCCACATCAGCCATTGCAGGGTTTCATAGCGCTTGCCCGCAGGCACCAGCTTGCCCGTCTTGTCCGCCAGCCAGATCAGGATCGCGCCGGATTCGAACAACGGCAAGGGCGCGCCATCCGGGCCGTTCGGGTCGATCATCGCCGGGATCTTGTTGTTGGGGTTCAGGGACAGGAATTCCGGCGTCATCTGGTCATTGGTGGCGAAATTGACCTTGTGCGCCTCATAGGGCAGGCCAAGTTCTTCCAGCGCGATGGACACCTTAGTGCCATTCGGCGTGCCAAGGGTGTAAAGCTGGATCACCTCGGGCCGGGTGGCGGGCCAACGGCGGGTGATGGCAAAGGCGTCAAGCGCGGTCTGGGTCATCGGATCGCTTTCCTTGGGGCCGGACCGACAGGCCGATGGGCCATGGGTCAGGCATTAAGTCGCGCGAAAGATGCGGCTGGCCAGGATCAAAGTCCAGTGCGCGGGCGGCACGCTGACTGTGCGGATTTGGGGAATGGTGGCGAGGGGGAGCGCTTCGCGCCTTCTCGCTGGTTGCCGTGGTCGATAACCCTCTGATTTGTTTGGTATCACTTCGTGGTTGATCTGGGCAAGACGTGGCCGTTGGTCATCATCTTGGTATGTGCGCTTGGGGCACGGCGGACAGATCGCGGTTGGTCATGGGCAGGCGTGGCCGCTTGGCGAGGGCATGACGATGTGCTGGCCGTGCTGGAAGCGTGGCGCGGGTTTGCACCGGCGGATCAGGTGACGACGGCTTGAGCCTCGGCGGCCATTTGCTTGGCGACCTTGGAAGCGGTAGTCGGCGAGCAGCCTGCGGCGCGGGCTGCGGCGCGAATGCCCATGCCTTGGCTGATCGCGGCACGGATGGCGGCGGCGTCCTTGGCGGGCATGGCGGGTCTGCCAAAGCGCGTGCCCTTGGCGCGGGCGCGTTCGATCCCGGCGGCGATCCGATCCCGGACCAACGCCCTCTCGAACTCGGCAAAAACGCCCAACATCTGATACATGGCCCGGCCCGACGCGGTGGACGTGTCGAGCCCTTGAACATGCAAATACAGGCCGACATCACGAGCTTGCAGATCGGACAAGATCGAGACGAGGTGCTGGATCGATCTGCCCAACCGGTCGACCGACCACGCGGCGATCATGTCGACCTCGCCGCGTGTGACCTGCCGCATCATGGCGTCCAGACCGGGGCGCTTGTCCCGCCCGTGCGCGCCGGAGATGCCCTCGTCGACATGTTCGGCGACGACCGTCCAGCCCAGCCGCGAGGCGACCTCGCGGAGTTGGCGCAGTTGGGTCTCGTTAGTCTGGTTCTTGTCGGTCGAGACACGGGCGTAGATGGCGACGCGCTTGGTCATGGCGGGGTGGGCTCCGGGACGAGGTTGGCGAGTCCGTGAGGGTCTCATGGATCGCTGATCTGTCAACTTTTGAGTAGGTTTCTGGACGGGCAAATCGGGCTCCGCACACCCCTTGTTTTGCTGGCTTCTTGGGCGCGATTTTCGAGGGGGTTTTGTGGACACCTGTTGGGCATCCGGGGGACCGTCCCAGCACGATCCCACCACCGTCTCGCAGCGCCTCCGCCTCTTGATCGGTCTCGGCGATCGTCGCGGCACGGTCACAGCCCCACAGTCAGGATCACGGTCGCAGCGAGGATCGTGGCGGCGTGGCTGCCGATCGTGACCAGAGGATGGATCGGACAGACGACTCCCACCGATCCACACCAGCGCCGCCAGCGTCCGGCCCTGACGGTTGCGGTGGTCGTGGCGATGGTCCGGGGCACGGTCGCGGGGATCGTCATGGCCACGGTCAGGACGACGGTCGTCGCAGGATCGCCGGGCCCATCTTGGGGCAGACCGTGGCACAGCCGCTGGGGCGTCGCGGAAACGGTGGGTAGATCGTCGCGGTGACGGTCGGAGCTATCGTAGTCGCAGCGGTCGCTCGGTGGTCCTGCGCACGATCGTTGGGAGCCGTGCTCCTGCAAGCTTGCGCCGTGCTCGTAGTGGTTGTGGTCGCACGATCTACCGGGAGATCGTCGCAGACTGCTGAACAGGTCATAGGTGGCCGCATCCGCGCCCACCTGCTCGCGCAGCCATCGCACCGGCAACGGGCGTGCGCCCTGCCGGTCCTCGACTGCCGAGACAAACCAAAACGCGGAACTCATCATTGGAGTCGGTGGCAAAGGAAAGCCCAAATCCGTGTCACGAAATAACCAGATAGGAAGAGATTACGTGACATCACACTTCGCCCCCGACTCCGAAGATGAGTGCCGCGATCGAAAGAACCCAAGGCGCGCGAGCGTGCCAACGCGACGCGTGCACGACGGTCGCGAAGCTCCGCGAGCGGGCGGCGTCAATAAGCTCGTCACGATCATCGCAAGCGTGGAAGGAACGTCGCAGGCGAAAGACCAGAAAGAAGGGTCAAGGGAAAAAGAGGGGGAATGGACGGAAAAGTGACCGAAGCGCGCCTGCCCCTACTAAGCGGCGACTGCTTCAAAGAACACTTCGGCCACTCGATGGCCCGCGCCCTCAACCAAGCTGCGCGCGACGGCAGGCATCGACGACAGCGCCCCCTCGACATCGTCCATGTCTAGCCGAACAGCCACTTCCGGCGCGTCCAAGCGAACCAAGTTGGGTCTTCCGATCAGAAGGCCCGCTTGCCCAAGCGCGTTGTGCGACTGCGCCCGCTGAGCTACCCCCCGAAAATTGGACAGTGACGGAAGCTACGATCTAAAGTCTGCTGGTCTCCAAGAACGAGGAGAACAGACATGTCGAAACGCAGGAACCACGACGCGGCCTTCAAGG
>JAIXPH010000044.1 GCA_027486345.1 Paracoccaceae bacterium
CCCACGCCGGCAGGTCGGCCGCGCCGTACTGCTTGAGGGTGTCGAGAAATCCGGTGGATTCGGTCGAGGCAGCGGTCGGTTTCACGTCCAGCTCTCCTGTCGATTATGGAGCGTGCCCGGTCGCCAATCGCGCAGCCGCGTTCGGCGCACCTCACTCCAAGAGAAAATCGTACCGAAAAGCAGTTCTCATGAGAACAAAAAATCGGTCCAACCCGAAAACACGGCGCAAGAGGCGGTCACCACCGCCCGGATGGCCCGTGAGGTGTTCGGCACCGACTGGATCAAGCTTGAGGTGATCGGCAATGCCGACACGCTGCAACCCGACCCCTTCGCGCTGGTCGAGGCGGCGCGGATCCTTTGTGCGGAGGGTTTCCAGGTCTTTCCCTACACCACCGAGGATCTGATCGTCGCCGAACGTCTGCTGGACGCCGGGTGCCGGGTGCTGATGCCCTGGGGCGCGCCGATCGGCTCGGGGCGCGGCCTGCGCCATGCCGATGCGCTGGCCTCGATGCGGGGCTATTTCCCCGACGTGCCACTGATCGTCGATGCCGGGATCGGCGCGCCCAGCCAGGCGGCGCGGGCGATGGAACTGGGGTTCGACGCCGTGCTTCTGAACACCGCAGTCGCCAAGGCGGGCGATCCGGTGGCCATGGCGCGCGCCTTTGGACAGGCGGTGGCGGCCGGGCGGCTGGCCTATGAGGCCGGCCTCATGCCGCCCCGCGACATGGCCGTGCCCTCGACCCCGGTGCTGGGGATGGCCGATCTGCGTTCCCGGGGGCTGGCATGACCCTGCCGCGTTTCTATCCGGTGCTGCCCGATGCCGCGATGATCGCCCGGCTGGTGCCCCAGGGCGTGCGGCTGGTGCAGTTGCGCTTCAAGGGCGATGCGGACGAGGTTCCCGCCCAGATCGCGGCCTCGATGGCGATCTGTGAGCGACATGGGGCGCAGCTTGTCGTCAACGACCACTGGCAGGCGGCGCTGGATCAGGGCGCTGACTTCATTCATCTGGGTCAGGAGGATCTGGACAACGCCGACACCGCCGCCATCGCCCGCACCGGGGCGCGGCTGGGCATCTCCACCCACGACCGGGCAGAGCTTGACCGCGCACTTTCCCTGTCGCCGGCCTATGTTGCCCTGGGTCCGATCTGGCCGACGTTGCTGAAGCAGATGCCCTGGCGGTCGCAGGGGCTGGAGAAGCTGGCCCGCTGGAAGGCGCGGGTCGGGGATATTCCGTTGGTGGCCATCGGCGGCCTCACTCCGGCGCGCCTGCCAGAGGTGTTTGCTGCCGGGGCGGACGTGGCGGCGGTGGTCACCGATCTTGTCGCCGCGCCCGACCCCGAGGCGCAGACCCGGGCCTGGGTGCGGGCCAGCGGGGCCAGGACATGAGCCGCTATGTCCGCCAGATGCAGGTGCCCGGCGTCGGCGCCAGCGGACAGGCGCGGCTGTCGACGGCGCATGTGCTGGTCATCGGGGCGGGCGGTCTTGGCTGCACGGTGATCCCGGCGCTGGCGGCGGCGGGGGTAGGACGCCTGACGATCATCGACCCGGATCAGGTGGCGCTCAGCAACCTGCACCGCCAGACGCTCTACTCCGCCGCCGATCTGGGCGAGCCCAAGGCTGGAATCGCCGCCGTCCGGGCAAGGGCGCTGAACCCGGACTGCCAGGCCACCGCCCTGACGCTGCGACTTGATCCGGCGAATGCCCCGGCACTGATCGCGGGCGCCGATCTGGTCGTGGACGCCGCTGACAGCTTTGCCGTGACCTATACCCTGTCCGACCTGTGCCTTGCGGCCGGCAAGCCGATGATCTCGGCCTCGGTCATCGGGCTGGCAGGATATGCGGGCGGCTTTTGTGCTGCGGCCCCCGGTTATCGCGCGGTGTTCCCAGAACTGCCCGCCCAGGCGGCAAGCTGCGCCAGTGCCGGGGTCCTGGGGCCAGCCGTGGCCGCCCTGGGTGCGGTGCAGGCACAGATGGTGCTGTCGGTGCTGATCGGGCTGGAGCCGAACCCCTTGGGCCGGCTGGTGACGCTGGACATGGGCCGTTGGCGGTTCGGCGGCTTCGAGTTTCACGGTGCCGCCGAGGCTGACGGCTTCGGCTTTGTCGCGGCCTCGCAGATCGGCGGCGACGATACGGTGATCGACCTGCGCCCGGCGGGCTCTGTCCAGGCGCTGCCCGCAGCTCAGGTTTTGGCCCCCGGCGACTTGGCCGATTGGCCAATCCCGGCGGGACGGGTGATCCTGTGCTGTTCCACCGGTCTTCGGGCCTGGCGCGGCGCGCAGGTGCTGGCAGCGCGCGGGGCAAGTGCGCTGGCCCTGCTGGCCGACGGGCAATGAGCGTTTTGGTGATCGCCGGGCTGGACAGTTCCTGCGGAGCCGGGCTGGCGCGGGATCTTGCGGTCATGGCCGATCTGGACATCGAGGCCCGGCTCGCGACAACGGCGGTGACGGCGCAGGATGCGGCGGGTGGCTGCATCGTGCATCCCGTGCCGCCCGAGGTGGTCGTGGCGCAGATCCGCGCCGCCGGCCCGCTCCGCGCGGCCAAACTGGGAATGCTGGCCAATGCAGATATTGTCGAGGCCATTGCGGCAACTCTTCCCGACCTGCCTTTCGTTCTGGATCCGGTTCTGGCGTCCAGCGCCGGAGTGACACTCCTTGACGACGCGGGGCGGGCCGCGATGATGACCCGGCTGATCCCGCGGGCAGCACTTGTCACTCCGAACCTGCCCGAGGCCTACCGACTGACCGGTCTTGCAGGGGAGGCGGACCTGGGTGCGCTCGCCGCCGGTTTTTTTGCCATGGGCGCTCGGGCCGTCCTGCTGAAGGGCGGCCACGCAATCGGACCAGGGGCGATCGATTGGCTCATGCGGCCGAACGCACCCCCGCTCAGCTTCGCCGCCGTCCGCAAGCCCGGCGACCGGCGCGGCACCGGCTGCACGTTGGCCAGCGCCATCGCCGCCCATCTGGCCAGTGGTAGTGATCTGCCCACCGCCTGCGGGCAAGCGAAACGCTACCTTGCCGACTGGATCTAAGCAGGCGCGTTGCGGCGCGCTTTCATCTTCACCCGCCGCCCTCATCGCAGTATAGACGCCACATTCTGAATACCGGTCGCAGCCTACCCGGTCAAAACAAGGACGTCTGCATGAAAACCATCGTCATCTGCTCCGGCGGATTGGACTCCGTTTCGCTGGCTCACAGGGTCGTGGCCGAACATGACCTGCTCGGGCTGCTGTCCTTTGATTATGGACAGCGGCACCGCAAGGAACTGGACTTTGCGGCGGCCTGTGCGACGCGCCTGAACGTGCCGCATCAGATCATCGACATTCGCGCGATTGGCCAAAGCCTGTCCGGCTCGGCTCTGACCGATGATGTGGCGGTGCCCGACGGGCATTACGCCGAAGAGAGCATGCGCATCACCGTCGTGCCGAACCGCAATGCGATCATGCTGACCGTCGCCTTTGGCGTTGCAGCGATGCGCGGGGCGGATGCCGTCGCCACGGCGGTGCACGGCGGCGACCATTTCATCTACCCCGATTGCCGCCCCGGATTCATTGACGCATTCCAGACCATGCAACGCCATGCGCTGGACGGATATGCCGATATAGCGCTGCTGGCACCCTATGTGAATGTGCCGAAATCGGCCATCGTCACCGATGGTGCAAGGCACGGCACGCCTTTTGCGCAGACTTGGTCCTGCTACAAGGGGGGAGCAGTCCATTGCGGGCGCTGTGGTACCTGCGTTGAGCGGCGCGAGGCCTTCGATCTGGCGGTGATTGCTGATCCGACCGAATACGCCGATGCGGATTTCTGGCGCGAAGCTGTCAAGCGGGGGGCGGTCTGATGTTCTTTATCACCAAGGAATTCCACTTTTCCGCCTCGCATCAACTGTGCCAGCTGCCGTTGGATCATCAATGCGCGCGGCTGCACGGCCACAATTACATTGTGGTGGTGGAGCTTGCCGCGGCCAAGCTGAACGGCTTTGGTTTCGTGCGCGACTACCATGATCTGGCCCCGCTCAAACGCTACATCGACGATCATTTTGATCATCGCCACCTCAATGAGGTGCTAGGCCATGATGCGGTCACCTCGGAATGTCTGGCGCAGCATTTCTACGACTGGTGCAAACCGCGCCTGCCGGAAACCGTCGCAGTGCGGGTCAGCGAGACGCCAAAGACCTGGGCGGAATACCGGCCATGACCGGGACCGTCGAAAGCGAGATCCGCATCTCCGAAATTTTCGGGCCAACCATCCAAGGCGAGGGCGCGTTGATCGGCCAACCCACCGTCTTCGTGCGCACCGGCGGCTGTGATTATCGCTGCGCTTGGTGCGACAGCCTGCACGCCGTGGACAGCCGCATGCGCGCCGAGTGGCGCGCGATGAGTACTGACGAGGTGCTTGATGAGGTTCGCACGCTGTCGGGGGGCCAGCCCTTGATGGTGTCGTTGTCGGGGGGAAATCCGGCCATTCAGCCCTTGGGGCCGCTGATCCGGCAGGGGCAGGCAGAGGGCTACCGCTTTGCGCTGGAAACCCAAGGCTCGGTCAGCCGCGACTGGTTTGCAGATCTGGATGTCTTGGTGCTGAGCCCGAAACCACCCTCCAGTGCAATGACGACCGACTGGGTTGCACTGCGGGCCTGTGTGGAGGCCGCCGTCGCAGGGCCGCAAATCGTGCTGAAATTCGTGGTGTTCGATTTAGAAGATTATGCCTATGCCCGTGATGCGGCCACGCGGTTTCCGAGCCTGCCGGTCTATCTGCAACCGGGCAATCACACCCCGTCGGGGCCGCAGGATGACGACGCCTTTATCGACACCGACCGTATTTTGCAGCGCATGGGCTGGCTGGTGGACCGAGTGATGGCCGACCGCTGGTTTGCCGCCCATGTACTGCCGCAACTGCACGTTCTGCTGTGGGGCAACAAACGCGGCGTGTGACCGCGAGGGAGATCGACATGACTGATATCTACAAGGATCTGCAACAGCTTGGCAGTGCCACCGCGCTGCCGCAAAGCCCCGAGGCTGCGGTGCTGGAAAAGGTGGCGAACCCGCAGGCGGGTACCGCTTATTGCGTGCGCTTTACCGCCCCCGAATTCACCTCGCTTTGTCCGATGACCGGCCAGCCTGACTTTGCGCATCTGGTGATCGATTACGTGCCTCAGCACTGGCTGGTGGAAAGCAAATCGCTGAAGCTATATCTCGGTTCTTTCCGCAACCATGGTGCGTTTCATGAGGATTGTACGGTTTCGATCGGCAGACGGGTGGTTGACCTGCTCACCCCTGAATGGCTGCGCATCGGCGGCTATTGGTATCCGCGCGGCGGTATCCCGATTGATGTGTTCTACCAGACCGGCCCTCTTCCAGATAACGTCTGGATCCCCGATCAGGGCGTGCCGCCCTATCGCGGGCGCGGCTGATGCATGAACCCAAGACTACAATACCGTGGTAGTGGCGGGCAGGCTCATCCCAAAGTCATCATAGTGAGGCGGAATGGAATTTCTACCAGCACAGGCCGAGACGCTGAACGACATTCTGCGCTGGCGTCGCGATGTCCGGCACTTTCGCACTGATCCCGTTGCGGAACCCGTCATCGACCGGTTGCGGGGGGCGATGGATATGGCTCCGTCGGTGGGCAACTCCCGTCCTTGGCGTGTCCTGCGGGTCATGGATCCGGGGAAGCGCGCAGCGGTTCAGGCGATCTTTGAACGCTGCAACCATGAGGCTGCGGCGGGCTATGATGATGCGACAAAGGCGGAATATGTCCGGCTGAAACTGGCAGGGCTGCGCGATGCCCCAGTGCATCTTGCTGTGTTCACCGACACGATCCCCGCCGAGGGGCGGAGGTTGGGGCGGCGGACCATGCCCGAAACCCTGCAGTTTTCGACCGTCATGGCGATTCATACCCTCTGGCTGGCAGCCCGGTCCGAAAACATCGGCCTTGGCTGGGTGTCCATTCTGGAACCCGCTGCGGTGCAAGCCATTTTCGATGTGCCGCGAAGCTGGGTTTTTACAGGGTATCTTTGTCTGGGACACGCGGAGTTCGCGGATGATCGCCCGCTTTTGCACCGAACCGGGTGGCAATACGATACGCCGACGCACTGGCAAGATTGCTGATCCCGACGGATTTTCGTTCGAGTGGAAAGGCCTACCGCTAAAACTCTGAGTCGACTGTACAGTTCTTTTCGGAAGTTGGTCTGCCCCCAAAAAGTGGTCCTCCCTGAGGTATGGCTTACGAGCCATTTGGAGGATGCAGGAATGCCCCAGAAAAAGCACAAGCCTGAGGAGATCGTCGCCAAGCTCCGGCAGGTCGACGTGCTGGTGTCGCAAGGCCAGTCAGTGGCCGAAGCCGTGCGGTCAATCGGTGTGACGCAGTTCACTTACTATAGGTGGCGCAAGGAGTTCGGCGGGTTGAAGACCGACCAGGTGAAGCGGCTCTTCGGTATCGACCATGCCCGTGATGCTGTGGCCCGCTGGACCCATAGCTACAACACTGAGCGGCCCCATGCAGCGCTCGGATACCAAGCCCCGGTGGTCTTTGCCGCCCAACTCACCGCAATGGGCGATCAGCTTGGCGCACATGCACCGCTGCGCAGATCGTCCATTGCTCCGTCGGCGCAACCGAGCAAAATTCAGCAAAGGACTCTGGTCTCAGCTGGACGAGCATCGGGGTCACAGCACGACCTGCAGGCACTGCACCGCGTCCGGTCGCGGCTGTTTTCTCGCCGCACGGCAACCATCAATCAGATCCGAGCCTTTCTTATCGAACAAGGCATCACGATCCGGAAGGGTCTGCGCGCCGTTCAAAACTAGCTTCTGACTCTTCTGGACGAACGCCGGGACGAGATCTCACCGGGGATAAGACACATCATCCTTGATCTTCATGACGACTGGATGCGCCTCGATGCCCGGATCGAAGCGATCTCCCAGGAAATCGCTGAGATCGGACAAAGCGAGGCCCACTGCAGGGCGTTGAGGACCATTCGTAAGCGCCGTCTTGACCCCACCTTCCTGCTGAATCCGTAAGCTGCGATGCGCCCTCGTATGGAGATTTGCAGGGGAGGCGTCAGTGGGAGTCCATCGGGAGCGCAGTATGGAGGCCGTTGGGTTTGTGGAGCTTTTGGCGGCTCCGGCGGCCAAGCGGCGATGGTCCGACGAAGCTAAGGGTCGGATGGTGGCGGAGACGCTGGTGCCCGGTGTCACGATGAACGAGGTGGCACGTCGGCGTGGGTTGAAGGCCAATCACCTGTCTTCTTGGCGGACGCTGGCGCGGCAAGGCAAACTGGTGGTGCCGGAATTTGCGGGGGCGGAGTTCGCCGCGCCGGTGGCATTGTCGCAGCCGGTCGAGACGCCGGTGGAGACGGCGTCGATTGATCTGATCATCGGGCCGGTGACGGTGCGGCTGGACGGTGCCACTGCTGCGGCACGGGTCGCGGAACTGGTCATAGCGCTGCAGGCCCGCCCGTGATCTTTCCGTCGAACCGGGTGCGGATCATGGTTGCCACGAAGCCCATCGACTTCCGCAAGGGTCACGACAGCCTGGCCGCGATGGTGAAGAACGAGCTGCGCACGGACCCGTTCACTGGGACGGACTTCGTCTTCCGGGCCAGAAAGGCGGACCGGTTGAAGCTCTTGTATTGGGACGGCACCGGTCTGGTGCTGGCCTACAAGCGGCTTGAGGAGCACAGCTTCACCTGGCCCGCCGTGAAGGACGGGCTTATGCTGATGAACCACGCGCAGTTCGAGGCGTTGTTTGCGGGTCTTGACTGGCGGCGGGTTCGGGCCGTCGGGGCGAAGGCTCCCGAAGCGGTGGAATGACGGGATCTGGCCTGCGGCAGGATGACTCGGTTTGTGCTTTGGGCGGGCATCGGACAGGCCACTATGGTAGACCCGCGCCATGCCGAAGACTGCTGATCTGCTTGAAGAAATTGCTGCGCTGAAGGCGATGTTGATCGCCGAGGAGGCGCGCGGCCAGCGCAAGGACGAGCGCATTGCGCGGCTGGAGAAGCTGGTCGCTGCCTTCAAGCAGGCGGTCTTCGGTCGCAAGTCGGAGAAGAGTGATCCGGACCAATTTGAACTGGCGCTGGAAGACCTCGAAACGGCCATGGCGGTGATCCATGCCGAAGAGGATACCGAAGATCGGGCCGCCAAGCGCCCCGCCAAACCGCGTGCTGCCAATCGTGGATCGCTGCCCAAGCACTTGCCGCGCATCGAGGAGGTCATCGAGCCGGACAGCCTGATCTGCGCCTGCGGCGGCTGACTGCATTGCATCGGCGAGGATGTCTCGGAGTGGCTCGACATCGTCCCCGCCCAGTTCCGCGTCATCGTCACCCGCCGTCCGAAGTATGCCTGCCGCTCTTGCAACGACAGCATCACGCAAGCCCCCGCACCGGCGCGGCTGATCCCGGGCGGCATGCCCACCGAGGCCACGGTCGACCATGTGCTGGTCAGCAAGTATGCCGATCACTTGCCGCTTTACCGACAGGCCCAGATCTACAGCCGCCAGGGCGTCGATCTCGACCGCTCCACCCTTGCCGATTGGGTGAGCCGCGGCGCCTTCGAACTCCGCCCCGTCTACGACGCGCTGATGGCGGACCTGAAGCGATCAACCAAGCTCTTCATGGACGATACCCGCGCCCCCGTCCTCGATCCGGGGGCACGAAAGACCAAGACCGGATACCTCTGGGCCTTGGCCCGCGATGACAGGCCATGGGGCGGCACGGCACCACCGGGCGTGGTCTTCACCTATGCCCCCGGTCGGGGAGGGCAGCATGCCGAGCGGATATTGCAGGGCTTTGGCGGCATTCTGCAGGTCGACGGCTATGCCGGCTACAACCGCCTGATTGCAGCGGACCGGATCGGTCCGGGCATACAGCTCGCCTATTGCTGGGCGCACGCCTGCCGCAAGCTGATCGAGATCACCTGCACCGGACCCGCGCCGATTGCGGAGGAGGGCGTGGCCCTCATCCGCGACCTCTACGCCATCGAAGCCGAGATCCGAGGCAACGACCCTGTCACCCGACTATCCGCCCGGCAGGGTCGCTCCGCCCCGATCCTCACCCGCATCGACGACTGGCTGACACACCACCGCACCCGTGCCTCGGCAAAGTCGCCCTTGGGCGAGGCGCTCGCCTACATCGCCAAATACCGCGATGGTCTTGGCCGCTTCATGACCGATGGCCGCGTCGAGATCGACAACAACACCGTCGAACGCACCATCCGCCCCATCGCCCTGAACCGCAAGAATGCCCTCTTCGCGGGCCACGACGGAGGAGCCGAAAACTGGGCTGTCATCGCCTCGCTCATCGAGACCTGCAAAATGAACGGCGTCGATCCTCATGCGTGGATGTCCGCCGCCCTCACCGCCATTGTCCAAGGACACAAGCAGAGCCAGATCGACGACCTGCTGCCGTGGAACTTCGTCTCTTGAGAAGCCCATGACAAAACGACGGCCTCCTGAGATCACTGGTGCCGCCAGACCTTTATGGCCGAGAGGACGAGGATCAGAGCGAGGCCCGGCAACAGCACCGCGTTCGGGATGATCCCCAGAAGCTGCCCGCCAATCCATGCGCCGAAGATCGACCCTGCCGCCATGACCACAAGGAACGTCCGGTTGCGACCGATGACGGTAAAGCTCTGGTCGCGGCTGTAGCGGGTGAAGCCCACGATCATGGTGGGCAGACTGACTGCAAGCGACAGGCTTCCGGCAAGCTTGATGTCTGCCCCGAACAGCAGGATCAGAGTTGGTATTAGCAACTCGCCCCCGGCAACACCCAAGACTGACGCAACAACGCCTATCAACAGACCTGCGAGCACACCTGCAAGAACCTGAGCAGGACCGGCGACAAGCGCCTCCCCGCCCGTCAGGCCATGGCCCAGCAAGAGGACACCCGCAATAGCAAGGAGCATCACCGCGATCACCTTGTAAAGTGCAGCAGAACTCAGCCGTGTCGCCCATCCCGCCCCGAGCCAAGCACCTGCCAGACTCCCAGCCAGCAGGTTTACGATGACTGGCCAGTGCGCGGCGACCTGATCGAAGGGCACAGTCCCGGCGCGAAACGGCAGGGCGAAGGCAACGACCACAAGGCTCATCGCTTTGTTCAGGATGACCGCTTCGAGTGCCGCAAATCCAAAAGGTCCAATCAGAAGTGGAAGCCGGAACTCTGCCCCGCCGAGGCCGATCAATCCGCCCAAGGTGCTGATGACAGTGCCACCGAAGAAGGCAGCAGGCTTGTTACGCGCCAACGGCGCACCGGTCTGCTTCGTCATGCGGGATCGCCTTCAGTTCAGGTCAGTCACTCCCCATTACTGCCAGCACCGATAGACACAAGAGGCTATGGACGGTCATTGCCGGTCGACGAAAGACCAAAGGCCACGATGCGCTTCACAACGCCCTGCTCGGAGACGTGGGGTCGGGACAACGCTTACTCTGTAGCTGTAGCGCACGTCCAAAACCGGGACATATCGTGAGAAGGTGTCGACAACGGTCAGCACCCGCAAGTTCTTAACCGTCGCCAGTTGGCCATGCACGAAGTCCATCGCCCAGACCTCGTTCGGTCCGACGGCCTCGACACGGTCATCTCGCAGCTTAGCCTTTACCCGACGCTTGGGTGTCTTGTACTTGAGCTGCCTGCCCAACTCTCTGTAAATGCGATAGACTTTCTTGACGTTGATCCCCAGCCTTCACGATCCAGCAGGACGTGAACCCGGCGGTAACCATACCGCACGCGCGTCTCGCAGATCTCCCTGACCGCCAGTTCCCCGATCTTGGCATTCAGCGCCCCCACCTTGTCTTAATCGACCGCGGGAGCCTTTTTGTCATCTCGCTCGAAGATGTCAGCCGCACCCTCAACTAGAGCCTTCTTTCACTGGTGGATAATCGTCGGATGCACGCCGTATTCGGCGTGCTAACTCCGAAACCGTGCGTTCGCCCTTCACGGCCTCCAACGCCACGCGGGCTTTGAACCCAGCGTCATGGTTCCTGCGTTTCTTCATCTCCTGATCTCATCGTAGGTGGAGACCAGCAGACGTCAGATCGTAGCTTCCGTCACCGTCCGATTTTCGGGGAGCAGCTCACTGTTTGCCCCTGTCGGCACCAGCGTGGTCTGTTTGCGCTACAATCCCGGCGGGATGAACGAAGCGGAACTGGACGCTCTGAACCGCGAACTTCTTCTGCGGCTGCAGGAAAGCGGTATCGCCGTGCCGTCCGGAACGACCCTGCGGGGGCGCTACGCCCTGCGCGCGGCTTTTTGCAACCACCGGACCGAAATGCAGGATCTGGGCATCCTCATCACGGCTGTCCGCAATATCGGCACCGCGCCGCGGGACATGGCAACGCCAGAGGGATCCTGAGGTTTAATAATGGGCGCGCCGCGCGACTGGCTTGGGCGATGCAGACATGCCCGGCACGTGTGCCCCTTGCCCCCCGAAGGATAATGGTCTGAGGTCTTTTCACGAAACCTTCGGCGTCGATTTCAGGTGCCGGCGCAGCTCCAGCGCCAAGGCAACCTCGCGCTGCAAGTAGCTGCGGTCGGCGCTGTGCTCCAACTCGGCCCAGCTGTCTATCATGGCCTGCGCATCCCATCCCTGGGTCATGGCTTCGGCGCGGTCTAGATGCCGCGCTGCGCCGACCGCGTCCCCCAGCGCTGCATGGCAGGCCGCAAGACGCGTTTCCTTCCATGAATCTGTCTCGGGCAGACGCTGTATGCAGGCACTGGCCTCGGCATGGTTGCCTGCAATATGGTGGGCGATAGCAAGATCGCCATGATACCAAGCCGGGTGCAGGGGGTTCAGCCGCACCGCTGCCTCAAGACAGGCGATGCCCTCGGCCGGATTGCCGCGCAGGGTCAGCACGTATCCCAGCATGGCAAGGGGATCGGGGTCGGACGGGTTGATCTGCACCGCCTGCCGGGCCGAGAATTCCGCGGCATCGACCTGGCGTCGCCAAAGGCGGGCAAGCGCAAGGATCGTATGGCAGCGTGCCTCTTCCGGCGCGAGTTCCACCCCGCGCAGCGCAAGGGCAAGCCCTTCGTTCAGCACATCCTGGGGCGAGGCGTCGTAACGCCCGATCGTAAGGATGGCGAGACCGAGATACGAGTGGCCCAGTGCAAAGATCGGATCTCGCGCCACGGTGAGACGGAAATGGGCGCATGCCTCCTCGTTCACACCGGGTCCGTATCGGCGCAGCGCGGCGACCCCCGCCACGAAATGCCGCCATGCGGTCATGTCGGCGCTCGATGAGGCAGGTTGAAGGGCGACGCGCCTTTGTTCGTCAAGGGTCAGACGTGTGATGATGCGATGCGGAAGTACCGTTGTCACTTCCGCAGGGCCATCGTCCCCGACGACGAAAGTTTCGGTCCAGATCTGCCGTCCAGTCGACGTCTCGCACAGCGCGGGTGACAGCCGAAGGCCCGCAGCCGTTCTTCGCGCCGGACCTTCCACGAACCAGTCCGCGCCCAGCTTGCGCGCGGCGTCCTGAGGTGCGATGTCTTCCGGCCGGCACTGAAAGGCGGAATGTCGCGCGATGACCCGTACGAGGCCATATCGGCCAAGGCACTGGCAGATTTCCTCGACCACCCCGTCCGCGAGGATGCGATCCTCCGGCCTCTCGGACACCGTCAGGAAAGGCAATACGACCACGCTGGGCGGGCCCTCTGCGACGCGATCATCCCGCGAGGTTTCCAGCACATAGCCGCGGCGCGGAACCGTGCGGAGCACCCTGTCGCCAAGCACCCGCCGTAGCTCGCGGATGGCCTGTGTGAGCGAGTCTTCGGTGACGATGACGTCGGGCCACACCGCAGAGATAAGTTCGTCTTTACCGATTACACGACCGGCATTCTTGGCTAGGTAGGAAAGAAGCGCGAAGGTCTTTGCTCGCAGATGGACACGCTCGCCGTCGTGGACAAGCGTTCCGTTCAACAGGTCAAGGTCATGTTGGCCGATCCTCATGGGCGGTCCCTTTCAGGGCACGCCCAGCGAAGACCTGTGCTCGCCACCTGTTAAGCGTTCAGAAACCGAGGATGCGCCGCAACCACATCCTGTCATCGCTCCAGGCCGGAGCAGGGGCATCGACCGATGGCATTAAGGCAAGGAAATCTCCACTGGCACAGCAATCCATGTTGCCCGCCTCAAGCAGCCGGTCCCGACGATCTCCGATCGGGGGCAGGCAGTCGACTTCGCTTTCCCAAAGGGCGGCGATGATGTCTTGTGCGATAAAGATAGGATCATGCAGCGACATGGGACACCTCCGCATTGGCGATGTTCCGAGGCTGGATCAGGTTGGCTGGGAAGTCCTGAAAGCGAAGTGAAGTCTTTCTGAAATCGGGTCCAAGTCTGCGGCAGACACGCCGACGGCGTCCGATGTGGCGGACCCGCTCAAAGCAGTGTAGATCAGACTTAGGTTGAGATCGAAGATATCCGTCGCTGTGGCCACCGAAGACAGTTTTGGCCCCGTCACGCGGAGCAGGGGTCCGCAGGCTCTAACGGAACCTCTTGGGCCAGTCTGATCCCGATCTCACCTTTTCCCAACTACAACAATAGCCATCGCTTTGCGGATACCTCCAGTGCAGGGTTCCTCCGTGTTCGCTCTGGCGACAGTCCGCTTTCCCCTCGAATGGATCGATGGTTCCTTAGGTGATACCTCGATTTATTGATGAATAATTGTTCGCGCGGCTATGGTTTGCACTCTCCTTGGGCAGAAGAAGTCGCATCCCTCACTCGGCGTAATTGGTGCTCTTGCCTTCGGATTGATACGATGGCGAAGGTCGGCAACACCACTTGATCCATTATGCCAGCCAGTCTCCGCATCCTTTTGGTCGAAAGCGACCCTGAACGCGCAGAGCGGGTGCGCGAAGCCCTTGCCGAGGCGGGCGAGAGCGATGTGGTCGTGTTTTCGGGCCGTCGCGTGCTGGCGCGCGACGTGGCCGAGACGATGCCTGACATCGTGCTGGTCGACATCGCACATCCGTCCCGCGACGTGCTGGAAGAACTGGCGCAGGCGACAAGGCCCATGGACCGGCCCGTTGCCATGTTCGTGGACCGGTCCGATCCCGCCACGACCCGCGCCGCCATCGAAGCGGGCGTGTCGGCCTATGTGGTCGACGGGCTGCGGGCCGATCGCATCCGCCCGATCCTCGATGCGGCTGTGGCGCGGTTCCACCTGTTCCAGCGCGTGCGGTCGGAACTTGCCGCCACCAAGGCCGCGCTGGAGGAACGCAAGGTGATCGACCGCGCCAAGGGGCTCGTGATGAAGGCGCGCGGCGTGTCCGAGGAGGAGGCCTATGCCTTGATCCGCAAGACGGCGATGGATCAGGGCAAGCGCGTCGCCGACGTGGCGCAGGCGTTAGTGACGGCGGCGGACCTTTTGCGATGACTCGCGATATCGCCCTTGGCTATGTGCCCCTTGTCGATGCCGCGCCCTTGATCATCGCGGACGCCTTGGGCTTTGCCGAGGAGCAGGGCCTTCGGCTGGTGCTGCATCGCGCGGCCAACTGGTCGATGTTGCGCGACATGCTGGATCAGGGGCAGGTTGCGGCGGCGCAGATGCTTTCGGTGATGCTGGTGGCGCGGGCGCTGGGACTGGGCGGTGGCGATGTCCGGCTGGAAACCCCGCTTGTCCTGTCGCTGGGCGGGCAGGTGGTGGGCGTGTCATCCGCAGTTGCGGACGGGCTGGACCAGCTGGGCCACGGCTTCGGCTTTTGCGATGCCGCCGACGCGGCGCAGGCGGTGGCCGCCTTGGGACGGCCGCTGCGGTTCGGCGTGCCCTTCGCCCATTCGATGCACGCACTGCTGCTTGGCGACTGGATGAAGGGGCTGACGGAAGGTCTGGCCGACCTGCGGACCGTGGCGCCCCCGCTGATGCCCGAAGCCTTGGCCGAGGGCGAGCTTGACGCCTTTTGCGTGGGCGAGCCGTGGGGAAGTCAGGCGGTGGTCACGGCGCGGGCGCGGCTTCTGCTGCCGGGCACGTCAATCCATCCGGCCAGTCCGGAAAAGGTCCTCGCGCTGCGGGCAGGCTGGTGCGAGGCCGAAGCCGATCTGACGGGGCGGCTTGTCCGCGCGCTGTCGCGCGCGGGGGAGTGGCTTGCCCTGCCCGGAAACGCTACGACCGCAGCCGAGGTGGTGACCCGTCCGGGCCGCGTGGATGTGGCGGCGGAACGGGTGGAACGGTCCCTGCTCGGTCGGATCGTGACCGATGATCGCGGGACGGAACATGTCGTGGCAGGCTTTCAGACCTTCGGGCCGTCGCGCCTGATGCGCCCCACGCCGGAGCAGGCCGGATGGATCGCGGCACGGCTTGCCTTCCGCTTCGGTCTGCCGCGGGGATGGGCCGAATCCGCTGCGGCAGGGGTGTTCAGGGCCGATCTTTACGACCGTTTCCTTCGGCCCGTGGCGGCCTGACGGGCGCTTTGCCAGCCGCCCATTCGTGCGACTCCTGTCCCTTGGCGGGCAATGCGCGGGTTCAATCGCACAAAGTTTAGCCGTTTCTCTGCATCGCAGCATGATCGGTCTTCGCCTGACTTCCCCGCGCTTGCCAGACGGCGAATCCGCACGCAGCCTGAAATCACGACGGGGCAATGGCGTCCCGTCACGGAATTTCCCGAACGACCGGGACCCACCGGGCAAAGCCGCCTGACCCTGCCGCACCCTCCCTGCGGCACCGGTCTGGCGGCTTTTTGTTTTTTCCATCGAAGGACCACACATATGAAACGCTGCGCCTTCCTGATGCTGACCACCGCACTGCTGTCGGCCCCTGCCTTTGCGGCGACCGCCGATCTGGAGAAAGACGAACTCACCCTCGGCTTCATCAAGCTGACGGATATGGCCCCGCTTGCCATCGCGGCAGAGAAGGGGTTCTTCGAGGACGAGGGGCTTTACGTCACGCTTGAAGCCCAGTCGAACTGGAAGGTGCTGCTGGACCGCACCATTTCGGGCGAGATCGACGGGGCTATGATGCTGGCGGGGCAACCGCTTGCCGCGACCATCGGTTACGGCACGGCGGGCGAGGTGATCACCCCCGTCGCGCTGGACCTGAACGGGAATGCGATCACCGTGGCGAACGAGGTGTGGGCGGAGATGAAGCCCCATGTCACGATGGACGCGGCGGGCAAGCCCGTCCACCCGATCAGTGCCGCAGCGCTGAAGCCCGTGGTAGAGGCGCGGACGGCGGCGGGCGAGGCGTTCAATCTGGGCATGGTCTTTCCCGTATCGACGCACAATTACGAGCTGCGCTACTGGCTGGCGGCGGGGGGGATCCACCCCGGGTTCTATGATGCCGGTGACGTCAACGGGCAGACCGGAGGCGAGGTGCTGATTTCCGTCACGCCGCCGCCGCAGATGCCCGCCACGCTGGAGGCCGGCACCATCCTTGGCTATGCCGTGGGCGAGCCGTGGAACCAGGCGGCAGTGAAGAAGGGGATCGGCGTTCCGGTCATCGCCGATGCCGACATCTTTGCCAAGAACCCCGAAAAGGTCTTTGGCCTGACCCGCGCCTTTGCCGAGGAGAACCCCAACACGACGCTGGCGCTGACCAAGGCGCTGATCCGGGCGGGGATGTGGCTGGATGCCAGCCGCGAGAACCGGCTGGAGGCGGTCGAGATCCTGAGCCGTCCGGATTATGTCGGCGCGGATGCGGCGGTGATCGCCAATTCGATGACGGGAACCTTCGAATACGAACCCGGCGATGTGCGGCCCGCGCCCGACTTCAACCTGTTCTTCCGCGAGAACGCGACCTTCCCCTATTATTCGGATGCGGTCTGGACCCTGACCCAGATGCGCCGCTGGGGGCAGATTGCCGAGGCGAAGCCCGACAGCTGGTATGACGCGACAGCAAAGCAGGTCTACCGGCCCGATCTCTACAAGGCTGCGGCCGAGGCGTTGATCGCGGACGGGCTGGCGACGGGGGCGGATTTTGACTTCGACGCCGATGGCTATCGCGACCCTACCGATGCATTCATCGACGGCATCGCCTTCGATGGCACGAAGCCCAACGCCTATATCGACAGCCTGCCCATCGGGCTGAAGGGCGACCAGACGCCCTCGGACGCCATCACGAACTGAGCGTCTTGGCGCGGGCCGGACGGTCCGCGCCCTTTCGTCATCCTCTGACAAGGACATGCCATGACCGCCCTTGATCCTGCCGCCCTGCCGGAAGAACCCGAAACCTCGCGCGCCGAGAGGCTGGCCCGGCTTTACACCTTTATCGGCCGCTGCGACCCGTGGTTGCGGGCGCTGGGGCTGGCCTGGCTGACCCCGATCTGGCGGGCGTTGGCCGGCGACAACCCACGCGGGCAGATGCGCGAGATCTGGCGGCTGGCGGTGGTTCCGCTGCTGGCGATTGCCGGTTTCCTGATGGTCTGGGGGACGCTGGCCCCCAAGGTGCAGACGTCGCTGGGCGCGGTGCCGGGGCCGGTGCAGGTCTGGGAACAGGCGCAGGCGCTGCATGCAGATGCCAAGGCGGAAGCGGCGAAGGAGGCCGCCTTCTATGCCAAGCAGGAGGAACGCAACGCGGCGCTGGTGGCCGAGGGCAAGGCGGACAAGGTCAAGACCCGCGCCTATACCGGCAAGCCCACCTATTACGAACAGATCCTGACGTCGATCCGCACGGTCTTCACGGGGTTCCTGCTGGCCACGCTGGTCGCCGTGCCCTTGGGCATCGCGGCGGGGCTGTCGCCGACCGCCAATGCCGCGATCAACCCGCTGGTGCAGGTGTTCAAGCCCGTCTCGCCACTGGCATGGCTGCCCATCGTCACGATGGTCGTTTCGGCGACCTATGACGGGGGCGAAGGGGGCATGGCGAAAAGCTTCCTCGTATCGTCGGTGACGGTGATGCTGTGTTCGCTCTGGCCCACGCTGATCAACACTTCGCTTGGGGTGGCGTCGATCGACCGTGATCTGGTGAATGTGGGCAAGGTGCTGAAGCTGTCGGCATGGACGAAGATCACCCGGCTGGTCCTGCCTTCGGCGCTGCCGCTGATCTTTACCGGGCTGCGGCTGTCGCTGGGCGTGGGTTGGATGGTGCTGATCGCGGCAGAGATGCTGGCGCAGAATCCGGGTCTGGGCAAGTTCGTCTGGGACGAGTTCCAGAACGGATCGTCCGACAGCCTTGCGCGCATCATGGTGGCGGTGCTGACCATCGGGATCATCGGCTTCCTGCTGGACCGCGTGATGTTCACGCTGCAGACCGTGTTCACCTTTTCGGCGCAGCGGTGATGGCGATGCTGGAACTGGTCAATGTTTCCAAGGGCTTCGGCGAAGGGGACGCGCGGCATGAGGTGCTGCGGGAGCTGACCCTTTCGGTGCGCGAGGGCGAGTTTCTGGCCATCCTCGGCTATTCGGGCACGGGCAAGACCACGCTGGTCAACCTGCTGGCGGGTCTTGCCACCCCCGATCAGGGCGAGGTCCGGTTCAGGGGGGCACCCGTCACGGGGCCGGGGCCGGAGCGGGCGGTGGTGTTCCAGTCCTATTCGCTGATGCCGTGGCTGACGGTGGCGGGGAATGTGCGGCTGGCCGTGGATGCCGTGCATCCGGCGCTGTCGGCTGCGGATCGCGCGGGCAAGGTGGCGCAGTATATCGGGATGGTGGGCCTGTCGCATGCCGCCGACCGCCGCCCGGCCGAGCTTTCGGGGGGGATGCGCCAGCGGGTCGGGATTGCGCGCGCGCTGGCGATGGAGCCAGAGGTGCTGTTACTGGACGAACCGCTGTCGGCGCTGGATGCGCTGACGCGCGCCAATCTGGCCGAAGAGATCGAGGCGATCTGGGCCGCGGACCGCCGCACGGTCGTCCTTGTCACCAATGATGTGGACGAGGCGCTGGTTCTGGCCGACCGCATCGCGATCCTCAATCCCGACGGCACGCTGGGGCGGGAGTTTGCGGTGGCGCTGCCGCGTCCGCGCGACCGCAACGCGCAGGACGAAACCTTCAAATCGCTGCGTGCCAGCGTGACGGCGAGCCTGATGGATGCCGCCCGGCGCGCCACGGTGACGGACCGGCGGCGACTGCCCGCCGTCACCCCGCGCCATGCGCTGCCCGGTGCCTATGCGCAGGCGGCGCGGTCCATGACGGGCGACCGCTATCTGCAGTATTCGCAGCTGCACAAGGTCTATGCCACGCCCAAGGGGCCGCTGACCGTGGTGGAGGATTTCAACCTGAGCCTGAGGAAGGGCGAGTTCGTCAGCCTGATCGGCCATTCCGGCTGCGGGAAATCGACCGTGCTGACGATGACGGCGGGGCTGAATGCCATCTCGAAGGGGGCGATCAAGCTGGATGGGCTGCATGTGGAGGGGGCCGATCCCGAACGTGCGGTGGTGTTCCAGTCGCCGTCGCTTTTCCCCTGGCTGACGGCCAAGGAGAATGTCGCCATCGGGGTGGACCGCGTCTATCCCAAGGCAACGCAGGCTGAACGGCAGGAGGTGGTGGAATACTATCTGGAACGGGTCGGGCTGGCCGATGCGATGGACCGCCGCGCTGCGGACATGTCGAACGGGATGCGCCAGCGCGTGGGCATCGCGCGGGCGTTCGCGCTGTCGCCCAAGCTTCTGCTGCTGGATGAACCCTTCGGGATGCTGGACAGCCTGACCCGCTGGGAATTGCAGGAAGTGCTGATGGAGGTCTGGAGCCGGACAAAGGTCACGGCCGTCTGCGTGACGCATGACGTTGACGAGGCGATCCTGCTGGCCGACCGCGTGGTGATGATGACCAACGGGCCGAATGCCACCATCGGCAAGATCACGACGGTCGCCCTGCCGCGTCCGCGCACGCGCAAGGCGCTGCTCGACCATCCCGACTATTGGACCTACCGCGCCGAAATCCTTGGTTTCCTTGAGGAATACGAGCACGGCGCAAAGAAGAAGGAGGTTGCATGATGGGCGAAAGACTTGTCGTCATCGGGGCGGGCATGGCGTCGGGCCGTGTGCTGGAGCATCTGGTCGAGGCTGCGCCGGATGCCTTCGATATCACGCTGTTCAATGCCGAGCCGCGCGGGAATTACAACCGGATCATGCTGTCGCCCGTGCTGTCGGGCGAGAAGGCCTATGCCGAGATCGTCACGCATGACGCGGATTGGTATGCGCGGCATGGCATTGCCACCCGGTTCGGCGAGCATGTCACGCGGATCGATCGCGCGCGGCGCGTGGTCGCCACGTCGCGGGGCGAAACCCCCTATGACCGGCTGCTGATCGCCACGGGTTCGGCGCCGTTCATCATTCCGGTGCCGGGGCGCGAGTTGAGGGGTGTCGTCACCTATCGCGACCTTGACGATACCGAGGCGATGATCGCTGCGGCGAAACCTGGGGCGAAGGCCGTGGTGATCGGCGGCGGGCTTTTGGGACTGGAGGCGGCGGCGGGTCTTGCCCTGCGGGGGATGGAGGTGACGGTGATCCATCTTATGGGTCATCTGATGGAGCGCCAGCTGGACCCTGCCGCGGGCTATCTGCTGCAGAAGGCGCTGGAGGCGCGGGGCATCCGCATCCATTGCAAGGGCGCGACAAAGGCCATTCTGGGCCATGACCGGGCCGAGGCGGTGCTGTTGGAGGATGGCACGACCTATGGTGCGGATCTTGTGGTAATGGCCGTGGGCATCCGCCCCGAAACCCGCCTTGCCACGGATGCGGGGCTGGATGTCGGGCGCGGCATCACCGTCAGCGACGCGATGGTGACATCGGACCCCGCGATCCTTGCGGTGGGCGAATGCGTGGAGCATGAGCGGCAGCTGTTCGGTCTTGTCGCGCCGCTTTACGATCAGGCCAAGGTGGCGGCGGCGACCCTGCTGGGGCAGGAGGCGGCGTTCCGGCCCGTGCAGACGGCGACGAAGCTGAAGGTCACGGGATGCGACCTGTTCAGCGCGGGCGACTTTGCCGAGGGCGAGGGGCGCGAGGATATCGCCTTCCGCGACCCTGCGCGCGGCATCTACAAGCGGCTGGTGATCAAGGACGACCGCCTGATCGGTGCGGTGATGTATGGCGACACCGCCGACGGGACGTGGTTCTTCGGACTGATCAAGGACGCCACCGACATCGCGCCGATGCGCGACACGCTGATCTTTGGTCCCGCGCATCAAGGGGGGGCCACTCCGGACCCTATGGCGGCCGTTGCAGCCTTGCCGCCTGAGGCGGAGATCTGCGGCTGCAACGGCGTCTGCAAGGGCAGGATCGTGGAAGCGGTGCAGGGGGGCGCGGTCACGCTTGACTCCGTGCGGGCGCAGACCAAGGCGTCGTCGTCCTGCGGGACCTGCACGGGGCTGGTGGAAAAGGTCATGGCGGTGACGCTGGGCGATGCCTTTGCCGCGCCTGCGAAGCAGACCATGTGCAAATGCACCGACCTTGGCCACGAGGATGTGCGGCGGCTGATCAAGGCGCGGGCGTTGAAATCCATCCCGGCCGTGATGCAGGAGCTGGGCTGGAAGACCCCCGGTGGCTGCCATTCCTGCCGACCGGCGCTGAATTACTATCTGCTGGCGGATTGGCCGCTGGAGTATCGCGACGACCGGCAATCCCGTTTCGTCAACGAACGCAATCACGCCAACATCCAGAAGGACGGCACCTATTCCGTGGTGCCGCGCATGTGGGGCGGCGTCACCACGCCTGCCGAACTGCGCGCCATCGCGGATGCGGCGGACAAATATGGCGTGCCGATGGTCAAGGTGACGGGTGGCCAGCGGATCGACCTGCTGGGGGTGAAGAAGGAGGATCTGCCCGCGATGTGGGCCGACCTGAACGCCGCTGGCATGGTGTCGGGGCATGCCTATTCCAAGGGGCTGCGGACCGTCAAAACCTGTGTCGGGTCGGAATTCTGCCGCTTCGGTACGCAGGATTCCACGGGGCTTGGCATCCGGCTGGAGAAGCTGCTGTGGGGGTCGTGGACGCCCCACAAGGTCAAGCTGGGCGTGTCGGGCTGCCCGCGCAACTGCGCCGAGGCGACGGTCAAGGATGTGGGCATCGTCTGCGTCGACAGCGGCTACCAGATCAGCGTCGCGGGCGCTGCGGGGATGGAGGTGAAGGAGACGGAATTCCTTGCCGCCACCCCGTCCGAGGACGAGGCCTGCGAGATCACGGCGGCCTTCATCCAGCTTTACCGCGAACAGGCGAAGTATCTGGACCGTCCTTACAAATGGGTGGCCAAGGTCGGGCTCGACTGGGTCAAGGCGCAGGTGGTGGAGGACCGCGCCAACCGCGCGGCGCTCTTCGCGCGTTTCGAGATCAGCCAATCGGTCTATCGCAAGGACCCCTGGGCCGAACATGCGAAACCCGAGGAGCGCCGCCTGTGGTCGGCGATGGCGGATCTGTCACTGGAGGCTGCGGAATGAATTGGATCGACATCGGCGCGCTGGAGGATATCCCGGCGCAGGGCGCGCGTGTGATCAAGACGGCGAAGGGCTGCGTGGCGGTGTTCCGCACCGCCGGGGATGAGGTCTTCGCGCTGGACGATCGCTGTCCGCACAGGGGTGGGCCCCTGTCCGAAGGGATCGTCCACGGCGCGCAGGTGACTTGCCCGCTGCATAACTGGGTGTTCGATCTGGCCACCGGGCAGGCGCAGGGCGCGGATGAGGGGCAGGTGGCGACCTATCCGGTCCGTGTGCAGGGTGGGCGCATCATGCTTGATGCGGCGCGCCTGCAACGGCGGAGCGCGGCATGACGGGGGGCATCCAGTCCACCTGTCCCTATTGCGGCGTGGGGTGCGGGGTGATCCTGCGTCCCGACGGGCAGGGCGGCGTGTCGGTCGCGGGGGACCCGGATCATCCGGCGAATTTCGGGCGGCTCTGTTCCAAGGGCGCGGCGCTGGCGGACACCGTGGGGATGGAGGGGCGGTTGCTTGCCCCCCGCATCGGCGGGCGCGAGGCGGGATGGGACGAGGCGCTGGATCTGGTCGCCTTGCGGTTTCGGCAGACCATCGCGGAGCATGGGCCGGATGCGGTGGCCTTCTACGTTTCGGGGCAGTTGCTGACCGAGGATTATTACGCGGCCAACAAGTTGATGAAGGGGTTCATCGGGTCGGCGAATATCGACACGAATTCGCGGCTGTGCATGGCGTCTTCGGTGGCGGGGCACCGTCGCGCCTTTGGCAGCGACACGGTGCCGGGGCAATATGAGGATCTGGAACTGGCCGATCTGGTGGTGCTGGTGGGGTCGAACCTTGCGTGGTGCCATCCCGTGCTGTTCCAGCGTCTTGCGGCGGCAAAGGAGGCGCGGCCCGGGATGCAGGTCGTGGTGGTCGATCCGCGCCGCACGGCGACCTGCGAACTGGCCGACCTGCACCTTGCCATCGCGCCGGGGGCGGACGTTGCGCTGTTCAACCGCCTGCTTTGCCATATCGTCGATACCGGACGGGTCGATCCCGACTTTCTGCAAGGGGTGGAGGGGTTCGATGCGGCGCTTGCCGCTGCCCGCCAAGAGGGCGAGACGGGGTTGGAGGATGCGGCGCTGCGCCGCTTTCTGGACCTGTGGGTCAACACGGAACGGGTCGTTACCGTCTATTCGCAGGGGGTGAACCAGTCGGCGCAGGGGACCGACAAGGTCAACGCCATCCTGAACTGTCACCTTGTCACGGGCCGGATCGGGCGGGCGGGCATGGGGCCGCTTTCCGTCACCGGCCAGCCCAACGCGATGGGCGGGCGCGAGGTGGGCGGGCTGGCCAATATACTGGCCTGTCATCTTGAGATCGAAAATCCCGTCCATCGTGCTGCCGTTCAGGGCTTCTGGGACGCGCCCGCCATGCCCGAACGGGCGGGGCTGAAGGCGGTGGACATGTTCCGCGCGGTGGAAGAGGGGCGGATCAAGGCGCTCTGGATTATGTGCACCAACCCTGCGGTGTCCATGCCCGAAGCCGACCGCGTTGCCGCCGCGATCCGTGGGTGCGATTTCGTCGTCGTCTCGGATTGCATGGAATGGACCGACACCACACGCCTTGCCGATGTCCTGCTGCCTGCGGCGACATGGGGTGAACGGGACGGAACCGTCACCAACTCCGAGCGCCGCATCAGCCGCCAGCGCCCCTTCCGCGCGCCGCCCGGTCTGGCGCGCCAGGACTGGCGTATCATCGCTGATGTCGCCGAGCGCATCGGCTGGGGCGATGCCTTTGCGTGGCGCGACAGCGCCGCCGTCTTTGCCGAATACGCCGCTCTGTCAGGGGTGGCGGGAACGCTAGGCAGCGACTTCGACATCTCCGACCACGCCGCCATCGACCGCGCCGGATACGATGCGCTGCATCCCTTTGTCTGGCCTGCTTCCGGGACGCGTCAGGGTGGGCGGTTTTTCGGGGCAGGGCGCTTTCACACGCCCGACTGCAAGGGCCGCATGGTACCGGTATCGGCCCCCGCGCCCGCCGCGACGGACGCGAACCATCCCTTCCGCCTCAACACGGGCCGCATCCGCGACCAGTGGCACACCATGACGCGCACGGGGCTTTCGGCGCGGCTGGGCGCGCATATGGCCGAGCCTTTCGTGGAAATCCATCCGCAGGACGCCGCACGTCTGGGCATCGCCCCCGCAACCTTGGTGCAGGTGGAAAATGGTCTTGGCTGCGCTTTGCTGCGCGCGCTTATTACCGAACGGGTTCAGCCAAGCCAACTGTTCGCCCCGATCCACTGGACGGGCGAAACCGCGCCCACGGGGCGGATCGATGTGCTGGTTCCGGCGGTGACGGACCCCGTCTCCGGCCAGCCCGACAGCAAGGCCGCCGCCGTGTCAGCGCGCGCCTACGGTGCAGGATGGTATGGCTTTGCCGTGTCGGCCAAGCCCTTCCGCCCAGACTGCGACTATTGGGCCTTGGCGCGGGCCGAAACGGGCCACCGTGCCGAATTGGCGGGCCGGACCACGCCCGCCGATTGGGAAGATTTCGCCCGCGCGCTGTTCGACCTGCCCGCAGCGCAGGTGACCGCCGTCAGGGACGCGCGGCGCGGGCTGGTTCGGCTGGCCTTTTCGGATGCTGGCACATTGGTCGCGGCGCTTTTCGTGGCGCGTGATCCCGTCTCGCTGTCGCGCGGTTTCGTCACGCAGGCGCTGGGGGCGGTCGCAGAACCTGCCGTTCTGGCGGGCCACCCCGGCGCAGACCGCCCTGATGAAGGGGCGACGATCTGCGCCTGTTTCGGCGTCGGCCTGAATACGATCACCGCCGCCATTGCCGAAGGCCGGGCCCTGACAATCGCCGCCCTTGGCGAGAGCCTGCGCGCCGGCACGAACTGCGGGGCCTGCCGTCCCGAACTGAAGGCCCTGATCGACCGCCACCGCCAAAAGGACATTGAAATCGTATGACGTTAATTGCCGACCCGTCCCGCCTGTCGCCCGCCGACGCTTGCCCCGTGACGGGCCGCATCAGCCTTGTCGGTGCGGGTCCAGGGGCTGTGGATTTGCTGACGCTGCGCGCCGTGCAGCGACTGACCGAAGCCGATGTCGTGTTCTACGACCGTTTGGTCGACCCCGAGGTCCTCGCACTTGCTGGACCTCAGGCCGAGCTGAGGTATGTCGGAAAAGACGTGGGTGCGAATGCTTGGCCACAGGCGCGAATCAGCACAGAGATCACCGCCGCTGCCCTGATGGGCAAACGCGTCGTGCGCCTTAAATCTGGCGATCCGTCGATCTTCGGGCGCGCTGCTGAAGAAATCGAGGCCGCACGTCAATGCGACATACCAATCGAAATCGTTCCTGGTGTCACGGCAGCCTGCGCAGCAGCGGCTAGTCTGTGTCGCCCGTTGACCGAACGGGGACGCGCACGGCAGGTCGTCTTTGCCTCGGCCACGGGACAGGAGGTCAATGATCCGTGCCTGCCAGCGAGGCTCGTGCCAGGGAGCAGCTACGCGCTGTATATGGCGGTCCACAGGCTGGAGGCGCTGGTCCAAGAGCTGTTAACAGAGGGTCTTGCACCCGACACGACAGTAACGGTCGTCGCGGCCGCAAGTAGCCAGAATGAGCAGATGGTCGAATGTGCCCTTTCGTCGCTTGAGCGCGATGTACGGAGAAACGGGCTTACGAACCCCGCAATAATCATGTTCACAGTTCCGCTCCATCTGCGAGGCGCTGCAACAAAGGCGCGGGTAACAAGTGCCTTCGCGTAGGGTCAGGACCCATTGATCTGCTTGAGGCTGCCGCCGCTGTGTGACTCAAGACCCGTGAGCTACGAGGTGATCATGAGCAATCTATTGTGGCTGGCGGACAAGTAGGTGGAGCGGCTGAGACCGTTCTTTCCGAAGAGCCATGGGAAGCCGCGCGTCGATGATCGGCGGGTTTTGAGCGGTATAATCTTCATCAATCGCAATGGCTTGAGGTGGTGCGATGCGCCCAAGAAATACAGCCCATAAAAGACGCTCTACAACCGATGGAAGCGTTGGGGTGACATGGGTGTCTTCGCCAGGATGATGGAGGGGCTGGCCTCAAAAGGCACCGAGCAGAAGACCATCATGATCGACGCGACCTATCTGAAGCGCATCGCACGTCTTATAGCCTGCGGGCGAAAAAGGGGGAGTCGACGATCAGCGCGGGCGTTTGACCGGGCGGACCAAAGGTGGGTTGAACACCAAGCTGCACGCCGTCACGGACGCCAAGGTACGTCCAATGAAGTTCTTCATGACCGCGGGGGAGCGCGCTGGATGGCTATGGTGGCCGATCATGCACTGTCGCGTCTGCAATGTTCAGGTGATCCAATCAGACCGAATAACTGTCATCCCTCAGCCGCATAAGGTAAATATCCATGATCCAACCGTAAGCGGCCCGCGCTTGGGCTCTGACCTCAACAATCTTACTTCCAACCTCGGCCAAGGGCCCTTGAATCAGAATCTGTTCTGCCATGCCGACATAGGCACCCCACCAGATGTCGATGCCCTCGGGCGCAAGGGATTGGAACGCCCCGCCAGCATCCAGCATGACGACCGCCGTATCCGCACCATCGGGCCAGCCGCGATCCCGCAGCTGGCGACCGGTGGTGATGACGACGGGAGCGGCGAGGTCGTTCAGGGGGATCGCATGGGCCGCGCAAAGCATCTGGATCGCAGTGATGCCGGGGATCACCCGCAGGGTCAGGGGCAGGCGCCTGCCCACCCGTTCGGCGATGCGCAGCGTGCTATCGTAAAGCGACGGATCGCCCCAGACCAGCAGCACCACGCGCGGCCCGCCGCCCTCCGCCACATGGGCGCGGATACGGTCCTCCCACAGGGCGGCTATGGCGTCATGCCAGTCGGCCACGCGTGACAGGTAATCCGGTGTGGCGGCGTCGCGCACGGGCAGGTCGAAACTGTCGATGCGGGTGGTGGGATTGGTCACGCAGGCGCGGCATATCGCCATGCGCAGGCCTGCCAGATCGGCTTTGTCCGCGCCCTTAAGCGGAATCAGGATCATATCGGCGGCGTTCATCGCCTTGGCCGCCTCGGCGGTGACGTGGTCGGGATTGCCCGTGCCGATGCCGATCAGGAATAGCTCGATCATGTCCCACCCTTGCGCGCGGGGCGACGGCGCCGCCCCGCTATTGTCTATATCAGGCCGCGCGCCTGCGCGACCACAGATGCCCGCCGATCCAGCCAAGGACCAGCCAGACCAGCAGACCGATGCCAAGCACGCGGGCGGCGAACGTTGCCCCCACCTCGGGCGGGGCGACGCCCAAATAGCCTTCGACTTGCGGCGCACCGATGACATGGGGCAGGGCCAGCGCTGCACCGGCAAGCGGATACATCCAGACCTTGCCGCCATAGGCCAGCAGGGCCAGCCCGCCACCGGTTGCAACGACCGTCAGCCACCACCAGACCTGCCGTTCCCCCAGATCGGCCGCGACAGTTCCAGGAAGCTCGGGCGGCAGCCCCATTGCAGGCGCCAGTTGAAAGGCCAGATAGCCTGCCAGTCCCCACAAAAGCCCCGTGACGCCGTTGATCCGGCGGCCCGCCATCTCGGCCAAGGCAAAGCCCGCGATCAGGATCGCTGCGTATGAGACATAGATCAGCACGGTGAACAGGACGGTCAGCCCGTTCCGCTGCAGATCCGACGCTGCGCCATGATCGTGTGAATGACCATGCTCCGTCTCTGCCCCGTCATGCCCCTGGTCGTCGCTATGATCATGCGCGTGACCGTCGGTTGCTGCGGTGGATGCCGCCTCGAAATGGGCCAGCTCGCCCGACTCATACTGCTCGCCCAGCAGGATCACCTGCTGCACGAACGCGAAATGCAGCAGGGCCGCAAAAAGCCCCGCTGCCGCACCGGCGAACAGCGCGCCGGTCAACATGCGTTGAAACATGGATGGGGCTATGCGCTCAGTGGCAGGGGAAGCCGGTCGCGTGGCGCATGTCGTGCGCCGCATTGTGCAGCGTGGCCGATTGCGCGTGGCCTGCGACGAAGTTCAGCGCAAGGGCGATCACCACCATCGCAAGAAGCGAGGCAAGGCCCGTGGTCGCCTTGGCAGAGGTCAGGGTCGTATACATGTCTTTTCTCCTGGCCGTCACACCCGACGGCGTCCGTTACGTTGCGCAGGGCCGGTCTCCTGGCTTGCGGGTCGGTGCGGACTCTCACCTTCCCATCCAGTGCAGGACAGTGGCCGATTGAAAGCCCGCTCGCCGCTGACAGTCGCGGGGGCGGCTGGGGACGGGGGCGCCTATGCGGGTTCGCCCCTTCCCCATTCCCGTTTCAGTCCCGGTGCTTTGCACCTTATGGGACACCTTGCCCGCCCATGTGGACCGAAGGCCCCCGTCAGGTCAAGCTGGCAAGCGGCGCGGCAGGGGCGAATTGCGACCTCAGCCGGGGATTCGCGCGATGGCCTTGCCGCGCAGCGCCCCTAAGGGGCGGGCATCGGCCAGAACACCGTCGGGCGCGGCATCATAGAGGCGGGCAAAGGTGACCAGGTCGGGCAGGTCGTCCGCCGTCACGTCGCCGAACAGATAGGCCGTCTTGCCGGTCGCGCGAAAGGCAAGGGTGGATGCCCGCGTGCAGCCCGACATGCAGTCGGTCCCCCCGACCTCTGCCGCGATCCCCGCTGCGGCCAGTGCGCCCGTCAGGCGGACGGCGAAATCCGTCTGCCCCAGCTCGCAGGACGTGCAGAGCGTGACCTTCACGCGTCATCCCCCGCCAGCGGGCCATAGAGGATCAGGCCCGGTTGCGCCCCCGGCCCTTCGGCCAGCGTGGTGGCCAGCGCCGCGATGGTACTACGCGTCAGTCGCTGGTCGGCATGGCCCACCGATTCGGCCAGCATCGCGGGCGTATCGGGGGGCAGGCCATGGGCGATCAGCTGCGCTACCAGCACCGGAAAGGTGCGCTTGCCCATGAAGACGACGGTCGTCGCCTCGGCATCGGCAAGCGCCGCCCAATTCAGCCCTTCGGGCAGGCCGCCCGTAACGTCAGCCCCCGTCACGAACTGCACCCGCCGCGCGGTCAGGCGGCGCGTCAGGGGAATGCCCGCCGCCGCCGCCGCCGCGCAGGCCGATGGCACGCCGGGAACGATCTCGAAGGGCACGCCCGCCTCGCGCAGGGCGGTGATCTCTTCCTCGAGCCGACCGAAGATGCCGCTGTCGCCGGATTTCAGCCGCACCACGCGCTGCCCCGTCAGGGCATGGTCCACCAAGAGGCGGCTGACATGGTCCTGCTTGGGCGAGGGTTTGCCCGCCCGCTTGCCCACGGCCACCAATTCCGCGCCTGCCGAGACATGCGACAGGATCGGCCCCGCCGACAGATCGTCGAACAGCACCACCTCGGCCTCGGCCAGACGGCGGGCGGCTTTCAGCGTCAGAAGTTCGGGGTCGCCGGGACCCGAGGAGACGAAAGAGACGAAGCCCGTCATGGCAAGTGATCCTCGGCGGGGGCAATCAGGTGGAAGAAGGTGCCGCTGACCATGCCGCCCCCGGCGGTCAGGCGGAAGGATCCCGTCTCGGCCACCGCCTCGCCATTGGCATCGCGCACATCGGCAAGGGCGGCATTGGGCTGGGACAGGATCGTTGCGTAGTGGAATTCATGCCCGCGCAGGGCAGGGGCATGGGCCAGTGCGGGCAGGGCTTGGTGCGGGCGGGCAAGACGGTAGCCGAGATGCATCTTGCGCTTGGCAAAGCTCGTCTCCAGCCCCAGAAGCCCCGCCATCCTGTGCCGCGTGCCATCGGCGGCAACGAGCCCCGCACCCAGCGCCATGTAGCCCCCGCATTCGCCATGCACGGGCCGCGTCTCGGCAAACGCTGCCAATCCCGCGCGGAAGGTTTCCGCCGCCGCCAGCCGCCCCGCATGCAGTTCAGGGTATCCCCCCGGCAGCCAGCAGACCGTGGCCGAAGGATCGGGCGCTTCATCGGCCAGCGGAGAGAAGGGCAGAACCGTCGCCCCCCGCGCCCGCCAGTCGGCCAGAAGATGCGGATAGACGAAGGAAAACGCTGCATCGCGGGCCAACGCGATCCGCTCGCCCGGTGCGGGGACGGGGGCGCAGGTGGCGGGCGGAACCGCCCCGCCTGCCAGCGCCAGAATGGCATCCAGATCGCAATGCGCCGCGACGAACCCTGCCGCCGCTGCAAGGATTTCGTTCAGACGCGGCAATTCCTCGGCCTGCACCAGCCCCAGATGCCGTTCCGGCACGGATACCGAGGCATTGCGCGGCAGCGCGCCCAGAACGGGGATGCCTGCGCATTCGAAGCCCGACCGCAAGAGCGCCTCGTGACGGGGCGAGGCGACCTTGTTCAGGATCACCCCCGCCAGCCGCACATCCGGCCAGAAGCGCGACAGCCCCACCGCCACCGCCGCCGCCGTCTGCGCCTGACCGGAGGTGTCGATGACGGCGACCACGGGCCAGCCCATCCGCGCGGCGATGTCGGCGCTGGCACCTGTGCCCGTCTCGCCCTTCTTCGCCACCCCGTCGAAGAGGCCCATCGCCCCTTCGGCCACCACCAGATCGGCCCCGTCCGCCACCTGTGCCAGCGTGGCCAGACGCGCGGGTGCCATCGCCCAGCTGTCGAGGTTCACCGAAGCCCGCCCCGCCGCCGCCGCATGGAAGGCGGGGTCGATGTAATCCGGCCCGCATTTGAAGGGCTGAACCGAAAGCCCCCGCGCGCGGAAGGCCGCCATCAGCCCCAGCGTGACCGTGGTCTTTCCGCTGCCCGAGGAAGGGGCAGAGATGAGGATGCCCTTCGGGATCATTCGGGAAAGCGCGGATGGGTGCCGACGGGGCGATAGCGGCGGTCGTAATCGCCCGCGTAAAGGCGGCTTTCGTCGAACTCCTCGGCTCCGATGGCGCGGCCGACAAGGATCAGCGCCGTGCGCTCGCCCTCGCCGATGGCGGTTTCGATGGTGCCAAGCGTGGCGCGGACGACCTTTTGATCCGGCCAGCTTGCGCGGAACACCACCGCCACGGGGCAATCCGCGCCGTAATGGGGCGAAAGGCGGGCCACCACATCGGCCAGCACATGGACCGACAGGTGGATGGCCAGCGTCGCCCCCGTGCGGGCGAAATTCTCCAGGCTCTCGCCTTCCGGCATGGCCGAGGCGCGGCCGGAGGTGCGGGTCAGCACGACCGACTGCGCCACGCCGGGTAGCGTCAGTTCCGCGCCCAGCAGCGCGGCGGCGGCAGCGAAGGACGGCACGCCGGGCGTCACGTCATAGGGGATGCCCATCGCCCGCAGACGGCGGAGTTGCTCGCCCATCGCCGACCAGACCGACAGGTCGCCGGAATGGAGCCGCGCCACATCATGGCCCGCCTCATGCGCGGCGGCGATCTCGGCCATGATCTCGTCAAGGCTGAGCGGTGCCGTGTTCACGATCCGCGCACCGGGGGGGCAGTGGGACAGAAGCGCCTCGGGGACAAGGCTTCCGGCGTAAAGGCAGACGGGGCAGGCGGCGATCAGGTCGCGGCCACGGATGGTGATCAGGTCAGGCGCGCCCGGGCCCGCGCCGATGAAATGGACGGTCATTCGTTTCTTCCTTCAACCTCGGCCATGGCGCAGGTCGCCATGCCGTCGGGCGCGGTGATCCGCGCCACGGTGATCCTTGCGCCCGTTCCGGCCGCGACCAGCGCCGCGGCCTCGGCCACCGATCCGGTGCCGTGCATCGCTTCGATGCGGGAGGAGCGGGTGGGGGTGTCCACGCCCGCGACGCTGACGGGATGGAGCGGCAGACTGCGTTCCTCTGCCAGCGCGCGCAGGGCGGGGGCTTTTTCCGGCAGGGTCGCCAGCGCATCCGCGGCCCCTCCCTTCGCCTCGACCGCCGCCAGCACCCAGCGCAGCGAGTCAATCCCCGCGCCGTCGCGGAAGCCGATGCCCGCCACCCTCATTTCACTGCCCTCCACTGCACCACGGGCCGTGCGGCCTGCCAGTCGCGGAAGCGGCCAAGCGCGGTGGCCTCGGCAATGTCGATGCGGGTCAGCGTGCCGCCATGGCGGGCGTGGCAGTCGGCCAGTACGGTTTCGGTGTCGATGGTCACGCCATTCGCCACCACCCGCGCGCCATCGGGCAGAAGTGGCCAGAGCGCCTCATGCAGCGCCGCATCCCCGCCGCCGCCGACGAAGACGGCATCCGGCGCGGGCAGGTCCGACAGCATCGGCAGCGTCGCGCCGACCCGCACCTCCACCCGGTGCGCGATGCCGAAGGCTTCGGCATTGGCGCGGATATTGGCGGCGCGATCCTCTCGCGCCTCGATGCAGATGGCCCGCCCGCCCGACAGGCACCATTCGACCGAGATGGAGCCGGAGCCACCTCCGATATCCCAAAGCAGTTCCTGCGGGCGGGGGGAAAGCGCCGACAGCGTCAGCGCCCGCACGGGTCGCTTGGTGATCTGCCCGTCATGCCGGAACAGGTCATCCGGCAGGCCGGACGCCCGCGACAGCCCCGCCCCGCGCGGCAGGTCCGCCCCGTCGATGGCCACGGCCACGGGGGCTGCGACATCCGGCCAGTCCGTGCCCGCCCGCACCCGTTCGCGTGGACCACCCATGCATTCGCAGACCATCAGCCGCGCGTCAGAAAAGCCGTTCGCCGCCAGCCAAGTTGCGAGCTCCCCGACCGCAGCCCCGTCGCGCAACGTACAGATGACCCGCACCCCCCGCGCCAGAACGGGGCGCAGGCGGGCATAGGGCGCGGCATGCAGGCCGAGGCAGAAGACATCCTCCATCCGCCAACCCAGACGCGCGGCGACCAGCGAGAAGGTCCCTGCCACCGGATAGGCCACCCATTCCGCAGGCGGCAGATGCGCCGCGACCGACCCGCCCGCGCCGAACCAGAAGGGATCGCCCGACACCAGCATCGCCACCCGCCGCCCGCGCAAGGCCAGAAGCGGCGCAAGGTCGAAGGGCACCGGCCATTCCCGCCCCCGTGCGCCCGCGCCGACCAGTGCCAGATGGCGCGGCCCGCCGAACACCACCTCGGTCCCCGCCAGCGCGGCACGGCTTGAATCCGACAGGCCCGCCGGTCCATCTTCGCCCAGACCGATGATCGACAGCCAGGGTTCAGACATGACGCGCATCCTCCTCCTCGGCGGCACGACCGAGGCGAGCCGTCTGGCCCGCGCGCTGGCCGATGCGCGGATGGATGCGGTCTTTTCCTATGCAGGTCGCACGGATGCGCCCGTGGCCCAGTCCCTGCCCATGCGCGTGGGCGGCTTCGGCGGGGTAGAGGGGTTGGCGGAGTATCTGCGGCGCGAGGGGATCATCCATGTCGTCGATGCGACCCACCCCTTCGCAGCAAGGATGAGCGGGAACGCCATCGCCGCCTGCGCGGAAACCGGAACGCCCCTGATCGCGCTGGAACGCGCCCCTTGGCAGGCGCAGGCGGGCGATGACTGGCGGCATGTGGCGGATATCGACGCGGCCGTCGCGGCGCTGCCCGACGATCCGGCCCGCGTCTTTCTGGCCATCGGCAAGCAGACACTCGCCCCCTTTGCCGCCAAAGCGCAGCACCATTACCTGCTGCGCCTCGTCGATCCGCCCGAGGTGCCGCCGCCACTGCCGCAGGCGACGGTCGTGATCGACCGTGGCCCCTTCCATGCCGCAGCCGATACCGCGCTTCTGCGCGACCATGCCATCACCCATGTCGTCGCCAAGAACGCGGGCGGCGCGGGGGCCGAGGCGAAGCTGATCGCCGCCCGCGCCCTGCGCCTGCCCGTGATCCTGATCGACCGCCCCGCGCTGCCGCCCCGCAGGGTGGTGGCATCGGTGGAGGAGGTGATGGCGTGGCTCGCTCATGCCGATACCGACCGCGGCGTATAGACCCAGCGCCCCACGCGGCGGGTGGATTCGTTCCCGACGATCACGACGGTGCGCATATCGGCCATCTCGGGCGTCGCCTCGGCCAGCGGCACGCAGGTGATCGCCTCGTCCGGCGTCGTCACGGCGCGGGCAAACAGGATCAGGCGGGCGGGTTCGCATTCCTCGCGCAAAATCTCCAGCACCCGTTCGAACTGGTGGGGGCGGGATTTGGAGCGCGGGTTGTAGAAGGCCATCGCAAAGCCCCCCCGCGCGGCATGGCGCAGGCGGCGTTCCACCTCGGCAAAGGGTTTCAGGTTGTCGGACAGGTTGATGGCGCAGAAATCGTGCCCCAAGGGCGCTCCCGCCCGCGCCGCCGCCGCCAGCATCGCCGTGATGCCGGGCAGGATGCGGATATCGGCATCATGGCGGTCGGGGTTCGCCTCCAGCGCCTCGAAGAGTGCCGAGGCCATGGCGAAGACGCCGGGATCGCCCGAGGACACGATCACCACCCGCTGCCCCGCTTCCGCAAGGTCCAGCGCGAATTGCGCGCGGTCCAGCTCCACGCGGTTGTCCGACGGGTGCAGCGTCAGGCCATCCCGCGCCGCGACGCGGGCGACGTAGGGGATATAGCCCACCACATCCGTCGCCTCGGCCAGCGCCGCCCGCACTTCGGGCGTCACCAGCGCCTCGTCACCGGGGCCAAGGCCCGCGACGGCGATCCATCCGGCACTCATTCCTCGCCCCCCGCCACCGGGCGGCGGCCGTGCCCATGCACCAGAACGATCGCGAAATAGGGGCAGTCGGCGGCGTCCACATCCTGAAGCCGCACCAGCCGCTGGTTCGGCATCGTGCCGCGTTCCACCAGCCACGCATCGCCCAGCCGCCCCGCAGCCTCAAGCGCGCGTCGCACGCGGGGCAGGTTGCGGCCCGTCTTCATGATCGCCAGCGCGTCCGAGGCCTGCATGTGGTGCACCAGATCTTCTTCGGGCAGGGTGCCCATCAGGACGGTCAGCACATCGTCGCCCCATGTGATCGGCTGGCCGGAGGCGTTCCAGCAGCCCACCATGCCGGGAATGCCGGGGATCACATCGACGGGGACGACATTCTTCAGCCGCACGTAAAGGTGCATGAAAGAGCCGTAGAAGAAGGGATCGCCCTCGCACAGCACGACCACATCCTGACCCGCCCGCGCCATACCTTCCAGCCGCGCGGCCCAGTCGTCGTAGAAGGCGGACAGCAGGTCGTTGTATTCCGCGCTGTCGAAGGGAAGCTCGGTCGTGACCGGATATTCCATCGGCAGTTCGACGGCATCGGGCAGAAGCATCCCGTCCACGATCCGCCGCGCCTGTCCCTGACGGCCCGGCTTCCGGAAATAGGCGACATGCTTCGCCGCGCGGATCGCGCGGTCGGAACGGACCGAGATCAGGTCGGGATCGCCCGGGCCAAGCCCTGCGCAGATGATGCGGCCCGTCGTCATTCCTTACGGCTCGCCGATGCGTTGACGGCGGCGACGGTGATGGCCGAGCCGCCCAGACGCCCTTCGACGATCACCGAAGGCGCGGGCGGAGCGGCCATCAGCGCGTCCTTCGATTCCGCCGCCCCGATGAAGCCCACGGGGCAGCCGATGATCGCGGCGGGGCGGGGGCAGTCGGGGTGTTCCAGCATGTTCAGCAGATGGAACAGCGCGGTCGGCGCATTGCCTATGGCGACCACCGCGCCCGCAAGGTGCGGACGCCACAGCTCCACCGCCGCGGCGGAACGGGTGTTGCCGATCTTGGCGGCCAGTGCGGGGACAGACGGATCGTGCAGCGTGCAGATCACCTCGTTCTTCGCGGGCAGGCGGGGACGGGTGATGCCTTCGCTGACCATCCGCGCGTCGCACAGGATCGGCGCGCCACCCTCTAGCGCCGCGCGGGCGGCGATGGCCATGCCGGGGGTGAAGCGGACGTGGTGTTCCAGCCCGACCATTCCGGCGGCGTGGATCATGCGGACGACGACGATCTCTTCCTCTGGCGTAAAGCGGGCAAGGTCGGCCTCGGCCCGGATCGTGGCGAAGGACTGGACGTAGATCTTGGCGCCGTCGGTTTCGTAGGTATGCGGCATCAGAACAGTCCCTTCAGGTCGATGTCGTCATGGGCCAGACCGCGCCGCAGGGGCGCGTCCAGCGTGCTTCCGTTGCGGATCAGGTCGAAGCCCGCCGTGGTGGCGACCAGCGTCACATCGGCAGGCGCAGGATGGGCGCAGCCCTTGGCGCAGCCCGAAACATGCAGGACGCGGCCCTGCGGCACTTGGGTTGCAAGCCGCGCGGCAATGTCGCGCACGGGGGCCAGCGCCTGAAGGCAGGCGGGTGCGCCGGAGCATGCCTCTACCCGCCGGATCGGATCGTCGCCGTGCGTCACGAGGCCGGACAGCGCGGGCATCGCTGCCAGCCCCTCGACCAGCAGCATCCGCCACGGCGTCACGCGCAGCGATCCGAGAGCGGCGAGCGCCTCCAGCGTTTCCGCCTGCATCTGACCGAAGGCAAAGCCTACCAGCGCGCCTTGTGGCACGATGGACGGTTGCGGTGTCGGAAGGGCAGGGGCGGGGGCGATACGGGGGGCCAGATCACCATCGGGCAGGATGCCACGACCGACCAGCGCCGCCATGCGGCCACGGCCACCCGACACGCCGCCCGATGCCACGAACCAGCGGGCGAGTGCCACGGCGGCGGCAGGCGCTTCGCTTTCGCTCACTGCCGCACCCAGCGCCAGCCCGTCGCAGCGCAGGACCAGCCCGCCATCCGTGGCGCGTTCCAGCCGGATATCCCCTGCGATCCCTGCAAAGACGGGGGCGGGTCCGGTATCCACGACAAAGCCGAACTTGCCGGGCAGGGGGGGCATGTCGGCCAAGGCCGCGCCAAGCCGCGCCGCAAGCGTATCGGTCGCCGCGTCGGCAAAGGGCGTGACGAGGATGTTGCGCCGCGCCTCGTCCGCCGCATCGGCGTCGATCAGGTCCAGCTTGCGCAGGTCCGCAATCAGGGGGGCGTGAGAGCCCTCTGTCACGCCGCGCAATTGCACGTTGCCGCGTGCCGACAGGTCGATCAGCCCGTTGCCATGCGCCCGCGCCGCCGCCGCGATCCCTGCCGCCTGCACGGGCGACAGGCGCCCGCCCTGCGGGCGCACGCGTACCACCAGCCCGTCGCCCGACATCATCGGTCTGAGCGCGCCGGGGCACCAGCCCTGCACTTGGAACGCCGCCCCCGTCATGCCCCGACCTCCAGCGTCGCCGCGATGGAATTGCGGCGCGTCACCCAGAGCCCTGCCTCGGCCAGACGGCGGAAGAGGTCGCGCAGCGCCGACAGTGCTGCCGGATTTTCGCGCGCCATAAAATCCACCACATCGTCGCGGCCCAAGGTCGCCTCGTGATACAGGTCGAACAGATGCGGCGGCACGACCCCCGCCAGATGGGCGAATGCCGCCATGTGATCGGCGGTCGCCGCAATCTCGGCCGAGCCGCGGAAGCCGTGGCGCATCATGCCGTCGGCCCATTTCGGATCGACCGCACGGGCGCGGACGACGCGGGCGATCTCTTCGGTCAGGCTGCGGGCGCGGGGGCGGTCGGGCTGCGTGGCATCCAGATGGTAAAGCGCCGGTTTCGCCGCGCCCAGCCGGGCGAGGGCTGCGGCAAACCCCGCCTCGTGCGCGGCATGGTCCGCGGCCAGCAGCACGTCGGATTCCGGCAGGTCCTGCGCGTGCACGAAACTGTCGGCCCCGCGCAACCGCGCCTCCAGCCCCGCGCGGTCGTCGCGGCTTTGCCCGTCCGCGCCGATGGCCCAGCTTGACGCGGCGATCCATGCCTCGCCCGCCGCGGCCCGCGCTTCGGGGGTGAAGTCATCCATCGCAACGCCCATGCCAAGGCCATACTGCCCCGGCTTCGGGCCATAGACCCGCGATGCCTGCTGGCGGTAGGGGTTGTCCTCCACCGCCTCGTCGCGTTCGGCCAGCATCGCGGCACCGGTTTCGAACAGCGTCGCAAGGCCGGGGAAGACATCGCGGAAAAGCCCGGACACCCGCAGCGTCACGTCGATGCGCGGGCGGTTCAGCAGGGCCAGCGGAACCACCTCCACCCCCGACACACGGCCCGATCCGGCATCCCACACGGGGGCCAGACCCGCCAGATGCAGGGCCATGGAAAACTCTTCGCCCGCCGTGCGCATCGTGGCGCTGCCCCACAGGTCCACGACCAGACCCTGCGGCCAGTCGCCCTGATCCTGCAGATGGCGGCGCAGCAATTCCTCGGCCAGTTTCACGCCTTGGGCATGGGCGGCGCGGCTGGGCACCGCGCGCGGATCGACGGCAAAGAGGTTCCGCCCCGTGGGAAGCACATCGGACCGGCCCCGTGCGGGGCTGCCGGACGGTCCCGCAGCGACCCGCCGCCCCGACAGCGCGCGCAGCAGCCCCGCACGTTCGGCATCGCCGCAGGCACCACGGCCAAGGACATGCAGCCCGTCGCCATACTGGCTTTCCTTGATGTCGCAGACGAAACGGTCGATCCGCGTGATCGCCTCGGCCGCGCCCGCGCCGGCGGGGATGCCAAGGTCGGCCTCAACCCCCGACGCCTGCGCCTCGGCCCTGATATCCGCGATCAGCCGGTCGCGGCGGGCGGGGTCGAGGCCGTCTGCGGTGGAATATTCGTCCAGAAGCCGTTCAAGCCGATGCATCCCTTCGGGCAGGGAGGCGCGGGCAAGGGGCGGTGGCAGGTGGCCCAAGGTCAGCGCTCCGATCCGGCGCTTGGCCTGCGCGGCCTCGCCCGGGTCGTTGACGATGAAGGGATAGATCACAGGCAGGTCGCCAATTAGCGCCTCGGGCCAGCAGTCGGGGGACAGGGCCACGGATTTCCCCGGCAGCCATTCCAGCGAGCCATGCGCGCCCATATGGACAAGGGCATGCAGGCCCTGCGCGCGGAGCCACAGGTAGAAGGCCACGTAGCCATGCCGCGGCGTGCGCGACAGGTCGTGGTATTCCCCGTCACGCAGCGCGACCTCGCCCCGTTCGGGTTGCAGCGCGACGAGGACGTTACCGCGCTGCACCGCGGGGAAGCGGAAGGTGCCGTCCGTGCAGGCCGGATCGTCCGATGCCGCGCCCCAAGCAGCAGAAAGCGCCTCGCGCAGCGATGCAGGGAGGGTTTCCAGCGCGGCAAGGTAATCGGCCAAGGGCCACGCGATCGTCTGCGCCGTCAGGGCAGGGGCAAGCGGCGCGGCATGGCCCGTCACATGACCCGCATCCGCCAGATCGGCCACCAGCGCCTCGGTCGATGCCAGCGCATCCATGCCCACGGCATGGGCCATCTGGTGCGCGCGTCCGGGATAAGTGGACAGGACGACCGCCAGCCGCCGTTCCTGCGGCGCGGTTTCGGCCAGACGCAGCCAGCCTTTCACCCGTGCGACGACCGCCTCCACCCGTTCCGCATCCGCCCGATGCGCGAAGCGCGAGAATTGCAGGTCGGGATCGCGCTTTCCCGGCGACTTGAAGGACACGAGGCCTGCGAACAGCCGCCCGTCCACCTCGGGCAGTACGACATGCATCGCCAGATCGGCGGGCGACAGGCCACGGTCGGATTCGGCCCAGTCGCGGCGGCGGGCGGTGGACAGGGCCACCTGGAATACGGGGCAATCGGCGGCGTCAAAGGGGGTGGACCCGTCATCGGCGCGGGCCGAAAAGGCGGTGGCATTGACCACCGCGACGGGCGGACGCGCCTCCAGCACGGGGCGCAGCCAGCCTGCGAAGCCCGCCGCCTTCAGCGACGGGGCAAAGACCCCCACCGCCGCGATGCCATCGGCGCGGAAGGCGCGGATCAGCGCATCGACGGGCGCGGTGTCGGCGGCCGTCATGTAGCTGCGATAAAAGCTGACCAGCACATGGGGCGCATCCGGCGGGGCGGGGATCACGCCCAGATCGGGATCATAGAACCCCATGTCCGCCAGCCGCTTGTCTCCCGGCACCGGCCCCGCATAAAGCCCCGCCGCAAGGCAAAGCTGTGCCAGCGCCGCCTGTGCCGCCACGGCTCCGCCCGTGTCGCACAGTTCCTGCAGCCGCCGCAGGGTGGACACCGGCAGCGTCGATGCCGCATCCAGCGCCGGATCGGGCCGCCCGTCGGCGGGCAGCACGGCCAGCGCGATGCCCTTGCGGCGGGCAAGGTCCTGGATGGATGCGATGCCATAGGGCCAATAGGCCTCGCCCCCGATCAGGCGGATCAGGATCGCCTTCGCGCCCGAGAGCGTGCGTTCCACATAGGTATCCACCGACACCGGATGCTTCAGCGCCACGATGTTCTGCAGGCGCAGCGCGGGCAGCTTGCCCGCCGCCCGCTGCCAGCCCGCCGCAAACGCGCCAAGGTCGCTGTCCGAAAAGGACAGGACGATCAGGTCCGCCGGATCCTGACCCGGATCGAACGGCGCGTCTGCCGTATCGAGTCCCCGACTGTCGCGGAAAACGACGTGCATCTGTCTGCTTTACGCCCCCAGCACGGCGCGGATCGCGGCTTCGTCGATGTCGTCATGTTCCGCGATCACCACGAGCTGCGACCGGCGCGGCGCATCGCCCCACGGGCGGTCGAACTGGCGGCGCACCCTTTCGCCCACCGCCTGCACCAGAAGGCGCATCGGTTTGCCCGACACGGCGACATGGCCCTTGACCCGCAGGATGTTCAACTCGCGCGCAAGGCGCTGGATGCGGCTGGCCAGATCGGCTGGATCGGCCACTTCGGGCAGGTCCACGACGATGCTGTCGAAATCCTCGTGCTCGTGGTCGTCATGCCCGTCATGGTGGCTGGGCCGTGCGGCAAGGTCATCTTCGGCCGCGGCATTCAGGCCGAGGATCACGCGCGGGTCGATCACCCCGTCGGTCATGGCGATCATCGGCACGCTGCGGGTCATTTCCGCCGCGATCACGCCGCGCGCGGCCGCCAGCCCCGCATCGCCCGCAAGATCGGCCTTGGACAGCAGGATCAGGTCGGCACACAGGATCTGGTCCTCGAACACCTCGGACAGGGGTGTTTCATGGTCGATGCTGTCATCGGCGGCGCGCTGGGCATCCACCGCCGCCACGTCGGGCGCGAAGCGGCCCGCCGCCACCGCCTCGGCATCAGCCAGCGCGATCACGCCATCGACCGTGATCTTCGACCGGATCGCGGGCCAGTCGAAGGCCTTCAGCAGCGGCTTCGGCAGCGCGAGGCCCGAGGTTTCGATCAGGATATGGTCGGGTCGCCGGGGCAGAGCCATCAGCGCCTCGATCGTCGGGATGAAGTCGTCGGCCACGGTGCAGCAGATGCAGCCGTTGGCCAGTTCGACGATGTTTTCCTCAGGGCAGTTCTCGTCGGCGCAGGATTTCAGGATGTCGCCATCCACGCCCACGGTGCCGAATTCGTTGACGAGGATCGCCAGACGCTTGCCCTGCGGGTTCTGCATCAGGTGGCGGATCAGCGTCGTCTTGCCCGCCCCCAGAAAGCCGGTGATCACGGTGACGGGGATCTTGGTCAGGTCGGTCATTTCACGGGCTCCAGCGGGGGGATACGGGCAAGGCTCTGCTTGCGGAAGATCACGGGCCGGTCGCGCCACGGCACGAGGCCATCGGCCGTTCCGGCGTAGAGGGCGGCGCCGCGCAGGATTTCGGGGGCGTCGGCATCGGTCATGCGGCCATAGACATAGGACCACGCGCCGGGCTTGCTGAGCGCGACCGAGCAGCCGTGATCGCAGGCCGACAGGCATTCGACGGGGCAGATCGTCACACCGTCGGGCGTAGCCTCTGCCGCCAGCGCGTCATACAGGCGGCGTCCGGGTGCATCGGTGCCCTCCGGCACCGGCTGGCCGGCGCGGCAGGTGGTGCAGACATGCAGAACTGTGGCCATGCCCACTCCGGTCAATTCTGCGGAAGGGATGGCCTGCGGCAAGGGCGCGACGATGCCCTTGGTCCGAAGGTCACGGAACACCCCGTCCGCGCGTTTCAGTTCCGGCGGCTGGCAGGTCTCCCGGCTTGCGGATATCGGGGCTGCGGCGGTGAAGCCGGACCCCGGCGCCCTGTCCGCCTTCCCGGCTTTGCGGCCAGTGGCATGGGACAGACCTTTCCGGTCACGGTCGCGGGGGCGGCTGCGCTTCGGACCCGCGACGTGGGACGTCGCAAAACCTGTCGCATTCCCTTCTCGCCTGCCCTAGGACAGGCACCAGCGCCAATGGTTCCCTGTCTGCCACAAGGCAGGCGGAGTCAAGGAAAAGGAAACGTCATCATGGCCGACAACACCGACACGGATGCCGCAGCCGGGACCGACGATCTGGCCCGCCACGCCGCCAAGATGGCCAAGAAGAAGGCCGCCCGCGACAAGATCATGGCGGGCAAGTCGGGCGAGAAGGGGCTGATCATCGTCCATACCGGCGCGGGCAAGGGCAAATCCTCCTCGGGCTTCGGGATGATCCTGCGCTGCATCGCGCACGGGATGCCCTCGGCCGTGGTGCAGTTCATCAAGGGCGCGTGGGATACGGGCGAACGCCGCCTGATCGAGGCGAATTTCAGCGACCTCTGCCAGTTCCACGCGATGGGCGAGGGGTTCACGTGGGAAACGCAGGACAAGGCCCGCGACATCGCCGCCGCGCGTGCGGGCTGGGAAAAGGCGAAGGAACTGATCCGCAACCCCGAGATCCGCTTCGTCCTTCTGGACGAGATCAACATCGCGCTGCGCTACGACTACCTCGACCTCGACGAGGTGCTGGAGTTCCTGCGCGAGGAGAAGCCGCCGCTGACCCATGTCTGCCTGACGGGGCGCAACGCGAAAGAGGCGCTGATCGAAGCCGCCGATCTGGTGACCGAGATGACGCTGGTCAAGCACCCCTTCCGGTCGGGCATCAAGGGCCAGCCGGGGGTGGAGTTCTGATCCGATGCCCGCGCTGATGATCCAGGGCTGCGGCTCAAACGTCGGCAAGTCGATGCTGGTCGCGGGCCTCTGCCGCGCGGCGCGGCGGCGCGGGCTGTCGGTCGCGCCCTTCAAGCCGCAGAACATGTCGAACAACGCCGCCGTGACCGTGGACGGGGGCGAGATCGGGCGCGCGCAGGCGATGCAGGCGATGGCCTGCGGGCTGGAACCCCATACCGACATGAACCCCGTGCTCCTGAAGCCGGAATCGGATGTGGGCGCGCAGGTGATCGTGCAGGGCAAGCGCCTGACGACCGCGCGGGCGCGGGACTATGCGGCGCTGAAGCCGCAACTGATGGGCGCGGTGCTGGAAAGCTTCCACCGCCTGAGATCCGCGCATGACCTTGTGATCGTCGAAGGCGCGGGCAGCCCTGCCGAGGTGAACCTGCGCGCGGGCGACATTGCCAACATGGGCTTTGCGCGCGCCGCCGACGTGCCCGTGATCCTGACGGGCGACATCGACCGTGGCGGTGTGATTGCACAGGTCGTGGGCACGCAGGCGGTGATCGACCCCGCCGATGCGGCCATGGTGGCGGGCTTCCTGATCAACAAGTTCCGCGGCGACCCGCGGCTCTTCGATGACGGTTATGCTCTGATCGAACGCAGCACGGGCTGGCGCGGCTTCGGCGTGGTGCCGTGGTTCCCGCAGGCCCATCTCCTGCCGGCCGAGGATGCGCTGGACATCGCGTCCTCCCCGCGCGGCGACGGGATCACCATCGCCTGCCTGACCCTGTCGCGCATCGCGAATTTCGACGACCTCGACCCGCTTAAGGCCGAGCCGGGCGTGAACCTTGTCATGGTCAGGGCGGGAGAGGCCATTCCGGGTGACGCGCGTCTGGTGATCATTCCGGGATCGAAATCCACGCGCGGCGATCTGGCCTTTCTGCGCGCACAGGGGTGGGACATCGACCTTGCGGCTCATGTTCGGCGCGGCGGGCATGTGCTGGGCATCTGCGGCGGCTACCAGATGCTAGGGCGGTCCGTAGCCGATCCTGACGGGATCGAAGGACCGGCGGGCGAAACGGCGGGGTTGGGGTTGCTGGACGTGGAAACCGTCATGTCACCTAACAAGCGACTTGCCCGAGTAACAGTAACCCATACCGGAACCGGCCTGTCCGTCGACGGGTACGAAATTCACATCGGCCGTACCCATGGCGCTGACTGCCAGCGCCCCTTCGCCGTTGTGAACGGTTGCCCGGAGGGTGCCGCCACCGCAGATGGACGGATCGCTGGAAGCTATCTGCACGGTCTGTTCACTTCTGACGCCTTCCGCGCAGCCTTTCTTGTCCGTCTCGGCATCAAGGCCGCGCCGCGATCCCATCTGGCTACGGTCGAAGCCACGCTCGACGCGCTGGTGGACCATCTGGCCGTACACCTTGACGTGCAGGACCTGTTCGCGGCGGCACGCTGATCAATGTGTTCTCTGCCGTCTTCGGCGTTTCTGCACAGAAACGAGAGCATTCCCTCACGCCGACAGTGCGACCCGGTGCTTTCCGTTCTACTAAACGCCGAACGCAGGAAGGCGAGGCACCTCCGAGCAGCGCTGTTTCAGGGAGGGCTGAAGCGCAATTTGGTGGCACTTGTCCCGGCGCACAGACTGGAGCCCGGGCCACACCGGAATGGCAAATTGTCCAACCAAGTGTTCTATCGTCACTGGCGAGTGTTTCGGTATGGTCGTCGATCGGACCTCGGCGGGCGATGCAGCGACGCGCGCTCTCTGCGGTTATTTTCGCCCGTCTCGCGAGGATCCCCTCCTTTCCACAACTGACGGCGAGAAATTTCACGGACGTGCAGAAGGCGTTCATCATCGAGCAGGGCGAAGTCTGAACGCCGGTTGCGGAGATCTGCTGGAAGGCTGGGATCAGTCAGGCGACCTCCTTCAATTGGAAGAAGATGTATACTGGTTTGCTTCCGACCGAGATGAAGCGGCTCAAGCAGCTCGAGGACGTGAATGCCCGGCTGAAGAGGATCGTGGCGGACCTGACTTCGCATCGGGAAATACTGCAGGACGTGATCCGGCGAAGGCTTTGAAGCCGTGTCGGATGCGTGAACTTGTTCGCGTGATGTGCAGCGATTGGGCAGTGTCGATCCGGCAGGCTTGTGGGGCCACCGGGTTTGACCGCTGGACTTTCCACTATCAGTCCTGCATCAGGCCATGAACCACGCCGTCTTTCGAGGCTGCTCTATACACGCAGACTTGCGCGACCGGGGCGGCTCAGACTAGACGGACCACCACGCAAAAGGAGACTGCCATGGAACGTAGCCTTGCCCATATCGCCCTCTTCGCCGCCCTGATCGCAGTGCTGGGCTTCGTGCCGCAAATCATGCTGCCCTTCGGCGTGCCGATCACCGCCCAGTCGCTCGGCATCATGCTCTGCGGCACGGTGCTGGGTGCCAAGCGCGGCGCGCTGGCAGTGCTTCTCTTCCTCGCCCTCTTGGCGCTTGGCCTTCCGCTGCTCTCCGGCGGACGCGGCGGCCTCGGCGTCTTCGCCTCGCCCACCGTGGGCTTCCTGATCGGCTTCCCCGTCGCCGCCTTCGTCGCAGGCCTCGTGACGGAAAAGCTGCGCACTGCCATCCTCCCCGCCTCCGCGCTGGGCGCCTTCCTCGGTGGCGTGATCGCGCTCTACGCCTTCGGCATCCCCGGCCTTGCCCTGATGCTGGACAAGTCCCTCGGCGAAGCCACCCTCATGGTGACGGCCTTCCTCCCCGGCGACCTAATCAAGGTCGTCCTCGCCGCCCTCATCACCCAAGGCATCGCCCGCATGCGCCCCGACGCGCTGCTTTCGCGAACATAGGCCTGTCCCAATCACGATTCGACGCGGAATTAAGATTGCGCTGCTCCATCACTGGGGCGGCGAGTTTCTTGGGCGGAGTTAGGTTCCTCGCGCTCCACGAGCCGCTGCGCCGTCTATGCATGCACTTGCAATAGCAAAGTGGGCCGCCTCGTCACATATCCCACGGATGGCACACTCTCCCTGAGACTCAAGACGTCGCGCGCTTTTGTCGAGATTATTCGAAAGCCCTCACGCCTGAGAAGGGTTTGACCCTTGTTTCAAATGGTCAAAGTGGAGCGCAGGCTGAACCTTAATTCGGCCAGCGCTGACTTCCTTCATGACTTACAGCCTCATGCTGATTTGACGCATATCCAAAAGCGGGGTCATTTGTGGGTGAAACCGGTTCGTTAATGGAGTTATCGCATGCGCTCGACCACTCGTGTTTGTCGGGCTTGGCGCGAGACTTCCGCCCTAGGTGTTTGAACCAACGGTTTGATGAAGCGACTCTTTCGATGGAATGGAAGGAAGAACTATGGGGCAAGTTCGTCACGGGAGCGCCACGACCACGCACGCTGTCAGAGCTGCAATACAGCGCGATCAAAAGCTTCGCTCTCGCAGTTGAGCTAGGAACTTGGCATTAACCTGAAGATGGTGGCGAAGTGGCGGAAGCGCGCGACGGTCGAGGATATGAAGACTGGGCCGACGGTACCGCGCTCGACGGTTTTGACCAAAGTCTAGGAAGCGGCAATCGTCGCGTTCCAGCGCCACAAGCTTGTCCCGCTGGACGACCGTCTTTATGCCGCCTATCCGACGCGGTTTGCAAGGCCATCTTTTCCACCGGCTCGCCACCCGCGCCCTTGTCAACATGGGACCAGCAAGTGCCTGTAGATCGTCGTTCGCGAAATACCCAAGGCTCTTGCCGCCTGCGCGATGCCACCCGTCTGGCGGACGGCATCGCGGATAGCGCGGCACTGGCTTTCCTTCCACGGCACACCGGCGCATTGCGGGCATGCTTCGACAACGTGCTGTGGCGTGTAACTGTTGGGTAGCAGAGGCGCGAAATCCTCGGCGTGCAGCTTGGACCCTGCTGCCTGTATCACGGCCTTGGCGATGATCGACCGCAGTTCATGCAGATTTCCGGGCCAATCATGCCGCGCAAGCAAATTCAGGGCAGAAGGATCGATCTCGAAGCCTTCTCCCTGCGCGTGCACGAAGCGGCGCGCCAGAGCATCCAGATCGCTGCGGTCCCGCAGTGGCGGCAATAGGATCGAGAAGCCCTCGATCCTATAGCGGAGGGCGGGCAGCAGGCGGCTTGCCGCGACCTCGTCGGTCAGGCTGACGGTCGCGGTGCTGACGAAGAGGACGGGGCACCGAACTTCGCGCCCGTCCGCCGGATGCCTGAACGATCCGTGATCCAGCACCTGCAACAGCGTCGCCTGCGCGGAATGTCCCAGCGCCGAGACCTCGTCGATGCAAAGCGTCCCATGCGCGGCCTGTTCGAGAAGCCCCGGCGCACCTTTGGGCCTACCGAGAAGGGCAGCTTCCGCATCGAGGCCGAGAGTTCGGGCGTCCACCGACACGAAAGGCCCGAAGCGGCCGGACGCCGCGTGGGCGAGGCGAGCGATGATTTCCTTGCCCGTTCCAGTTTCCCCCTGGATGAAGACCGGGGTTCCCGCGGTCGCGACCTTCGGCAGCGGGCGCAGCCTGCGGACCAGCTCCTCGTCCTCGATCACCACATCGCGGAACAGGTTCCGCATCTCGGGCGCCTGCGGCACGGCTGGCCGCGCCTGCCGCGCAGTGCCCGCCGAAAACAGCCGGACCGCAAGCGCGAAACTCGCGCGGTTGGCAACGCAGCGCATCGATACGGCCGATCCCATGCGGTCGCGCACCCGCAGCGTCTCGCCCTGGGCCAGCCGCAGGGCGACATCCTCGAAGCGCTGCTCGAACAGGCTGTCAAAACTGGTGCCGATCAGGTTGCGCATGCCGGCCAGAAACATCTCGCCCTTGCGGTTGATCGCATGGATCGAGAAGTCCTCCTCCAGCACCAGCATCCCGACCGACAGCGTTCCCAGATATTCCGGACGCGGGTGGAATTGCAGGACGATGCGCCGGTCATGGGCCGACCGGATCAGGCAGTTCTCGATATTGCTGGCCGACATCTGGACAAGGGCAGCCGTGTGCTGCTGCCGCACGGTCGAGCGCGAGGAGGCATCCAGAATGCCCGCAAGGCCACCCCGCCCGTCGAAGATCGGCGCGCTGATGCAGGACACGTCCGAATGCGCCCGCAGGAAATGCTCTCCCCCGTAGACCTGTGCCGGTCGTCGGGTCGAGATGCACAGACCCAGCGCATTCGTTCCGCGCAGCTCCTCGGTCCAGACGGAGGCGGGAACGACCGCCTTGCCCGCATCGCTTTCGGCGAATTCCGTGTCCACGAGCGTTTCCAGCACCACCCCTTCAGGCGAGCCGAGCGCGATCATGAAGTTCGATCCTGCGATCTGGTCGAACAGCAGTTCCAGTTCGGGTCGCGCGAAACGCACCAGATCGGCGTGGTGGTCCTGCGTCAGCTTGAACTCGGTATCGCTCAGCATCAGATTTTCGTGGCGCGCCAGCGGATCGAGCCCCAGGTCCAGACTGCGCAGCCAGCTTTCCGATATGTCACCCGGAAGCGCGCCGCCTGGAAACTTTCCCTGGCTTTCGAGCATGTGGCGTGCGCGCGCGAGCGCGGTCGTGCGGATTTCCATCGCCAAGTCACCTCCCGCTCCTCGGCACAGGGGCGATGGTGGGTGTTCGGGCCGCAGAGTCAACCACGGCACATGATTCGCCGCCAGAATGTCCATTTTCTGGACAGTCGAAGGGGGCGCGACCCCCGCCCCTTGGAGGGCTGTCCCGTCTCTGTCCGCAAAATGAACAGGCCGGACGGCCGCCTGTAAAGGAGCTGTGCGCACACTGCCCATGCTGCGCCGCAGCGTTTGCGACAGCCGCGACATGCACCACTGCTCTTCCCGTGCCGCCGGTATCGGGGCGGTCTTTCCAAGGCGCATGACGATGAAAGCACAGGTTCTTCACCAATACGATCCCGCCCTGACGGCACCGACCTGGGTGACGATGCAGGACGTTCCCGACCCCAAGATCCAGAAGTCGAACGATGTGATCGTCCGCATCGGTGGCGCAGGCGTCTGCCGCACCGACCTGCACATCATCGAAGGCATCTGGCGGCCGCATACCGACCCGACCGGCACCGGCCTGCTGCCTCTCATCATGGGCCACGAAAACGCGGGCTGGATCGAGGAGGTCGGCCCCGAGGTCGAAGGCTTCAAGAAAGGCGATCCCGTCATCGTCCATCCCAAGGTCACGGGCGGCACCTGCATCGCCTGCCGTCGCGGCCATGACATGCATGGCGACGGCAAGTTTCCGGGGCTGGACTCCAACGGCGGCTATGCCGAATTCCTGCACACCTCGTCGCGCAACCTGATCGCGCTGCCCAGGACGCTGGCCCCCAAGGATGTCGCCCCTTACGCGGATGCGGGCCTGACGGCCTATCGCGCCGCAAAGAAGGCCGCGCAGCAGCTCCTGCCCGACCAGTCGGTCGTCGTCATCGGCGCGGGCGGTCTGGGCCATATCGGCATCCAGGTGCTGCGGGCCATGTGCTCGGCGCGGATCATCGTGGTCGACATCTCGGACCGGTCGCTGGAACTCGCCGCGCAGGGCGGGGCGGACCATCTGGTCAAGGCCGATGGCGGCGAGGTGGAGGCGGTCAAGGCGCTCACCGGCGGCAAGGGTGCCGAGGCCGTGCTGGATTTCGTGGGCGAGAAGGGCACCACGAAGAAGGGCATCGACATGACCCGCCCGGCGGGCAGCTACTACGTGATCGGCTATGGCGAGAACATCGTCGTCCCGACCGTGGACATGGTGATCACCGAGAAGAACATCATCGGAAACCTCGTCGGCACATGGGCCGAACTGACCGAGTTGATGGCGCTGGCCGACCGCGGCCTCGTGGAGCTGCACACCAGACACTACGCGCTGGCCGATGCGAACCAGGCGCTTCAGGACCTTAACAACGGGCTGATCAAGGGTCGTGCCGTCCTCGTTCCCTGAGGGCGGACACCATCCACGACGGAAATCACTGGGAGGAGAGACGACATGACCACCAAGACCACCCTTCGGGGGGCACTGCTTGCCACGTCCGCGCTGATGATCTCGGCCGGACTGGCGGCGGCGCAGGACTATTCGAAATACGGGATCAAGGAAGACGTGCCGGGCGCATGTTCCTTCGCCTCGATCGATGCCAAGGATTACTCCGGCCGCACGCTGAATATCATCACCCACGCCATCCCCGTGATCGGCGAGCCGAGCGCACTGCACGCCCAGCAGTTCCAGGAATTGACCGGGGCCACGGTCAACGTGGTGCATGTGCCCTTCGGCGACCTCTTCCAGCGCATCATGATCCCGTTCCAGACCGGGCAGCAGGCCTATGACGTGCTGTTCTTCGCCTCGCTCTGGCTGGGCGACTTCAACCCCTACCTCGCCGAAGTGCCGCAGGCCTATCAGGAGGTTTCGGGGATGCAGTCGGTGACGCCGACCTACAAGGGCGTGGCCACGTGGAACGGCAAGATGCTGAACTACACGATGGACGGCGACCGGCACTACCTGAAGTACCGCTCGGACGTCTTCTCGAACCCCGAGATGCAGGCGCTGTTCAAGGAAAAGACCGGGCGTGACCTGACCGTCCCCGCAACGTGGGAGGAATACAACGAGGTCGCCGCCGTCTTCAACAACATGGACTGGGACGGCGACGGCGCGCCGAACTTCGGTACGGCCGAAGTGACCAAGCGCGACGACCTGATGTTCTCGGCCTTCATCAGCCGCGTCGCGGCCTATGCCAAGCATCCCGACGTCAAGGGCGGCTTCTTCTTCGACCTCGAAACGATGGAGCCGCTGGTCAACACCCCCGGCTGGGTCAAGGGGCTGGAGATGTTCGTGGCGGCGCAGGCCTCCATGCCTCCGGGTGGCACCTCCTTCGGTCTGGGCGACGAGATCTTCTCCTTCGGTGGCGGTCAGGCGCTGATGTCCTATTCGTGGGACGATGCCTTCATCCAGGCGATGCAGGAAGACAGCCCGATCCGCAACAAGGTGGCCGCAGCCCCGCTTCCGGGCGCGACCGAGGTCTGGAACCGCACCACCGGACAGTGGGACAAGTTCGACACCCCGAACACCGCGCCCTACGTGACCTGGGGCTGGTCCTCGGCCGTCGCATCCGCGTCGGAAAACCAGGACATGGCCTTCGACTACCTCTGCTTCTTCGGCAACGAGGCAAACACGCTTGCCGACCTGCAGATTGGCCGTTTCGGTGTGAACCCCTACCGCGAGGCGCATTTCGACCCGGCCTTCTATGAAACCGAACTCGGCTGGGACGTGAATACCGCCACGACCTATACCGACACGCTCAAGGCCATCGACGGTGGCAAGAACCAGGTCTTCGACCTGCGCGTGCCGGGCGTGGGCGAATTCATGTCCTCGCTTGCCGCAGGCGTCGCCCGTGCCCAGTCGGGCGAGGCGACGGCGCAGGAGGCGCTGGACGGTGTCGCCGCCGAATGGAAGGCGATCGTCGACCGCATCGGCGTGGACCGCGTCCGCGAGGCTTATGCCAACGTCGTGGCACTGGAAGACAAGTAAGTCGCGACACCATCGGGGGGCCGCATCCCTGCGGCCCCCCTACCCTCACGGTGAGCCCCAATGTACCGCCAGAAATACATCTTCCTGCTGCCGGGGCTGCTGGTCCTCGTGGCGATCATCCTGTTTCCGCTGCTGTTCACGATCCGCGTCAGCTTTTCGTCCTGGGATGTCTACAACCCGGGCCTGAACTGGATCGGCGGCGAGAACTATGCGCGGCTCTGGGAAGACGCCCGCTACTGGGAGGCACTGACACGCCTTTCCGTCCTCACGGTGGGCACCGTGCTGCTGCAATACACGCTCGGCTTCGCGCTCGCCCTGCTCGTCTGGCGCGACATCGCCGCGCGCCGCTTCTTCCGCGTGCTGTTCCTCGTGCCCATGATGACGACCCCCGTGGTCATGTCGGTGATCTGGCGGACCATCTTCCACGAAAGCCTCGGGCCCCTGAACCCGATCCTCGACGCCATCGGCATCGGCGCGCAGCCCTGGCTGTCGCAGGCAGGGCACGCCTTTGCCGCCGTGATGATCGTCGAAGTCTGGCAATGGACGCCCTTCATGTTCCTGCTGCTGCTCGCGGGCCTTCTGTCCCTGCCCAACGAACCCTTCCTTGCCGCAAGGATCGACGGCGCAGGGCCGATCCGCACCTTCCTGTCGGTGACCTTCCCGATGATGGGCGCAATCTCCGTCGGTGCCATCCTGATCCGGCTGATCGAGGCGTCGAAACTGATGGAGACGGTCTATGTCCTGACCTCGGGCGGACCCGGCACTTCGACCGAAACGACCAGCTATTACATCTACATCCGCGGGATGCGCGACTTCCAGATCGGCTACTCGGCCTCGCTCTCGCTCACCTACCTGATCGTCATGAGCGTGGCACTCACGCTGATCGCCAAGGCGTTGATCCGCCTGATGGTGAAGGACCGGACATGAGAACCTTCTACCTCGCCCTCAAATACCTTGCCGTCCTGCTGTGGTCGGCCTTCGTGATCTTTCCCTTCCTGTGGATGATCTCGACCAGCTTCAAGACCGCCAATTCCGTGACCGCCGGGGCCAAATGGCTGCCATGGCTGCAATTCGAACCCTCGCTCGCGGGATGGCAGTCGCTGTTCGGGGGTGTCGGCGGGATCAACATCCTCAAACCCTATGCCAATTCCGCCATCGTCACGCTGTCGGGATCGGCCATTGCCCTCGTCCTCGGGACGCTGGCGGCCTATGGCCTGTCGCGCTTCACCTTCAAGGCGGGGCCGCTGGGGAACGGGGACATCACCTTCTTCTTCATCAGCCAGCGCATCATGCCGCCCATCGTCCTTGCGATCCCCTTCTTCCTGATGCTGCGCTTCCTCGGGCTTCTGGACACGCTGCCGGGCCTCATCCTCATCTATGTGGCGATGCTGATGCCCATAGCGGTCTGGGTCATGGTGGACTTCTTCAACTCTGTCCCCCGCGGGCTGGACGAGATGGCGTGGATGGACGGCTGCACGCCCGTCACCACTTTCCTGCGGGTGATCCTGCCCAATGCCCTGCCCGGCCTCGTCGTCGCGTCCATGTTCTGCCTGATCTTCGGCTGGAACGACTTCTTCTTCGCCTTCACCATGACCTTCACCGAAGTGCAGCTCCTGCCCGTGTCGCTCGTGGCGCTCAACTCCTCCGTCACGCCGTGGTGGTCGCTGTCCGCCGCAGCCATCGTCTCGGTCGCGCCGCTGGCCGTGCTGGCCTTCGTGGTGGAACGGTTCCTTTCTCGCGGCGGTCTTGCCGGGGCGGTGCGCTGATGCTCGAACTTTCCAACCTCACATTGGCCGAAGGCCCCGTAGCGCATCTCGACGATGTGACCGTCAGCTTCCGCAAGGGCCGGCTGACAACGCTTCTGGGCCGTACGGGCGCAGGCAAGACCACGCTGATGCGGGCAATCGCCGGTCTGGCCGAACCCGACCGCGGCAGGATCGCGCTGGACGGCAAGGACTGGTCGCGCCTTGCCTCCTGGCAGCGCCCCGTCGCGATGGTGACGCAGCAGTTCATCAACTACCCGCACCTGTCGGTTCTGGACAACGTGGCCTTCCCGCTGGTCCGTCGCAAGGTACCGCAAGACAAGGCGCGCGAGGCCGCCCGTGACATGCTGGGGCGCGTCGGCCTCGGCACCATGATCGACCGCCGCCCCAGCCAGCTTTCGGGAGGCCAGCAGCAGCGCGTCGCCATCGCCCGCGCGCTGGTGAAGAAGGCCCCCGTGGTTCTTCTGGACGAACCCTTCGTGAACCTTGACTACAAGCTGCGCGAGGGACTGCGCGAGGAACTGGTCGATCTTCTGAAGGCCGAACGCGAAACCATCGTCATCTACGCCTCAACCGACCCGCGCGAGGCGTTGCAGATGGGTGATGACGTCATCCTGATGGCCGAAGGCCGCGCCATCCAGTCCGGAGAGCCGCAGAACGTCTATGCCCGTCCCGGCACCACCCGCGCCGCCGAGGTGGTCAGTGACCCGCCCATCAACCTGATCGAGATGGAGGTGTCGGGTGGCCAGTTGCGGCTGGATCGTCTGGCCGATCTGCCCGCCCGCGCGCTGGGCCGCGACCTGCCTGCCGGGCGCTACACGCTGGGCCTGCGCGCCCATTCGATCCGGCAGGGGGGCGATCTCTCCGCCCGCGTGTCGCTGACCGAGGTGTCGGGGTCGGAAACCGTGACACATCTGCAGGCCGCCGGTCAGGCGCTGGTCATGCTGGAACGCACTGTGACGAACCACGCCCTCGGCACCACCATCACCCTGTCGCTCGATCTGGGCGAGGCGCTCGTCTTCGATGCGCAGGGCCGCCTGATCGAGAAGGAACCGGTCCATGGCTGAGATCATCCTCGAAAACCTCGCCCATGCCTACGCACCCGGCGCGCCCTACGCGCTCAAGCCGCTGCACATGACATGGCGCAACGGCGGCACCTATGCCCTGCTCGGCCCGTCGGGCTGCGGCAAGTCCACCATGCTCAACATCATCTCGGGCCTCCTGCGCCCGTCCGAGGGGCGCGTCCTCTTTGACGGGCAGGATGTGACGGCGCTCGACACCGGCAAGCGCAACGTCGCGCAGGTCTTTCAGGTGCCGGTCATCTACAAGTCGATGACGGTGGGCGAAAACCTCGGCTTTCCGCTGGTCTGCCGCGGGGCGTCGCCGCAGAAGATCAAGGCGCGGGTGGAAACCGTGGCCGAACGGCTGGGCCTGACCCAGTGGCTGAAACGTCCGGCCAATGCGTTGACGGCAGACATGAAGCAGCTCGTCTCCCTCGGCCGCGGACTGGTGCGCGAGGATGTGGCAGCGATCCTTCTGGACGAACCGCTGACGGTGATCGACCCGCAACTGAAATTCGACCTGCGCCGCATCCTCAAGGAGATCAACGAGGAATTCCGCGTCACCATGGTCCTCGTGACCCATGACCAGACAGAGGCGCTGACCTTCGCCGAAGAGATCGTGGTGATGAACCATGGCGAGGTCGTCCAGATGGGCAGCCCGACGGAACTGTTCGAACGGCCCGCCACAGAACATGTCGGCTGGTTCATCGGCTCGCCCGCCATGAACTTCCTGCCCGCCCTGCGCGAGGCAGACCGGATCGTCGTGCCGGGCACCGGCCTGTCCGTCCCCGTCACCGGCCCCCTGCCGCAAGGCGAGCTGAAGATCGGCTTCCGCCCCGAACACGCGACACTCGCCCCGACGGGCGGGCATATCGAGGGTCGCGTCGCCCGCATCTGGTTCGAGGGCTCGGACGAGGTCATCGGGATCGACCGCGGCGCGCATCGCGTCAAGGTCCGCGCCAGTGGCACCAGCCCCGCCCGGACGGGCGAACCGGTCACCGTCAGCGTGCCGGGCGACCGTCTGAGTGTCTTTGTCAACGGAAAGCGACTTTCGTCGGGCTAGGTGTTTGATCCCACGGTTTGATGGTGCGTTCCGTTCGTAGGATTGGAAAGAAGCACTATGGGACAGGTTCGTCACGGGAGCGCCATGACTACGCACGCCGTCAGAGCAGTAATACAGCGATCGCAAGCTTCGCTCGCGCAGCTGAACCAGGAACCTGGAGTCAATCCAAAGACGGTGTCGAAGTGGCGCAAGCGGGCGACGGTCGCGGATATCAAGACCGGGCCGACCGAGCCTCGCTCCACCGTGCTGAGCGAGGCCGAAGAGGCTCAGTCGTAGCGTTCCGGCGCCATGCGCTGCTCCCGCTTGGTTGCATCTATGCTCTGCAACCGTCGATTGCGCACTGACCCGTTCGGCGCTGCACCGCTGTCTTCAGCCTCACGGCATCTCTCTGGTCTGCCCCCAAAAAGTGGTCCTCCCTGAGGTATGGCTTTCGAGCCATTCGGAGGATGCAGGAATGCCCCAGAAAAAGCACAAGCCGGAGGAGATTATCGCCAACTCCGGCAGGTCGACGTGTTGCTGTCGCAACGCCAGTCAGTGGCCGAAGCGGTGCGTTCAATCAGCGTAACGCAGTTCATCTACTATCGGTGGCGCAAGAAGCTCGGCGGGTTGAAGACCGACCAAGTGAAGCGGCTGAAGGAGTTGGAGAAGGAGAAGGAGCGGTTGCGGAAGGCCGTCTCTGATCTCACGATTGAGAAGCTCATCCTGGCTGAGGCTGCACGGGGAAACTACTGAGCCCCGCCCGCCGCCGTGCTTGCATCGAGCCCGTCAGGCAGACGTTCCGGATCTCGGAACGGCTCGTCTGTCGCGTGCTTGGACAGCATCGCTCGACACAGCGGAAGGTGCCGCAGGGGCGCGCCGACTAAGAATCGCTGACTGGGGACCTCGTCGCGCTCGCCTCGCAATTTGGCCGCTATGGCTACCGCCGGATTACCGCCTTGCTGCGATAGGCCGGTTGGTCGGTGAACGTGAAGCGGGTCGAGAGGATCTGGCGGCGGGAGGGGCTTAAGGTCCCACAGAAGCATCCGACGAAGGGCCGGCTTTGGCTGAACGACGGGTCGTGCATCCGTCTGTGGCAAGAGCGTCCGAACCATGTCTGGTCCTATGACTTCGTCGAGGCCCGGACCCACCACGGAAGGAAGTTCCGCATGCTCAACCTCATCGACGAGTTCAGCCGGGAGTGCCTGGCAATCCGGATCGACCGGAGGCTGCGATCAACGGACGTGATCGACGTGCTGTCTGATCTGTTCATCCTGCGTGGTGTTCCCGATCACATCAGGTCCGACAACGGCCCGGAGTCCATCGCCACGGCGGTGCGTGAGTGGATCGCCGCCGTCGGCGCAAAGGCCGCCTACATCGAGCCAGGGTCCCCTTGGGAGAACGGCTATTGTGAGAGCTTCAATTCCAAGCTCCGCGACGAGTTGCTCAACGGGGAGATCTTCTACAGCCTAGCCGAGGCAAAGATCATCATCGAAAGCTGGCGCCGTCATTACAACACCAAGCGCCCGCATTCATCACTGGGGTATCGCCCCCCGGCACCTGAGGTCATCCAGTGGCCGGCTTCGCCACCCGGACCCGCTTCGCCGGCCAACCAAACCGTAGCGCCAAGACCCGCCATGCACTAAGACTGAAACCGGACCACCCAATCGGAGCAGGCCAGTCGCGTTTCTTCGGCAACCTCAGCCGCCAACGCAGCCTTGGCAGCGACCGCTTCCATTGATGGATCATCGTTGGATGTACGCCTTATTCGGCGGCCAGGTCAGACACCGCGCGCTTCCCTCTTCACGGCCTCCAACGCAACGCGAGCCTTGAATGCGGCCATTCTGGTTACTGCGTTTCCACGTATCCTGATCTTCTCGTTTTGAAGATCATCAGCCCTCGGATTTTGGCTTCCGTCACTGTCCGATTTTCGAGGGAAAGCTCATTCGACCCCGAAGCCCAGTATATCCAGATCTAACGGCTAGCTCTTCAAGGCTTCCTCTACCTATTGTTTTCGCGCCGGCGAAAGCAGGGCAACTCGTGGTGCCTAGACGCGCCATTACCGTCGAATCTCCCCCGCAAGTACGGCCCGCCCATGAACAGCGAGACGTGCCGTAAACGGCACACAGCTGAACTGCTCTGCCAAGGCAAGGATACGAGCCTCGTACTCTCGTTCTCCGACAAGCTTGCAAAGGTCTGACCGATGAAACTGCCAGTTCTTGCTCGGTGCAGCTGAGATCAGTCGCTGCAGTTCCAAGTCTCTCGGCGTCGATGCTCGCTTTACCGCTACATCTGCAGCTGGTTTCACTTCCGCATGAGGCGAGGTCCGCCAACTCCGCATGAAACCCAGCAAATACCCCACTGGGACTGCCGCATTTCCACGCGCCCGATTAAACGCAACGAAGCGCTCCCAGATGACCTGCGTGTCGACATTCCAACATGCGAGGGATGCCTTAGCGGACTTGATCAGATCTGCCCAAGGCGTTTTATAGACGTTAGTTCGTATGTCGATCTTAATCCTCCCTGCAAAGATAGTTTTGTTCTTAGATTCTCTAGATAGTGATGTGTCGCCTGAGGCTGACACGACATCTGGCGGCGCAGCGGTAGACTCTTGCCCCCCGAACCGGAACAGCCAAGGTGCGTATTTGCCATTCGGCTTCCACCGGACCAACGCCAATCCTGACGCGGCGAGCTCGACCAGAAGTGCCGTCAGGTGCTGCCGTGACACCCCCATCTTCTCAGCGAGATGTGCCAGCGTGAACGCGGCTGTTCCGCGCTCCAGCCCGTTGTAGCCATGCTTCCACGCGATCCCATCGAGGATGATCGTCGCGAGCTTGTGCGCCGCCGTGGAGAGCGGGGTTTCGGTGATGCGGCGCAGGATGGCACCGGTCGTGAGTTCCATGTCGTGTCGTTCCTTCAAGGGGCGACACCAGACTGCGAGGCGTGCAAAATTTCGTTCCGGCAAAGGCATTTGCCGGTTGAACGGGTCCAAAGCTCGCGCTAGATTCCCACTACCACGAGGAAATCAGTGCGGCGTCGGGCCTATGGTCTGGCGTCGTTTCTGTTTGTGGGGGCCTCAGTCTATCGATCGTATCGGTTGAGACGGTATGGCTAGCTCATCAGTAGCGCACCTCCTCGAAGCCGTAGGTGCCCTCGTAGTCAGTCCAGTCGACGAAGACGCCGCGGAACCAATAGTCAGAACAGCTCGTCCCCGGGCGGAACGCTGAAGCGGACGGAACCCGGGCTGGCGTGGACCGCGCCCAGGCGAAGTCACCCTGTTCGCCGTAGGTCCCCTCGCGGATTGTAGACCAGATGTTGCAGTCACCGTCCCTGTTGCGGTGTCGTCGGTATTCGATCTGGAACACATGGATCGAGCGCACGAAGTCGTAAGCCGGATCGGAAATGTCGACGTCCGCCCGGTCTTGGGCCAGATGGAACTCGGCAGGGCTCCCGTCCGGTGACTGCGGGAGAGGTCCGCCTTTGCCAAGCAGCGCGATCTCAAACAGCCGCTCCATTGGGGCTTTGCCCCGGTTCAGGGACGCCCGCATCGGACAGTTCCAGATCTGCAGCGGCGGCTCGACCGGCCAGGGCGTGATCCGGGCGATGAAGACGGCGCGGGCGTGGGCACATTCCGCCGAGGCTGGCCAGCCGCCTGCGA
>JAIXPH010000057.1 GCA_027486345.1 Paracoccaceae bacterium
GAAGGGTTGAAGACGGGCCATCTGCACGTCGGTCAGCCAGAAAAGGTTGCTCATTGATCGGTCTCCTTGCGGAGGCTGAATCATGCCGCAACAGCAAGATCAATAGGTCCTGACCCTAGTGGAGAGCACCAACTGAGGAACCAGGAGGTGTTCTATGGGAAACCCCAGACACGTCGGGCGGGCAATCCTTCGACAGCATTGCCCGCCAAGGCACCTCGACGCGCTCAGGCGCATGGTCCGGGGTTTCCGGACGAGGTGTCACAGCTCTCCCATCTTGATGTTCGGATAGAAGGGAAGCGACCGCAGGCGCGTGCCTGTCAGCTTGGCCCAGGCATTGGCAACCGCGGGGGCCACGACAGGGACAGCGGTTTCGCCCACGCCGCCCGGATTTGCGGTGCTTGCGACAATCTTGACCGCAATCGCCGGTATGGTCTGCAGCTTGTAGTAGGGATAGCGATCGAAGTTCTGGACCTGCGCCTTGCCCTTCACGAACGTTGCCTGATGCCACATCGCGGCGGCCAGACCATGGGCGATGCCGCCCTGCATCTGGCCTTCGACCTGATCAGGATTGATCACCACACCGCAATCCACGGCCACTGAAACCTTTGTGACCTTGATCGTCCCGGTCGAGGTCTTTGTCACCTCGGCGACCATGGCGACATAGCTGCCAAAGCCTTTCAGGACGGCCACACCACGCTGGCTGCCCTTGGCCGGTGCCGTTTTCCAGCCCGACAGGGTTTCGACCGCCGTCAGCACGCCCTGCGCGCGGACATCGCCCGACAGCCGGTCGCGCCGGAAGGTGATGGGGTCGATGCCCGCCAGTTTGGCCAGTTCGTCGATGGCGCTTTCGACGGCGAAGGTGTTGTAGGACTCGCCCACCGAACGCCAATAGCCAAGCGGGATATCGGTCGGCAGGGCGACATGTTCGATCTGTCGCGCCGTGATGGCATAGGGCAGCCCCTTCGCCCCGGCGACTGCGCCGGTGTCTTCCGGGTTCACCACCGTGCTTGGCCCGCGTTGCAGTTTGATCGAGGGCGACACGTTGCGATAGATCAGCGATGTGATGGCGTTCGACCCGTCCAGCGCCGCCTGCACTCGGATCAGAGCGCTGGGGCGATACCGGTCGTTCTGGAAGTCCTGTTCGCGCGACCACATCAACTTGACCGGCACGCCCAACTCTTTGGCGCATTTCACCGCTTGCAGCACATAATCGGACTCGATCTTCCGTCCGAACCCACCGCCAAGGTAGGTCGTGTGCAAGATCACCTTGTCCTTGGTCAGTCCGCAAACGGCGGCCACGGCGGGGATGATGAACTCTTGCCCCTGCGTGGGGGCCCAGACCTCGCACTTGTCGGCGGTCACGGCGGCGGTGCAGTTCAGCACCTCCATGCAGGCATGGGCCAGAAAGGGCAGGCTGTAGGTCTGATCAAGAACCTTTGCCGCCCCGTTCAGCGATGGCTCGCCGATGCGTTCGGCGACAAAAGCCGGAGCGGTTGTGGAGGTCAGCAGGGCTTGCGCCGTCTTTGCCAGGGTGGCGGTGTCACTGCGCGAGGTATCGGTGGGGATGACCCATTTGATCTTTTTCTCAAGATCCTTGGCACCGCGCATGGCGGTCCAGGTGTCGCCCGCAATCACCGCCACTGCATTTTGCAGGTTGATGATCCGGGTGACCCCCTTGACGGATGAGGACTTCGGCACCGTGCCGACCGTGCCGCCCAAGGTCGGGCAATGCACGACGCTGGCAAACACCATGCCCGGCACCTGAACGTCCATGCCGAAGACCGCCGATCCGTTGACCTTGGCTGGGGTGTCCAGCCTGGCCATCGGCTTGCCGATGAATTGGGTGGTGGTCGCGAGGGCAGGCGTCGGCAGACCGGTGATCGAGGCGGCAGAAGCGGCCACCTGTGCAAAGGTCAAGGTCTCAGACCCGTTCGTCACCCGGCCACCCGTCGCCAAGGTCCAGCCCGTGGTCCCGGTTTGGGCCGCTGCCCCGGCGATCAACATGTCGCGGACGGTTGCCGCTGCGGTTCGCATCGGGTTGTACCAGCCCATCATGCTGGTGCTGCCGCCGGTGATCTGGGCGTGAAACAGGGGATTGGCATAGGGATTGCCCGCCCCGGACCCGCCGATGGCATGCTCGGCCTTCATCTGGCTCCAGTCGACCTGCAACTGTTCGGCCACCAATTGGGCAAGGCCGGTCATGATACCCTGGCCCATCTCGGCGGAGCCAATGCTGAGGGTCACCGTGTTGGTGTCATCCACCCGCAGGAAGGCCCCGATTTGCACCGGAGCCGCCGCAAAGGCGGCACGGGACGTGAAGCTGACCGCGAAGGGAACGGTAAAGGCGGCGGCGATGCCACCCAGAAAGCTGCGGCGCGTCGGGGCTGGCAGTGCAGAGGTCAGATCGTCCATGATGTCGGTCTCGTCCTTGAAATGAATGATGCGCTGGTCAGAGCGTGCCCATGGCCTTGCTGAGGCGGGGATAGGTGCCGCAGACGCAGATATGCTTGACCTCAGCGGCGATCTTGCTGCCGTGACGGCCTGCCTTCAGCGAGGCGGTCGTCGCGGTCTGCATGCCCGATTGGCAAAAGCCGCATTGCGGAACGTTGTTGTCGATCCACGCCGCCTGAACCTTTGCGCCATCGGGATCGGCTGCCAGACCTTCGACAGTGACGATCTTCTTGCCAACGGCCGAGGAGACATCAAGGTCGCAGGACAGTTCGCGCTTGTTGTCGACCATCACCGCACAGGCCCCGCAGAGCTCTTTGCCGCAGCCGTATTTGGTTCCGGTCAAGCCGATGTAATCACGCAGCACCCACAACAGCGGCATCTCCGCCGTCGGCACCGTTACGGTACGGTTGACCCCGTTTACGTTCAACGTGTAGGTCGGCATGGTGAAAACCTTTCGCCAAGATTAATGTTTGATTTTCTTGCAGTTTTTTTCTTCAGGTCTTGCCTCTTGGATACACCATCGGCTGACCTCGCCTATGCCAAAACATCCGCAAAATGCGCCGCAGAGGACCGCCTATAACCTCAGCATTAGAGTTTCCTGCATCTGGTTTAGGGCCGGATGCCCAGGTCCAGCAGGGCCGTGATCAGCAGGACCGGTGCCAGTGTGCTGCCAAACGGGACACGGCTTTCTCGCGCTGATTCGCGGAAATGATTGCGAAAAAGGTGAAGGGCGACGGCAGCTGAGGCCGATACGACAATGAAGGTGGCGATGGCATCGGCAGAAAGCCACGCCCCGGCAACGGCTATCAGTTTGACATCGCCCTGACCAAAGGCGTCAACGCCCTTGACGCGATAGGCCAGACTGGCGAACAGCCGCAACGAAAGCCAGAGCCCCGCCACCGCTGCCACCCGTGGCGCCACCGGGTCGTCGGCCATGGCGACCACCAAGAGACCAGCAGGCAGCAGCGGAAGCGACAGGAAATCCGGGATCAGGTAGTGGCGAAAATCGATCAGCATGATCGCCGCGCGGCACCCGCCCAGCAACGCGTAGAGGGAGGCCGCGACGGCTGGCGCGCCGGAAACAGCGGCGACAAGACCTCCGAGGGCCGCGAAAGTGGCGACGACCGTCCGATCCGCAAAGCCCAGCCATCCCACGATCACCCGCAGCGGCGTCCGGGCGGGTCTCATGGCCCCGCGAGCTCGATCGCGGTGGGCAGAAGGAGCGTCACTTCGCCATCGGCCCCGTGAAAGGTCGCCCGGTCCGAACTGACGCTGCGCAGTTGCAACCCGCTACCGATTTGTCCGGGTTCAAGATAGATCACCTGCCCATCGGCGGCATCGACAAGGAAAGCCCCCCCGGGTGCCGGTTCGACCACAACCCCGACGAGGGTGGGCATCTCCGGCGCGGGAAGCGCAGGCTCCGGCACCAAGGGAATCTCAAGCGGCGCCTCGATCCCCCTGGCCACCGCGTTGCGCGATGGCTGGAACAAGGGATGGTCCTGCACGGCCTGAGGCAACGTGGAGGGATTGGTCTTCGCGACCCTCTCAAGGCTTTGCCCAGCGTCGCTGCCCACGGGACCCCCGACGGGATCGCCCCCCGACAGACGGTCCAGCACCACCAGCACCAGCAAGCCAGCGGCTATGACGGCAAGCAGACCGATGTTCCCCTTCATGGCGCAACTCCTGCGGCCATGGCGGACAGCGCGACATCTGCCTGCACGATGCCCCCTTCGACGCCCTGCCCATCCATCGACACTTGGTCGATCCGCAGCAGCGGTTCGGCAGTGTCCAGCGCGACAAGGGCCGCCATGACCTGCTGTTCCGTCCCCGCAAAGGCGAGCGCCAACGGAAGCCGCGTCAGGGGGGTGCCCACCTCGGCCGGTGCAGGGTCCAGACGGTCCGGCGTCAGGCCCACGGCGGCAAGGTGATCGATCACCAAGGCTTGCAGCGCCGATTGGGCCAGACCCACCGACTCGCCCTTGACGAGCAGCCGATCTGCCTGACCCGCCGGACCGGTCGCCACCTCTTGGCGCAAAAGGGCCAGCGCCCGAAGACTGTCCACGGCACGGCCCTGTTGCTGGATGGCCAGACCGACCGAGGCAAACCCCAGGATCAGGGCAGCAACCGGCACAGCAAACAGCCGCAGCAACGCGTTTCCCCGGATCATGGTCCCTCCCTCAGGGTCAATGCGCCTGTGATCGTGAACGAGAACAGGCCGGTCTGGCTGTCACGCGCGATGGCGCCATCAAAATCCACGCCATCTGCGCGGATTGGCCCGGTGCCGCCGGTCAGCGCGGGAATGATCCGCTCGGGTGCGGCGCTTCGCCCGGACAGGGTGAACTGCGTCCCCGCAAGGGACAGGTGCAAAAGCCATGTGTCCAGCGGCACCCGTGCCGCCAGAAAGGCAAGCCGATCTGCCAGCGGCGGGATTGCCGCCTGCGCCTCGCGAAACGCAAGGGCCGCCGATGTGGCAGAGCCTGTGGTTGACTCTCTCTGCAAGGCCTCGGCTTCGATCTGGGCCTTGCGCGCCGCATCGCGGCTGGTCAGCGCCGCCTGCCCTTGCCACACCGTCAGGGCAATCCCCACCGCGGCCAGTGTTCCGGCCAGAAGCGACAGGCCTCGGCGCAGCCGCTTGCGGCCCTGCTCATCCCGGCGCAAGCGGAAGACTTGGCCATCCGGTGCGGTCACGGTGATTTCGACAACCTCGCTGCCGCGCCGTTCCAGACGTTCTTCGGCGCTTTGGCAGGCGGATCTGGGCAAGATCGCGACCACCCATTCCTTGCTTTCATTGCTTTTCATCGCGTCCCACAGGTAATGGCCCGCCGCCCAAGGCGACACCTCCTCCAGCCAGATCGGAAGCGCGCGCGCCGCATCCGCCCCCGAGGGCAAGCTGACGTGGCGTAGCAAAGCATGGCTTGGGTCCACGGACAGGCTGATGCGGCGCGCGACGGGCAATTCGTCAAGCGGGGCCGTTTCAGCCTGTGCGATGTCCAGCACGGTCAGGCCGCGCCACCCCGCGGGCAGGGCCGCCTCTGCCTGCACGACGGCATCTGCCAGAAGGCCGGGCGGTCTGTCTTGGGTCATGGAACGGTCTTTCCGGGTGTGTCTGGCACGGCAAGCGGTGTTGCCGGTTCCGGCCACGCCACCATCACGACACGATAGCCCGTGTCATCGAACCGGACCGAGACTTGCGTGACCCCGCCGCGTGGCGGATCGATGCTGCGAATGTAAAGCTCATAGAACGCGGCGCTGTCGGCCGAAGCGGTCCCGCCATAAAGATCGAGTGTTGCCGCCGATACCGCAGGAACCATCGCTCGCAAGACAGGCGGGGCAGACTCCGGATCAAAATTGACATTGCCGCCCAGCACCGTGACCAGCCCGCGCAGTCTGGGCCACAGGCCAGGGTGGTCTGCCAGAAGCTGCCGCAGGTCTGACGGAAAGCGGAAAGCGCGGGCTTGATCGGCGGGCCTGTCCTGACTGCGCGCGGCAATGACGCGATCTGCCAGCGCGGTGGCCGTCACTGTCGGCACGCCAGCCGTCCGAAACAGCGCGACCAGTACGGGCTGCGGCGCAGTGTTCGGATTGACCAGCCCGGCCACGGGTTGCAGCCGCACCTCGACCCGGCGGCCAGGCAGTGCCAATGCGACGGGCGAGCCATCGCGCGGGACGGGATCGGGGCCGGTCAGGCGCGCGGCGACCATGGCCAAGACCGAAGGAAGGGCAAGCTGCTCTGCCATCAGGGCCGCCTCGGCCTTTGAGGCAGAAATGGCCGCCACCGAAAGCCGTGCCATGGCTGCCGCGATGGCCGCAAGCAAGGCCAAGGCGATCAAGACCATCAGAAGAACGGCACCACGTTCAGGCGCGACGGTGCGGCTCATGGCTGAACCTCCGTCACCGTGCAGTCCAATGCGCCTGACCCGCCCATGGCGCAGGCGATGGGCAAAAGCGGCAGAAAGGCCGCCACGATTTGCGGGGTGTCGCTTTGACCCGCCCCAACCGCCAGCCCGATGGCGTATGGCATTATGGCGGGGGTTCGCCACTGGCTGCGCCACCGGTTTCGACCATCCAGATAGACGAACTGCAAAAGGCTGTCGGTTTCCCACACCGTCGAGACGCGGGGGCGCCCGTTGTCAAGCGGCCCTTCGCTGCGGGTGACGCGCATGGGCGTGCCGGTTGCGACCCGATAGGTGACGAGGACGGGCGCGGGATCGCTGTCGGCACTATCCGGACGGGGAAGCATGGCGAAGCGCAGGGATCGCCCGTCACCCGAAAGCAGGGCTCCGTCACGGGTGACCGGCAGGCCAACCGCATGCTGCACGTCCCCCGTGATCAGATCGGCCAAGCGCGACACCGCATCATCCTGCTGGCCAGCGCGCACAAACCGCGTGGCGATGTCAGCCCCCGTCCTGACCGTCCCAAGGACAGCCGCCATGACCACCGCCCCCAGCGCCAGCGCGACCAACGCCTCGATCAGGGAAAATCCGGCCTCGGGGGGGTGTTTCATGGCGCGGCCCCTAACAGTTCGGCCTGGGTCGTGGTCAAGATGACGGCGGTGTGGGAGGACACGACGATCCGCCGCTGGATCACCCCCGGCGCAAGGGGGTACGTGACCGCCTGCCAACGCAGCCCCTGAGTTTGCCCTTGGCCGGTCGCGCCCTCGGCCAACAGACGGCGGGCCAGATGTCGCGCGGCGGTGGCCTGCACGCGATGCCGGGTCAGCTGGGTGTAGGTGCCGAACGTCTCGAAGGCGGCCACGATCATCAGGGTGGACAGCGCGAGGGCTGCCAGCACCTCGATCAGGGAAAAGCCCGCCTCGCGGTCAGGGCCAGCCAAGGATGCCTCCGCTGGGATCAAGGATGTCGGCACCGTAGGTCTTGCCTGCGTCAGTGACCGCGATACGGCCACCGGGGCTGGTGCCATCGGTGCGAAACAGGACCGCGCCTCCGTCTTGCAGCCGTCCTTCCGGGCGGTACTGAGCGATGGAAACGCCCGATTGCCGTGCGAAAAGAACCCCCTCCTCTGCCAGAACCAAGACCGGTTCGCCCGACAGCATGGCGGCAGACCGGGCCTCGGACAGGAAGGAGGCAAGCTGCGCCTGGTCCAGACGGGACCGCCCGGGGCTTCCCCGGCCGAGGACCAGTCCGCTGGCCAGTGCCAGAATCGCAAGGACCAGCAGCATCTCGACCAAGCTGAGCCCGGCTTCGGGGTCACGGGGTGATGTCGGCATTGTCCGCGTCGCCGCCTTCCTTGCCATCCGCGCCATAGCTGAGAAGCAAGTACCCCGCGCCATCCCCGCTGACCGCGTAGTGATAGGGATTGCCCCATGGGTCCGCCGCCACGTCTTTTGTCAGATAGGGGCCGTTCCAGCCCTCACCCTGCGCCGGGGGAGTCATCAGCGCCGCCAGACCATCGGCCTGCTGCGGGTAGCGACCAAGATCAAGATGATAAAGTTCGAGGGCCGTCTGATAGGCGGCGATCTGGATGCGGGCAGTCTTGACGCGCGATTGCCCCATATAGCCCAGCACCCTTGGTCCGACCAAGGCGGCCAAAAGCGCTAGGATGACCAGAACCACCAAAAGCTCGACCAAAGTAAAGCCAGCTTCCGGATCTTGTTTCGCAGTGGGTCGGGTCATGGGCTATCCTTGGCTTAAAGAAACAAGTCATTTACCGACATCAGTGCGCCGATGACCAAGTAGATCAGACTTCCCACTGCTATCGAAATGATCAGGATCAAGGCGGGCTCCAGCAGGGCCAGCGACCGGTCCAGCGCAGAGCGGGTCTTTTCCTCGAAGATCGCGGCGGCGTGTGACAGGCTTTGGCCCAGACTGCCGGTTTCCTGTCCCACCTTCATCAGGCTGGCCAGCAGCGGAGGGACGGAGGCATCCTCGCGCAGGGGGACGGTGACATCCACGCCTTCGCGCAGGGCGTTTTCCATGCGTTTCAGCAGGGCGACAAGCGCGGGGGCCGGTGTGGCGCGACGGGCCAGACGCAGCGCCTCGTCCAAGGGCAAACCCGCCTCGATCAGCATGGCAAGCGTCCGGGTCAGTTCGGCCAGCCGCGCCTGACGGATCAGCCCGCCGATCACGGGCAGGCGGACGGCGGTCTCGGTGAGGGCAAGCCGGACGCGCGGTCTGGCCAGAACGGCGGACATCGCCGCCATCAGGCCCAGCGCCCCGAGCATCGTCACCACCCCATGCGCGGCGATCCAGTCCGACAGCGCAATGACCTGCCGGATCGCACGGTCCGACCCGCCCGGAGCCGGGGTTTCAGGCAGGATGGCGCGGAGTTGTGGCAACACCGCAAAGACGATCAAGGCGACGGCTGCCAGCGCCACAAGCAGCAGGAAGGCGGGGTAGATCATCGCGCTGCTCACCCGCTTGCGCCACTCCGCCGCCCGCGCCCGCCCCTCATGCAGCCGCGCCATCACCATCGGCAGGGTCCCGGCCCGTTCTGCCATGGCCACCAGACGCAGGTAGGTTTCGGGAAACGTATCCCCCTGATGTCCCATCGCCTCGGCCAGAGAACTGCCAGCGCGCAGGTCGGCGCGCATGCCGCGCAGCGCGGGGGCCATTGCACCGGTTCCAGCCTCGGTCAGCAACAGGTCAATGGCCCGGCCCAGCGGGACCTCGGATCGCAGCATCCACGCCAATTCCTGCGTGAAGAGCGTGATCTCAGCCTCTGACGGACGCAGGCCCCGGCGCGTCAGCCGCGCAAGCAGGGCCGGGAGGCCAAGGTCAGTCATCCTGCACCACCCGCACCACCTCGGCGATACTGGTGCGCCCGTCCAGAACCTGCCGCAGGCCGTCGGCCAGCAAGGGCACCATTCCTTGCGCCAGTGCCGCCTGATGCAGCGCGGCCGTGCCAGCGCCATCCAGCAAGGCTTTGCGAAGCGTCTCGCCCAGCGTCAGCACCTCAAATATCGCGGCGCGACCGAAATAGCCGGTGCCGCCGCATTGGTTGCACCCCCCGGCCTGCCACAGCGGCGGCACCTCTGCGCCCCCCCCTGCCCGCGCGAGAATTGCGGGGGGAAACGGCAGGGAAACCGTCGGATCAGGACGGCGGCAGTGGCGGCACAATTGTCGCACAAGGCGTTGCCCGATGCTCAACCGCAAGGTGGCGGCCAGCAAGTAGCGCTCGATCCCCATCTCCGTCAGGCGCACCACCGCGCCTGCGGCAGAGTTGGTGTGCAGGGTCGTCAGCACCAGATGGCCCGTCAGTGCCGCCTGAACCGTGATGGCCGCCGTTTCGCGATCCCGCACCTCGCCCACCAGCAGCACATCCGGGTCCGCGCGCATGAAGGCCCGCAGGCCCGCGGCAAAGGTCAGCCCGATCGGCGCGTTGACCTGCACCTGCGAGATGCCGGGGATCTGATATTCAACCGGGTCTTCGATCGAGATGATTTTGCGCGTCGGCACGTTCAGCGCAGCCGTCGCCGAGGCAAGCGTGGTCGTTTTGCCGCAGCCTGTCGGCCCGGTGACAAGGATCAGGCCGTTGCTGTGGTCCAGCGCCTGCCGAAAGGCCTGTTCGGCATCCGCCGTCAAGCCAAGCTGGTTCAGCATTGGAAGCTGTGCCTGTCCTGCCAGCAGACGCAGCGTGGCGCCCTCGCCTTCGATCATCGGCAAGGTGGCACAACGAATATCGGTTTTCTGCCCCGCGATCACGGTGCGGATTTGTCCGTCCTGCGCCAATCTGCGTTCCGCGATGTTCAATCCGGCAAGGATTTTCAACCGCGCCACCAGCGCGCGCCCTGTCGCCGCCGGCACGGTCATCACCAGCCGCAGCATGCCATCGACACGCTGCCGCACAGCCATCTGCTGCGCACCCGGTTCAAAATGGATGTCGGTCGCGCGCGCCTCGACCGCGCGGGACAGGATACGGTCAAGCAATGCGACGGTCGGCGCGTCAAGCGCCGAGTCGTCGGCCCCGTCCGCTTCGGATGGTAACGACGGATCAGTGGGCAGGACCGGCGCACGGTCCACCAGACCGTCAATCCGCGCCACAAGGGCCGGGATCGAGGCGATGACAGGCGCTATCGGTCGGCCCAGCGCCCTCGACAAGGCCGCGCGCTGGATGTGGTCATCCGGGTTGGTCATGGCCACCCGCTCTGCCCCGGTGACGGGATCGACGCCAAGGGGCAGCATCATCGCGGTCCGCAGAAAGCGCAGGGACAGGTCAGGTGGCAGCAGGATCTGATCCGGCCAGTCCCCTTCGGCCATCAGGGAAAGGCCCGCGCGGGCCGCCACGCGCCGTGCCTCGGCCAAGGGGTCGTCGATGACGCCAGCCGCGCTGAGCTGCGGGGTGGCCGTTTCGGTCATTGCCCGCCCATCATCGTCATCTTGCGACGAATTTCCTGCGCCACCGTCGAGGCGTCCTGCTGATCACGGATGACATGGGGCGTGATGAACACGACCAGTTCGGTGCGGGTCGTCTCCGCACTCCGATGGCCGCCCAGCAGTCGGGTCAGGGCGTCGCCCCCTTTGCTGCCGGTGCTTTGGGTGGACATCAGCCCGCCCAAGGCGACCGTCTGGCCATCATAAACCGCCACCCGCGTCGTGATCGACCGCTGGCGCAGGGTCGGCGTCAATGTGGCCTGCCCATTGGTCTGGCCGACAACCGCGGACAGTTCCTGCTTGACCTGAAGGTTGACCAGATCAGAGCCGCTGACCTGCGGGGTCACGCGCAGAATGACCCCCGCATCCCGATATTCGACGGAATTGACCGTTGGCGCATTCGCATCGGTGGTCGCCTGCACCTGCTGGGTGACGATGGGCACCTGTTCGACCACCTTGATCTCGGCCTGTTCGTTTTCAAAGGCCGAGACCGAGGGGGCCGAGACGACCTTGACATCGGTCACCTGCGACAGGCTGTCGATGATCACGCGCGGATCGGTGTTGCGGCCAAGCACAAGGTTGACCCCCGGCAGGGTCGGGGTCAGGGCCGCTGTGGAGTCCGTGCCGGCGATCAGGCTAGCCTCGGCATCCTGCAGATAGGCCTGCACACCCATCCGCGTGGCCTTGTTCAACGTCACTTCCACCAGCATCACGTCGATGGAGACCTGAACCGGTGCGGTATCAATTGCCGCCAGCAAGGCCAGCGCTTCCCGCCGGATCGGGGCAGGTGCCCGGATGATGATGGTATTGTCGGCGTCGTTGGGTGTGAAATGGACCGAAGACCCCGCCGATCCGCCGATGTCCAGCGCGGAAGGCAGGCCCTGATCCGGCGCGCTGACCGCCAAGGCTCCGTCTGCTGCGGCCTCGGCACCACCCGCGGCAGGCGCCTCTTGCGCCGCGGCACCACCACTATCCCCAAGGGTCGCCATCAGCACCGATGCCAGAGAGGATGCCGTGGAAAACTGGACCTGATAAACCTCGATATCACTGCCCCCGGCCCCACCGGTCTGGTCCAGACGTCGCACCCATTCCATCGCCCGCGCGACCTCGCCTCGGCTGGAGGCGCGGATGATCAGGGCGTTTGACCGGTCCAGCACCAGAACCTGCCAATCCGCCGCCTCGGCACCGCTGTCCTGCACGGCGCGCAATTCGGCGGCGACGCTGGCCGCCGCTGCCGATTGTAGAAAGGCGATGCCAGAGGTCGGGCTTGCCATGAACGGGGTGTCCAGCGAGCCGATCAGGGCCGCCAGATCCGACCGTTCGGCGCTGTTGCCCCGAATGAGGATCATGTCGCCGTCGGGCGCGGCACGAAGGGCGCCCTCGGGGGCGGCGAAACCGTCCAGCAAGGCCAGCATCCTGTCCGCGCTCACCCGGCCGAGCGGCACGGCCGTCAGGCCGTAGCCATCGGCGGACAATCGGGAGGTTGGCCCCTCCCCGCCGTTCGGCGTGATCCGGTAGCCCTCTGCGGCGTCGATCAGCGCAAGACCGTTGGTTTCAAGGGCGGCCTCGAACAAGCCAACAAGCCTGTCCTGCGCCACCGGCCCGCCGGTGGCCAGGGTCACGGTGCCTTCGACACCGGGATCAATGACGTAGGGCAAGCGCAAGACCTGACCGAACAGCGACTCCGCCGCTGCCTGAACGGACACACCTTGCAGGTTCACCGTGTAGCCGGGACCGGCGGGCTGAATGCCCTCCGCAACCTCATGCTGCGTCCCCGCCTCATCGAAATAGGCGATCCGGGTGGCCGCCACACCGGGCGAGGTTCGACCGGCGCTCGCCGATCCCGCGCGCGGGGAAAGATCAAGGCGCGCCAGAACGTCACCGTCTTCCTTGGCCGTCGGCACGCAGCCGACAAGAAGACCAAGGACGGTCAAGGCGGCGACAGTGTGGCGACGGTGGCGCTGAAGACCAAGGGACCTGAGCGAGGAGAAAATTGACAAGGGACGTTCCGTCAATGAAAGCAGGACCGGGACAGCAAGACCTGAGGGGACCAAAGGCAACCCGGCCACCTCATTGCTGTGTCAGGCAGCAAGCAGTGCGCCGTCAATCTTCAATTTGATAAGTTATTGATGGAAAAAAGATGTCTATAACGAAAGTTGCACGAAGAAACGGCACGGCAATTGCGCTGAACGGGCCAGCGCGGCTGTCGCAAGCACGGGGCGATGGCTCAGACCACGCGGGGCGACTGGCCCCGGAAAGGGGCGCTCAATGCGGGGCCTTGTCTTCGCCCAGCAAAGGGGTGTTCAGCAGATCTTCGACCAGCACGCTGACCAATTGCCCCCGGCCCTGAACGCCCGCCTTGCGGTAAATGGCGTTCAGGTGCGATTTCACCGTGCCTTCTGTCGATTTCCGCATCGCGGCGGTTTCCGCGATCGAAAACCCCTTGATCGTGAAGGTGGCCACATCGATCTCAGCCGATGTCAGGGACCACTGACGGAAGTAACTGGCCATGAGGTCGCTGAGCACACCGCTGGCCGCCGTGAGACTGCGCGTCATATCTTCTTGTTTTCGCAGCAGTCGGCTGACCCAATGCACGCCAAAAAAGGCCCCGATGAACAAACCCAGGGTGGCGGTCAGTTCCAGCCCAAGGTGGAAAATGTCGCGCTGCGTGGACCAGAGTTCAAGGATGATGTCGACAGTGAACACCAGAGTGCAGGCACATTGGCACACAGCAAGGGCCACAAAGGCGAATGGGACCCGCAGATGGGCCGCTTTCCGGCGTGACCCCATGCTCAAGGCGTCTGCGCTCTGCCCTGCGTCGCCGTCTTGTGACATATGACCCCCTGCAAATGGTCTGCGGCTTTGATGCAAAATGCACGGTCAACTCTGTGAGACTATCGCAAAACACCGAAATAACAGGACGAAATAATATATCCTTAAGTCAAAGACCCGATCTAAAGCATATTTTCTGCGTCGATCGCATTTGCACAATTGACGTGTTTCTGAGCCTTTTCCGAGAGCGGGGCAAGGTCGCAAATCGCAGCCCGACCAACCTCATAATGGGAATACTTGATCGCGCCGCAAGAACCTTCTGGCGGGCAGCACGGGCATAGACTGCGCCAATTGGGTCACCGCGCGCCTTCCAGATCGCCTGCCCGGCGCAACGACGCCGCCTGATGCATACCCCAAGATCCGCGCAGAAAGCGCCACCGAAGCGGAACCCGGCGACGCCGGGCGGCGCTTGCCCTCGTGCACAGCATCAAGGGGCGAAGATGGCGCGGATTTTCCGGCAGGTGATCACGGCAGCGGGGTTGGCCTTCGCGGTGCCGCTCTGGACCGAGGCAAGGGCGCAAGGCGTTTCCCCCGCTCCTGCCGCGTTCATGGATGAATTCGACACGCTGGACCCGGTCCGATGGCTGGTTTCGGATGGCTGGACCAACGGGGCGCACCAGAACTGCCTTTGGACGGCGGACAGTGTCCGCATCGGCGGAGGCCTCCTGCGACTGACGCTGTCGGACCGGCCCGCAGGCGGCCAGCCCTTTTCCTGCGCCGAGGTGCAGTCCAACGCCCGCTACGGTTTTGGCACCTTCGAGGCGCGGATGCGCGTGCCCTTCCACTCTGGCACCAATGCCAATTTCTTCACCTTCATCGGGGCGCAGCAGAAGGTCCCGCACAACGAGATCGACTTCGAGTTCATCGCCAAGGACGGGCCGGTGCTGCAAACCAACCTGTTTCTGAACGGTCAGGGCGGGCGGGAACAACTGCACCGCCAAAGCGGCGACTGGGCGTTTCGCAACTATGCCGTGGTCTGGATGCCGGGTCTGGTGCAATGGTTCACCGACGGTCAGTTGGTGCGCGAAATCCGGGGGGCGGAGGTGCCCTCGGCACCGCAAAAGGTGTTCTTCTCGCTTTGGTCCACCGGCACCTTGACCGACTGGCTGGGGCCGCTGATCTATCCCCGCCAACCGATCACGCTGGAGGTGGACCGCTTCGCCTATACGCCGCAAGGCGCGCCTTGTGCCTTTGACGGCGCCTTGGCCTGTGTGCGCCCGATGGTTCCGGGTGCCGAAGCGGTGCCAGACCTGCCCGCGCCAGAGGCCGCGCCCGCGCCGCCCTCGCCCCTCGCCCTGCCGCTGGAGGAGACACCCCCCTTGCCCTGAGCGGTCATGGCGTGATCCTCTGGCGATCCGCGCCCCGAGGAACGTCCAGATGCCGCCTGTCCCGCCGCCTTCGCCCCGTGACCACAGTCCGGGCGCACCTGCCCCCCGCGCCCGTGATCTGGGGCTGCCCTTTCCCGGAACACCGGGACCGTGGAACGCCCTCACCGATGTGCCCGGCGTCCGGGTCGGGTTCTGCACGCTGACCGATCCGGCGCAAAGGATGCGGACCGGGGTCACGGCCATCCTGCCCCGCGCCGATGCCGGAACACCGATCCCGATGCGCGCCGGTCACTTCACCCTGAACGGCAATGGCGAGATGACGGGCACCCATTGGATTGACGATTCCGGTCAGTTCATCGGCCCGATCTGCCTGACCAACACCCATGCCGTCGGCGCGGTGCATCACGGCGTGACACGCTGGATGATGCGCCATTATGCGGACTGGTTCCAAGGCCAGCATGCGTGGGCCATGCCCGTGGTGGCGGAAACCTATGACGGGGTGCTGAACGACATCACCGCCCTGCATGTCACGCCCGACCATGCCGAGGCCGCGATCAACGCCGCCACCTCCGGACCATTGGCCGAAGGCTCGGTGGGCGGCGGCAACGGCATGATCGCCTATGAGTTCAAGGCCGGGACCGGCACCTCCTCGCGCCGGGTGACGGTGGGCGGGCGCGACTACCTGCTGGGCGCTTTGGTGCAGGCCAATCATGGACGCCGGCCATGGCTGCGCGTCTTGGGTGTGCCGGTGGGGGAAGTGATGCCCAAAGGCAGCTTTGCCCAGCGCGAGCAGGGCTCGATCATCGTGATCCTCGCCACCGATGCGCCGATGTCAGCGCTGTCGCTGCGCCATCTCGCGCGGCGGGCGGCTTTGGGCATCGGGCGCGGAGGCACGCCGGGCGGGCAGTCGTCGGGCGACATTTTCCTCGCCTTTTCCACCGCACCACCCGATGCGCGGCCAGACCCCGACAGCCCGATCTTGCACCGGCAGGAACTCGACGACGCCGCCATCGACCCCTTCTACCTTGCGGCGGTCGAGGCGGTGGAGGAGTCCGTCATCAATGCAATCGTAGCCGGAGAGGACTGTATCGCCGTCAAACCCGAAGGGCTGCTTGTGCCGGGCATAGATCGCGCGGCACTCGCCGCCTTGTTTGCGGCGCGGGATTAATCCGCCTTCGCCACCATTCGGGCGATCCGCAGCACCACCTGCATCGCTGCCGCCATATCCTGCACCGAGACCCATTCCAGCGGTCCGTGGATTTCCTGCATGCCGGTAAAGACATTGGGACAGGGCACCCCCATTTCCGTCAGGCGCGAGCCATCGGTGCCGCCCCGGATGGGAACCGACACCGGCTCCATCCCGCAGGCGCGCACGGCCTCTTGCGCAAGCGTGACAGGCGTCATGTCCTTTTCCAGCCAATAGCGCATGTTGCGGTATTGCGGGCGGATCTCGCAGGTGATGACGGCCCGCGGCTCTGTCGCGGCCACCGCCGCGCAAACCTGACGCAGAAGGTCACCCTTGGCCGCCAAACCATCGAGTTCGAAATCCCGCAGGATGAATTTCAGCGTGGCCTCTGCGGCACCGCCCTGCATGTCGTACAGGTGCAGGAACCCTTCGCGCCCCTCGGTCAATTCGGGGACCAGAGTCGCTTGTGGGAGGGTCTGCACGATCTTGGCTGCCAGATGCAGCGCGTTGACCAGCTTGCCCTTGGCATAGCCGGGATGGGCCGACACCCCCGTGATCCGCACCACCGCGCCATCAGCGGAGAAACTTTCAAACTCGATCTCGCCCGCGCGGCCGCCATCCAGCGTGTAGGCGAAATCCGCCGCCAGATCGGCGGGCAGACGCGGGTCAACCCCGCGGCCAATCTCCTCATCCGGGGTAAAGGCCAGCCGGATCGTGCCATGCGGGATGTCCGGATTGGTGAGCAGATGACGCGCGGCGGTCATCAGGATCGCCACCCCGGCCTTGTCATCCGCGCCCAAAAGCGTGGTGCCAGAGGCCGTCACAATGTCATGCCCCAGCTTTTCCGCCAGATAGGGCGAATTGGCGGGCGACAGTTTCAACTCCGGCGCATCGGCAAAGGTGATGTCCCCGCCATTGTAGCCGCGATGCACCACGGGCTTGACCCCGACGGCGTGATAGGCGGGCGCGGTATCGACATGGGCCAGAAAGCCCACCACAGGCGCAGGCGTATGGACTGTGGCCGGGATCGTCGCCAGCACCACGCCATAATCGGTCAGCCGCACATCCGCCGCGCCCATCGCCGAGAGTTCCGCCACCAGCATCCGCGACAGGTCCAACTGGATCGCGGTCGAAGGCTGGCTGGCCGCCGTTTCATCGCTCTGCGTGTCCACCTTGCAATAGCGGATCAGGCGGTCTTCCAACTCGGCGTCATGGGTCATGGGGTGCTCCGGTTTTCCCCGGATCAGGCGGCGAGCACCAGGGAATGTCAAGCCGCGCGCCCTTTCCGTTGCCCCGCTTTGCTCTGCTCAAATATCCTGCGGGTGGGTCAGCCGGCGGTTCGCCATCGGTTCAAGAACCGCTGGCTGACGGAGGGTGCAAAACCCTGCCGGGGGTTGGCAAAAGCGTCGCGCTCCAAACGCTATCGCTCATACCGCAGACGGAAGCGGAAGCTGTGCCCCGCCGGGTCCACGCCCGCGGGCCCCTTGGGCAGACGCGCGGACTGCACCGCCTGAACCGCCGCGCCGTCCAGCACCGGATTGCCGGAGCTGGCAGCGACCGACACCCCAAGAAGTGCGCCCTGCGGGGTGACAGTGATCACCAGCGTGACCACGCCCGTGGCCCCGTCGGCGGCACGGGGATAGGTCTTTTTCCGCTCGATCCGCGCGCGGATCTCCGCCCCCCAACCGGCCAAGGCGTCCTCGGCCCCGGCGCTGTCGGCGGTGCCGGCCTCGGCCTGCCCCGCTTGACCGACAGCCGCGCCGCCGCCTTGACCCGCAGCCTTTGCCGCAGGGGTGGGCGCAGGTTTGGGATCGCGCTTGGGCGGGGCTGCCTTTGGCTGGGGGCGGGGCTTGGGATGCAGGTCCGGATTGACCGCCACCGCCGGTTCCGGGGGGGGAGGCGGCGGCGCGGCCTCGGGCGGAGACGGTGCGGCAGGGGGCGCAAGAGCCTGCAGGTCAGGCGCACGCACGACATCCGGCGCTAGGGCCACAGGCGCGGGCGGCGGAACGGGTGCAGGCGGGGACGGGGCCAGATCCGGCGCGACCTCTGCCAGCGCTGCGGGCAGGTCGGGCGTCACCTCGGGCGGTGCCTCCCATGCCGCGATCAGGCTGGCCACATCGCCCGCGACAGGGGCGAGGGTGATCATGTCCGTTCCGCCCTCCCCCGCCGCCGTAGCCCCCACCGCCGTCCGTCCCGCGATCAGCGCCAGCGCGGCACCGTGCAGACCCAACGCAAGGATCACTGCCAGCGCAGCATCAGAGCGGATGCCCATCTCACTCCGCCGCTTGCCGCAAGGCCAAAGCCGCACGGGGGGAATGCAGGACCTGTGTCGCCGCATCCTCCATGTCGTGGCGCAAACGGTCCACGATGCCTTCGAACCAGACCAGCGCGATCTGCGCGGGAATGGCGACGGCCATGCCTGCGGCGGTGGTCAGCAGCGCCTCCCAGATGCCGCCCGCAAGGGTGGCGGTGTCGGCGCGCACGCCAGCGGCCTGCAGCGACTGGAACGACTCGATCATCCCGGTGACCGTGCCCAACAGGCCCAGCAAAGGCCCCACCGAGACGGCCAGTTCCAGCCCGCGCAACCCCCAGCCGGCTTGCGCCAAAAGCCCCCGCGCGACACGGGCGGTTTCGGCCTCGGCCCCCTCACGGTCCAGACCCGGCTCCATCGCGGCACGCATGGCGGTGCGGGTCAGGATCGCGCGCAGCGAATGGCGGCGGTCGAGGATGGCCAAAGCCTCGGCGCTTTTTCCCTGTTTCCACAGGTCCAGCGCTCGGGCGGTCTGCCGCCCGCCCGACCATGCGCCCATGCTGGCCAGCCGCATCACCTTCCACAGGATCAGCGTCAGCGAGGCCACCGACAGCGCCGCGATGGCCCACATCGCCGGACCGCCAAGGTGGATCAGGTCAAGCCCGCGCGACAGGACGTCAGGCGGAACGTCGGGCGCGGTGGTCACCGGCAAGCTGTTCGTTTCCATCCCGGCCCCCAAGCCCGCTCATTCAACCTGCGGGACTACGCCAGCCCGGCCCTTGCGTCAACGTCGACGGACGACGGGCCTTGCCAGAGAACCGACACCCGCCGCGATCACCACTGCCACGCCTTGGGCCGGTCCGCGCCGAAACGGCGGGCCAGATCCTGATAGACCGGGTCCAGCCGGTCGCGCAGACGGGATTTCTGGTCATCGGTCAGGCCTTCACCCTGCGCGACGTTCAGGCGTCTGGCAAAATCGGGGGGCGCGAAGGGCAGGTCCAGCCATATGCACAACTCGCGGATCGTGTCGTCGCGGAATATCTCCTCATAGATCAGCGTCTTTGCCGTCACCCCGGCCTCTGCCTGCGCGTCCAGCGTGCGGCCATAATCCCCGCGCAGCCACAGGGGGTGGCCCGGCGCAACATCGGCCATGATCTGGTCCACCGTCTCGGCTTGGCGCAAGCGGCGGCGCAAATGTTGGATGTTGGAGACCATCCGCGCCACGGGATCGCGCATCAGGAACAGGAAGCGCACATCCGCCGTCAGCCCCGCGATGTGGCGCAGGCCCTCGGGCGGCAACAGGGCATAGGAGGGAGAGATTTCCCCGAACGCCCCCTGCCCCCGCATCCGCCGCGCGAAGAAGGCCATATAGTCCTGATCCGTCCCGATCCGCCCGATCTCGGCCAGCGCGCGCAGGCGCATCCGCAACCGGCCAGCGCGGGGAAAGCGCGGATCGAGCACGATCTCTTCCATCCGCCACAGGCGGAACGCTGGTCCATCCTGATCAAACGCATTGGGCCAGCGTCGGTTGAAGACATTCATCTCTTTGATCGGCGCATGGAAGAAGCCGGGATGCCGGCCAAGGTAATCCGACAGCCATGTCGTGCCGCATTTCATCGCGCCCAGCCCGATCACGAGGCGGCGTTGGCGGAGGTCATCGACACTGGGGCGGCGCAGGGAAAACATCGCTCACCCGTCCAGCAGACGACGGGTCAGGGCGGCATCCGGCGCGGCGGTCACCCGGTCAAGGTGGATCAGCGTGGCACAGATCGCAGCCATCCGCGCGCGGTGACGCGATGGCTGCGCCCCGGCTGACTCCAGCCCCACGGCAGAGGGCAGTCGCAAGACGGCCGCCGAGGCGCGCTTGTAGCGATGCCGGTCCGGTGTCGGTTCCTGCGCAGGCAGGAAGCGGTCTCGCGCCCAGTCATCCCACGGTCCCGGCAGGCCCATCGCGGTGAACAACGCCGTCTTGTCGCGCAGGCCGTAAGGAAAGCGCGGATCAAACCGCAGCCGGGCCGAGCGGTGCAGCGCGATCTGCGGCTCTTCGCGCCACGCGGGCAGCGGCGGGCGGGTCAGGTCGCCATCGTCCAGACGCACCATCGGAACCACCAGACAGGGGGCAAAAGGCGGCCCCGCCATGTCATGGCGCAGGGCGGCAAGACTGGCCTCGGGCGCGAAACATCCGCCGTCCAGCACCAGCGTCCAGTCCCCGCCATGGGCCAATGCAAGATTGCGCGCCTCGTTCAGTCCAATGGCCGCGGCCAGCTTTGCCCGCACCGCCCAGAGCCGCGCCCGATCCGCCCGCGCCCGGTCTAGACGGGCCAGCCGCGCCACGGCGCACTCCGGCTCGGGGGCAAGAAAATGCCAGTCGGTCTTTGCCTTGGCATAGGCCGCAGGGTCGAAGGGGATGTCGATCACGCGATGCCCGGCGGCGCGGATGGCCCGCGCGGCATCCCCTGCGGCGGCAGGGTCAAACCATCGGTTCAGGATAAAGAGCTTGTCCCACCCCTCGGGCACCGGTTCCTTGGCGAGGATCACATCAAGGTTTCGCCGCGCCTGTCCTTCGGCATGGCGGGGAGAGAGGTCATTGCCGACAATCCGGGCAAGGGTGACCGTCGGCGTGCCCACAGCCCCCTCCGGGCCCATCGCCAAGGCCCGCCGGCGCAGGCTCTCGTGCAGGGCATGGCGCAGGTGGCGGCGCAGGGATGTCCATGCCACCATCAGCGCAGCCTCACGTCCGCCGCCGCCCGCCGCAGACGCCGCATCAGGACCTGCACGGGCGGTTCGGTCTGCGGCAGTGTCGCCGCCGCCGCACGATAGCGGGCAAGCGCCTCTGCCGCGCGGCGGGGCAAGTCCTCGTGGCTGATCCGCAGCGGGAACCGGCTGAAGTCCGTGGCGAAGCGGATGCCAGTCCGATCCGAGACACGCGCATTGCTTGCGGTGAACTGGTCCTGAAACGCCTCGGCCTCGACGCGGGGCATCTGGCGGGGCGGGCCGGTCACCTGATCCTCGATCCGCCGCAGCAACGCCTGATAGGCGGTGTTGCGCAGGCCAGAGGGGAATTGCACCGCATGGTCCCGGTTCAGCGTGGCGATCAGCCATTGCGCCGGGGCCGACAGCGCCGCGTTCCGCGGCGGCAGGGTCAGCGCCGCCACCGGCAAGTCCAAAGCACGATGCAGCGGGCCGAGCGGATCTTGCGGATCGAACAGCGAGACCGCCACCTCTGCCCCCTCGATGCGGTCAAGGCGAGACAGGATGCGGTCAAAGTCGAAATACTCTGACATATCATCCACCAGCCGCCCCGGCGGCAGCACCGGAAAGGACCGCGCCGACAGGTCGTCCCAAACGCCGTCAAACCGGTCATGCCCGGCCCGCAAGGCGGAACTGAACCGCGACAGCGCCAGATCGGCCTGCCGCCGCAGCACCAGCACAAAGCGGATGCGGTCCACATGGGGGCGCAGGGCGGCGACCAGTCGGTCCACCTCGGACGGGCGATGCAGGCGGGAGGAGATCAACTCACAACTCACCACCAGCCGCGACCAACCGCTCTGCGCCAACTCTGCCTGCAAGGCGCGCAAGACCCGCGCCCGCAGCGCCGGGCCGGACCGGGCCATGGCCGCCATGTGATGCGCCTTGACGTTGTCCACCACATCATCGTCCAGACAGGCCGCGACAAGGCGGGTGTGGTTCGGCACGCCGGGGCTTTGCGGGACCAGCACGCCCTCCGCCCGCAGCGCAGCCCGCTGCTGGGCCAGCCAGGCTTGCACCGCCGTCGTGCCGGTCTTTTCCAGACCGACATGCACGACGGCCAGACGCCCTGCCCGGTCCTGTGTCATTTTGGACAAGTCCATGTCGCAAACGTGCGTCGGCGCGCCGCAGGCCCTACAGCCTGCCGCGGATTTGCGGTTTCATGTAGCCACAGGCAGGTCGGGGCCTCCTCCCGCGCCGACCGCCTGATCTTGCGACCCCTCCTCCTCTTGCCGCCGGGTATTTTCATGACCGCTCCTCTTCCGCCCCAAGGGGCAAAACCGCAGGCCTTCGTTCTGACCGTGCAATGCGCGTCGCGGCGCGGCATCGTCGCCGCGCTCTCGACCTTTCTGGCCGAACAGGGCTGCAACATCACCGATGCCGCCCAGTTCGACGATGACCTGACGGGTAAGTTTTTCTCGCGCATCTCGTTCCGTGCCGAGACCGGAACATCGCTGGAAAGCCTGCGTGCGGGCTTTGCCGCCGTGGCCGACGGGTTTGGCATGGACTGGGCGATCCACGATTCCGCGCATCGGATGAAGATGCTGCTGATGGTGTCGAATTTCGGCCATTGCCTGAACGACCTGCTTTACCGCTGGCGCATCGGCGGCCTGCCGGTCGAGATTGTGGGGGTGGTGTCAAACCACCTGACCTATCAGAAAGTGGTGGTGAACCACGACCTGCCCTTCCACCACATCAAGGTGACCAAGGAAAACAAACCCGAGGCCGAGGCCCGCCTGCTGGCGCTGGTCGAAGAGACGGGGGCGGAATTCGTGGTGCTGGCGCGCTACATGCAGGTGCTGTCGGATGCCTTCTGCGAGCGGATGTCGGGCCGCATCATCAACATCCACCATTCCTTCCTGCCGTCCTTCAAGGGCGCGAACCCCTACAAGCAGGCCTATGAGCGCGGCGTGAAACTGATCGGGGCCACGGCGCATTACGTGACCGCCGATCTGGACGAAGGCCCGATCATCGAACAGGACACCGTCCGCATCACCCATGCCCAGAGCGCGGATGACTACGTCAGCCTTGGGCGCGACGTCGAGGCACAGGTGCTGTCGCGCGCGATCCACGCCCATATCCACCACCGCGTGTTCCAGAACGGCAACAAGACGGTGGTCTTTCCGGCCTCACCGGGATCTTACGCGTCGGAACGGATGGGCTGACGCGTAAGGTCAACGAAAGACAAACGCCCGCAGGGCGCGGAGGCGGCGCCTGATCGGCCACGCCCCTGATCCGGGACCCGCAAACCGAACCGCCGACCCTGTGCGGCGGGTCAACCTTTGCAGACCTTCCTGCGCTTGGCTCGTGCCCATGGCCCGGCTGGGGCGGGCTACCCCTGCCGTTTGGCCCGCAGCTTGGCGAAATACTCCACCCGCTTTTTCAACTCGCGTTCAAACCCGCGTTCGGGCGGGGCGTAGAACACCGGGCGTTTCATGCCTTCGGGGAAGTAATCCTGCCCGGAAAATCCGTCCTCCGCCTCGTGGTCATAGGCGTAGCCTGATCCATAACCGATCTCTTTCATCAGCTTGGTCGGCGCGTTCAGGATATGGCGGGGGGGCATCAGGCTGCCGGTGTCACGCGCCGCCGCGCGGGCGGCCTTGTAGGCCACATAGACCGCGTTCGATTTTGGGGCCAGCGCCAGATAGACCACGGCATTGGCAAGCGCCAACTCGCCCTCGGGGCTGCCCAGCCGTTCATAGGTCTGCCACGCGGCGATGCAGTGTTCCTGCGCTTGTGGGTCGGCAAGACCGATATCCTCCACCGCCATGCGGGTCAGACGGCGGGCGAGGAAGCGGGGGTCCTCTCCCCCCTCCAGCATCCGCGCGAACCAATAGAGCGCGGCATCGGGGTCCGAGCCACGGATGGATTTGTGCAGGGCGGAGATCAGGTTGTAATGCTCTTCCCCCGATTTGTCGTATTTCGCCGCCCGCCGCATCAGACGTTGAGACAGCGCGGCGCGGTCGAGCGGGCGGTCCACCTTCCACGCCGCCGCCTGTTCGATCAGATTCAAGAGCGCGCGCCCGTCGCCATCGGCCATTTCAAGCATGGCCTCGCGCGCTTCGCCGGTCAGGGGCAGGTTGCGGCCAAGCTCCTTTTCCGCCCGCTGCGCCATCAGTTCCAGATCGGTCAAGGACAGCCGCTCCAGCACGATCACCTGCGCACGGGACAAGAGTGCGGCGTTCAACTCAAAGCTGGGGTTTTCGGTGGTGGCACCGACCAGCAGGATCGTCCCATCCTCCATATGCGGCAGGAAGCCGTCCTGTTGCGCCTTGTTGAACCGGTGGATTTCATCGACGAACAACAGCGTGCCCTGCCCGTTCTGCCGCCGGATGCGGGCCTGTTCGAACACCTTTTTCAGGTCCGGCACGCCGGTGAAAATCGCCGAGATCTGCACAAAGGCCAGATCGGTTTCATCCGCCAGCAACCGCGCGATGGTGGTCTTGCCCACGCCGGGTGGCCCCCACAGGATCAGCGACGACAGGCTGCGCGCCGCCAGCATCGCGCCCAAGGGACCGTCAGGGGAAAGCACATGACCCTGCCCGATCACATCGTACAGGCGCCGCGGGCGCAGTCGGTCTGCCAAGGGGCGCGGGCCTTCGGCGCGGGGCGCGGCAGAGGGGGAGTCGAAAAGATCAGCCATGCCCCCACTGTCGCGCGACCGGCGTGTGGGGGCAAGCCCGCGTCAGATGCGGAACCGCAAGCGCATGGCCTGACCCTGCCGCACCACGTCGGCGACCCAGACCCGTGTCTGCATCAGGGCAAGCTCCATCACCTCTGACGGCTCCGTCACCGCCTGGCCATTCAACGCCAGCAGGATGTCTCCGGGTTGCAAGCCCGATCCGGCGGCAAAATCCTGCACATCAGTAATCACCACGCCTTCGGCCATCAGCGGCAGGTCATGGGCGGCAATCTGCGCCGGGTTGATGCGGGCGACGGTCAGCCCGCGCAGCGGCACGCGGGCCGTCACGGTCTGCGGATCGGCGGGCGGATCATCGGGCGGGGCGATCAGGGCGACGCGCCCGTCGCGTTGTTCCCCGTCCGCCAGCCACGCCACCTCGGCGTCAGAGCCCACCCCCCGTGCGGCCAGACGGAACATCATTTCCTGCGGGGTGTTGGTGACGGCCCCGTCCACCGTCAAGATCACATCGCCGGGCTTGATCCCCAGCGCGGCAAAGGGGCTGGCCGGATGCAGGCCGGACACAAGCACCCCATCGGGGCGCTCAAGGCCAAGGCTTTCGGCCAGCGCTGCGTCCATCCCCTGCCCCGACAGACCCGCCCAAGGCCGCGCGAACACCGTCGCCCCGCCTTCGGCCTGTGCCACGACCGAGGCCACTAGATTGGAGGGGATGGCAAATCCGATACCATTCGATCCGCCGTCCCGCGTCAGGATGGCGGTGTTGATGCCCACCAGCCGCCCCGCCGTATCGACCAGCGCACCGCCAGAGTTGCCGGGGTTGATCGCCGCATCGGTCTGGATGAAGTATCCCCGCCCCTGCCCCACCTGCAACGACGACCGCGCCAGCCCCGACACGATACCGGAGGACACGGTCTGCCCCACGCCAAAGGGATTGCCGATGGCCAGCACCAGATCGCCCACCTGCACCTCGTCCGAGTTGCGGATCGGCAGCACGGGCAGGCCGCTGGCCTCTTTCAGGCGCAGCACGGCCAGATCGGCCTCTTCGTCGCCCAACATAACCTCGGCCTCGAATTCGCGGCGGTCGTTCAGCACGACCCGGATGTCGGTCGCTTGCCCGACCACGTGGTAATTCGTCACCACGATGCCATCCGCCGCCACGATCACACCCGAACCCAGCGAGTTCTGCACTTCGGGCTGGGCAGCACCGAATTGGCGGAAGAAGCGTTCAAAGACCGGGTCGTGGGCAAAGGGACTGTCCTGCCGTGCGACCACGCGTGTGGCGTAGATATTGACCACAGCCGGGGCCGCCGCCTTCACCACGGGGGCGAAGGACAGTTGCACCTGTTCCATGTTCTCCGGCACGGTCTGCGCCCCCCCCGCCATGGGCAAAAGCAGCAGGAGGGAGAGGGCGAGTGTTCTTGGTGTCATCTTGGGTCCGATCCGGCGTTGGCCGCCCCCGATATCGATCATCGGGGGCGACAGGGCAACGCAACAGTCGGTGAACCCGCGTCAGTGCAGCGACTGGGTGAAGTCCATCGCCACCACTTGATGCGCGCACTCTGCCTCGATCACCGGGCCCATGCCCTTCATCTTGACGCCGACCCGGTCGCACCAGCGCGGCCAGGTCGCCGCCAGCAGGGTCAAGCAATGGGTCGCCCCCAAGGACCGTGCGGCATTGCCCAACTCCAGGATCAATCGCGCATGAACGGCCCGGCGCTGTGCCGCGGGCACGTCATGCGCCACGAACAGCCGCGAGCTTTCCCAGATGTGATCGGCCTGCGGGGCCTCTTCATACAGCAGGTCAGACGGGATGGTTTCCAGCAGCCCCCGCTGCGCGTCCCGGATCATGTAGCTGTAGATGCCACAGCGCGTGGTCGTGGGCGTCAGACGGTTGCCGGCCAGAACACGGCCCAGTTCATCATGCACCACCACCCAGCGGCTGGCGGGCGTGTCGTACTGGTCGTATTCCATGCCCATCGCCTCGGGCAGGTTCCACTTGTTGTGGACGATGAAAAGTTCGCGCCTTGCGCGAAGCATGTTTGCAAACAACTCGCCATGGTTGTGCAGGTTGGCAAAAGAAAGAGTCGTGGTCTGCATGGCAGCCTCCGTTGATTGGTGGGTCTAGCGTGCCTTGCAGAAGGAAGGGCGCGGGATCAGATCAGGCGATAATCCTTGGCCCGCTGAATCGCCTCTGCCGTCGTTCTTGCCATCAGACGGATGCGGGCGGAGGTGATCCGCGCCTTTAACGCACTTTCAGAGATGCCAAGCTTTTCGGCAGCGGCGGCGTGACGGTCACCCCCCGCAATGCACCTGAGGGCCTCGATCTGCGCTTTGGTCAACTCTTCCGGCGGTTCGGTCATGTCATGAATCCGCAGGATGATGGCCTGCAAATCCGCAACCTCGGCATCCGAGAACTCACGGTCGGAACGGGCAAATGAGGCAATCGTACGCGACTTGATCGGGCCACAGGCGATGGTGACACCATAATTCAGGTCGAATTTCCGGGCTTCGCTGAACAGGCCGAAAGGATCGGGAAGTTGGGCGTCGCTCCACCGGATCGAACCCGTGCGGGAAAACCCCCAAGCCACGGTCGGGTCGCGCAGGACGAACCCCATCTCGGTGTAGTGATCCAGCCATGCCTGATTGTAGGTCTGAAAGGTGAACAAGGGCGAGGTGAAGCGGATGTGCAACGCCACGAAATACCCCGCCGGTGCCAGCACCGACAGGTTGTGCAGTTCAATATCCAGACCCAACCGTACAGACATGTCTTTTTAGCCAGTGAGCGATTCCCTCCTGACTGTAAAGCGCGCTGCGCTGCGTCTCCACCCCTGCCGTGCGAAACCTGCAACTTAAACGCGACGTTTTCACGGCAATGCGCGCAAAAGCGAAAGGCCCGCCCCCAAGGGGACGGGCCTTTGCACCCAGACTGACGCGCGTGGCGTCAAAGGGATCAATCTTCGGCGGCTTCTTCCGCTTCGGTCCGGGCGCGGTCAGCGGCGCCCTTGGCCGACGGGTCACGGTCAACGAATTCGATGATGGCCATCGGGGCCATGTCGCCGAAGCGGAAACCGGCCTTCAGTACGCGGATGTAGCCACCGGCGCGGTTCTGGTAGCGCGGGCCGAGGATGGCGAACAGACGCTCCAGATGACGGTCTTCTTTCAGCTGTGCACCAGCCTGACGGCGGGCATGCAGATCGCCACGCTTGGCCAACGTGATCAGCTTTTCAACGATCGGACGCAGTTCCTTGGCCTTGGGCAGGGTGGTTTTGATCTGTTCGTGTTCGATCAGCGAACCGGCCATGTTGGCGAACATCGCTTTGCGGTGTTCGTGGGTCCGGTTCAGTTTGCGGTAGCCGCTCGAGTGACGCATGGAAGTCTCCTATCGCGTGTTTTGCTTTGTGTTGCCGAACTTGCGTGAGCCCGACGTCGTTGGGGCGGAATTGCCCATGATTTCCCCGGCAGTCCAGGCATTTGTGCGGGGCGCCTAGCGACGCCCCGCAAAAGATCAGAACTGGTCCTCGAAGCGCTTGGCCAGATCTTCGATGTTCTCTGGCGGCCAGTCTTCCACTTCCATCCCCAGATGCAGGCCCATGCCCGACAGCACTTCCTTGATTTCGTTCAAGGACTTGCGGCCGAAGTTCGGGGTGCGCAGCATCTCGGCTTCGGTTTTCTGGATCAGATCGCCGATGTAGACGATGTTGTCGTTCTTCAGGCAGTTGGCCGAACGGACCGAAAGTTCCAGCTCGTCCACCTTCTTCAGCAGCAGCGGGTTGAATTCCAGACCCGCGTCCACTTCGCCCAGCTTGGCCGATTCCGGTTCGTCGAAGTTGACGAAGATCGACAGCTGGTCCTGCAGGATGCGCGCAGCATAGGCCACGGCGTCCTCGGGCGTCAGCGCGCCGTTGGTTTCCACCTTCATCGTCAGCTTGTCATAGTCCAGCACCTGACCTTCGCGAGTCGGGGTGACTTCGTAGCTGACTTTCTTGACCGGCGAGAAGATCGCGTCGATGGCGATCAGACCGATCGGCGCATCTTCGGGCTTGTTCTTGTCAGCGGCGACATAGCCTTTGCCGGTGTTCACGGTCAGTTCCATGAACACGTCAGCGCCGTCGTCCAGATGGCAGATCACGTGGTCCTTGTTCAGAACCTCGATGCCATTGGATTCCGAAATGTCGCCAGCGGTCACGACGCCCGGGCCCTTGGCCGAGATCGACAGACGCTTGGGACCTTCGACTTCCATCTTCAGGCTGACACCCTTGAGGTTCAGCACGATGTCGGTCACGTCTTCACGCACACCCGCCACCGAAGAGAACTCATGCAGGACGTTGTCGATCTGCACGCTGGTGATCGCCCCGCCTTGCAGCGAAGACATGAGCACGCGGCGCAGCGCGTTGCCCAGCGTCAGGCCGAAGCCACGCTCCAGCGGTTCCGCGATGACCGTGGCGACCCGCGCGGGGTCAGCACCGGGCTTCACGACCAACTGGGTCGGCTTGATGATTTCCTGCCAGTTCTTGTGGATCATGCTTTCGCCTCCATACCTGTCCGCTGCCCATGTCCAGTTAGCTGCAGACGCCCGAGGATCAGAAATACGTAAATCGGGCCGCGCCAAAGGCACGGCCCGATCCTATGCAAACGCGTCAGACGCGGCGACGCTTCGGCGGACGGCAGCCGTTGTGGGCCAACGGGGTCACGTCACGGATCGAAGTGATGTTGAAGCCGACCGCAGCCAGCGCGCGCAGCGCCGATTCACGGCCCGAACCCGGACCCTGCACTTCGACTTCCAGCGATTTCACGCCATGTTCCTGCGCCTTGCGGCCCGCATCTTCAGCGGCCATCTGGGCGGCATAGGGCGTCGATTTGCGCGAGCCCTTGAAGCCCATGGTGCCAGCGGACGACCACGAGATGGCGTTGCCCTGCACGTCGGAGATCAGGATCTTGGTGTTGTTGAAGGAGGAATTCACATGCGCCACACCGGTGGCGATGTTCTTGCGTTCCTTCTTCTTCGTACGGGCGGCAGATTTGGTATCGCGTGCCATTGTTCTGCGCTCCCCTTATTTCTTCTTGCCGGCGATGGCTTTGGCCGGGCCCTTGCGGGTACGTGCGTTCGTGTGCGTGCGCTGGCCGCGGACCGGAAGGCCCTTGCGGTGGCGCAGACCACGGTAGCAGCCAAGGTCCATCAGACGCTTGATGTTCATCGACACTTCACGACGCAGGTCGCCTTCAACCGTGAAGTTGGCGTCGATGTGTTCGCGGATGGCGAGCACTTCGGCGTCAGTCAGTTGGTTGACGCGACGGGCGCGGTCGATGTTCAACGCCGAGCAGATCAGTTCCGCAGTATGCGCACCGATCCCGGTGATGTAGGTGAGGGCAATCGGTACCCGTTTTTGGGTCGGGATGTTAACGCCAGCAATACGTGCCACGCGTGGTTCCTTTTCGTTGCGGTTCCGTGATGCCAGAACCTTTTTTCACAACTTGACGGCCCGAGGGGCCGCCGATTCGATCTGACCGGGAAAGCATCAAATTGACCCGGACGATTCCCTTGCGGGACGCCGTGCTGTATGGGCTTTTCCCCGGCCCGTCAAGGCCGGGAAGCCGTAACTCAGTTTTTGTCAAGCACCTTGGCGATGGCGGCACCGACGGCATCCATCTCTGCCAGACCGTTGACATCGGACAGCAGGCCCTTGGCGTAATAGTAACCGATGAGGGGCGAGGTCTTCTTGTAATACTCCATGAGGCGCTGCTTGAGCGCATCCTCATTGTCATCCGCCCGGCGGCGCAGATCATGAGAGCCGCACTGGTCGCAGGTCCCGGCCACTTTGGTCGGCTTGGTGCTGTCGTGATAGACTTCGCCACATTGGCCGCAGGTGAAACGGCCGGTGATGCGCGCCACAAGCGCGGCATCGTCGACCCGCATCTCGATCACAGCGTCAAGGCGCTGGCCGGTCTTCTCCATCAACCGGCCCAAGGCATCCGCCTGCGGCAGGGTGCGGGGGAAACCGTCGAAGATGAAGCCGCCACCGGCATTGCCGGTAATCTTTTCCTCGATCAGGCCGATCACGATGTCATCGGTGACCAACTGCCCTTTTGCCATGACCTCGGCCACGCGGTTGCCCATCTCGGTGCCGCTGGTCTTGGCCTCGCGCAGCATGTCCCCGGTGGAAAGCTGAACCATGCCGCGCCCGTCCACCAGACGCTTGGCCTGCGTGCCTTTTCCGGCCCCGGGCGGGCCCAGAAGGATGATATTGACCATTGCCCCCTGCCCTTCCGTTCAGCGCCGTGCCGGCGGACGCGGTGCGCCGGTGCGCTTCTTGCCGCGCAGGTTCGATTTCTCGATCAGGCCTTCATATTGGTGGGCCAACAGATGCGACTGGATCTGGTTGATCGTGTCCATCGTCACCGACACCACGATCAGCACCGAGGTGCCGCCGAAGTAGAAGGGGATGCCGACATTGGCGATCAGGATCTCCGGCAACAGACAGACCGCCGCCAGATAGGCCGCACCCAGCACAAGAATCCGGTTCACGACATATTCCAGATATTCTTCGGTCTTCTTGCCGGGCCGGATGCCGGGAATCGATCCGCTCTGGTTCTTGAGGTTGTCGGCGACATCCTCGACCTTGAAGGCAACGTTGAAGGTGTAGAAGTAGGCAAAGAACACGATCATCGCCGTCATCGCCACAAGGTGCAGCGGCTGACCATAGCCGAGATAAGCCAGGATCGTCGCCATGACACCCGTGCCTTGCGACCCGGTGAAGGTGCCCACGGTCGAGGGAAGCAGCAGCAGCGACGAGGCGAAGATCGCCGGAATCACGCCCGCCGGGTTGACCTTGACCGGCAGATGCGACGAACCGCCGTCATAGACCTTCATGCCGACCTGACGCTTGGGATAGAGGATGTGGATCTTGCGCAGCGCGCGTTCCATGAACACGACGAAGGCGATCACCAGCACGACCATCACAAGGATGCCAAGGATCATCGGAGTCGAGATCTGACCCGAGCGGCCCTGTTCGAAGAACTGCGCCAAGGCCATCGGAATTTCCGCGACGATCCCAACGAAGATGATCAGCGAGGTGCCGTTGCCGATCCCGCGCGCGGTGATCTGCTCGCCCAGCCACATCAGGAACATCGTGCCGCCGACCAGCGTGATCACACAGGACAGCTTGAAGAACAGGCCCGGATCATGCGCCAGATTGCCTGCCTCGATCGACACCGAAATGCCCCAGGCCTGGAAGATGGCCAGCGCCACCGTGGCGTAGCGGGTATATTGGTTGATCTTGCGGCGGCCCTGCTCGCCCTCTTTCTTCAACTGTTCCAACGAGGGAACCATCGAAGACAAGAGCTGCACGATGATCGAGGCCGAGATATAGGGCATGATCCCCAGCGCGAAGATGCCCATCCGGCTGACTGCACCGCCGGTGAAGAGGTTGAGCATACCGCCCAAGCCCTGCCCCGCGTTCGTCATGAAATCGCGCAGCGCCGCAGCGTCGATCCCCGGCACGGGGATGTAGGTGCCAAGGCGGTAAACCATCAGGAGGCCGATGGTGAAGAAGATGCGTTGCCGAAGCTCGGTCGCCTTGCCCAAGGCGCCCCAGCTCAGGTTCGCCGCCATTTGCTCCGCAGCAGATGCCATTGCCCAGACTCTTTCATGTGGAAACGCCGCCAGACCGTTTTCCGGGTCCGACGGCGCGGGAAAACTTTGGCTTGATGTAAGCGGTCTGACGACCGCCCACAACCTTTATTCAGCCGCAGCAGCCGGAGCGGTGACGTTCAGCGTGCCGCCAGCCTTGGCAACCGCTTCAACCGCGGCCGCCGAAGCGCCGGTGACCGTCAGCGTGATCTTCGAGGTGATCTCACCCTTGGCAAGAACGCGGATGCCGTCACGCTTGCGCGCGGTCAGACCAGCCGCCACCAGCGCGTCTTCGGTGATCTCGGCCGAGATGTCCAGCTTGCCGGCGGCAATGAACTTCTCGATCAGGCCGAGGTTGACGACAGCGAATTCCAGACGGTTCGGCTTGTTGAAGCCGCGCTTCGGCAGGCGGCGATACAGCGGCATCTGACCGCCTTCGTAGCCGCCGATGGCGACGCCCGAACGCGATTTCTGACCCTTGATCCCGCGACCAGCGGTCTTGCCCTTGCCCGAGCCCGGACCACGCGCCACGCGCTTTTGCTTCTTGGCGGCACCGGGATTGTCGTGCAGTTCATTCAATTTCATGTCGCATACTCCTTGGCCGGAATACCCATCCTGCGACGGATGAAGGGCAACGCGGCGTTTCTTGTTGATTCCCTGGCGCGTGGCCACCGGGGGCGTATAGAGCGACTCACCCGGAGGGGCAAGTCGGAACACGGGGGCTTTGCACCCTCCCCCGAAAACGAAACGCCCCGCTTTTCAGCGGGGCGTTAGACGCTTGACGCGGCCCGAAAGCCGCAATCCGCGATCAGCCGCGCTCTTCGATGATTTCCACCAAGTGGCGGATCGAGCGGACCATGCCGCGAACCGAAGGAGTGTCTTCCAGTTCACGCGTGCGGTTCATCTTGTTCAGGCCAAGACCCTTGAGGGTCGCGGTCTGGATGGCCGGACGGCGGGCGGCCGAGGCCACCTGCTTGACGACGATGGTTTTCTTCACGGTCATCTATCAGCCCTCCACAGCAGCTTCGGCTTCGGGCTTGCGCAGGATGTCCGCAACCTTCTTGCCGCGACGCGACGCGACCTGACGGGGCGAGGTTTCCTGCTTCAGACCGTCGATGGTCGCGCGGATCATGTTGTAGGGGTTGGTCGAGCCGATGGATTTGGCAACGACGTCCTGCAGACCCAGCATTTCGAACACGGCGCGCATCGGACCACCGGCGATGATCCCGGTACCGGCAACAGCCGTGCGCATCACGACTTTACCGGCGCCATGACGGCCTTCCATGTCGTGGTGCAGGGTACGCGAGTCCTTCAGCGGCACGCGGATCAGCGAACGCTTGGCCTGTTCGGTGGCCTTGCGGATCGCTTCCGGCACTTCTTTCGCCTTGCCCTTGCCGAAGCCGACGCGACCACGCTGGTCACCGACAACGACGAGTGCAGCGAAGCCAAAGCGCTTACCACCCTTGACGGTTTTCGACACGCGGTTGATCGCGACCAGACGGTCGGCGAATTCCGGGGTTTCTTCCGGGCGGTTGTCACGACGGTCGTCGCGGCGCTCCCGGCGATTTTCACGTTCTGCCATGAGGCATTCCTTGCAATGGTGGCGCACGCTTTGCGCCAGTATCAGCCAATCCTGGTGGGTGCCACGCAGGGCACCCCCGGATTATCGGGGCGGCGCGTAAGCACCGCCCACCGGGATCAGAACTTCAGACCACCTTCACGGGCAGCATCGGCCAAAGCCTTGATCTTGCCGTGGAAGATGAAGCCGCCGCGGTCGAAGTAGCAGGTTTCGACGCCCGCTGCCTTGGCCCGTTCCGCAATCGCAGCGCCGATCTTGGCCGCAGCCTCGACGTTGTTCTTGCCGACGACGCCCAGTTCCTTCTCGAGCGACGAAGCGGATGCGACAGTCACACCCTTCACGTCGTCGATCAGCTGGACGCTGATGTTCTTGGAAGAGCGGTGCACCGACAGACGCAAGCGCCCGTTGGACATCGCCTTGATCTTGTTCCGAACGCGCAGGCGGCGCTTGAGGAACAGCTCTCTTTTCGTGTTCGCCATTTTCGCGCCCCTTACTTCTTCTTGCCTTCCTTGCGGAAGATGAACTCACCCTTGTAGCGGATGCCCTTGCCCTTGTAGGGCTCCGGACGCCGCCATTCGCGGATGTTCGCGGCGACTTGGCCGACCAGTTGCTGGTCGATGCCTTCCACCACGATTTCGGTCTGCTTCGGGGACGTGACGGTCACGCCCTGCGGCACATCGAAGTTCACTTCATGCGAGTAGCCCAAGGACAGTTTCAGGACGTTGCCCGCGACAGCAGCGCGGTAACCCACGCCCTGGATCTCAAGCTCTTTCTTGAAGCCGGTGGTCACGCCTTCCACAAGGTTGGCGACCATCGAGCGGACCATGCCCCACTGTTGGCGGGCGCGCTTGGACGTGCCACGCGGCGTCACCGAAACGGTGGTGCCGTCGATGGTGATCGTCACATCGTCCCCAGCGGTAAAGTTCCGGGCGCCTTTCGGGCCCTTCACTTCGATGGTCTGACCGGACACCGAGGCGCTGACGCCTTTGGGCAGTTCGACGGGTTTCTTGCCGATACGAGACATTCCACCCTCCTCAGAACACGGTGCAAAGCACTTCGCCGCCAACATTGGCCGCGCGTGCATTTGCATCAGACATGACGCCTTTCGGCGTCGAGACGATGGAAACACCAAGTCCGTTCCGGACGGTCGGGATTTCCTTCACGCTCATGTACACGCGACGACCCGGTTTGGACACGCGCTTGATTTCGCGGATGACCGGGGTGCCTTCGTAGTACTTGAGCGAGATAACGAGTTCACCTTGACCGTTGTCGGTCGCGTTCTTCTCGTAGCCACGGATGTAGCCTTCGTCCGCCAGCACGTCCAACACCCAGGCGCGCAGCTTGGAAGCCGGCGAGGTGACGGTGGACTTGCCGCGCAGTTGCGCGTTGCGGATGCGGGTCAGCATATCGCCGAGGGGATCGTTCATCGACATGATCTGACCTCCTTACCAGCTCGACTTCACCATGCCGGGAATCTGACCGAAGGAGGCCAGTTCGCGCAGCATGATCCGCGAGAGTTTGAGCTTACGGTAGTAAGCATGGGGACGGCCCGTCAGCTGGCAGCGGTTGTGCAGCCGGGTGGCGGACGAGTTGCGGGGCAGTTCGGCCAGTTTCAGCGTCGCCTTGAAGCGCTCTTCGACGGGCTTGGACTGGTCTTCGATCACCGCTTTGAGTGCTGCGCGCTTGGTGGCGTGCTTTGCCACCAGAGCCTGCCGCTTCACTTCGCGGTTCACCATGGATTTTTTTGCCATATCTGGGTTCCTCGCGATCAGGACGTGAAGGGCATGTTGAAGTGCTTCAACAGCGCCTTGGCTTCGGCATCGGTCTTTGCGTTGGTGCAGATGATGATGTCCATCCCCAGCACTTCATCGACCTTGTCGAAGTTGATTTCCGGGAACACGATGTGTTCCTTCAGGCCCATTGCGTAGTTCCCACGGCCATCAAAGGACGTGCCCTTCACGCCGCGGAAGTCGCGGACGCGCGGCAGAGCCACGTTGATCAGGCGGTCGAGGAATTCGTACATCCGGTCGCCGCGCAGCGTGACCTTGCAGCCCAGCGGCATCAGTTCCCGCACGCGGAAGCCGGCGATCGACTTCTTGGCGTGGGTGATGACAGCCTTCTGACCGGCGATGGCCGACAGCTCTTCGGCGGCGTTCTTGACCTTTTTGGTGTCCTTGACCGCTTCGCCGACACCCATGTTCAGGACGATCTTGTCCAGCTTCGGGATCTGCATGTCGTTCTTGTACGCGAACTCTTCCTTCAGCGCAGCACGGATCGTGTTCGCGTAGACGGCTTTCAGACGCGGGGTGTAAGTGGCTTGGTCGAGCATCAGATCGCCTCCCCGGTGGTCTTGGCGTAACGGACCTTGGCATCGCCTTCGATGCGGAAGCCGACGCGGGTCGCCTTGCCGTTCTTGTCCATCAGGGCAAGGTTCGACAGGTCGATCGGCAGCGCCTTGGCCAGACGGCCGCCCTGCGAGGTCTGCGACTGTTTGGTGTGACGGATGGCGAAGTTCACGCCTTCGACGACGGCCTTGTTCTCCTTGGGGAGAACGGCAGAGATTTCGCCCTGCTTGCCCTTGTCCTTGCCGGTCAGAACGACGACCTTGTCACCTTTGCGGAGCTTGGCAGCCATCACAGCACCTCCGGAGCGAGCGAGATGATCTTCATGAAGTTCTTGGCACGCAGCTCGCGCACGACCGGCCCGAAGATACGGGTGCCGACCGGTTCGCCCTGGTTGTTCAGGATGACGGCGGCGTTGCGGTCGAAACGGATGGAGGTGCCGTCTTCACGACGGACTTCCTTGGCGGTGCGAACGACGACGGCTTTACGCACGTCCCCTTTTTTCACACGGCCTTTTGGAATCGCTTCCTTGACCGACACCACGATGATGTCGCCCACGGATGCGTAACGGCGGTGCGAACCGCCCAGAACCTTGATGCACTGAACCCGGCGAGCGCCGGAGTTGTCAGCAACATCCAGATTGGTCTGCATCTGGATCATTGGGTTACTCCCGACCTTTGGGCACCGTCATGATCATAACGGTCCCAGGGTTTCGTTCGGGCCAAACGGAGGGCCGAGGCTTACGCCTCGACGACCACCGTCCAGCGTTTCGTTTTCGAGATCGGCGCACATTCCTCGATGCGGACGGTGTCACCAACCTTGAACTTGTTGTCGGCGTCGTGAGCCCGGTATTTCTTGGACTTGCGGACGGTCTTTTGCAGCAACGGGTGCTTGAAGCGACGCTCGACGAGGACGGTGATCGTCTGCTCGTTCTTGTCCGAGGTCACGACACCTTGCAGGATACGCTTGGGCATTTCGTGGTCCTCTTACTTAGCGGCTTCAGCGGCTTTTTGGGTCAAAACCGTCTTGACGCGGGCAGCGTCACGACGGACGGCGCGCATGCGGGCGGTGTTCTCAAGCTGGCCGGTGGCCTGCTGGAAGCGCAGGTTGAACGCTTCCTTTTTCAGCGCGACAAGCTGCTCGCGCAGCTGTTCGGGCGTCTTCGCTTTCAGTTCTTGGGCCTTCATGGCGCCTCTTCCTTTTCTCAATCACCAGAGGGCCCCTTGTGACGGGTAACCCTTGATCCGGTGGATCAATGAATAGCCAACGATTCCGAGTCGCCCCGGAACCTCAGGATGCGTCCCTATAGGGGCAGTGGGCTTTGGGCGCAAGCGGTGATTTGGGCGACGGGCGGTGCGCTTGTCCCTGCTCTTGCCAGCGGGGGTTTCACACCCCCGCACCCCCGTGGGGTATTTGAGCAACGGGGAAGCCGCGTAGGAAAAAGCAAAACCCCCGCCGTTTCCGGCGGGGGCCTTTTGAAGACGGTGCGCTTTGCAGCGCGGCCGACTTACCAGTCTTCTTTGGCGACGATGCGGGTCGTGACCGGCAGTTTCATCGCGCCCAGACGCAGAGCTTCACGCGCGATGATCTCGGACACGCCGTCGATCTCGAACATGATGCGGCCGGGTTTGACCTTGGCCGCCCAGTAATCGGTCGAGCCTTTGCCTTTACCCATACGCACTTCGGTCGGCTTGGACGAGACCGGGACATCCGGGAAAATCCGGATCCATACGCGGCCTTGACGCTTCATGTGGCGGGTGATCGCGCGGCGGGCCGCTTCGATCTGGCGCGCGGTCACACGCTCGGGTTCCGTGGCCTTCAGGGCAAAGGAGCCGAAGTTCAGCAGGAAGCCGCCCTTCGCCTCGCCGTGGATACGGCCCTTGTGCTGTTTGCGGAACTTGGTCCGTTTCGGTTGCAGCATTCTTCCCTACTCCCTTACGCGCGTTCGCGGTCGCGACGCGGCGCACGCGGCGCAGCGCCGTCTTGCGCTTCGGCGGCACGACGGTCACGGGCCTGCGGATCATGCTCAAGGATCTCGCCCTTGAAGATCCAGACCTTCACACCGATGATCCCGTACGGGGTCTCGGCTTCCGACAAGGCATAGTCGATGTCGGCGCGCAGCGTGTGCAGCGGCACGCGGCCTTCACGGTACCATTCGGTGCGGGCGATTTCCGCGCCACCCAGACGGCCCGAGACGTTCACGCGGATGCCGAGGGCACCGATGCGCATCGCGTTCTGCACGCCACGCTTCATGGCGCGACGGAAGGACACGCGGCGTTCCATCTGCTGGGCGATCGACTCGGCCACCAGCTGGGCATCGAGTTCCGGCTTGCGCACTTCGACGATGTTCAGGTGCAGTTCGGACTTCGTGAACACCGACAGCTTCTTGCGAAGACCTTCGATGTCGGCGCCCTTCTTGCCGATGATCACGCCCGGACGTGCGGTGTGGATGGTCACACGGCACTTCTTGTGGGGGCGTTCGATGATCACGCGGCTGATGCCGGCCTGCTTGCATTCCTCGTGGATGAATTCACGCATCTTGAGGTCTTCAAGCAGCAGGTTGCCGTAGTCTTTCGACTCAGCGAACCAGCGGCTGTCCCAGGTCCGGTTGACCTGAAGACGCATCCCGATCGGGTTGACCTTCTGTCCCATTATGCAGACTCCCCGACCTGACGCACCTTGATGGTGATCTCGCTGAACGGTTTCATGATCTTGCCGAAGCGGCCACGGGCGCGCGGGCGACCGCGCTTCATCACAAGGTTCTTGCCAACCCAAGCTTCCGCAACCACGAGGCTGTCAACGTCCAGACCATGGTTGTTTTCGGCATTGGCGATCGCCGACTGCAGGCACTTCTTCACGTCGCCCGCGATGCGGCGCTTCGAGAAGGTCAGGTCCGCGAGGGCCTTGTCCACCTTCTTGCCACGGATCAGCGCGGCAACGAGGTTCAGTTTCTGCGGCGAGGTGCGAAGCATCCGGGCAATTGCCATCGCTTCATTGTCCGCCACGCGACGGGGGTTCTTTTCCGTGCCCATGGCTTACTTCCTCTTGGCTTTTTTGTCGGCGGCGTGACCGTAGTAGGTCCGGGTCGGCGAGTATTCACCGAACTTCTGGCCGATCATCTCTTCGCTGATCGCAACCGGGATGTGCTTGTGGCCGTTGTACACGCCAAAAGTCAGACCGACGAATTGCGGCAGGATCGTCGAACGGCGCGACCAGATCTTGATCACTTCGTTCTTGCCCGACTCGCGCGCTTTCTCGGCTTTCTTCAGCACGTAAGCGTCAACGAACGGGCCCTTCCAAATAGAACGTGCCATGGATTAGCGGCCCTTTTTCTTGGCGTGACGCGAGCGGACAATGTACTTGTCCGTCTGCTTGTTCGACCGGGTCTTGTTCCCCTTGGTGCCTTTGCCCCACGGAGTAACCGGGTGACGACCACCCGAAGTCCGGCCTTCACCACCGCCATGCGGGTGATCGATCGGGTTCATTGCAACGCCGCGCACCGTCGGACGCACGCCCATGTGGCGCTTGCGACCGGCCTTGCCGAGGTTCTGGTTCGAGTTGTCCGGGTTCGACACGGCACCGATGGTGGCCATGCATTCCTGACGCACCATGCGCAGTTCGCCCGAGGACAGGCGGATCTGGGCATAGCCACCGTCACGGCCGACGAACTGGGCATAGGTGCCCGCCGCACGGGCCAACTGGCCGCCCTTGCCGGGCTTCAGTTCGACGTTGTGGACGATCGTCCCGATCGGCATGCCCGAGAACGGCATGGCGTTGCCCGGCTTCACGTCGGTCTTTGCGCCAGCGATCACCTGATCGCCAACCGCCAGACGCTGCGGCGCCAGGATATAGTTCAGTTCGCCATCGGCGTATTTGACCAGCGCGATGAACGCGGTGCGGTTCGGGTCATATTCGATCCGTTCCACAGTCGCCGCGATGTCGAACTTGCGGCGTTTGAAGTCCACGATGCGGTAGAGACGCTTCGCGCCGCCACCCTTATGGAACATCGTGATACGTCCGGTGTTGTTCCGGCCACCCGTCTTGGTCAAACCCTCAGTAAGGGATTTGACCGGACGGCCTTTCCACAGCTCCGAACGGTCGATCAGAACCAGCCCACGCTGGCCAGGCGTCGTCGGTTTATACGACTTGAGTGCCATGCTCTCTGTCTTCCGTCAGCTAAAGGATCGCCATGTGGCGACCCGGTTTATAGGGCTCCGAAGATCCCCGGGAGTACGGAAATCAGGCAGGTAGACCCGATTCCCACAAAAAATCCACGGCCCCGGAAATCCCGGGGCCGCAAGATTCGCGCGCTTCTATCAGAGGCCGGTGGCCACGTCGATAGAGTTACCCTCTTCGAGGGTGACATAGGCTTTCTTCTTGTCCGAACGCTCGCCGGGGCGACCGCGGAACTTCTTGACCTTGCCTTTGGAGACGACGGTGTTGACCGCCTTCACCTTGACGCCAAACACCGCCTCGACCGCTTCCTTGATCGCGGGTTTGGTGGCATCCATGGCAACCTGGAACACGACAGCACCGTTTTCGGACACCATGGTGGCCTTTTCGGTGATGATCGGCTTTTTGATCAGGTCGTAATGTTCGGGTTTCGCGCTCATTTCAGACGAGCCTCCAGAGCTTCGACACCTGCCTTGGTGATCACGAGGGTGTCACGCTTCAGGATGTCATAGACGTTTGCGCCGATGGTCGGCAGCACGTCCACGCCTTCGATGTTGCGGGCAGCCAGCGCGAAATTCGCGTCAACCGCTGCGCCGTCGATGACGAGCACGCGCTTCCAGCCACGTTCCTGAACCGCCTTGGCCAGCAGCGCGGTCTTGGCTTCCGCCATCGCGAGGCTGTCGACGATCACCAGTTCACCCGCCTTGGCCTTGGCCGAGAGCGCGTGACGCAGCCCGAGGGCGCGGAACTTCTTCGGCAGGTCATGGGCGTGGCTGCGGGGCTGCGGGCCCTTGTACACACCACCGTGACGGAAGATCGGGGCCTTCTTGGAACCGTGGCGTGCGCCGCCGGTGCCTTTCTGGCGATAGATCTTCTTGGTCGAGTAGGACACATCCGACTTGCCCAGCGTCGAGTGGGTGCCGGCTTGCGACTTGGCGCGCTGCCAACGGACCACGCGATGCAGGATGTCGGCGCGCGGCTCAAGGCCGAACAGCGCTTCGTCCAGATCGATCGAACCGGCGTTTCCGCCGTCCAGGTTGATCACATCGAGTTTCATGCTTCACCCCCTTCGGCGGCGACTTCAGCAGCCGGAGCAGCGGCGCGGATCGCAGCCGGGCGCGGCGCGTCAGCGAAAGCCGCTTTCTTGACCGCATCCTTGATGGTGACCCAACCGCCCTTGGAACCGGGAACGGCGCCCTTGACCATGATCAGGCCACGGTCGGCGTCGGTGCGGACGACTTGCAGGTTCTGCGTGGTGACACGCACGGCACCCAGATGGCCAGCCATCTTCTTGCCCTTGAACACCTTGCCGGGGTCCTGGCACTGGCCGGTCGAACCGTGCGAACGGTGCGACACGGACACACCGTGCGAGGCACGCAGACCGCCGAAGTTGTGACGCTTCATGGCACCGGCAAAGCCTTTACCGATCGAGACGCCCGCGATGTCCACGAACTGGCCCGACAGATAGTGCTCGGCGGTGATTTCCGCGCCCACTTCGATCAGGTTTTCCGGCGAGACGCGGAATTCCGCGATCTTGCGCTTGGGGGCCACATTCGCCTTGGCGAAGTGACCGCGCTGCGCGGCCGTGGTCCGCTTGGCCTTGGCATTGCCCGCGCCCAGCTGGACGGCGGTATAGCCGTCACGCTCGGCCGTGCGCTGTGCCACGACTTGCAGATTGTCGAGTTGGAGAACGGTCACAGGAACCTGCACGCCGCTTTCCAGAAACAGCCGGGTCATGCCCAGCTTCTTGGCGATAACACCAGAACGCATGGTCATGTCCCCTTAGACTTTGATCTCGACGTCCACACCGGCAGCCAGGTCGAGCTTCATCAGCGCGTCCACGGTCTGCGGGGTCGGATCGACGATGTCGAGAAGACGCTTGTGCGTACGGATTTCCCACTGGTCACGCGACTTCTTGTCGATGTGCGGACCACGGAGAACCGTGAATTTCTCGATCTTGTTGGGCAGCGGGATCGGCCCGCGCACTTGTGCGCCGGTCCGTTTGGCCGTGTTGACGATTTCCTGGGTGCTGGCGTCCAGCACGCGGTAATCGAAGGCCTTCAGCCGGATGCGGATGGTCTGACCTTGCATTTTGGTTCCTTCGGAACGTAGCCCTTGCTGTATGCAGGGGCCATAGGTTCACAATGTTGATGGTCTGCGGCGCACCCCCGGAAGGGTGCGCCGCGCTGCCTTATAGACTGCGCTCCGCTTTGGAAAGGGGATTCGCAGGATTTCTTGTCATGCAGGCCGGATCAGATCCGACCTGCGTGCCAGATCACTTGAGGATCTTGGAGACGACGCCGGCGCCGACGGTGCGGCCGCCTTCGCGGATGGCGAAGCGCAGTTTTTCTTCCATGGCGATCGGGGCGATCAGTTCGACGTTGAACTTCAGGTTGTCGCCCGGCATCACCATCTC
>JAIXPH010000014.1 GCA_027486345.1 Paracoccaceae bacterium
CGCCAGCACGATCAGGATGCAGCCAAACACAAAGGCGATGGGGCGAAGGTCAACCATGCCGGGCAGCTAACCCGCCCCCGGCATGTGGGTCAACGGGATTGGCGTCAGAGGTGGCTCTTGCCCTTTGTGGCAGGAGCGGGGGGTTTCACACCCCCCGCACCCCCCGTGGGATATTTGAGCAACGGGGAAGCAGGCACAACGGCCTCTGATCCGCCTCAGCGCGCGTGGATGAGCGTCTGGAACAGGTGCGGGTCGAGGCTGTCTTGCGCGAAGGTGGCACCCTCGGTCAGCAGGCTCACGGCATCGTGGCTGTGCAGGCTTTCCTGATGGCTGGCGATGATGCGGAAGTCGCCGATGCGGGGATCGGCTTTCAGCGCCTTGCAGAAGCTGCGCGCGGCATCTTCGACGAAGATCGGGTTGGCGGCGTTCAGCTCGGCGAAAGCCTGTTCATCCTCGCGCTTGACCATCACCTGCGTCTCGGTCGGCACACCTTCGCGGGCCAGTTCGATCAGGTCTTCGAACCACAGGCAGCCCTCATCCCCGTTCACCTCAACCGAAATGCGCGCGACGGAGCGTTGCGAATGCGGCGTGGCCAACTGCCCACGCGTGCGGCGGGCATGTTCGGAGAGTTCGAGCGAGCAGGGGCAGGTGGACGAATAGACGTAGTCCAGATGCATGATCTTTTTGCGCACCCCGGCACGGTCCACCAGTTCCAGCGCGATGTCGTAATACTGCCAGCCCGACAGGCCCGAGCGCAGCGAGGTGACCTTCACCGGGAAGGAAAACCGCATCTGGATGCGGGCATCAAAGCTTTCCAGATCGCGTTTGTAATCCTCCAGCGCGTGTTCGATCACGCCAAAGGAAAAGTCGCGTCCGGCATGGGCATAAAAGGACCGCATGATGCGGCTCATGTTGATGCCCTTCTTTTCCGCCTCGAGGCTGACGGTCCCGGTCACACTGGTTTCCAGAGTCAGGTCGCCGTTGTCGCGGGTCTTGTAGCGGATGGGCAGGCGGAAGTTGGAAATGCCCACATGCTGGATCAGTTGCTTTTCGCCCACGATCAGGCTGGACGGCCCGTTCTGCAGGTCCGGGAGACCCGCCTTGTAGGCTTCATCCACCACGAAATCGGACGGGTAGACGCGGGACAGCGCCGGGTAACCTTCGCCCGGCAGAAGGTAGGCCACAGCCGAATCCAGCTTGGAGATTTCAGTGTCCGACGCCTTGCCCGCCCAGCGGCGCAGCACGGCCAAGGCGGCCTCTGCTTCTTCGCGCGAGGGTTGACGGTCAAGTTCGGGAGTGTGGATGTTCATGGCAGTCGCCTTTCGGTTCGGGACGGTCCAGAGGGGCCATCCTTCAATGTCAGCAGGTAATACGGTCCGTACCGCCGCCCGGATCAAAAGACGCGCAGATTATTCGCGCGCTTGGTCTCGTCTGTCCGTCCTCGGTCATATAATGCCCCGTCCTTCGATTTTGAAGAACGGGGCCAAGAGACATCCCACCGCCAGATTGCGACATAGGCCGCCGGATCGCAGGTCAGATGTGATCCAACGCCTGTTTCAGATCGGCGATCAGGTCGTCGGCATCCTCCAGACCCACCGACAGGCGGATCAGGCCGGGGGTGATGCCCAGCTTGTCCTTTTGCTCCTGCGGCAGGCGCTGGTGCGTGGTGGTGGCGGGATGGGTGGCGATGGTCTTGGCATCGCCCAGATTGTTGGAAATCTTGGCAATTTCCAGCGCGTTCATGAAACGGAAGGCCGCCTCTTTCCCCGCCGCGATGTCAAAGGTGACCAAAGTCCCGCCCGACCCCATCTGCGCCATCGCAAGCGCGTGTTGCGGGTGGCTTTCCAGCCCCGGAAAGATCACGCGCGACAGGCGCGCATCGCCTTCCAGCGCGCGGGCGATCTTCAGCGCCGAGTCGGCCATCGCCCGGCAACGCAGGTCCAGCGTCGCCATCCCGTTCAGGTGCATCCAAGCGGTAAAGGGGCTGATCGACCCGCCGGTATGCTTGGCATAGGGTTCCAGCACCTTGCGGATATAGTCCTTGCTGCCGCAGACCACACCGCCCAAGGCGCGGCCCTGGCCGTCGATGTGCTTGGTGGTGGAATAGACAATCACATCCGCGCCCTGCTCCACCGCGCGCGAAAAGATCGGCGTGGCAAAGACATTGTCCACGATCACCAAGGCCCCCACCGCATGGGCGATCTCGGCCACGGCGCGGATGTCGATCAGTTCCAGCGTCGGGTTGGACATGGATTCGAAGAACACCGCCTTCGTCCCCGGCGTGACTGCCGCGCGCCATTGGTCAAGGTCGGGGCCATCGACAAAGGTGACCTTCACGCCATAGCGGGTCAGGACCTCTTCGAGGATGTAGAGACAGGACCCGAACAGCGCGCGGGAGGACACCACATGATCCCCCGCCCGCAACAATGCCGTCAGGCTTGCATTGACCGCCGCCATGCCGGAGGCCATGGCGAAGGCATCCTCGGTCCCTTCCAGCGCGGCGATGCGCTCTTCGAACATGCGGGTGGTGGGGTTGCCATAGCGGGCGTAGATGAATTCATCCTCACCCGTCTTGATGAAACGGGCTTCGGCGCTTTCGGCGCTTTCGTAGGCGAACCCCTGGGTCAGAAAGATCGCCTCGGCCATTTCGCCATATTGGCTGCGGCGGCTGCCTTCGTGGACAAGTTTCGTGCGCGTCTTCCAATCGGTCATCGTCGTGGCCCCCGGCCATAGAAAAGCCCCGGAAACCCAAAGGCTCCGGGGCGCGCGATGGCCTCGAACCCTCTTTAGCGGAATGTTTAACGTGGCCCGCAATCCGGTAACAAATCGCCACGGAGGTCGGCATACGCCTTTCCGCCGGTTTGGTCAACGTGGGTTGGACTTGCCCCGGTCCTGAGGTTTGATGCCGCAACCCTTGGAAAGGATTCGCCATGCCCGCCCCCATCGAAGTGCATTACTGGCCCACGCCCAACGGCAAGAAGATCACCATCGCCTTGGAGGAGATGGGCCTGCCCTACACGGTGCAGTTGGTGAACATCGGCGCGGGCGACCAGTTCAAGCCGGAGTTTCTGGCGATTGCGCCCAACAACCGGATGCCCGCCATCGTCGATCCCGAAGGCCCGGATAGCGCGCCGATTGCCATCTTTGAATCCGGCGCGATTTTGCAATATCTGGCGCGAAAGACCGGCACCTTCTGCGGCCCGACCGAGCGTGACCGCATCGCTGTGGATCAATGGCTGATGTGGCAGATGGGTGGCGTCGGCCCGATGGCAGGCCAAGCGCATCATTTCCTGCACTATGCGCCCGCGATGGACCCGCCGCATGACCTGCCCTATGCCAAGGACCGCTACCGGCGCGAGGTGGGGCGGCTTTACGCTGTGCTGGACCGCCAGCTTGCCAAGACCCGCTATGCGGCGGGGGATTTCCTGTCGATTGCCGATTTCGCGATCTGGCCTTGGGCCACGGGCTGGGAGCGGCAGGAACAAACCTTGGACGACAAGCCGCACTTCAAGCGCTGGCTGGAAGAACTCGCTGCGCGTCCGGCTTTCGTGAAGGGGGCCGCCGTGGGGGCTGAGGTTGCAAGCAACGCTGCCAATGACCGCAAGGCGCAGGAGATCTTGTTCAAGCGCTGAACGCTTGGGGCGCGAAAGGATCGGGGGCGGATCACTCTGCCCCTTTATCCGTATCCGGCTTTTCTTCGCTGCTGTGGCGGGTCAGTACCCCGCCTTGGGTCAGCAGAAAACCAAACATCGCCAAAGGCAGACCGAAAGTCTTGAAGTTCACCCAGGCATCGGTGGACATCGTGCGCCAGATCACCTCATTGGCGATGGCGAGCAGGAAGAAAAAGCCGCACATCCGACGGGTCAGGATCATCCACCCCTCATGCGTCAGGGGCAGGGCCGCATCCATCACCACCCGCAGGTAGGATTGGCCGCGCAACAGGCCAAAACCCAAGACGCCGCCGAAGATCAGGTAGATCATGGTGGGCTTCATCTTGAAGAAGCGTTCATCCTTCAACCAGACCGACAGCCCGCCGAAGACCACCACAAGCACGACCGTCGCCACCTGCATCTTCGACAAGGTGCCCGTCAGCGCCCACAAAAGGCCCGTGGTGATGACCATCACCGGGATGAACAGGGCCGTCATCACGAGGAAGCCCTGATAATCGGTGCCGAGGATGTGGAAGGTCTGATCCTTGAGCTTGATATAGCCGATGAAGAACAAAAGGATCGGCCCAAACTCCAGCGCCGCCTTCAATGCCCCATTGATCTTGCGTCCTTCGGCCATGCCTTATCCCCTGCTTTGTAGGGGCTGTTGTCGCGCGGAACGCCGCAGGGAGCAAGGTAGGTTCTCGGGCGGCGCGATCACGCCTACGCCAAGGAGCGGGGGTTTCACACCCCGTCGTCCATCGGTTCTTGAACCGATGGCGAATCCGATGGGCGACCCCCGTGGGATATTTGAGCAACGGGGAAGGGGAAAGGATCAGTCCTGCCCCACAAGCGCGCGGGCGAAGTCATCGGGGTCGAAGGGCGAGAGGTCGTCGATCTGCTCGCCCACGCCGATGGCATGGATCGGCAGGCCGAACTTGTCCGCCAGCGAGACGAGGACGCCGCCCTTGGCGGTGCCGTCGAGCTTGGTCATCACAAGGCCGGTGACATCGGCGATCTTGCGGAAAATCTCCACCTGGCTGACGGCGTTCTGGCCGGTGGTGGCGTCCAGCACCAAGAGCGTGTTGTGCGGCGCGGTGGGGTCTTTCTTGCGGATCACGCGCACGATCTTGGCCAATTCCTCCATCAGGTCGGCGCGGTTCTGCAGCCGCCCCGCCGTGTCGATCAGCAGAAGGTCCGCCCCGGTGTCCTGCGCCTGTGTCAGCGCGTCAAAGGCAAGGCTGGCGGGATCGGACCCTTCGGGCGCGGTCAGCACCGGCACGCCCGCGCGTTGGCCCCAGACCTGCAACTGCTCCACCGCCGCCGCGCGGAAGGTGTCGCCCGCCGCGATCACCACCGACTTGCCCGCCGCCTTGAACTGGCTGGCCAGCTTGCCGATCGTCGTGGTCTTGCCCGAGCCGTTGACGCCGACCACCAGCACCACCTGCGGGCGCTTGGGGTAGATTGGCATCGGTTTGGCCACCGGCGTCATGATGCGGGCAATCTCATCCGCCAGCGCCTGCCGCAGTTCGGGGGCGGAGATGCGCTTACCAAAGCGACCTTCGGCGATGTTGGCGGTGACGCGCGTGGCGGTTTCCACCCCCATGTCGGATTGGATCAGCAACTCCTCAAGGCTTTCCAGCATCGCGTCATCGACCAGACGGCGCGGCGCATCGGTTGCCCCCAGCAGACGGCCGATCAGCCCCGGCTTGGCCTCTTCGCGCGGCGCGGTATCTTCGGTGACCAGCGCCTCCAGCCCCTCGCCGATCTTGTCCGAGGATCGGAACATGCGGTCGCGCAGCTTCTTGAAAAAGGACATGGCCCCGTCATCCTTGCAGATATCATCCGTGCAGGCAGCCCTTCCACCTAGGCATTTTTGCCGCAAAGGGGAAGGGCTGACGGGTTTGGACGGGCATGGTAGGGTTTCGACATTGGTTCGGACGGGGTTTTGATGCGGGTGCAGGTGACGTCTTTTGCCACGATGGCGCTGATCCCCTCGGGCCTGTGCCTGTTGGCGGCGGCTTGGGGCGGGGTCTGGGTCTGGCTGGCGGTCCTGTATATGGGGTTGGTGGTGGCGGGGCTGGACCTTCTGCTGCCATCCTTTGAGGCGGACGTGGCCGAGGGGGCAGAGTTTCCCGGAAGTGATGCGCTTTTGGCGGTGATTGCCGTGGTCGTGCCGGTCCTGATGGCTTTGGTCGTGCTGGCCGTCGGGCGGCTGTCGCTGCCGGAGGGGGCCGCGCTGATCCTTGCCGCCGGGTTCTGGCTGGGACAGGTCGCCCATCCCGCCGCACATGAACTGATCCACCGCGCCGACCGGCGGCTGTTCCGGCTGGGGGTGGCGGTTTACGGTGTCTTGGCGATGGGGCACCATGCCTCAAGCCATCGTCTGGTGCATCATGTGCATGTGGCGACCCCCGACGATCCGGCAACGGCGCGCTCGGGTCAGGGGTTCTGGCGCTTCCTGTTGCGGGCCGAGGGTGAGGGCTTTCGCAAGGGGCTGGCGGTGGAAACAGCCCTACGGGCGCGGCGGGCGAAGGGGCTGCATCCTTTTGTGATCTATGCCGGGATGACCCTCTGCGCGGCGGGGGTAGCCCTGGCCTTGGGCGGTTGGCCGGGGGGGACGGTTTGGGCGCTGCTGTGCCTGCACACAAAACTGCAAATCCACCTGTCGGATTACGTCCAGCATTACGGCCTGCACCGCCGCCGCCTGCCCGATGGGCGGCTGGAACCCGTGGGGCCGCGCCATTCGTGGAACGGCGGGCAGTGGCTGTCGGGCCATATGATGCTGAACGCGCCGCGCCATTCTGACCACCACGCCCACCCCTCGCGCCCCTATCCCGCCCTGCGCCTGCCGGGGCCTGCTGACGCCCCGCGCCTGCCGCTGCCCTTGCCGTTGGCATGCACGCTGGCGCTGATCCCGCCCCTCTGGCGGCGGGTGATGCGCCCCCATGTCGCGCGGTGGCGGCAGTTTGACGAAGGCGTGACTGGCACCAATGCAGCGGGGGTGGCATCTGTGGGGAACACCATGTCGGAGCCGTCATGACCCGCTTTTCGCTATTCCTGCCCCTACTGCTCGCCCTGCCCGCGATGGCGCAAGAGGGCACGCCCCTGACGGTGCAAGAGTTCGAGTCCTACGTCACCGGCAAGACCCTGTCCTATGCCGACCAGAACGGCGTCTGGGGCACCGAGCAATATTTGCCAAACCGCCGCGTCGTCTGGGCCTTTACCAAAGACATCTGCCAATACGGCACCTATTACCCGCAAGGGGATGAAATCTGCTTCGTCTACGACGACGACCCCACCCCGCAATGCTGGACCTTCTGGCGAGGCGAGGACGGGCTAGAGGCGCTGTTCTCTGGCGACAGCGCAACGCATCTGTCCGAGGTGCGGCAGAGCGATCAGCCGCTGGGCTGCCCGGGGCCGGATGTGGGGGTTTAGAACAAACTCCCCTGCCCCGTCGCCTCGCCACCCTTCCGCGCCTTCGCCTTCCCCCCCAGCACCAAGCGGCCATCGGTGAATTCCACCTCAAGCACCCCGGCCTTTTCGGCGGCGGCTTTGGTGGTGACGACTTGGCCGTCGCCGCGCAGGATGGCGTAGCCGCGTTTCAGGGTTTCGGCGTAACCGAGGGTCAGTCGGATGCGGTCCAAGGCGTCCAGCCGCCCCCGATGGGCGGCGATTTGCGCGAGGGGGAGGGTGTCCAGCCGCGTGGAAAGCCCCGCCAAGCGGTCGCGGCCAAGTTTGATGTCGCGCTCGGCATCGGTGATGAGGCGCGAGAGGGCGGGCGAGAGGCGCGCGGACAGGTTCTCCAGCCGCTGACCATGCCGTTCGCGGCGGCGTTCGAAGTAAAGGTCTAGGCCCCGGCCCCGCTCGGCCAGATCGCGGCGGCGGTGTTGGATCATGCCTGACAGCAGATCAGGCCGCAGTCGCCCTGCCCAACGCTCCAACCCGCCACGCTTGCGGCTGGCGGCGAGGCCCAGCGCCTGACCTAAGCGCCCCGACCACAGGTCCAGCCGTTGCGCGGCGGTCTGGGTCAGCGCCTCGGGCCGGGGCAGCGCGCGGGCCATATCGCGCAGGCGTTGGCCGCGCTGGCCGATGCCTTGGGCCACGGCGCGCGACAGGCGGGCGTTCCACCCGTCCACCTGTGCCAGCAGGTCCAGCCGCACAGGCACGGCCATTTCGGCAGCGGCGGTGGGCGTGGGCGCGCGGCGGTCGGCGGCGAAGTCGATCAGCGTGGTATCCGTCTCATGCCCCACGGCCGAGATCAGCGGGATGCGGCTGGCGGCGGCGGCGCGGACGACGATTTCCTCGTTGAAGCCCCAGAGGTCCTCCAGCGACCCGCCGCCCCTTGCGACGATCAGCAGGTCAGGGCGCGGGATCGGGCCGCCGGGGTCGATGGCGTTGAAACCCCGGATGGCGGCGGCGACTTCGGGCGCGCAGGCTTGGCCTTGCACGGCAACGGGCCAGATCAGCACATGGCGCGGGAAGCGGTCGCGCAGACGGTGCAGGATGTCGCGGATCACCGCGCCGGAGGGTGAGGTGACGACGCCGATCACCTTTGGCAAGAACGGGATGGCTTGCTTGCGGGCCGGATCAAACAGCCCCTCGGCCATCAGCGCCGCCTTGCGCTTTTCCAGCATCGCCATCAGCGCGCCTGCCCCTGCCGGAGCCACATCATCCACGATCAGTTGGTATTTCGACTGCCCCGGAAAGGTGGTCATGCGGCCGGTGACGATCACCTCCATCCCCTCTTCGGGGCGGACTTGCAGGCGGGCGGCTTGGCCTTTCCACGTGATCGCGGCGATGACGGAACGGTCGTCCTTGAGGTCGTAATACAGATGGCCTGAGGCCGGGCGCGAGACCCGGCCCACTTCGCCGCGCACGCGGACAAGGCCGAATTCGCCCTCGATCACCCGCTTCACCGCGCCGGAAAGTTCCGAAACGGTGAATTCCGGCTGGTTGCCCTGCGGGCTGTCCTGCGGGGCGGGGTCTTCGAACAGGTCCATCAAGGCGGCTCCGGCTGGCTGGGGAAAAGGATAGGCGGCGGGGGGCGGAAGGGGAAGGGGGGAGAGGGCAAAGAGGACCGACGCGGGAACGTCCAGTGGACGTTCCCGCCGGTCCGATTGCGGCTGAGGCAACGAAGCCGCAAAGGGTGTTCAGCCATCCTAACGCGTCAGGCACGGGACGTGACCGCCCGGCGGGTGCGCTCTTTGCGCGCCCGCCCCCGCAGGGCGGGCGCGGCCCGTGCGTTTGCCGCACGGGCGGGCATGGTGCGACTGTTGCGACACGCGCGGGTCACTTGCCCCGCGCGATTGAACGGCGGGACCGCAATGTGTCCTCTCTCTTCCCCCCACCATTCCCTTGCATCACTCCCCCGCCCTGCCTATGACGCGGCCAACCAACCCAAGGGGGCGCGACCATGAATATCCTCATCCTCGGCGGCGGCGGGCGGGAACATGCGCTGGCTTGGGCGATCAAACAGAACCCCAAGACCGACCGCCTGATCGTGGCCCCAGGAAATGCGGGCATCGCACTCTTGGCCGAATGCGCCGATATCGACATCCTGAACGGCGCGACGGTGGTGACCTTCTGCGAGGAAAACGCCATCGACTTCGTCATCGTCGGCCCAGAGGCCCCCTTGGCCGCCGGAGTGGCCGATGCCACCCGCGCGGCGGGACTTCTGACCTTCGGCCCCTCGGCCGCTGCGGCGCGGCTGGAGGCGTCAAAAGCCTTCACCAAGGAAATCTGTGACGCCTGCGCCGCCCCCACCGCCGGCTACGCCCGCTTCACCGAAGCCGCCTCCGCCCGCGCCCATGTCAAAGCCAAAGGTGCGCCGATCGTGGTCAAGGCCGATGGTCTGGCCGCGGGCAAGGGCGTCATCGTGGCGATGACCGAGGCCGAAGCGCTTGACGCCATCGACGACATGTTCGGCGGCGAATTCGGCGCGGCGGGGGCCGAGGTGGTGATCGAGGACTTCATGACGGGTGAGGAAGCCAGTTTCTTCATCCTGACCGATGGGGTGAACGCCCTGCCCATCGGCACCGCGCAGGATCACAAGCGGGTGGGCGATGGCGACACCGGCCCCAATACCGGGGGCATGGGGGCCTATTCCCCGGCCCCGGTGCTGACCGATGCCATAGCCGCGCAGGCGATGGCCGAGATTGTCCTGCCCACGATCCAGGAGATGGCGCGGCGCGGCACGCCCTATCAGGGTGTGCTCTATGCCGGTCTGATGATCGAGGAGGGCCGTGCGCGGTTGGTGGAATACAACGCCCGTTTCGGCGATCCGGAATGTCAGGTGCTGATGATGCGTTTGGGCGCGCAGGCGCTGGACCTGTTGCTCGCCTGTGCCGAGGGGCGGCTGTCTGAGGTGCGCGCGAACTGGGCCGACGACCATGCCTTGACCATTGTGATGGCGGCGAAGGGTTATCCGGGCGCTTACACCAAGGGCACGGTCATTCGCGGGCTGGAGGCATTGCCCGAAACCTCAAGCCAGATGGTGTTCCATGCGGGAACGACGGCACGCGATGGCGCGATCACGGCCACCGGGGGCCGCGTGCTGAATGTCACCGCACGCGGGGCGACGCTGGCCGAGGCGCAGGCGCGGGCCTATGCGATGGTGGATGCCATCGACTGGCCCGAGGGGTTCTGCCGCCGCGACATCGGCTGGCGCGCGCTGTAACGCGATGCGCGGCGCGGGGCCTTTCGCTGCCCTTGGCCTTGGCCTTGCCTTTGTGGTGCTGTGCTTTTGGCATTACGCGCCGATGCTGCCGGGGGCGGAGCTTTGGCAATTCGATGAGTTCTACACCGCCGAGCGGACCTATAGCATCCTGTTCCGGGGGGACTGGCTGACGCTGTTTTCCAACGGCGAGCCGGTGTTCAAGAAACCGCCTTTGCAGTATTGGGCCGGGGCCGGATTGCTGCTGGCCGGGGTGCCGGAGGGACTGGCGCTGCGCCTGCCGTCGATGCTGGCGGCCTTTGGTGTGGCGGCGCTGACCTTTCGGCTGGCCTGGGTTTTGGCGGGGACGGCTTGGGCGGGTCTGGCGGCGCTGGTGCTGCTGGCAGGGTCGGCGCTGTTCTGGGTCTCGGCCACCTCGGCCATGCTGGACATGCCTGCGGCGCTGTTCCTGCTGGGCGCGGTGATGGCGACGGCGGCAGCGTGGTCGCGGCCCCGGTTCTGGTGGGTGGTGGCGCTGATGGTCGGGCTTGGGGCGCTGCAAAAGGCGCCCGTCGCGCTGGTGGCGGTTGCGGTCACCGTGTTGGTGCTACGCTGGCAGGGGGCACCGGCACGGGCGCGGCTGTGGGACCCCTTGGCGCTGGCCGTCGCGCTGGTCGCGGTCTGGCCGCTGGTGCAATGGCTGCAAGCGGGCAATGCGCCGTTGCGGGTGGCTTTCGTGCAAGAGCAATCGCAGCGCTTCCTGCCCGGATGGGGCGGATGGGAGCGGTCCCTGCGCTGGGTGGAATGGACGCAGGCCGACGGGGCGGTGCTGTGGGCGGCGATGCTGGCGGCGGTTTTGGCGCTGCCCTTCGTCGCGCGTCGGGCGGTGTTTGTGACGGTCTGGGTCGGGCTGTTCCTGCTGGCCCTGACGGCGGCGCGGGGCGAGGTGTTTGACCGTTATCTGATGCAGATCCTGCCCTTTGCGGCGGCGGCAGGGGGTGTTGTGCCGGTGCGCCTGTTTCGTCCCGGCTTGGGTCTGGCGCTTGTCGCGCTGGTCAGTGTGACTGCGGGCGGGCCGTTCAAGACGCCCGCAGCCATTGGGCTGGATGGGCCGGGGATGGCCCCCTTCCGCTCCTTGCTGAGCGAATTCCGGGCGTCCATCCAGGCGGATGACTCCCTGATCGTCTGCGGGTGGGGCAAATCCGACCTTGTGCTGTTTCCGGGTGCCTTGTGGCTGTGGGGCAGTGCGGACAAACCCTTCCGCCGCATCTGGCGGGCGGCGGAACTGCCTGAGGCGCTGGCCATCGACAACATCCGCCCGCCGCTGCGGGGGCTGTGTTTGGCGGAGGAGTTCGACGCCTTGGCGAAGGCCCAACCGGGGTTGGTCGAGGTGGCACGGGACCGGGGGTTCGTGCATTGGGTCTATCGGCGGTGAGGGGGGGGGGACAGAGGGCCACCTTTTGCGCCGCCATGCAGATCAGTCGCGCGGGGCAAGTGACCCGCGCGCAGCGCAACCTTTGCCCAAGTCCCCCCGTGCGCCCAGAGCACGGGCCGCGCCCGCCCGCCCCTTGGCGGGCGCGATAAATCGCCCCCGCAAGGTCGTGCGCGCCCCGTGCCCCCAGCGTCGGGATGGCTGACAGCCCCTTGCGGCTTCGTTGCCTCAGCCGCAATCGGACCGGCAGGTCTGTCCACAGGACAGCCCCGCGTTGGTCCTCTGTCACCCCCCTGCCCGCTTCCCCTTGCACCCCCTGCCATCCGCGCATAAGAAGCGCCCCAATTCGGGCCTTGGCGGGGGGGAACATGCCGCTTCTCGTGATGAAATTCGGCGGCACCTCGGTGGCCGACCTTGCGCGGATCGAAAACGCCGCGAAAAAGGTGCAGAAGGAAGTCGAGCGCGGCTATGACGTCATCGTCATCGTCAGCGCCATGTCGGGCGAGACGAACCGTCTGGTCGGCTATGTCGAAGGCACCTCGAAGCTTTACGACGCCCGCGAATATGACGCGGTGGTGGCAAGCGGTGAGAATGTCACCGCGGGCCTGATGGCGCTGCGCCTGCAGGAAATGGGCATTCCGGCGCGTTCGTGGCAAGGCTGGCAGGTGCCGATCAACACCACGGCACAGCATGGCTCGGCCCGCTTCGTGTCGATCCCGCGGGACAATATCGACGCCAAATTCGCCGAAGGCTTCAAGGTCGCGGTCGTGGCGGGCTTCCAGGGCCTTAGCCCTGAGGGCCGCGTGACCACCCTTGGCCGGGGCGGGTCTGACACCACCGCCGTCGCCTTTGCCGCCGCCTTTGGCGCGGAACGCTGCGACATCTACACCGATGTTGACGGGGTCTATACCACCGATCCGCGCGTGTCGTCCAAGGCGCGCAAGCTGGACAAGATCGCGTTTGAGGAGATGCTGGAACTGGCCTCCCTCGGCGCGAAGGTCCTGCAAACGCGGTCGGTCGAACTGGCGATGCGCTACAAGGTGCGCCTGCGCGTGCTGTCATCCTTTGAAGATACCGACGAAAATTCAGGGACCTTGGTCTGCGACGAGGAGGAAATCATGGAATCGAAAGTCGTCTCTGGCGTCGCGTTTTCGCGTGAGGAAGCCAAGATCACCCTCTTCACCATCGAGGATCGCCCTGGCGTCGCCTCGGCTATCTTCGGCCCCTTGGCCGATGCGGGCGTGAATGTGGACATGATCGTCCAGAACATCAGCGAGAAGGACTATGACGACGCCCATCCGGGGGCCGTCACGGACATGACCTTCTCCTGCCCGATCAATCAGGTCGAACGCGCCAAGAAGGCAATGGAAGACGCCAAGGCGGCGGGTCTGATCAAGTATGACGAACTGATCATCGACACCGACGTCGCCAAGGTTTCGGTCGTTGGCATCGGCATGCGGTCGCACGCGGGCGTGGCCGCCAAGATGTTCTCGTCCCTCTCGGCGGAAAACATCAACATCAAGGTGATCTCCACCTCCGAGATCAAGATCTCGGTCCTGATCGACCGCAAATACATGGAACTGGCCGTGCAGGCCCTGCACGACGCCTTTGGGCTGGACAAGGCCTAAGGTTCGGGGCGTGAAGGTCCGGGCCTGAGGTTCCGACCTTCCGCCTAGGGCAGCAACCGACCAAGCAGGGCCGCCAAAGGCCCTGCCCCCTCTCCCAGCGGCGCGCCCAGATGGCGCTGGATCGCGGGGCCGTAGACCTCCCACATCCGACGCTGCATCGCGCGACCTGAGGGCGTCACGCTGACGACATGGCCGCGCCCGTCCCCGGCATAGGGCGCGCGGGCGATGAGGCCAGCCCCCTCCATCCGGTCCAGCAGGCGCGAGACATTGTGCTGCGCCAGCAAGAGCCGCCCCTCCAGTTCCAGCGGGCGCAGGGGCGTTTCGGCGCGCACAAGTTCCAGCAGAACATCATACCAGCCCAGCGGCGGCAGTCCGGCCGCCTTCAACTCTGCCTCCACCGCGCCCAAAAGCACGCGCTGCGCCCGGATCAGGCGCGCCCATGCCGTGACGGCTTCCTCTGTCGGTTCCTCACTCATGATTGCAGGGTAGCAGAAAGATGCAAATGCATCAAGATTGACAACCGGATGCATCTGCATCCATATAGATGCATCTGCATTTAGAATCGGAGTCTGCCATGCAGCACGAACTGGCCAAACTGTCCGACATCCCCGCCACCGGCAGCCTGCTTGTCCCCTTCTTCGGACGAGAGGTGCATGTCTTTTTCGCAGAGGGCGAGGCCCGCGCGGTGGCCAATGCCTGCACCCATATCGGCGGCCCGCTGGAGTGCCGCGACGGGGTCTTCACCTGCCCATGGCATGGCGCGACCTTCTCGATGGCGGAGGGCACCCGCCTTGACGGCCCGGCACCGGCAGGCAGCCGCCTCATGCGCCTGCCGACGCGGGTGATCGGGGATGCGCTGGTCTATGTCTGGGGGCGCGACTGATGGACCGTCTGACGCTCGTCTCTTTCGACCTTTGCCCCTATGTGCAGCGCGCGGTGATCGTGCTGGTGGAAAAGGGGGTGCGGTTCGAGCGGATCGACATCGACCTCGCGGCAAAGCCCGAATGGTTTCTGGCGTTGTCACCCACCGGGCGGGTGCCGCTCTTGCAGGTCGGGACAGAGGTCCTGTTCGAAAGCGCCGCCATCGTGGAGTACCTTGACGAAACCCATGCCCCCCGCCTGCATCCGGGCGATGCGATCACCCGCGCGCGGCATCGGGCTTGGATGGATCAAGGATCGGCGCTGCTGGGCGATCTCTGGACGCTGGAAACGACAAGGGACGCAGCCGCGTTCGACGCGGCCTGCGCCAGCGTCCGCACCCGGCTTGACCGGCTGGCGCAAGCCCTTGGGGCGGCAGAGTGGTTCGGCGGGGACAAGTTTTCCCTTGTGGATGCGGTCTTTGCCCCCGCGTTCCGCTATTTCGACACGTTCGAGACGGCGGCGGACCTGCATCTGGTGCCGCCGACCCTGTCCGGCTGGCGGGCACGGCTGGCGGCACGACCCTCGGTCCGGGATGCGGTGGTGCCAGATTATGCCGACCGGCTGCGGGCCTTCATCCAAAGGCAAGGGGGCGTGATGGCTGCCCGAATGCTCTGATCCCCCGTTCCAACCGGAGGCGCCGCAAATTCCTTCGAAGGAATTTGCAAAAGTTCTCGAAAACTTTTGCCCGCACCGTCGCCTTCCGCGCCCTTGGTGTCGCGGCGGGCCGGGTGCGTGGGTGGCGGAGGGACCATGGTCGATGGCACGATGACCGATCTCACCTCTCCGCGCCGTCGCTTCGACCCGGCCTTTCCGCTGCTCTCGGCGCTGCTGGTGCTCACATGGTCCACCGGCTTTCTGGGCGTGCGCTGGATGTCGGATGCGACTCCGATCCTGACGATCCTGTTCTGGCGCTGCCTGATGTCGGGACTGATCCTGCTGCCATTTGCCCTGACGCAAAAGCCGCGCCTGACCCGGCGCTTGATGGCGGAGCAGGTTCTGTTCGGGGCCTTGGGGATGTTCCTTTATCTGGGCGGTTTTGCCAGTGCCATCGGCTTGGGCGTGCCCACGGGACTGGTCGCGCTGATCGCCGACATGCTGCCCTTGGGCGTGGCCGTGCTCTCGGGACCGCTGCTGGGTCAGCCGCTGACGGCGCGGCAGTGGCTGGGCACGGGGGTGGCGGTGGCCGGGGTGGCGCTGGTGTCGGGGGACGGGCTGCGGTTGGGGACAGCCCCGCTTTGGGCGCTGGCGCTACCGGTGGGGGGCACGCTGTGCTTTGCTCTTGCTGCCGTGCTGCAACGCCGCTTGCGCCCCGATGCCACGCCCGTGCTGCACTCGGTCTGCCTGCAATCGCTGACGGCGGCGGCGCTGTTCGGGCTGGTCGGCCTGCCGATGGGCGGGGTGATGCCACAAGCGACGCTGGGCTTTGGCTTGGGCATCGGCTGGCTTGTGCTGGTGGCGACCTTTGGCGGATACGGCCTCTATTACCTCTGCCTTGCGCGCTATGCCCCGGCGCGGGTGACGAGTGTGCTTTACCTGTCGCCTCCCGTCACCATGCTCTGGGCAACCCTGCTGTGGGGGGAGCCGCTGACAGCCTTGATGATGCTTGGGACAGCCATCACCTTGGCCGGGGTGATGCTGGCCGCGGGTCAGACCCCCGCCACGACATAATCCGTTTCCCTTATGCGTCGCATGTGGTCTAAAGGCAGGGCAGGACAGGACATCGAAAGGCGCGGACGCCGCACCGCGAAGACGGGGCCATGCCAGAACGGACAGAAAGCGACAGCCGCAAATTGCTGCGCCGCCTGCGCGACACGCTGGCGACCCCCGGCAAGGGGCAGGACCGGCTTGACCGCATCACCCATCTGATCGCGGATTCGATGGGGACAGAGGTCTGTTCAATCTACCTTTTCCGCGATGCGGATACGCTGGAACTGTGCGCGACCGAGGGCTTGAAAGCCGAAGCCGTCCACAAGACCCGCATGAAGCTGGGCGAAGGTCTGGTGGGCCGTGTCGCCCGCACCGGCCTGCCGGTGAACACGGCCAATGCGCCCGGCGAGAAGGGCTTCCGCTACATGCCGGAAACCGGGGAAGAGATTTACTCCTCCTTCCTCGGCGTGCCGATCCAGCGCGTGGGCGAAAAGCTGGGCGTTCTGGTGGTGCAGTCCAAGACTGCACGCCAATTCTCGGAAGACGAAATCTACGCGCTGGAAGTCGTGGCCATGGTGCTGGCCGAGATGACCGAGCTTGGCCTGTTCTCGGGCGATGGCGAAGGCATGCGCGCCCTGCACAAGCAGCCGGTCATGATCCGGGGCAATGTCGGGCAGGAAGGAGCCGCCGAAGGCCGGGTCTGGCTGCACGAGGCGCGGGTGGTGGTGACCAATCCCGTGGCCGACGATCCCTTGACCGAGATTGACCGCATCCGCGCCGCCGTGGGGCAATTGCGCGTGTCGGTGGATGATCTGCTGGCGGCGGAAAGTCTGGACAAGGACCAGAAACAGGTGCTTGAGGCCTACCGCATGTTCGCCCATTCGCGCGGCTGGCTGAAACGGATGGAGGATGACATCGCGCGCGGCCTGTCGGCCGAGGCGGCGGTGGAAAAGGAACAATCCGCCACCCGCGCGCGTCTGGAACAGGTGCCCGACGCCTATTTGCGCGAACGGCTGCATGATCTGGACGACCTGTCCAACCGCCTGCTGCGCATCCTGACCGGACAGGGCAAGGACACAGGCGCGATGATGCCGGAAAACCCGATCCTCGTGGCGCGCAACATCGGACCGGCGGAACTGCTGGAATATGGCCGCAAGCTGAAGGGCGTGGTGCTGGAAGAAGGCTCGGTCGGATCGCACGCCGCCATCGTCGCCCGTGCGCTGGCGATCCCGCTGGTGATCCACGCCGACCGCGTGGTGACCGAGGCGCTGAATGGCGACGCCATCCTTGTCGATGGCGATCAGGGCATCGTGCACCTGCGGCCCGAAGAAACCGTCGCCCGCGCCTTCCGCGACAAGATCGCGATGCAGGCGGCGGCGCAGCATCGCTATGCCTCGTTGCGGGGTCTTCCGGCGCAATCGACCTGTGGCACGGTGACGACGCTGATGATGAACGCGGGGCTGATGGCCGATCTGCCGAGCCTTGAGGGATCTGGAGCCGAAGGCGTGGGCCTCTTCCGCACCGAATTGCAATTCCTCGTCCGCAACAAGATGCCGCAACGCGCGGAGCTGGCCGCGCTTTACGCCCGCGTCATGGATGCGGCCAAACAGCGCCGCGTGGCCTTCCGAACTCTGGACATCGGGTCGGACAAGGTCTTGCCCTACATGAAGCCGCAGGACGAACCCAACCCCGCGATGGGTTGGCGCGCGATCCGGGTGGGCCTCGACAAGCCCGGCGTGCTCAGGATGCAGTTGCAAGCCCTGATCCGCGCGGCCAAGGGGCGGCCCCTGACGATCATGTTCCCCTTCATCAGCGAACACGCCGAATTCGTGCAATCGCGCGAGATGTTCCTATATGAGTTGGAACGGGAAAAGGCGCTTGGCCACATCGTGCCCGAACGGGTCGAAGTGGGGGCGATGCTGGAAACCCCCAGCCTTGCCTATGCGCCGCGGGCGTTTTTCGAGATGACCGACTTCGTCTCGATCGGCGGCAATGACCTGAAACAGTTCTTCTTCGCGGCAGACCGCGAAAATGAACGCGTCCGCCGCCGCTATGACATTCTGAACGTGTCCTTCCTGCATTTCCTGCGGCATATCGTCGGGCGCTGCGAAGAGACCGGCACCGCGCTGTCCTTCTGCGGCGAGGATGCCGGGCGACCCATCGAAGCGCTGGCCTTCGCCGCCCTTGGCATCCGGGGTCTGTCGATGCGCCCGGCCTCCATCGGCCCGGTCAAGGCGCTTTTGCGGCGGGTGAACCTATCGGAGGCGCGGGACGTGATCGAGACGGCGATGCAGGACGGGGCCGTGACGGTGCGTCCGGCGCTGATGGCATGGTTGGACGCGCAGGGCGAGGGGTGAGGGGTGAGGGGGCACTCCTTCACCCTGAACCATTCGCAAAACTCAATGGTTGCCAAAGGGGCGCGGCCGTCCCGCCGGGGTGGCTGCACGTATACCTGCGGCCGCCCCCGATCTGACTCGGCGGGGGCGGGACGGCCGCGCCCCGATGCTTTGGGCATCGGGGCGATCCCTGATGTAGCGCTTTTCCAATCAACCCGACCTGCTGCTCCCGCACTCCCAACCGTTGCTTCCCCGCCCCCTACCCGCTAGGAAGTCGCAAACCATTTGCACACAGGTCCGTCCCATGCGTCTGTCCCGCTACTTCCTGCCCGTCCTCAAGGAAAACCCCGCCGAGGCGCAGATCGTCTCGCACCGCTACATGCTGCGCGCGGGCATGATCAAACAGCAGGCGGCGGGCATCTATTCCTGGCTGCCCTTGGGCTACCGCGTGTTGAAGCGGATCGAGGATATCGTGCATCAGGAACAGGTCCGCGCGGGCCACATCCCGCTTTTGATGCCCACCCTGCAACCGGCAGACCTGTGGCGCGAATCCGGACGCTATGACGATTACGGTCAGGAAATGCTGCGCATCACCGACCGCCAAAAGCGCGAGATGCTCTACGGGCCGACGAATGAGGAGATGATCACCGACATCTTCCGGTCCCATGTGAACAGCTACAAGGACCTGCCGCTGACGCTCTATCACATCCAGTGGAAGTTCCGCGACGAAATGCGCCCCCGGTTCGGCGTGATGCGGGGCCGCGAGTTCCTGATGAAGGACGGCTACAACTTCGACATCGACCGCGATGCCGCGCTGCACGCCTATAACCGCCACATGGTCAGCTACCTGCGCAGCTATGAACGCATGGGCCTGACCGCCATTCCGATGCGCGCGGCCTCTGGCCCCATCGGCGGCGACAACACCCACGAATTCCTCGTGCTGGCGCAAACCGGCGAGTCCGAAGTGTTCTACGATGACCGCGTGACCGCCCTGAAACTCGGCCAGCGCGACATCGACTATGATGACCGCACCCAGGTGGCCAAGGTCTGCGAGGAATTCACCACCCTCTACGCCCGCACCGACGAAACCCATGACGCGGGCGTGTTTGACACCATCCCCGAGGAACACCGCAAAGTGGGCCGCGGGATCGAAGTGGGGCAGATCTTCTACTTCGGCACCAAGTATTCCGAATCGATGGGGGCCTTGGTCGTCAACGACAAGGGCGAACGCGTTCCGGTCGAGATGGGCAGCCACGGCATCGGCGTCAGCCGCCTTTTGGGCGCGATCATCGAAGCCAGCCACGACGAAAAAGGCATCATCTGGCCCGAAGGTGTCACCCCCTTCCCGGTTGGTATCGTCAACCTGAAACAAGGCGACAGCGCTTGCGACGCGGCCTGCGCGGGCATCTACAAAGCCCTCGCCGCCAAGGGGCTTGAGGCGCTGTATGATGACCGCGACGAACGCGCAGGCGCGAAGTTTGCCACGATGGACCTGATCGGCCTGCCGTGGCGCATCACCGCCGGTCCGCGCGGTCTGGCCAACGGCGTGGTCGAGGTCACCTCGCGCCGCACCGGCGAGTCCGAGGAAATGTCGGTCGAAGCCGCCGTCGACCGCATTGCGCAAATCTACGCAGCCCATTGACGGATCGGGCGCAGCCAACCCTGCGCCCCTCTCCTTTGCTCAAATATCCTCAGGGGGTGAATGGCCGCCCTTGCGGCCAGAGGGGGCGCGAGCGCCCCCTGTTTTTTTTGCGCCAGACACAATTGGAACGAAAGGGGGAGGCTCGCCTCCCCCTCGCGCGTGCCGCGCTCACCCCCTTGAGGATATTTCTGGACAGCAAATGAGGCATGGGGTTTCCTCCTGTCACAGGGAAGAGGGGCGAAAAACATGGCACAGGCATTGATCACATGGGGCGGCTGGTCCGGGCATGAGCCCGAAAAGGTGGCAAACCTTTTCGCCGGTTGGCTGCGTGAGGCGGGGGTGGGTGTCACCCTCACCGATACATTGGCCTGCTTTGATGATCCGGCGGCGCTCGCGGCGGTGGATCTGATTGTACCGGTCTGGACCATGTCCGAAATTGCCAAGGAACAGGCGATCAACGTCGCGGCGGCGGTGGCGGCGGGCACGGGTCTGGCCGGATGCCATGGCGGGATGTGCGACTCGTTCCGCGCCAATGTCGATTGGCAATTTCTGACGGGGGCGCAATGGGTTGCGCATCCGGGCAATGACGGGGTGGAGTATCGGGTGCGCGTCACCTCAGACCACGAAACCGTCGCGGGCCTGCCGGATTTCGATGTGAAGTCCGAGCAGTATTACCTGCATGTCGATCCGGCGGTGAAGGTCCATGCCGTCTGCGATTTCCCGGTGGTCGAGGGACCGCACACGGTGAATGGCCCGGTCGCCATGCCGGTCGTGTTCACCAAGGGCTGGGGTCAGGGGCGGGTCTATTACAACGCACTCGGCCATCAGGCCAATGTGATAGACCACGGCGTGCCCGCGCAGATGCTCAAGCGCGGCCTGCTTTGGGCGATGCGGCGCTGACGTCACGTCAGACAAGGGCAGCGGGCGTTGACAGCCGTGGCAGGGGGCGCATGCTTTTGCGCAGCCACCCGGAGAGTCCATGTCCCTGCCCGACCACCACCCCCGCCTGACCAAACGCCCCTTCTCGACCGGGGAGCTTTTGGCCGATGGCATCGTGCACACGCTGGCGCTTCTGGCGGGGGTGATCGCCTTTTCGTTGCTCTTGGGCCATGTGCTGGAGCGGGCGGAATTCGGGCTTTTCGCGGCGTTGGCGGTCTATGCGGCGGGATATTTCCTGATGTTCGGCTTTTCGCTGGCCTATAACATGACGCCGCCCTCGGGCCTGAAATGGCTGCTGCGGCGGTTCGATCATTCGGCGATTTATGTCATGATCGCAGGGACTTATACGGCGATAGTCGTACAATTCGACCAACCGCTTTGGGCCTGGGCTTTGGGGATCACCGTCTGGTTCGGCGCGGTGCTGGGGGTTGTGGTCAAGGTGGTGCTGCCGGGACGCTATGACCGGCTGAGCCTGATTGCCTATATCGCGCTGGGTTGGGTCGGTGTGTTGGCCATCGGGCCTGCCAGTGCCTCTCTGCCGGGGGTGTCGCTTTGGCTGATCGTGGCGGGCGGCCTGACCTATGTGGCGGGCGTGGCGTTTTACAAATGGCATGCCCTGCGTTTTCACAACGCCATCTGGCACCTTTTCGTCGCCATCGCGGCGGGTCTGCACTTTGCCGCCGTGGCGTTGGCCGTCGCCCAATAGTCACCCCGCCACACGCCGATCTGATCGTCCCGGCGCGGGCCTTGCCTTGACGTTGGCGGACGCAGCCGACACTGTCGCGCCGCAATCACTGCGAGCGTTCCCATGCCCACCCCCCGCCCCTTTTCCCGCTACGAATGGCTGATCGCCTGGCGCTATCTGCGCGCGCGGCGGTCCGAAGGGGGCGTGTCGGTCATGACATGGATCAGCTTGATTGGTATCACGCTGGCGGTCTTTGCGCTGATCGTCACGATGTCGGTGCGGGCCGGGTTCCGGGCGGAATTCGTCTCAACCCTTTTGGGGGCCAATGCCCATGTCACGGTCTACACGGGCGGGGATCTGGACCCCGCCACGGGCCGGGTCGTTCGGGGCATGGCCGATTTTGACGCGATGGCAGAGCGTATCCGTGCCGTGCCGGGGGTGACCCGCGCCGCGCCCGTGGTGCGCGGTCAGGTGATGCTGACCGCCAATGGCCGCAATTCTGGGGCCGAGGTGTATGGCATCCGCGCCGCCGATTACGCGGCCATCCCTGCGATCACGGATGGAGAGGGCGATCAGGGCGACCCCGCAGCCTTTGATGGTGGCGTTGCCATCGGCCTTGGGGTGGCGCGTGAACTGGGTCTGGCCGTGGGCGACAAGCTGCGCATGATCTCACCCGATGGCACGAAGACGGCACTAGGCACCTCGCCCCGCGTCAATGCCTATACGGTCACGCATATCTTCACCACCGGCAGCCCCGACATCGACCGCCTGCGCGTCTATCTGCCCTTCACAGAGGCGCAGTCCTATTTCAACCGCGAAGGCCGCGCGGATGAGATCGAGGTGACCGTCGAACGCCCGCAAAACATCGAGGACTACGCCCAGCCGTTGTTGCAGGCGGGCGGACCGCAGGCGATGGTCTGGACGTGGCAGGACTCCGCGGGCAGCTATCTGCGCGCCCTGACGGTCGAGGACAACATGATGTTCATCCTGATGTCGATCCTCGTGCTGATCGCGGCGATGAACATCATCTCGGGCCTTGTGATGCTGGTGAAGAACAAGGGCCGCGACATCGGCATCCTGCGCACCATGGGCCTGACCGAAGGCGCGGTGCTGCGGGTGTTCTTCCTCTGCGGGGCGACCACGGGGATATTGGGGACCTTGGGCGGACTCGTTCTCGGGTCCGTGTTCTCGATCTACTTTACGCCGATTTTCAACGCTGTGAATTTCCTTGCCGGCGGCGGTGTTTGGGACCCGGAGGTGCGGCCGATCTACACCCTGACCGCGCAGTTGCAGTGGCGCGATGTGGTGGCCGCGGCGGGGTTGTCGCTGTTCCTGTCCTTCGTCGTGACGATCTTTCCGGCCCGCCGCGCCGCCCGCATGAACCCGGTGGAGGCCTTGCGCTATGAGTGACACGCTGGTCTTGCAGGGCCTGACCAAGACCTACAACCGCGGCCGCCCCACCGAGGTGGCGGTGCTGCGCGGCGTCGATCTGACACTGGCGCGCGGCGAGGTCGTGGCCTTGGTCGCGCCCTCAGGGGCGGGAAAATCGACGCTGCTGCACATCGCGGGACTGTTGGACAGCCCCGATGACGGTCAGGTCAGCATCGCCGGACAGGATATGACCGGCCTGCCCGATGACCGCCGCACGGCGGCCCGGCGCGAAAAGGTGGGATTCGTCTACCAGTTCCACCATCTGCTGCCCGAGTTTTCGGCGCTGGAAAACATCGTCCTGCCGCAACTGGCCAATGGCACGCCCAAGGCCAAGGCGGAGGCGCGGGCGCGGGACCTGCTGGCCCGTGTCGGCGTGGCGGATCGTGCCGACCATCGCCCGGCTGAACTGTCTGGCGGCCAGCAACAGCGCGTGGCCTTTTGCCGGGGGCTGGCCAATGCGCCCGACCTGCTGCTGGCGGATGAGCCGACCGGGAACCTTGACCCGGCCAATGCCGAACAGGTCTTTGCCGCGCTGATGGCGCTGGTGCGCGAAACCGGGCTTTCGGCGCTGATCGCGACGCATAACATGGAGCTGGCCGCGCGGATGGACCGCATCGTGCGGCTGGATCAGGGGCGCGTTGTCACCTGAACCCGGCAGGAAAATCCTGCACCACATGCAATTGATTGCGCGCCACCGCGCTTCGTGATTCACTAAGGTAAATGAAGCTTTGCCGGAGGCCCCGATGCAATCCGCATTCCTCTATCCCCTTGGTGTCATTGCCGCATTCGGACTCGCCGCCTGTGTGGCCACCCAAACCGCCGAACCCGGGCCGACCGGGGCGCAGGACTTCGCCGATTACTGCGCGGGCTGTCACGGGGCCAAGGGTCTGGGCGACGGTCCGGATGCTGCCGGTTTGGCCACCAAACCCGCGAACCTGACCCAACTCACGGCCAAGAATGGCGGCCATTTCCCCGCGACAGGAACAATGGCGCAGATCTGGGGCTATACGGGGGGCAAGGGTGACCGCGTCATGCCGGAATTCGCCCCCCTTCTGGACGGGGAGACCGTGCCCTATGACGGGGGCGACGGCATCCTGACCCCCACGCCGATCCGGCTGGCGCAACTGTCGGACTATGTGAAATCCTTGCAGGCCGAGTGACCGCCCCGACAGGCGCCAACTGGCCAGCGGGAACCGACTTGTGCGGGACCGCCCCCTTGCACAAGACCCCGTGACGGGCAATATCCTCGTCACCTGACCCGGAGGCGTGACGATGGCCCTGCCCGTGCGGCAACAGCTTGTATCCTGGGGCATCGCAGCCGTGGTGTTCCTGCTTTTGCTTTGGCTCTTGGGCAATGTGCTGCTGCCCTTCCTGGTCGGCGGGGCGATTGCCTATTTCCTTGATCCGGTCGCCGACCGGCTGGAGCGCGCGGGTCTGTCCCGTGTGGGCGCGACGGCGACGATCTCGCTCATCGCGCTCGTCCTGGCGGTTTTGCTGGTACTGGCGGTGATCCCGACGCTGGTGCAGCAAATGACCGGCCTGATCAACGCGGCACCCGAAATCGCGGCCAAACTGCAAGCCTTTCTGGTAGAGCGGTTCCCCGAGTTGACCGACAGCACCTCGGTCGTGCGCCAGACCTTGGCGCAGATCGCGGCGGGCATTCAGGCCAAGGGCGGGCAACTAGCGGAAACGCTGCTGACCTCGGCCATGAGCCTTGTGTCGGCGCTGGTCTTCATCGTCGTGGTGCCGGTGGTGGCGTTCTACATGCTGCTTGATTGGGACCACATGGTGGCCCGCATCGACAGCCTGCTGCCGCGCGACCATGCCCCGGTGATCCGCCGTCTGGGGGTCGAGATCAACGAGGTGCTGGCTGGATTCGTGCGCGGGCAACTGTCGGTCTGCCTGATCCTTGGCATCTATTACTCGGTGGCGTTGATGTTCGCCGGATTGCAATTCGGGCTGGTCGTGGGGGCCATCGCCGGGGCCATCACCTTTATCCCCTATGTCGGGGCCATCGTCGGCGGCATCCTTGCCATCGGTCTGGCGCTGTTCCAGTTCTGGGGCGATTGGCTGTCCATCGGCATCATCGCCGCCATCTTCGCCGCCGGTCAGTTCATCGAAGGCAACATCCTGACGCCGAAACTGGTGGGCGGGTCGGTTGGTCTGCATCCGATCTGGCTCTTGTTCGCCCTGTCGGCCTTCGGGTCGCTGTTCGGCTTTGTCGGGATGCTGGTCGCCGTGCCGGTGGCCGCCGCAATCGGCGTGTTCGTGCGCTTCGGCATCGCGCGCTATCAGTCCAGCCTGCTCTATCGTGGCGTCGCCGGGCGGCTGGAAGACCGTGATCCGACCGAATGACCCGCCAACTCGCCTTTGACCTGCCGGGGCGTGAACAGTTCCGGCGTGAGGATTTCTTCATCTCGCCCGCCAATGCCATCGCGCTGGCGGCGGTCGAGGATTGGCGCGGCTGGCCGGGGGGAAAGATGCTGCTGGTCGGGCCATCGGGTGCGGGCAAGACCCATCTGGCGCGGATGTGGGCGGCCGAGTCGGGGGCGGCCGTCGTGGCCGGGGCCGATCTGTCCGCCGCAGACCTGCCCGCGCTGTCGGCCCATGGCGCCGTGGCCGTCGAGGATGCCGAGGCTGTCGCAGGCCAGCGCGCGCATGAGGCCGCGTTCTTCCACTTGCACAATCTGGTCACACAGGCGGGACATCTCTTGGTCACCGCCGCCCGCCCACCACGCGACTGGGGCCTGACCCTGCCCGATCTTGCCAGTCGGTTGCAGGCCGCCCCCCTGACCCGGCTGGACCCGCCCGATGACCCACTCTTGTCGGCGGTGCTGATCAAGCTGTTCTCGGATCGCCAGATCGCCGTGCCGCCCGCGCTGATCCCCTATCTGGTGCAGCGGATGGAACGCTCCATCGCCGCCGCGCGGGCGCTTGTCGCGGCGCTGGATGCCCGGTCGCTGGCCTTGGGCAAACCCATCAGCCGCCAGATGGCGGCAGAGGTGCTGGACGCTGACAACCGGGCGTGATGAAGTGACACGGAACTGTCACATCTTGCGGATACTGCGCCACAGATGACACAAGCAGACTTCCTGAAATCCGCCTTCCCCGCCCCCGTCACCTTGCCCGAAGCAGAGCGCACGGGACCGCGCCGGTTTTTCAATCGCGAGATGTCGTGGCTGGCCTTCAACTGGCGTGTGCTGGAAGAGGCGTCCAATCCCGCCGTGCCCCTGCTGGAACGGCTGCGCTTTTTGTCGATCTCTGCCACCAACCTTGACGAATTCTACACCGTCCGCGTCGCCGGCCTGCGCGCATTGGCCCGCAACGGCAACGGCACCCTGTCCGAGGATGGCCGCACCCCGGCGGATCAACTGGTGCTGATCCACGCCGATGCGCGCCGCCTGATGCAGACCCAGCAATCGGTGTTCAACAAGCTGCGGCGTGAGATGGAGGGTCAGGGGATCACGCTGCTGACCCGGTCCAAGCTGACGATGCGCGACCTGAAACATCTGGAACAGCACTTCGTGAACAAGGTGTTCCCGGTGCTGTCGCCTTTGGCCATCGATCCCGCGCACCCCTTCCCTTTCATCCCCAACACCGGCTTTTCCCTGGCGCTGGAACTGGAGCGGGAAACCGATCACCGCACGCTCAAGGCGCTGCTGCCCATCCCGCAACAGATCGCTCGCTTCGTGGCGCTGCCCGGCAAACCCGGCGAGCATCGCTTTCTGCCGCTGGAAGAACTGCTGCTGTTGCATCTGGACATGCTATTTCCCGGCTACACCGACCGGGGGCATTGCATCTTTCGCGTCCTGCGCGACAGCGACCTTGAAGTCGAGGATGAGGCCGAAGATCTGGTGCGCGAATTCGAGACCGCGCTGAAACGGCGCAGGCGCGGCGAGGTGATCCGCCTGAAACTCTCGGCCGGGGCCCCGCCTGACCTGCGCGCGCTGATCATGGATGAACTCGGCGCGACCGAGGATATGGTCGTCGAGGTGCGGGGGCTCTTGGGTGTTGCCGACCTGAAGGAACTGGTGTTGTCGGCGCGGCCAGACCTCTTGTGGCCCCCCTTCACCCCCCGTGTCCCCGAACGGGTGCAGGATCACGATGGTGATCTGTTTGCCGCGATCCGGCAAAAGGACATCCTGCTGCACCACCCCTATGAGACCTTTGATCTGGTGATCCGGTTTCTGGAACAGGCGGCGCGCGACCCGAATGTGCTGGCGATCAAGCAGACGCTCTACCGCACCTCATGGGACAGCCCCATCGTATCTGCACTGTGCGAGGCGGCAGAGGCCGGGAAATCCGTGACGGCCTTGGTCGAGTTGAAAGCCCGCTTCGACGAAGCTGCCAACATCCGCCAGTCCCGGCGGCTGGAACGCGCGGGCGCGCAGGTGGTTTACGGCTTCATGCACCTGAAAACTCATGCCAAGATCAGCACGGTCGTCCGGCGCGAAGGCGACAATCTGGTCACCTACACCCATTACGGCACCGGCAATTACCACCCGATCACCGCGCGGATTTACACCGACCTGTCCTTCTTCACCTGTGACGCGGCACTGGGGCGCGATGCCACCAAGGTGTTCAACTACCTGTCGGGCTATGTGCAGCCAGAGGGGCTCGAAAACCTCGCCATCTCGCCCATCACCCTCAAGCCCCGGCTTATCGAGTTGATCGCGGCAGAGGCGGCGCATGCCCGCGCCGGACGGCCTGCCGAAATCTGGGCCAAGATGAACAGCCTGACCGACCCCGAGGTGATCGACGCGCTTTATGCGGCCTCCCGCGCCGGGGTGCGGATCAGCCTTGTGATCCGGGGCATCTGCGGCGTGCGTCCCGGCGTGAAGGGGCTGTCGGAAAACATCCGCGTCAAATCCATCGTCGGGCGGTTTCTGGAACATTCCCGCATCGTCTGCTTCGGCAATGGTCAGGGCCTGCCGTCGCAACAGGCGCGGGTGTTCCTGTCCTCGGCCGACTGGATGGGCCGCAACCTGACCCGCCGGGTAGAAACGCTGGTCGAGGTGAAGAACCCAACGGTGAAGGCCCAGATCGAAGGCCAGATCATGGCCGCCAATCTGGCCGATGAGGCGCAAAGCTGGGTGCTGAGCCCCGATGGCCGCTATGCCCGCGAACTGGCCCCCAAGGATGGGGTGCTGTTCGCCTGTCACCGCTTCTTCATGGACAATCCCTCGCTCTCCGGTCGGGGCACGGCAGGGGCAAAGGACGTGCCGCGTCTGGCGCGTTTGCAAGACGAAGGGGCGGTGGACGAAGGCCGTTGAGCCGCGCAAATTTCTTCGAAGAAATTTGCAAATTCGTTCGAACGAATTTGGCGCGACTTGAAAGCATCGGTTTCGTTTTCAAGCACTTGGTTCCCGCTTCGACGTGTTTTCAGTCACGAATCCTTGACCCTGCCCCCCCGTCGCGCCAGTTTCCCCGCGCAAGAGGAAGGACACTGCCATGTCTGCCGACACCACCATTTCCACCCAGGATGAAGATTGGGGCCCGTTCGGCCGTCCGCTGTTTGATGATCCTTCGGCCCGCGCGCTCAGCCGGGTGGGCGTGGTGGACGTGGGGTCGAACTCTGTCCGCATGGTGGTGTTTGACGGCGCGGCGCGCAGCCCTGCCTATTTCTTCAACGAAAAGATCATGTGCGGTCTGGGCAAGGGACTGGCCGAGACCGGCCGCCTGAACCCCGAAGGTCGCATCCGTGCACTGGCGGCGTTGAAGCGCTTCGCCCTGCTGGCCGAAGGCATGGGCACCGGCCCGCTGACCGTTGTCGCCACCGCCGCGACGCGCGAGGCGGCGGATGGCCCGGAGTTTCAGGCCGAGGTCCTGCGCGAAACCGGGTTGAAGCTCTGGGTCATCGATGGTGACGAAGAGGCGCGGCTGTCGGCCCAAGGGGTGCTTCTGGGCTGGCCGGACGCCAAGGGCGTGGTCTGCGACATCGGCGGCAACTCCATGGAACTGGCGCGGATCGGCGATGGCAAGGTGGGCAAGCGGGTCTCGACCCCGCTCGGCCCGTTCCGGTTGCAACAAATCGAAGGCGGGGCGTCAAAACGCAAGGCGGTGATCGACCGGGTGTTGCGCAAGGCGCTGACCGACATCCAGACCAAGGGCGAGCGCATCTATCTGGTGGGCGGATCGTGGCGGGTGATCGCGCGTCTGGACATGGAACGCCGCAACTATCCGCTGACCGTGCTGCACGAATACCGCATGACGCCGCAGGGGCTGATGGACACGCTGGATTGGCTGGCCGGGTCCGATCTGGCCGTCCTGCGCGCGCGCACCGGCACCTCGGTTGAGCGGATGGAACTGGTGCCGCTGGCCTGTGAGGTGCTGCGCGAGATTGTGCGCGTGCTGGAACCCTCGGAAATCGACGTCTCTGCCTATGGCATCCGCGAGGGGCTGCTGTATGAGCAGATGCCCGAAAAACTGCGCGCCCGTGATCCCTTGATCGAGGCCGCGCGGATGGCGGAACTGACCTCGGCCCGGATTCCCGGCTTTGGCAAGAAGCTGTATGACTTCATCCTGCCCTTGTTCAAATCCGCCGACCACGAACGCCTGCGCCTGATCAAGGCCGCATGTTTGCTGCATGACACCACTTGGCGCGCGCACCCCGATTACCGGGCCGAGGTCTGTTTTGACAACGCCACCCGCGCCAACCTTGGCGGGCTTGACCATCAGGGGCGGGTGTTTCTGGGTCTGTCGCTGCTGCACCGCTACAAGAACAGCCGCAGCGGATCGCGGCTGGAGCCCCTGTTCCGCCTTTTGACCGAAGACCAGATGCAAGAGGCAGAGGTCTTGGGGAAAGCCATGCGTTTTGGCGCGATGTTTTCCATCGCCGACCCTGCCGAGGCCGGGGCCTTGCGCTGGCAACCCAAGAAGCGCGTGCTGGAACTCGCGCTCACCGACCGGGGCCACGCCCTGTTCGGCGAGGTGGCGCAGGCACGGTTCGCCTCCTTGGCGCTGTCGCTGAAGGCCAGCACGAAGATCGTCGCGAAGGCCGCGTGAATGCTGGCCTTTGACCATATCGCGGTGTCTGCCGAAACGCTGGCCGAAGGGGTGGCCTGGGTCGAGGATCGTTTGGGCGTCCCGCTGGCCGGGGGTGGTCAGCATCCGCATATGGCGACGCACAACCGACTGTTGGGCCTTGGCGATCTGTATCTTGAGGTGATTGCCGCCGATCCCGACGCCCCACGCCCGGCTTGGCCGCGCTGGTTTGATCTGGATCGCTTTTCCGGCCCGCCGCGGCTGACCAACTGGGTCGCGCGCTGTGATGACCTTGACGCCGAGGTGGCGCTGTCGCCCCCCGGCATCGGCGTGCCAGTCGCCTTGGCGCGCGGGGATTTCCGCTGGCGCATGGCGGTGCCGGGCGATGGCATCCTGCCCTTTGACGGCGCTTTTCCCGCGCTGATCCAGTGGAAAGGCAGCGCCCACCCGGCCCCGCGCCTGCCCGATGCGGGGGTCAGGCTGATCCGGCTGACCCTGATCCATCCGCAGGCGGACGCCCTGCGCGACGGGTTGGCGGGGCGGCTGGACGATCCGCGCGTTGTGGTCGAACAGGGGCCGGAAAAGGCGATGCAGGCGGAATTCGCCACACCACATGGGACGCGCCGGCTGTGATCCGCGCGGCCCTTCCAACGGATGCGGCGGCCATCGCGGCCTTCTGGAACCCGTTCATCCGGGACACGGCCGTCACCTTCAACCCGGTCGAGAAATCGCCCGCAGAGATCGCCGCGATGATCGAGGACCGTCAGGCGGCGGGACATGGTTTCCTTGTCGCCGAGCAGGACGGCACGGTCCTGGGCTTTGCCAGCTATGCCCAGTTCCGGGGCGGTGCGGGCTATGCGCGCACCATGGAACACACGATCATCCTGTCACCCGCCGCGCAGGGCACAGGCCTTGGCCGCGCCCTGATGACGGCGCTTGAAGACCATGCCCGCGCCACCGGCATCCACAGCCTGATCGCCGGGGTCAGCGCCGAAAACCCCGCAGGCCGCGCCTTTCATGCCGCCATCGGATACACGGAAGTCGCCACCCTGCCGCAGGTGGGCCATAAATTCGGGCGCTGGATGGATCTTGTGCTGATGCAGAAAATCCTCTGACAAGCGCCGCAAGCTTCGCTATCTTGCGAATATGTCGATCTGGACCCGCATCGCCGACGCGCTGTCAGCCCTCGCGCAAGGCGAGCCGCTGTCGGCTGTCTTTGACCTGCTGCGCGGCCATGTCGAAACGCCGCCTGAACGGTCCGTCGGCTTCACCATCGCCATCATCGCGCTGTCGGCCAAGATCGCCAAGGCCGACGGTCAGGTGACGAAGGAAGAGGTCAGCGCCTTCCGCCGCATCTTCACCATCGACGAATCCGAACTGGCCAATGCGGCGCGGGTTTACAACCTTGCCCGGCAGGACGTTGCGGGGTTTGACGCCTATGCCCGCAAGGTTGCGGCCATGTTCGGCCCCACCGACCGCGAAACGCTGGAGGATGTGCTGGAGGGGCTGTTTGCCATCGCCCTCGCCGATGGGGCATGGCACCCGGCGGAAGAAGAGATGCTGGCCCAGATCGCCGCGATCTTTGCCCTGCCCGATGGCTGTTTCCGCGCCATGCGCGCCCGGTTCGTCGAAGGCGCCCCCCGCGACCCGCATGAGGTTCTGGGCGTGCCCGCCGATGCCCCGCTGGAGGTCGTCAAATCCGCGTGGAAAACCGCCGTGCGTGAGAACCACCCCGACCGCATGGTCGCACGCGGCATCCCGCCCGAGGCGGTGAAGCTGGCCGAGCGCCGCCTGATCGCCATCAATGCGGCGTGGGAGGAAATCTCGCGCCGCCGTGCGGCCTGATGCTGCGGCTGGCAACCTTTAACGTCGAATGGTTCAACGCGCTGTTTGATGATGACGGCGGGCTGCTGGTCGATGAGTCCCCTTCGGCCCGTTATGGCGTGACGCGCCGCGCGCAGCTTGCGGCTTTGGCCGTGGTATTCCGCGCGCTGGAGGCGGATGGGATCATGGTGATCGAAGCGCCCGACACCGGGTCAAAGCGCAGTGCCAGCCGTGCCTTGACCGCTTTCGCGGAATGGGCGGGGTTGCGCCAACGCGCCTGCGTGACGGGGTTCGTCAGCGACACGGAACAGGAAATCGCCTTCCTGTTCGACCCGGACCGACTGACAGCGCGGCACGATCCGCTTGGCCAACCCGCCGGACCACAGGGCATGGCGGATCGACCCCGCTTTGACAGCGTCTTGCGCTATGATCTGGATCAGGATGGGGTGGCCGAACCCATCCGCTTTTCGAAACCGCCGCTGGAATTGGCCGTAACCGCAGGCCAGCACCGCCTGCGCCTGATCGGGGTGCATGCCAAATCGAAATCCGCGCATGGGGTGACCAATCCGCATGCCTTTCGCCGCATCTCCATCGCCAACCGCCGCAAGCAATTGGCCGAGTGTCTGTGGCTGCGCCAGCGGGTGGACATGCATCTGGATGCGGGCGACAGCCTGATCGTGCTGGGCGATCTGAACGACGGTCCCGGTCTGGACGAATATGAAAAGCTCTTCGGCCATTCCGGGGTCGAGGTGGTGATGGGCGCTGATGCCCCGCCCGACCGCCGCCTTTATGACCCCCATGCCGCGATGGCGCTGTCAAACCGCTTGGGCCTCGCCCCCACCACGGCGCGATTCTGGCTGGCCCCGGAAAAGCGCTATTTCGGGGCGCTCCTGGATTTCATCATGCTCTCGCCCGATCTGGCCGCAAAGGCGCCGCAGTGGCGGATCTGGCATCCGATGGACGATCCGGCGATCCTTGCCGACCCCGCCTTGGCGCAGGCGATCCTGACCGCATCTGATCACTTTCCGGTCACCATCGACCTGCCTCTGGATTGAAAAGCGCAGGGTGGTTTCCCATGTCTGGGGCATGAAACAGTTGCTCCTTGCCCCCGCCCTCGCCCTGATACTGCTTGCCCTGCCCGCGCAGGCGCAGGACACCCCTGCCGAGCCGGAAACCAGCCTCTGGGATTGGGGCATGTCCTTCTTTGGCGATGCCGTTACGCAGGAACTGGAACCTGCCTTGGGGGATATGAAGGCGCTGATGGACCAGTTCGGCCCCGCCGTCGCGCCTGCCCTGGAAAAGATGATGGCCTTGGTCGATGACATGACCAATTACGAAATGCCGGAGATGCTGGAAAACGGCGACATCCTCATCCGCCGCAAACCCGATGCCCCGGTGGTCACGCCGCCGGCGGATCAAGGGATTGAGCTGTAACCGTCAGAACGGCACGTCGTCCGCGCTGTCGGCATCGACCACGAAGCGGGCGACGATCTTTTTCAGATCGGCCTTTTCAAAGTCGATGTCCAGCTTGTCGCCCTCGATCCCCGTGACGATGCCGTAACCGAATTTCTGGTGGAACACGCGGTCGCCTTCTGTGAAGGCCGAGATGGCGGTGGCGTCGATGGTCACGCTGCGCGATTCCCGTGGCTGGGCAACCGGGCGGTTGCCCGCGCGATCCTGCATCCGCTTCCACCCCGGTGAGTTATAGACATCGGCCTTGCTGATCCGATCATCCATCGCGGTCGCGGTATAGGGATTGGCCGCGCCAAAGCCCCCGCCATAGAGGCCCGGGGGGGTCAGGATATCTACGTGGTCCTGCGGCAGTTCGTCGATGAACCGGCTGGGCATCTGGCTTTGCCATTGGCCATAGACGCGGCGGTTTGAGGCGAAGCTGACGGTGCAAAGTTCTTCAGCGCGGGTGATACCGACATAGGCAAGGCGGCGCTCTTCCTCCAACCCCTTCAGGCCGGATTCGTCCATGCTGCGTTGGGACGGGAACAGGCCATCTTCCCACCCCGGCAGAAAGACCACAGGGAATTCCAACCCCTTGGCGGCGTGCAGCGTCATGATGCTGACCTTTTCGCCGGACTCGTCCTGACCGTTGTCCATGATCAGCGAGACGTGTTCGAGAAAGCCTTGCAGGTTTTCGAACTGCTCCAGCGCCTTGACCAGTTCTTTCAGGTTCTCCAGCCGCCCCGGAGCCTCGGGCGTCTTGTCGTTTTGCCACATGGCGGTGTAGCCGGATTCTTCGAGAATCTGTTCGGCCAGACGGACGTGGCTATCGGTATGTGCGGGCGGCACCTCAGGGCGCAGGGGTTCGATCACCGCGTCATCGGCGATCACCACGCGCGTCGTCTGCACGGCTTCATGCCATCGATCAATCCCTTCGACAAAGGCGCGTAGTTGCCCGGCCCCCTTGCCCCCGATGGCGCCGCTGGCCACGGCCTCGCGTGCGCCCTCCAGCAAGGACATGCCGGACATGCGGGCGATCCGCTGGATTTCTGCCTGCGCCTTGTCGCCCAAGCCGCGCTTGGGCAGGTTGACCACCCGCTCAAAGGCCAGATCGTCATCCGGGCTGACCGCCAGCCGGAAATAGGCCATCGCGTCGCGGATTTCCTGCCGTTCATAGAATCGCGGGCCGCCGATCACGCGATACGGCAAACCGATGGTCAGAAACCGGTCTTCAAACGCGCGCATCTGGTGGCTGGCACGGACGAGGATGGCCTGCTGGTTCAACCCTTTCGGAGCCAAGCCGCGACGGCCTTTCTGCAACGCCTCGATCTCTTCGCCGATCCAGCGCGCCTCTTCCTCGCCGTCCCAATGACCGATCAGGCGAAGTTTTTCGCCCGCCGTTTCTTCGGTCCACAAGGTCTTGCCCAAGCGGCCCGCATTGGCGGCAATGACGGCAGAGGCGGCGGCGAGGATATGCGGGGTAGAGCGGTAGTTTTGTTCCAGACGCACCACCTTGGCACCCGGAAAATCCTTTTCGAACCGCAGGATATTGCCTACCTCTGCCCCGCGCCAGCCGTAGATCGACTGATCGTCATCGCCCACGCAGCAGATGTTCTTGTGCGCCTGTGCGAGCAACCGCAGCCAGAGGTATTGGCAGATGTTGGTGTCCTGATATTCGTCCACCAGAATGTATTTGAACCAGCGCTGATACTGTTCCAACACATCGGGGTGCTTTTGGAAGATCGTCACGCAATGCAGCAGGAGGTCGCCGAAATCGGTGGCGTTCAGCGTGCGAAGACGTTCCTGATACTGCTCATAAAGCTCCGTCCCGCGGTGGGCATAACCCGACGCCTCTGCCGAGGGGACACGATCCGGCGTCAGCGCGCGGTTTTTCCAGCCGTCGATCATCCCAGCCAGCATCCGCGCGGGCCAGCGCTTTTCGTCGATGTTGGCGGCAAGGATCAACTGTTTCAGCAGCCTGATCTGGTCATCGGTGTCCAGAATCGTGAAATTCGACTTCAGCCCCACCAGTTCGGCATGGCGGCGCAGGATCTTGACCGACAGCGAGTGAAAGGTGCCCATCCACGGCAACCCTTCGACCACCTGCCCCAGCAGACGACCGACGCGATCCTTCATCTCGCGCGCGGCCTTGTTGGTGAACGTCACGGCAAGGATTTCGTTGGGCCGCGCGCGCGCCATCGCCATCAGATGCACGATGCGGGATGTCAGCGCCTTGGTCTTGCCCGTCCCTGCGCCCGCCAGCATGAGGACCGGACCATCCAACGCCTCAACCGCCGCACGCTGGGCGGGGTTCAGATCGTCCAGATAGGGCGTGGGTCGCCCCGCCATCGCGCGCTGCGACAGCGGAACCGGCGCGGGGGCTGCCGCGGCCTCAAAGGCATCATTTTCATCCCAAGCGTTCATGGGGTCACTCTATCCGCAGTCTGCGCCAAGATAAAGCACCCCGTTCGCGGAATGTTCGCGCCGCGCGTGAAGTTTGCACCTGCAAAAAGCGTCATGAATATTTCGCAAAATTTGCAGGTTTTGGCGCGGCACACCTTGCGCTGCAATGCAGCAGCCATAGAGTGACCGGCAACGCTGCCCCTAGCACAGGACTGCCACCGTGCCCGAATTCAAGAAAATCCTCATCGCCAATCGGGGCGAGATTGCCATCCGCGTGATGCGCGCCGCCAATGAGATGGGCAAGAAGACCGTCGCCGTCTTTGCCGAAGAGGACAAGCTGTCGCTTCACCGCTTCAAGGCCGATGAGGCCTACAGGATCGGTGAAGGTCTGTCGCCGGTGGGCGCGTATCTTTCGATCCCGGAGATCATCCGGGTGGCCAAGATGGCGGGGGCGGATGCGATCCACCCCGGCTATGGCCTGCTGTCGGAAAACCCCGATTTTGTCGAGGCTTGCGATCAGGCGGGCATCACCTTCATCGGCCCCCGCGCTGAAACCATGCGCGCGCTTGGCGACAAGGCCAGCGCCCGCCGGGTGGCGATTGAGGCAGGCGTTCCCGTCATCCCGGCGACCGAGGTGCTGGGCGACGATATGGCGCTGATCAAGAAACAGGCCGCCGAAGTGGGCTATCCCCTGATGCTCAAGGCGTCATGGGGTGGCGGCGGGCGCGGCATGCGTCCGATCAATTCGGAAGAGGAGCTTGAAACCAAGGTCCGCGAAGGCCGTCGTGAGGCCGAGGCCGCCTTTGGCAATGGCGAAGGCTATCTGGAAAAGATGATCATCCGCGCCCGCCACGTCGAGGTGCAGATCCTTGGCGACAAGCAGGGCGATGTCTGGCACCTGTGGGAACGGGATTGCTCGGTCCAGCGCCGCAACCAGAAGGTCGTGGAACGCGCGCCTGCGCCATACCTCACGCAGGAACAGCGCGAAGACGTCTGCGCCATGGCCAAGCGCATCTGCCAGCACGTGAATTACGAATGCGCGGGCACGGTCGAATTCCTGATGGATATGGACACGGGCAAGTTCTACTTCATCGAAGTGAACCCCCGCGTGCAGGTCGAACATACCGTGACCGAAGAGGTGACGGGCATCGACATCGTGCAAGCCCAGATCCTGATCGAGGAAGGCAAGTCGCTGGCGGAGGCGACCGGTGTGGCCTCTCAATTGGAGGTGAAGCTGAACGGCCACGCCCTGCAATGCCGGGTGACGACCGAGGACCCGCTGAACAACTTCATCCCCGACTATGGCCGCATCACGGCTTACCGGTCGGCCACGGGCAATGGCATCCGGTTGGATGGCGGCACGGCCTACGCGGGCAGCGTGATCACCCGCTATTACGATTCGCTCTTGGTCAAGGTGACGGCCCATGCCCAGACGCCGGAAAAGGCGATTGCGCGGATGGACCGGGCCTTGCGCGAATTCCGCATCCGGGGGGTGGCCACGAACATCGACTTCGTCATCAACCTGCTGAAACACCCGACGTTCCTGGATTATTCCTACACCACGAAGTTCATCGACACGACGCCGGACCTGTTCGCCTTCAAGAAACGCCGCGACCGCGCGACGAAGATCCTGACCTATATCGCCGACATCACGGTGAACGGGCATCCCGAAACCGTGGCGCGCCCCAAACCCCCGGCCGAGGCAAAGGCCCCCAAGCCGCCGCGCCTGCTGACGGAAACGCCTGCCACCGGCACCCGCAACCTTCTGGAGCAGAAGGGTCCGCAGGCCGTCGCCGATTGGATGAAGGCGCAGAAAAAGGTGCTGATCACCGACACCACGATGCGCGACGGACACCAGTCCTTGCTGGCGACCCGGATGCGCTCCATCGACATGGTGCGCGTGGCCCCGGCCTATGCCGCCAACCTGCCGCAACTGTTCAGCGTGGAATGCTGGGGGGGCGCGACCTTCGATGTGGCCTATCGCTTCTTGCAGGAATGCCCGTGGCAGCGCCTGCGCGACCTGCGCGCCGCCATGCCCAATGTGATGACGCAGATGCTGCTGCGGGCGTCCAATGGCGTGGGCTATACCAACTACCCCGACAATGTGGTGCAGTCCTTTGTCAAACAGGCCGCGACCACGGGCGTGGATGTGTTCCGCGTGTTCGACAGCCTGAACTGGGTGGAGAACATGCGCGTCGCGATGGACGCGGTGATCGAGGCGAACAAGGTCTGCGAGGGCACGATCTGCTATACCGGCGACATCCTTGATCCGGCGCGGTCGAAGTATGACCTGAAATACTACGTCGATCGCGCGATCGAGTTGAAAGCCGCAGGCGCGCATGTGCTGGGGCTGAAGGACATGGCCGGGCTGTTGAAGCCGTCCGCCGCGCGGTTGCTGATCAAGGCGCTGAAGCAAGAGGTCGGCCTGCCGATCCACTTCCACACCCATGACACCAGCGGGGCGGCGGCGGCGACAATCCTTGCGGCCTGCGATGCGGGCGTGGATGCCGTGGATGCGGCGATGGATGCCTTCTCGGGCGGCACCTCGCAGCCCTGTCTGGGCTCGATTGTCGAAGCACTGCGCCATACAGAGCGTGACACCGGATTGGACATCAAGGCGATCCGCGAGATTTCCAACTATTGGGAACATGTCCGCGCGCAATATGCGGCCTTTGAATCGGGCATCCCCGCGCCCGCCTCTGAGGTCTACTTGCACGAAATGCCCGGCGGCCAGTTCACCAACCTCAAGGCACAGGCACGGTCGCTGGGGCTGGAGGAGCGCTGGCCCGAGGTCGCGCAGGCCTATGCCGATGCCAACCAGATGTTCGGCGACATCGTGAAGGTCACGCCCTCGTCCAAGGTCGTGGGCGACATGGCGCTGATGATGGTGGCGCAAGGCTTGACCCGCGCGCAGGTCGAAGACCCCGCCGTGGATGTCGCTTTCCCGGAATCGGTCGTGGACATGCTGAAGGGCAACCTTGGCCAACCCCATGGCGGCTGGCCCAAGGGCATTCTGGCCAAGGTGCTGAAAGGCGACGCGCCCTTGACCGACCGCCCCGGCAAGACCCTGCCCCCGGTCGATATCGAAGCCACCCGCGCCAAGCTGGAAAAAGAGCTTTTGGGCTACAAGGTCGATGACGAGGATCTGAACGGCTATCTGATGTATCCCAAGGTCTTCCTGGATTACATGGGCCGCCACCGCCTCTATGGCCCCGTGCGCGCCCTGCCGACCAAGACATTCTTCTACGGCATGGAACCGGGCGAAGAGATCACGGCCGAGATCGACTCGGGCAAGAACCTGGAAATCCGCCTGCAAGCCGTGGGCGAAACGACCGAGGATGGCGAGGCCAAGGTGTTCTTCGAGCTGAACGGCCAACCCCGCGTGATCCGCGTGCCGAACCGCGCCATCAAGGCCAAGACCGCCGCCCGGCCCAAGGCGCAAGAGGGCAACCCCGCCCATGTCGGCGCGCCGATGCCGGGGGCCATAGCCTCGGTCGCCGTGACCGTGGGGCAGAAGGTCCGCGCGGGCGACATGCTGCTGACCATCGAGGCGATGAAGATGGAAACCGGCCTGCACGCAGACCGCGCCGCCACCGTCAAGGCCGTGCACGTCCACGCGGGCAGCCAGATCGACGCCAAGGACCTGCTGATCGAATTGGAATGATCGGCGCTGCCCGACAGACCGCCACACAGGGGCCATCCGGAAGGATGGCCCTTTTTGCGTTTTTTCCTTTCGCACGCGCGGCTTGCACGAATTTTTTCGCCGCGCTGCACTTTCCCCCTTGCAGCCCCGCGCGCGGTTTTATAGATCACCCGCATCCAGACGGTGCGGGCGTAGCTCAGGGGTAGAGCATAACCTTGCCAAGGTTAGGGTCGTGAGTTCGAATCTCATCGCCCGCTCCAACTGGACGGAAACAGGCCGCCTTCGGGCGGTCTTTTTCGTTTTGGCCCAAGTACTTCGCCTCCTGACTTGCCCCGTGACCAGCCCCCGCTGCGCTTCGCTTGCTTTTTGTCCGGTCCATGAATTTTCCCCTTGCACGCCCCGCGCCACGCGACTAAACACCGCCCCTACGGAGTGCGGGCGTAGCTCAGGGGTAGAGCATAACCTTGCCAAGGTTAGGGTCGTGAGTTCGAATCTCATCGCCCGCTCCAGTAAAACAGGCCGTCCTTCGGGGCGGCCTTTTGTTTTTCCGCCCCGAACGTGACCCGCCCCCCCTCACCCTGCCCTCCCCCCGAGGGGCGAGGGCGCCCAGCGGCCACCGTTCCGCAACGGCCTCCAAGGTCATCCGCCCGCTCACGTTGCTGCGATCCGCCTTGATGCCGTTTGACATTGCGAATTATTCGCATACCTAATTGCCATCAGACAGCAACAGGACGTCACCGACCATGATCGACCGCCGTTCCCTGCTAGGCCTTCTGGCCGCCGCGCCGCTGAGTGCTGCCCTGACCGGGCGGGCCTGGGCGGCGACACCCTCTGTCATCGCCACCACCAGCATGATCGGCGATGCCGCGCGCCGCCTGACCGGGGTGGAGGTGCCCTCGCTGCTGGGTCCCGGCATGGACCCGCATTCCCACCGCCCGACGCGGGGCGATATCCTTGCGCTGGCCCGCGCCGATCTGATCCTGTGGCACGGCCTGCATCTTGAGGCGCAGTTGATCGAGGTGCTGGACGAGCTTGCCCAGAAAAAGACCGTCGTGTCGGTGGCCGACGCCCTGCCGAAAGACCTTTTGCGCACCGACCCCGCCTATCCCGACCGACCAGACCCGCATGTCTGGATGGACCCCAGTCTGTGGCAACAGGTGGTGGCAGAGATTGGCCGCGCGTTGACGGCGACGGGGTTTGACGTGACCACCGCCGCCAGTGCCTATGCGACCGAAATCACCGCCTTGGGCGACTATTCGGCACAGGTCCTGAACACCGTCCCGGCAGAGCGCCGCGTGCTGGTCACCGCCCATGACGCCTTTGGCTATTTCGGCCGCGCCTATGGCTGGCAGGTGGAGGGCATCCAAGGCATCTCGACCGAATCCGAGGCCGGGTTGGTCCGCATCGGCGATCTGGTCAACATGTTGGTCAGCCGCAAGATTCCGGCGGTGTTTGTCGAAAGCTCGGTTTCTGACCGCGCGATCCGGGCGCTGATCGAAGGCGCCGCCGCGCAGGGGCATGAGGTCGCGATCGGCGGCGAGTTGTTCTCGGATGCCATGGGACAGGACGGCAGCTATGAGGGCACCTGGATCGGCATGATCGACCACAATGTGACCACCATCACCCGCGCCTTGGGCGGTGATGCGCCCGAACGCGGGATGCTGGGCAAGCTGGGCGGGGCCGCGTGATGGTGGACCCGATCCCCTTGACCACCGAACCCGCGCTGGCGATCCGTGACTTGCGCGTCAGCTACGGCGCAAATCCGGTGCTGGACGGCGTGACCGCCAGCCTTGCGCGTGGGGCGATGACGGCGATCATCGGCCCGAACGGAGCGGGAAAATCGACGCTGCTGAAGGCGGCTTTGGGTCTGATCCCCGCAACGGGCGGCACCGCGCTGGCCTTTGGCAAGCCGGTAGTGCAGGCCCTGCCCCGCATCGCCTATGTGCCGCAACGCGCGGCGGTGGATTGGGATTTCCCGGCCCGTGCCTTGGATGTGGTTCTGATGGGGATGTATCGCCGCACCGGGCTTCTGGGCAGGATCGGCAAGGCCGAGACTGCGGCGGCGATGGACTGCCTGTCGCGCCTTGGCATGGCCGATTTCGCCACGCGCCAGATCGGTGCCTTGTCGGGCGGGCAGCAGCAGCGCGTGTTCCTGGCCCGCGCCTTGGCCCAAGGGGCAGAGGTTTACCTGCTCGACGAACCTTTTGCCGGGGTGGATGCCGCGACCGAAGCGGCGATTGTCACCCTGCTGAAATCGCTACGGGATGAGGGCCGCAGCATCATCGCCGTGCACCATGACCTGTCCACCGTCAGCGCCTATTTCGACCGGGTCTTGCTGCTGAACCGCCGCACGATTGCCGAGGGACCTGTGGCGAGCACCTTCCGGCAAGAGGCGGTGGCGCGCACCTATGGCAACCAGATCGCCACGGCGATACCGGCCTGATCATGCTCTCTGCCCTGCTGCTGCAATCGGGCTACAATGCCACGCTGGTCGCCATTGGGGCGGCGCTTCTGGGCTTTGCGGCGGGGATGGTGGGCACCTTTGTCAACCTGCGCCGCCGCGCCTTGGTGTCGGATGCGATGGCCCATGCGACCTTGCCGGGGATCGGGCTTGGCTTTTTGGCGATGGTGGCTTTGGGCGGTGAGGGGCGGTTCCTGCCCGGTCTGCTGGCCGGTGCCGCGCTGACCGCTGCCTTGGGGCTTTGGGCGGTGCAGGCGCTGACCCGGACGCGGCTGGCCGAGGATGCGGCCATCGGCGCGGTCCTGTCCACCTTTTATGGTGCGGGGATCGTGATCCTGACCGTGATCCAGACGCTGGGCGCGGGCAAACCCGCGGGGCTGGAGACGGTGCTGCTCGGCTCCACCGCCGGGATGCTGGAGGTGGACGCGATCACGCTGGCCATGGGCGGGGCCTTGGTGCTGGCGGTGCTGGCGGTCTTGCGCCGCGCGCTGGTGATGACGGCCTTTGACCCCGGCCATGCCGCGATGATGGGCGTGCGGACGCGGGCGATGGATGCGGCGCTGATGCTGCTGACGCTGACCGTGGTGCTGCTGGGGCTGCGGGTGGTGGGTCTGATCCTTGTCGTGGCGCTGCTGGTCATTCCTGCCGCCGCCGCGCGGCTGTGGTCGGATCGGGCGGGGGTTGTGGCGGTGATCGCCGGGATCATCGGCGCAGTCGCGGGCCATGTCGGCGCGGCGCTGTCGGCCACGGTGCCGGACCTGCCCACCGGGCCGGTGATCGTGATGCTCTGCTTTGCCGCCTTTGCCCTGTCGCTGATCCTGTCGCCCAAGCGCGGCCTGTTGCGGAGGTTTGCGCATGCTGGCTGACTTCTGGGGGGCGGAGTTTGTCCCCCTGACCCTGCCGCCCTTGGTGATTGCCACCCTCGCCGCGCTGACCTGTGCGCTGCCGGGGAATTTCCTGATCCTGCGCCGTCAGGCCATGCTTGGCGATGCCATGAGCCATGTCGTCCTGCCCGGCATCGTCGCGGCTTACCTGCTGACCGGATCGGCGGCGACCCCGGTGATGCTGGCGAGCGCGATGGCCGCCGCCGCCCTCTCGGCGTTGATGATCGAGGGCATCCGCCGTCTGGCGGGCACTGATGCCGGGGTGGCAATGGGGATCACCTTCACCACGCTTTTTGCCGCCGGGGTCTTGCTGTTGGAGCAATCCGGCGCATCCTCGGTCCATCTGGATGTCGAGCACGCGCTCTATGGCAACCTTGAGGGGTTGATCTGGTTTGACGCCACGGGCTGGGCCTCACTTCTGGACCCAATCGCCTTGACCGGATTGCCGCCCGAGGTCGCAGGTCTGGCGCTTGTGCTGTCGATTGTCGCGGGGGCGATGTGGCTGGTCTGGCGGCCCCTGGTGATCGCGACCTTCGACGAAGGTTTTGCGCGGACTGCGGGCATCCCCGTCACCTTGCTGTCGGCGGGGCTGGTGGCTGTCACGGCCTTGGCCGCTGTCGCCGCCTTTTCCGCCGTGGGGTCGATCCTGACCATCGCCATGCTAATCTGCCCCCCCGCCACCGCGCGGCTGATGACTGACAGCCTGCCCGCGCAGGTGCGGCTGTCGCTGGTCTTTGCGGCGGCCTCGGCCATCCTTGGCACGCTGATCGCGGGCTATCTGCCGCCGCTGATCGGCCTGCCGGGGACGGTGTCGGCCTCTGGCATGATCGCAGTGGTTTCGGGCGGTTTCCTTGCCTTGGCCGCCGTTCTGGGACCGCACCGCCGCCCGCGCAGCGCCTGAGCTTGCCTAAATCCCCGCCGCCGCCCTATAAGCCCGCAGCAACCAGCGAGGACCGCCATGCGCAAGGCCGAGATCACCCGCTCCACCGCCGAGACGCAGATCAGCGTCGCCATCAACCTTGACGGCACCGGGGTCTATGACAACCAGACCGGGGTGGGGTTCTTTGACCACATGCTGGACCAACTCTCGCGCCATTCGCTGATCGACATGACCGTGCGCGCCAAGGGCGATCTGCACATCGACGACCACCACACCGTTGAGGATGTGGGCATCGCCTTGGGCCAAGCACTCGTCCGCGCCTTGGGGGACAAGAAGGGCATCCGCCGCTATGGCCATTTCCGGCTGGCGATGGATGACGCGCAGGTGGTGGCGGCGCTGGACCTGTCGGCGCGGCCTTACCTCGTGTGGAACGTCGATTTCCCCAGTGCCAAGATCGGCACCTTCGACACCGAACTGGTGCGTGAGTTCTTTCAGGCGCTGTCAAGCCATGGCGGAATCACCCTGCATGTGGACCGCGTGCACGGGATCAACAGCCACCACATCGCCGAGGCCACCTTCAAGGCCGTGGCGCGCGCGCTGCGGGAGGCGGTGGAGCCTGATCCGCGCATGTCGGGGGTCCTGCCCTCGACCAAAGGCGCGCTCTGACGCAAATTTCTTCGAAGAAATTTGCAAGGATTTTCGAAAATCCTTGCACCGATGCTGGACCCGAACGCCATGACCCTGACCGTCCTCGTCGATTATGACAGCGGCAATCTGCATTCCGCCGAAAAGGCCTTTCAGCGCATGGCGTTTGAGGGTGACGGTGGGCAGGTGCTGGTCTCTTCCCGCCCCGAGGATGTGGCGCGGGCGGATCGGATCGTGTTGCCCGGCGACGGGGCCTTCCCAGCCTGCCGCCGCGCCTTGGGGTCATATGGCGGGCTGTTTGAGGCGATTTCCGAAGGCGTGGCGCAGGGCAAGCCCTTCCTTGGCATCTGTGTCGGCATGCAGATGCTGGCGACATGGGGCCGGGAGTACGAGGACACCGCCGGTTTCGGCTGGATCGGGGGCGAGGTCGCGAAGATCACCCCGGCTGACCCAGCGCTGAAGGTGCCGCATATGGGCTGGAATGATCTTGTGATCGACCACGCCCATCCCGTGCTGGCGGGCATCGCGACCGGGGATCACGCCTATTTCGTGCACTCTTATCAATTCCGCGTCGCCGACCCCGCGCATCTGCTCGCCCATGTCGATTACGCGGGCCCCATCACCGCCATCGTCGGGCGCGACACGATCATCGGCACGCAATTCCACCCGGAAAAATCGCAAGCCACCGGCCTCAGGCTGATCGCGAATTTCCTGCGCTGGAGGCCGTGACGGGCGACCTGCGCCCCACGGCAAACAGACCCACGGCGATCAGCGCAAACCCGGCCAAGTGGCGACGTTCCGGCACCTGATCCAGAAAGGCAACGCCCAGCAGGGTGGCGCTGACCGGGATCAGAAAGGTCACCAAGGCCAAACGCACCGCCCCGGCAGAGGCGCGAATGCGGAAAAACAGCGCATAGGCCAAGACGGTGGACAACAGGCCCAACCCGATCAGCGCGCCCCAAACCTTGAGCGTGGGCAATGCCACCGTCCACGGCGGCGAGACCCAGAGCATCACCGGCAGGATCAGAACCGCCGCACTGGCGCATTGGCCAAAGGCCACTTGCAGCGGCACAAGGCCCAGTGTCCGGAACCGCCGCCCCCAGACCCCGGCAACGCCATAAGACAGCGCCGCCGCCAGACAGGCGAGCTTGGCCCAGAGCGTGCCATCCCAGCCCCGGCCCAACATCATCACCGCCACCCCGGTAAAGCCCGCGACCAACCCCAAGGCCCGCGCCGGGGTGATTCCTTCATCATCGGTCAGAACATGCACCGCCAGCAGCGTAAACAATGGCGTCGTCGCGTTCAGGATCGCCGCCAAACCCCCGCTGATCTGGCCTTGGGCAAAGGCGAACAGCGTAAAGGGTATGGCATTGTTCAAGACCCCCATCCCGGCCAAAGCCCGCCACGCCTCCGCGCCTCTGGGCAGTCCGGGGCCAAGGCTCAGGACAATCGCCCCCAGACAGAGCGCGCCGATCATCACCCGCGCCCAGACCACGACCAACGGCGGCAGCGCGGTCAAGGCGATTTCGACGAAAAAGAAGGACCCGCCCCACAAGAGGGACAAAAGCACCAGACGCAGCCAATCGGCGCGGGACATCACATGGCTCCTGTCGCAGCGGATGCAAAAGACCGCCCGGTCCACCTCGTGCCCGCCCGCAGCACCGAACGCAATCCGGAACCTGCGCCAAGCAGGGCGCTTCCTGCCGCAAACCTCGGTCAAACGGCCCGACAAGCCCTTCCCCGCCCGATGTCCCTGGGACTGAGATCCTCAGGGGGTCAACGGGCCAGAGGGCACGCGAGCGCCCCCTGCCGACCGTCGCCAAAGGCACCACGCCGGAGGGTTACTTCACGCGGCTCCAGATGCCGCCATCGCGGCAGATGCCCAGAATGCAGCCCTTCACCGTCAGCGAATCTCCGCTGAGGATCATGTACGAGTTGTAGGTCTTGTCGCGGTCCGGCGACCAGACCTTGCCATCCTCGTAATTGCCATCGCCCTGAGCCATCATGTCCCAGACGATCTGTTTGCCGATATTGTCCGAGGCGACTTCCGCGCCGGTGCTGTCAAAGGCCTTGACCAGCGTGCCGCAAAAGGCGGGACCGCAGGGGGCCACGTCGATGTGGCCAAAGTTGCCATTGTCATCGGGGGCCGTCTGCCAGATGCCTTCGACCGGATCGGCGGCGAAGGCGGTGGTTGCGGCGAACAATCCGGCGGCAAGCGTCAGTGCAAAGGTTTTCACGGGGTCTCCTCCCTGTTGAGCCCATTGGTCGCATCCTTTGTCAGCTTTTCTCGCCGCGCAAGACTGACGTTGGGTTCCTGTCGGGCCAGAGAGGTCTTGCCTGACCCGCGCCCCCATGCCAAAGCCGCGCGAAAGCGAATAGAGACGAGGCCGCCATGATCCTTTATCCCGCCATCGACCTGAAAGACGGCCAATGCGTGCGCCTCTTGCGCGGCGAGATGTCGGCGGCCACCGTCTTTGGCGACGATCCGGCGGCGCAGGCGGCAAAGTTCGCGGCGGCGGGGTGCGAATGGCTGCATCTGGTGGACCTGAATGGCGCCTTCGCGGGTCAGCCCGTGAATGCGGCGGCGGTGGAGGCGATCCTTGCCCGCGTCAAGGTCCCCACCCAGTTGGGCGGCGGCATCCGCGATATGGCGACGATTGCGATGTGGCTGGAAAAGGGCCTGTCGCGCGTGATCCTAGGCACGGTTGCGGTGGAAAACCCTGATCTGGTGCGGCAGGCGGCGCGCGCGTTCCCCGGCAATGTCGCCGTGGGCATCGACGCCCGCAAGGGGTTTGTCGCCACCAAGGGCTGGGCCGAGGAAACCACCGTGCAGGCCACGGACCTTGCCCGGTCGTTCGAGGATGCCGGGGTCGCCGCCATCATCTACACCGACATCGACCGCGACGGCGCGATGGGCGGCCCGAACATCGAGGCGACCGAGGCGCTGGCCCGCGCCGTGACGATCCCGGTCATTGCGAGCGGTGGCGTCAGCCGGATGGAAGACCTGATCGCCCTGCGCGATACCGGCGTGATCGCGGGCGCGATCTCTGGCCGGGCGTTTTACGATGGGGCGATTGATCTGGCCGCTGCGCTGGCGGCGTTGAAGGCATAAGGCAAGGACCGAACTAGGGACGCGTCTGACCGCCGGGTGGGTGCGCCCTGCGGGCCCGTCTCCGAACTCGAAAATGGGCGGGGCGGTCGGGCGCGGCCCGGGTGTTTTGGGCACACGGGCGGTCCAGTCGCAACGCAGGATCATGGAATCGTCCAACGCGGAAGAAAGTGACAACGCCCGCCCCATCGCCTAGCCTGCCTCTCATGCGCAAGTTCCTGTACCTGTTCGGCTTCGGCCTCTTGTTCCTCGGCCTTCTGCCCCTGCTGCTGGCCCTGCTCAACTATGGCGTCTCCACCGCCGCAGGCTGCGTGATCGAGGCAGGAGGCGTCGTACAGTGCGAGATCCTCGGCTTTGATGTGGGCGAGGCGCTGGGTATTGGCATCATGCTGCATTGGGTCGGCCTGATCACCCTGCCCCTTGCGGCGCTTGCCCTGGTCTTCCTCCTGTTGCTGGCGCTTGTGGACCTGATCCGCCATCTGCGGCGCTGACCGCAGCACCGGGCGGCTGTCAGCGCCGCACCGCCCGCCACAGCAGCCACAACCAGAGCCCGGCTCCGCCCAGCCCGGTCGCAATGGCCACCGGGATGTTCACCCCGACCCCGCCCAGCATCGCCCAGCCCGGCACAACCAGCCCGACCGTCACCCCCGGCGCGATCAAGAACAGTGCGCAGCGCGTCCATGGCAGCGGCGGGCCAAAATCCACCGCCCCGTCACCGTCCATTCCGCCGCCCAGTCGGCGCATGGCCCAAAGCGTCAGCCCCACCATGACGGGTCCAGCCAGACGGAGCGGGACCGGCGTCAGCGCCGTTCCCACCCCCCAAAGCGCGGCGACCGCTGCCGGGGCCACCCACAGCCTCCAGCGCCCCCTCGGCATCGGCCCCAACCGCGACACAAGGCCCAAGGCCAGTGCGACCCCGGCCCCGCAAAGCCCAAGGTACAGGGCCATCCGGGTCCAACCGGCCAGAACCTTCCCCTCCAGCGGCCAGTAAAGACCCCAGACCGCGCCGAACAGGCCAAGGGCGGCCAGACCCGCGACCTGTGCCGCCACGCCGCGCCGCGCCAGCGCAAACCCGCCCCCCAGCACGCAAAGCCCGCTGATCAAGGCGTGCCAGGCCAGAGGCGTCCAGACCAGTTGCACGGGGAAGGCTTGGTACATCGTCCCGACGACGGCCCCTTCGATCCCGAAGCCCAGAAGCGCCCCACCAAGGAAGGCCGCCCGCCACCCCTTCAGCCGCGCCCAGATCACCGCCGACAGCGCCGCCCCGGCAACCATGGAATAGGTGAGCCAGGTCAGGGCCAGTTCTACAAGGCCAAGATCAGGCGCGGGCGTGGTCCAGAACAGGTTCTCTCCCGCCCAGACCGCGATCCAGCCCAGACAGAGCGACGCCCCCAGATAGACCGCACCCTCGCGCATCGCCGCACTCCTGCAAGCCACTGGCCCTTTCTGCCGCGCAGGGGTAGAAGGCCGCAAGCTTTCTGGTGGCCGACATGCTCAAGACCCGCATCATCCCCTGCCTCGACGTGGCCGATGGCCGCGTGGTGAAAGGTGTCAACTTCGTCAACCTGATCGACGCGGGCGACCCGGTCGAAGCCGCGCGCGCCTATGACGCGGCGGGGGCGGATGAGCTGTGTTTCCTCGACATCCACGCCACCCACGAAAACCGTGGCACCATGTTCGATCTGGTCACCCGCACGGCGGAACAATGCTTCATGCCGCTGACTGTCGGCGGTGGAGTGCGCACGCCCGAGGATGTGCGTGCCCTGCTGCTCGCTGGCGCGGACAAGGTCAGCTTCAACTCTGCCGCCGTGGCGGACCCCGATGTGGTTGCCCGCGCGGCGGATCGGTTTGGCTCGCAATGCATCGTCGTGGCGATCGACGCCAAGACCGTCAGCCCGGGCAAATGGGAGATTTTCACCCATGGCGGGCGCAAGCCCACCGGGATTGACGCCATCGACTTCGCCCGCACCGTGGCCGCCAAGGGGGCCGGGGAAATCCTGCTGACCAGCATGGACCGCGATGGCACGCGCGGCGGCTACAACCTGCCCCTGACCCGCGCCATCGTCGATGCGGTGGGCATCCCAGTCATCGCCTCCGGCGGGGTCGGCACGCTGGACCATCTGGTGGATGGCGTGACCAAGGGCGGGGCCTCTGCGGTGCTCGCTGCCAGCATCTTCCACTTCGGCGAATTCACCATCGGTGAGGCCAAGGCCCATATGGCCGCCGCCGGCATCCCGATGAGGCTGCAATGACCGCGCTGGACCGTCTCGCCGCCACCATCGCCGCGCGCAAGGGCGCGGACCCAGACACCTCCTGGACCGCGAAACTGCTGGCCAAAGGCCCCGAGAAATGCGCCGAGAAATTCGGCGAGGAAGCGGTCGAGGCGATCATCGAAGCCGTCAAAGGCGACCGCACCAAGCTGACGGCAGAAGCGGCGGATGTGGTCTATCACCTGCTGGTCATGCTCGCCGCGCGGGATGTGACGCTGGCCGATGTGCTGGCCGAACTGGAACGCCGCGAGGGGACATCGGGCATCGCCGAAAAGGCGGCGCGCGGGTAAATCGCCGCCCCTTTCTGGCGCGTCGATGCCTTGGGCATCTGAACAAACTGGACGTGCTCAATAACCCCTAAAGCGAGATAACCTGGTCTTCTCCGGATTACCTCTGATTTCTCGACAAAGGAAAAACACCACGGTGCTTTGAGAATCAGATTTTTCTGATTAGCCAGAGACCTGTGTGTTCCGAGTTGAGGTGTCTTTGATGGTATTGCGTCCGATTTTTATCGTCGTCGGCTTGGCCGCCCTGTCCGGCTGTGGCGGCTCTTCCGGTGGGGGAACCCCCGTGGCCCCCGCGCCCGAGGCGCCCCCGGTCTTTGCGGCGGATCGTTTCGCGACCGTCTCGGCCCAAAGCCGGGCCCTGATCCTGAAATACAACAACGCCGCGCCGACACCGGCCCTGCCCACCACCGGAAGCGCCACCTATCGCGGCACGGTCGGGTTCCACAGAACCGGCTATGTCGAAGCGGGCACCCGGCCCGAACAGATCGGCGACATCACGCTGAACACCGATTTTGCGGCCCAGACCTTCAATGGCGCCGTGCGCGGCGTGGTCACAACTTCGGACAACCCCCTGACAGGCCAAATGGATATCGTGAACGGCGCCATGGTCGGCGGGCTTCTGGTTGCGCCCGTGCAAAGCACGCTGGGCCTTGCCCCCGGCAGTGCGCCACAGAGCGGGTCCATGGTCGGGGTCATGTATGGACCGAACGCGGAAGCGGTTTCCGGGACGATCAACGCCCCCGTGGGAAGCGGACCCTCAAACGGCTTTTTCATCGCGGAACGGTGAAACGCCTCCTCTCCTTCGGCCGGTGCTGCGCGCGCGTCGCGCTGCTGTCGGTCGTGGCTTTCGGCGGCGCGGCCTTGGCGCAATCGCCGACATGGCCCTATGCCATTGCCTCCGGGTCGCAACGCCTCGCGCTGATGGCCTTGTTGCGGGATCAGCCTGCCGGTGCCGATGCGGTGACCGCAGGGCTGATCGCGGCACAGGGATTTGCACCTGACGCGGGCGCGGACCTGTCCTGGAGCGTGGTGCCCGGGGTGGCGTGGGAGGACAACCTGAACGGTGGTATTCCGGCGCAATCACTCCGGCTTTATGGCCTGAACTTCGTGATTGATGAGGCATCCCGCGCCAAATCGGGCCTGACGCCCACCTTGTCCATGGGCATCAGCGCGCGCAAGACTTTGGCGCCCGGTGCCGTCGTGCAGGTCTATGCCTTGGCGTCGGGGGCCTATTCGCTTGACCACCATCTGGGCAAAGCCGACATCGTCATGGGGGCCTGTTCGGGCCACAGCCTCGAGGCGGATTGGTTCATGGACATCTGCCTGCGCCAGACCCGCCGCCTGCGCGATCTGGGCAATACGACAGAGCGGCTTTACTCCGTCGGATTTGAAAAACTGCTCGCGCTGGGAAACAGCCTGCATTCCGTGACCATCCGCCCGCAGATCGAAGAGGTGGACCGTCGCGCCCGCCCGATGATCGGGATGGATTGGGTCGGCATCTACCCGGACCTCGGCATCCTGTCGCTGTCCGTGCTGGGGGGACCCGCACCCGCCGGCTATGGCGGGGTCACGGGCTTTGCCAGCATCGGCATCAAGCGCGATCTGCTGGGGGCCGTGACGGGGGTCAGCCTGTCGGCGGAAACCGCCGCAGGGCAAAGCTATCTTGGCCTTGCGCGGGAAGATGAGACCTATACCTTACGCCTCTCGCGGCAGATGGGCCAATGGGGCGATGCGCAGGTGGGTTATCGCAAGCGCCTGTCCAGCATTCCGGGGTTCGAGGACACGGCGTTCCTGCTGGGATTTGACTTCAAGGGCTGGGACGGCTGAGCCGGTCACGCCATCCCGACATCCGTCCGCCCGCGCCGATCCGGGCGCAACGCGGCATAAAGCACATGGTTGCGCCAGCGGCCCGCGATTTGCAGATAGCTTTGCGCGACACCTTCATATTTGAAGCCGCATTTTTCCAGCACCCCGCGCGAGGCCGCGTTTTCCGGCAGGCAGGCGGCCTCCACCCGGCTGAGGTCAAGGGCGACGAAGGCGTGATGCACCACCGACAGGATCGCCTCGCGCATGTAGCCGCGGCGCTGGAACGGCTCGCCGATCCAATAGCCCAGCGTTCCGGCCTGCGCGGGACCGCGACGGATGTTGTCGAGCGTGATCGCGCCGATCAGGGCCTGATCCTCGCGCCGGATCAGCATCAGGGGCAGCGCGGTCCCCTGCGCCTCGGCCCGGGCTGCCCAATAGACGCGGTTGGTGAAGGCGCGGCGGGTCAGGTGGTCGGCGGACCAGATCGGCTCCCACGGGGTCAGGAAGGCCTGACTGTCCGACCGCAAGGCCGACCACGCCCGCCAGTCACCATGCTGCGGCAAGCGCAGCGTCATCCGCTCGGTCTCGATGCGAACCTTGCGGCGGAAGGCCAGCATTACGCAGCCAAGCCCGCGCGGATGACCTCCAACCCCGGCGCATCGGCCACGGGACCGTACAGCGCCACCGCCGCCGCCGACCCGGCCAGCGCGCCGGAATAGCGGCGCACATCCGCCGTGGTTACTGCGTCGATCCGCGCCACGGCCTCGTCCACGCCCGGCACCCTGCCCCAGATGGCCAGCAGACGCGCATTGCGCTCGGCGCGGTTCGACGGGCTTTCCAGCCCCATCAGCATCCCGGCCTTGAGCTGCGCGCGGGCACGGGCAACCTCTGCCTCAGACATGTCATCTGCGGCGCGCTTGAGTTCATCTACGGTCAGGCCGACAAGATCGCCGATCTCATCCTCGGAGGTGCCCGCATAGATGGTGATCTGGCCGGTGTCTTCGTAAGCACCCGACTGGGCGAAGATCGAATAGCACAGGCCGCGCTCTTCGCGGATTTTCTGGAACAGACGGCTGGACATGCCGCCGCCCATTGCCGTGGCGTAAATCTGCGCGACAAAGACATCATCGGCGCGGTAGCCGGGGGCCTCAAACGCCAAGGCAAAATGGACCTGTTCCAGATCCTTGACCTCCCGCTTTTCGCCGCTGGCGAACTTCGCCGGTTGCAGGCGCGACGCGCCCACGGGTTTCAAGCCGCCAAAAATCGCCTCGGCCTGACGCACGATGGCATCATGGTCCACCCCGCCGGAGGCAGAGAGGATCATCTGATCCGGGCCGTAATGTTCGCCCACGAACCTGCGCAGATCGTCGCGACCGAAAGCCGAGACACGCTCTGCCGGGCCAAGGATGGTGCGGCCAAAGGGTTGGTCGGGATAGCTGACTTCCTGCAACCAGTCGAAGATGATGTCGTCGGGCGTGTCCAGCGCCTGCCCGATTTCTTGCAGGATGACATGGCGTTCGGTTTCGATGTCATCGGTGTTGAACACAGGATTCAACACGATGTCCGCGATCACATCCAGCGCCAGCCCCACATCGGGTGACAGCACACGGGCGTAATAGGCGGTCATTTCGCGGCTGGTATAGGCGTTGATATAGCCGCCCACATCCTCGATCTCTTCGGCGATCTGCAAGGCGCTGCGGCGCTGGGTGCCCTTGAAGGCCATATGCTCCAAGAAGTGCGCGATGCCGTTCTGTTCGGCCCGTTCGTGCCGCCCGCCCGCCATGACCCAGATGCCCGCCGAGGCGGACAACAGCCCCGGCATGGATTCGGTCACGATGCGAAAGCCGTTGGGCAGCGTGGTGATGCGTAGGGTCAACGTCCGGTCCTTTCCCGCACGATGGATTGCAGCGCCGCCAGATCATTGGCGACACGCGTCACCCGTTCCGGGCGGTCGAACAGATCCGCCATCCGCAGCGGCAGGCCGGGACGCGCGCCCATTGCCTGTTCCACCGCATCGGGGAATTTGGCCGGATGCGCGGTGGCCAGCGTGATCATAGGCGTCGTGCCGAGGTTCTCTTCAGCCACCTTCACGCCGACGGCGGAATGGGGACAGAGCACCTCACCCGTGGTGGCAAAAGCGGTGCGGATGGTGGCAATCGTCTCATCCTCTGAACAGCGACCCGAGGCGAAGGTGCCGCGCAACATCTGCAACGCGCCCTGGCTGATGGCAAAACCGCCCGCCTTCAACTCGGCCATCAACTGCGCCACGGCCGCCCCGTCACGGCCATAGGCATCGAACAGCGCGCGTTCAAAGTTGGACGAAACCTGAATATCCATCGACGGGCTGATCGAGGGTTTCACCCCATCGGTCGTATAGGCCCCGGATTTCAGCGCGCGGTCGAGGATGTCGTTCTGGTTGGTGGCGATCACCAGTTTCTCGATCGGCAGGCCCATCTGGCGCGCGATGTAGCCAGCGAAGATGTCCCCGAAATTGCCGGTCGGCACGGTAAAGCTGACCGCCCGATGCGGCGCACCCAAACTGACAGCCGAGGAGAAGTAATAGACCACCTGCGCCAGCACCCGCGCCCAGTTGATCGAATTCACCCCGGCCAGACGCACGCCATCGCGGAAGGCGAAGTCGTTGAACATGTCCTTCACGCGGGCTTGGCAATCGTCAAAGTCGCCGTCCATTGCCAGCGCATGCACGTTGGATTCCGAAGGCGTGGTCATCTGGCGGCGCTGCACATCCGACACGCGGCCATGCGGGTACAGGATGAAAAGGTCCACATTGGCCAGCCCCCGGAACGCCTCCATCGCCGCCGATCCGGTATCGCCCGAGGTCGCGCCGACGATGGTGATCCGCTCACCGGTCTTGGCCAAGGCCGCCTGCATCATCTGACCGATCAGCTGCATGGCGAAGTCTTTGAAGGCCAGCGTCGGGCCGTGGAACAGTTCCAGCAGAAAGTGGTTCGGGCCCAGTTGGACCAGGGGCGCACGGGCAGCGTGGCCGAAATTGGCATAGGCTTTCGCGATCAACCCGCGGAATTCGTCATCACCGAAGGTCTCGCCCAGGAACGGGCGCATCACGCGGAAGGCGATCTCTTCATAGGGCAGACCGGCCAGCGCCGCGATCTCCGCCTCAGCCATCACCGGCACCGATTGCGGCACATAGAGACCGCCATCACGGGCTAGACCCGTCATCATCGCCTCGCCAAACGTCAGCACCGGCGCTGCGCCGCGCGTCGAGATGTAGTGCATGGGTCGTTCCCTCTTCAAACCGTCCGCTGCCTGATACGCCAGAGCAGATAGGCTGTCATCCCCAGCCAGACCGCCGCGAGCGAAAACCATTGCACCGCATAGCCCCAATGATCGTTGGGAATACCGGAAGTGTCCACGGGCATCGCCTCAATTCCGTCCCCGGTTGGTTCACGCGCGACAATGAATGTCGGTTCCGTGTTCAGTGCCTGCGCCATCGCGGCCACGTCACGGGCATACCAAAGGCCGGTTTTCTGGTCCGGCGGCGGGGTGAAGCTGTCGGTTTCCTGCGGCCAGTGCAGGTTGCCGATGATGGTCGCATCGGACACGGTCAAGGCGCGGTCCTTGTCGGCGTCCGGCAGGAAGCCCCGGTCCACCAGCACGCGGCGGCCATCCTCGGTCTGGAAGGCCGCGATGATGCGCACGCCCGCGCCGATCTCCTTGCGGCTGACCAGCACGCTGAGCGTATCGCCGGTGAAGCGGCCACTGACCGTGACCGGCAGATAGCGGTTCTTCTCATCCGCAGGGTCCGGCGCGCGGGGCAGCGCCACAGGGGCAGCGGCGATCCGCGCGGTGATGTCGGCGAGGGTCGCCTCTTTCCACTGCATCCGCTGCACCTGCCAGACCCCCAGAGAGATCAGGATGCCCGCCCCGAACAGGCCGAACAGCAGGGGAATGATCATGCGGCGCATCATGTCAGGTGATCCCGGAAAAGGCAGAAGGCGCGGGGGTGTCCCGCGCCCTCCCATCAAGGTCAAGTCTGGGCTGATTACTGGCCCCAGACGTAGACGGCGAAGAACAGGAACAGCCAGACCACGTCCACGAAGTGCCAGTACCAAGCGGCGGCCTCAAAGCCCACGTGCTTTTCGGGGGTGAAGTCGCCCTTGATCGCGCGGATCAGGCAGACGGTCAGGAAGATCGTCCCGATGACGACGTGGAACCCGTGGAAGCCCGTGGCCATGAAGAAGTTCGCGTAGAAAATCTCGCCGCCAAAGGTCCAGCCTTCGTGCACCAGATGGGCGTATTCATAGACCTGCAACACGGTGAAGGCGATGCCCAGCACGATCCCCAGGGCCAGACCGTTGATCAGGTCCTTGCGGTTGTTCTCATGCACCAGCGCATGGTGCGCCCAGGTCACGGCCGCACCCGAGCAGAGCAGGATCAGCGTGTTGATCAGCGGCAGGTGCCATGCGTCAACCGGGACGATCTCGGGCTTCACATAGGCGGTGCCGAAGTAATGCTCCATCGGGAAGATGGCGTGCTTGAAGAAGGACCAGAACCACGCCGCGAAGAACATGACTTCCGACATGATGAACATGATGAAGCCATAGCGCAGGCCGATGCGGACGACCGGGGTATGGTCACCGACGCGGCTTTCCTTCACGACGTCGGCCCACCAGCCGAACATCACGTAAAGCACGCCCACCAGACCGATCAGCATCATCCACGGCGCGCCGCCGTGCATGAACAACACGCCCCCAAACAGCATGATGAAGGCCGCAACGGCCGCCATGAAGGGCCACACCGATGGCGGCAGGATGTGGTAATCGTGGTTCTTCGCGTGTGCCATTCCGGGTTCCCTCGCGTTTCTTGTCAGTTTACCGCCTTGGACGCGGGCGCAGCAAGCGCTGCCTGCGTCTCGGGCAGGGGAGTTTCATAGAAGGTGTAGGACAGGGTGATTTCCTGAACGAACTTGCCTTCGGGATCTTTCAGCATTTCCGGGTCCACGAAAAAGCTGACCGGCATCTGCACCCGCTCGCCAGGTTTAAGCACCTGTTCGGTAAAGCAGAAACAGGCGATCTTCTGGAAATAACCGCCCGCCGCGTCCGGGGTCACATTGTAGCTGGCGGTGCCCGCCACCGTGCGGATGGACGGATTGTAAGCCTCGTAGAAGGCCAGAACGTTTTCACCGATGCGCACGGTCATCTCGCGCTGGACCGGGTGGAACTCCCACGGCATTCCGCGCTCGGTAGAGGCATCGAAGCGCACCTTCACGGTCTGCTCAAGGATGGTGTCGGGTGCGGCTTCTGCCACGCCGGTGGTGCCACCAAAGCCGGTCACGCGGCAGAACCAGTCATAAAACGGAACGGCGGCAAAGGACAGCGACGCCATCGTCGCCACGACGCCGACAAGGTAAAGCGCGGTGCGGTTCTGTCCCTTCACGGTGTGGTCCCCTTTGCCGGTTCCGCACCGGCCTGTGCAGCGGGTGCCTGGAGGATGCCGCCTTGGGTGACCTTGACCACGGTCATCGCGAACACGATCAGGATGAACGCGCCCAGCGTCAGACCAACGCCAAGGTTGCGGCCAAAACGGCGGGTGTGAATTTCATGTTCCGGACGCAGGGCCATCTTACCAGCCCCCAAAGCCATAGGGACGGAGCGCCGCTTCGGCCAGGAAGGCGCCAAACAGCAGGAACAGGTAGTAAAGCGAGAACCGGAACACCGACTTTTCGACGGCGTAATTGTCCGCCTCGGCCATCGCCTCGTCCCGTTTCCAGATGCGCCAAGCGCCGCGCAGGAACATCGCGTTCAGCACCGCGGCCATGGCCATGTAGATCGGCCCGCCGATGCTGGTGAACCCCGCCGCCAGCGCCACCGGGGCCAAGAGGATGGTATAGACAAGGATGTGCTTGCGGGTGGAGCGGCGGCCATGCGTGACCGTCAGCATCGGGACACCCGCGTTGGAATAGTCATCCTTCATGAACAGAGCCAAGGCCCAGAAATGTGGCGGCGTCCACATGAAGATCAGCGCGAACATCAGCAGGCTTTCGACCGAGACCGCGCCCGTCGCACAGGCCCAGCCGATCATGGGCGGGAAGGCCCCTGCCGCGCCACCGATCACGATGTTCTGCGGGGTGGAGCGCTTCAGCCACATCGAATAGATCACGACGTAAAAGAAGATGGTAAAGGCCAGCAGCCCCGCCGCCAGCCAGTTGGAGGCCAGACCCAGCATCAGCACCGACAGGCCCGACAGGCCCATGCCAATCCCCAAGGCCTCACCCGACTGGACGCGGCCTGACGGAACCGGGCGGTTCTTTGTCCGGCGCATCACCGCGTCGATATCGGCGTCCCACCACATGTTCAGCGCGCCCGACGCGCCGCCGCCAAGGGCAATGAACAGGATCGACACGAAAGCCAGCACCGGATGCACCGACACCGGGGCCACGAGGATGCCGACCAGCGCGGTAAAGACCACCAGCGACATCACGCGCGGCTTGAGAAGCTGCACGTAATCGCCAAAGCCCGCTTCCTGCGGCCCTTCAAAGGCGCGGATATCCGTCATCTGCTCCGTCCGATCTTCGTCGGGGTCGAAACCCGCCCCCGGTGTGGGAGAGCGGCCCCGCTTCCGGGACCGCCCCTGCCTTGCGCGATCCGCGCGGGATCAGTTGCTCGCAGCGACCTCGATCGGTGCGGCGGCATCCAGTTCAGCCTGCGACAAAACGACATCGCCGGTCTTGGCCTTTTCCAGCCATGCCGCATAGGCGGCTTCGGACACGACCTTCACCGTGATCGGCATGTAGGCGTGCATCTGGCCGCAGAGTTCCGAGCATTGGCCGAAGTAGATGCCCTCACGCTCGGGCTTGAACCACAGCTGGGCCAGACGACCGGGCACACCGTCCTGCATCACGCCGAAGGCCGGGATCTTCCACGAATGGATCACGTCGGCGGCGGTGACCTGCATCACGATGGTTTTGCCCACGGGCACGACCACGGCGGTGTCGGTGGCCAGCAGGAACTGTTCCTTGCTGTAGCCCGCATCGACCAGTTGCTTTTCCACCTCAGGCGTCAGCATGTTCATGCCGCCGGTCGCGGGCGAGCCGATCATGTAGCTGTCGAAGGCCACGCCATCATCGACGTATTCGTAGCTCCAGTACCACTGGTTGCCGGTCACCTTGATGGTGACATCGCCTTCCGGGATGGTCTGCTGCTTGAACAGCACCGGCAGCGAGAACGACCCGATGACTATCAGGATCAGGATCGGCACCACGGTCCACGCAATCTCGATCGGGGTATAGTGGCTGAACCGCGACGGCGTCGGGTTCGCGCGCTTGTTGTAGCGAACCAGCACATAGATCAGCAGGCCGGTCACGAAGATCGTGATCGCGGTGATGATATAGAGGATCATGTGATCCAGACCGAAGAGGTCCCGCGCCAGTTCCGTGCCTTCGGGCTGGAAGCCCACGCCCTTGGCGACCGGCTGGCCAACAATTTCAAGCCCTTGCGCGAAGGCCGCCCCGGAGAGGAGCGACGCGGCGATGCCCGTCGCCATACCGTTCAGAGTGGTCAGAAGACGCATGTTCCATTCCCGTTCGAGTGCGCGGCTTCGCCGCTGCCTTGTCGCGGACCGTCCCTTTGGCGCGAGGCGCGCAAACGGACAGAATCCCGTTGTTTCCACGTCGCTTGAAACCATATTAGGAAGGGCGCGACAAGCAAAACCGTTGCGGCAAAAACGCGCCGTTTGACGCAGATCAAGGACAGGCCCCCCATGACGAACCCGGCGAAAGATGCGGCGCAGGACGCTCCCTTCCGGCCCTTTGAAACCCTTCTGGACGAAGGCGTTGCGCTGTCGGTGCTGCGCGCGGCGACGGCGGGGGCTGAGGATGGGGAGTTGTTCCTCGAACGTCGCCGCTCGGAGGCAATCGTTCTGGACGATGGCCGCATCCGCAACGCCAGCTATGACGCCTCCGAAGGCTTCGGGCTGCGCGCGGTGAAGGGAGAGGTGGCTGGATACGCCCATTCGACCGAGATTTCCGAACGTGCCCTGCGCCGCGCGGCGGAAACCGCGCGGCTGGCGGTGGGCGATGGCGGCGGCGTGCTGGCCCCTGCCCCGCAAGGCACAAATGTCAAACTCTACGGCGACACGGATCCGATGGCGGATGCGACCTTCGCCCTGAAGATCGACCTGTTGAAAGAGATTGACGCCTATGCCCGCGGTCTTGATCCGCGCGTGGTGCAGGTGTCGGCCACCCTGTCGGCGGGTCTGCAAGAGGTGGAAATCCTGCGCCCCGAAGGTCTGCGCCTGTCGGACATCCGTCCGATGGCGCGGATGAACGTGTCGGTCATCGTGGAACAGGGCGGGCGTCGCGAACAGGGCGGCACAGGGGGCGGCGGGCGCTTCGGTCTGGCCCGCCTGATGGCGCGCGACCATTGGCAGCCCCTGGTGCAAGAGGCGCTGCGCATCGCGCTGGTCAACCTTGACGCCATCCCCGCCCCGGCGGGCGTGATGGATGTGGTGCTGGGCCCCGGCTGGCCGGGCATCTTGCTGCATGAGGCCATCGGCCACGGGCTGGAGGGCGATTTCAACCGCAAGCAAACCTCGGCCTTCGCGGGGCTGTTGGGCCAACAGATCGCGGCCAAGGGGGTCACGGTGCTGGACGATGGCACCATCCCGGATCGGCGCGGCTCCATCTCGGTCGATGATGAGGGCACGCCGTCGGGCAAGAATGTGTTGATCGAAGATGGCGTGCTGGTCGGCTATATGCAGGACCGCCAGAACGCGCGGCTGATGGGTGTGGCCCCCACCGGCAACGGACGGCGCGAAAGCTATGCCCATATCCCGATGCCGCGCATGACGAACACCTACATGCTGGCGGGTCAGGATGATCCGGCGGCCATCCTCGCCGGGCTGAAGGACGGCATCTATGCGGTCGGATTTGGTGGCGGTCAGGTGGACATCACCAACGGCAAGTTCGTGTTTTCCTGCACCGAGGCGTATCGCGTGCAGAACGGCAAGGTGGGTGCCCCTGTCAAAGGGGCCACGCTGATCGGCGACGGCGCAACCGCGCTGAAGCAGATCCGCGCTATCGGCAATGACCTCGCGCTGGACCCCGGCATCGGCAATTGCGGCAAGGCCGGGCAATGGGTGCCGGTGGGGGTGGGCCAGCCCACGCTGATGATCGGCGGGCTGACGGTGGGCGGTTCCGCCGCCTGAGCCAAAGAAAAAGGCCGCAGGGTCACCCCTGCGGCCAACTCTCACGCATTTGGTCAGGATCAGGCGGCGCGGCCGACCAGAACCTCACCAACCTTTTTCTGTGCGCCCGCCTCATCCACGCCGGAGACAGCGGCGACTTCGCGGGTCAGACGTTCCAACGCTGCTTCATAAAGCTGACGCTCGGAATAGGACTGTTCGCGCTGGTCATCGGTGCGGTGCAGGTCGCGCACGACCTCGGCAATCGACAAGAGATCGCCAGAGTTGATCTTTTGCTCATATTCCTGCGCGCGGCGCGACCACATCGCGCGCTTGACGCGGGCCTTGCCCTTCAGCGTATCCAGCGCCTTCGAGACGATGTCGGGCGTGGACAATTGGCGCATCCCCACCTCGGTCGCCTTGTGGGTCGGCACGCGCAGGGTCATCTTGTCCTTCTCGAAGGAGATGACAAAGAGTTCCAGCCGCAGACCGGCGATCTCTTGTTCTTCGATCGAGATGATTCTGCCCACACCGTGGGCCGGGTACACGACGAATTCGTTGGGACGAAAGTCGGGCTTTTTGGTCTTGGTCATCCAGTCGCTTCCTCGGTTGCGACGCCCGTAAAGACGACAAACCCACCGTTCGGGGTGAAGGCCACCCCGACGATCCGGCCGATCTGTCACAAGAAGAACCTTCTCAGGCGAGCAGCGCCGAGCGAGGGATCAGGCTTCCGTGCGTTCTGTGCGAGCGTTGTATCACAAAAATGACGCGATTCCAACGGTGCCCAAATAGGACCTCAACGGCGCAAGCCGTTGAAACCACATCATTCCATCGTCCTACACCGATTCGTCATGCCCGCGCAGGCGAATCATTCCGGGAATCGTGCCACAATCCGGGCCGATCCGGCGGTCATCAGCTTCCTTCGCCGGGCGCTTCGGAAAAATACTTCGCCAACTTGCCGGTTTCGCCATCGCGGGCTTCGGCCTCGGGCAAGGCATCCTTCTTCACGGTCAGCACCGGCCACATTTCCGAATACTTCCTGTTGAAGGCAACCCACTGGTCCATATCCGGTTCCGTGTCCGGACGAATTGCGTCCGCCGGGCATTCCGGTTCGCAGACGCCGCAATCGATGCATTCATCCGGGTGGATGACGAGCATGTTTTCGCCTTCGTAGAAGCAGTCCACAGGGCAGACTTCGACGCAGTCGGTGTATTTGCAGGCGATGCAGTTGTCGATCACCACATAGGTCATGGCGTTGCTCCCAAGGCTTGGTCGGGCTGTGACTTAAAAGGGTTTGCCGGATCATTCAAGCGGCGACACCGCCGCAGCGGGGGCATCCAGATCAAGATAAAGCTCTGCCGCCTCGGTCGCGGGGCCCCGTCGCTCCCCCAAGGACAGCACGCGCACCAACCGGATGCGCCCGCCTTGCGGAAAGGTGAGCACATCGCCTGCGGCGACGGCATGGCCCGGCTTGGCGCTGCGCTGGCCGTTGACCCGCAGATGGCCGGTTTCCACCATCTCGGCGGCGAGAGCGCGGGTCTTGAAGAACCGCGCCTGCCAAAGCCATTTGTCCAGCCGTAGCGTCGGGCGCTGCGGCGGCGCGGTCTTGGTTCCTTTGCCTGAACCGGGTCCAGCCAAAGGTGATCCGATCAGACCTTGTTCTTCAGGGCCGCAAGGACCGCGAAGGGATTGTCGGGATCAATCGGCTTTTCAACGCGGGGAGGACGCGCCTCGAACGACTTGGCCCCTTGCGGTTTGCCACCGTCCTTGCCGCCATCCTTGCGGTCGTTGCGGTCGAACTTGCCGCCTTTCCCGCCCTTGAACTCGCCACCCTTGCCGCGATCCCGGCGCTCACCCTGCGGGCGGTCACCTTGGGGACGATCTCCCTGCGGGCGATCCCCCTGCGGACGGTCGGCACGCGGCGGACGGTCACCCTGCGGCTTGGCCTCGCCCTCGGCGCGCTTCGGGCGGTCGCCCTGCGGACGATCCCCCTGCGGGCGGGCCGGACGATCCCCGCGCGGACGGTCGCCTTGCGGACGCTCCGGGCGCTGGAAGCGCGGCTTGGGCGCCCAGGAGAAGCTGTAGAACACTTCCATTTCCACCGGCGCAGGCTCTGCACCCTCAACCGGGGCTTCGGGCTCCGGCGGCGGGGCCAGCACCGATTCCTCTTCCGGGATCGGCGCGGTCGAGGTGGAGGGCGGCGGCAGTTCCACGGTCTTGACCTTGGGGCGTTCGCCCTTTTCCGCCTTGTAGCCAAGGCCGGTCATCAGATCGGCGAATTGTTCCAGCGTCATGCCGGTGATCGACAGCATTTCCGGCATGGCCTCAAAGCCCGCGCGGCTGTCTTTGGCGCGCAGCAGGTCGGCCAGACGTTCCAGCATGTCGATGCGGATCGCCCGCGTTCCCGCCGGGTGATAGCCCGACAGCGTGTAATGCTGCTTGGGCACCTCGGCGATGTTGGGGATCGTCACGAGGCCGGGCGGCGGGCTTTCGGGGAATTCCTGCAGGCCATTGTAGAGCGACCACAGCACCAGACGCAGCCGCGTCGGCGCGGGCTTCAGCAGTGCGGGCAGGAAGATGGTGAACTGGCCAAAGCGCACACCATGCTTGCGCAACGCGCCGCGTGCGTCCTGATCCAACTGCTTGACGTCCTCGCCCACCGCATCGCGCGGCAGCACGCCCAAAGCCTCGACCAGCCGAAAGGCGAAGCCACGGGCCAGACCGGTCAACGCCTCATCCCGGCTCATGGCCAGAAGCGGTTCGAACAGCGCGGCGGTTTTGCGGTCGATGAAGTGCTGCAGGCGGCGGCGGACTTTTTCCACCACATCGGGGCCTGCCTCGTCATCGACAAACGCCTCAACCTGCGCGCGCAGGGGTTCGGCCCCCTTGACCAGCTTGCCGACCGCCGTGGTGCCCCACATCAGCCCGCCCTGTTCGGTGAAATCCATCTCCGTGTCGGGCGCGTTGTAGAACCGATCCGCCCGCAGGTGGAATTCGGGCTTCAGCGCCTGCATCGCCGCCTGTTGCAGCGTGCGCGCCTCATCGGGCGACGAGGAAGCATCCTGCCGGAACCGGAAGCCGTCCAGACGGCCGACGAATTCGCCTTCCACCGTCACTTCGCCCTTGTCATTCACCTCGGCCACGAGGGTCTCCTTTTGCTTCAACCGCCGCATCAGCACAGACGTGCGCCGGTCAACGAACCTTTGAGTCAGCCGCGCGTGCAACGCATCCGACAGGCGGTCTTCTACAGCGCGCGTTTCCTCGCGCCAATGGGTTTCGTCTTCGACCCAGCCTTTGCGTTGTGCCACATAGGTCCAGGTCCGGATATAGGCCAATCGTTTCGAGATGGCATCGATGTCGCCATCGGTCTTGTCGATCCGTCCCATCGCCTTGGCAAGCCACTCTGACGGCACGCGTCCGGCCTTCAGGAACTCGAAGATACGCGCCAGAAGGCTTGCATGTTCCATCGGCGAGGATGACCGGAAATCCGGCACCCGGCAGACATCCCACAGCAGGCGCACATCCTGCGGCCCTTTCAGGCGGTGGCGGACTTCCGCCATTTCCGACAGATTCTTCAACGCCACAAGGTCATCGGAATCGCGCGCCCGCGTCAGCCAGTCGTTCGAGGTAGGGGCTTCCAGACTGCGGACCAGCCGCTCCACCGTACCGAATTCCAGCACCTCATTGCGCCAGTGCAATTTCTTGACCGGGGCGAAGCGGTGGTTTTCGATGGCGTCAATCATCTCTTCGTCCATCGGCCGGGCCTCGCCCGTAATGCCGAAGGTGCCGTTTTCCGTGTGCCGCCCGGCCCGCCCCGCGATCTGCGCCAACTCTTGCGGGTAAAGCGCACGCATGCGGTGGCCGTCAAACTTGGCGGTCGAGGAAAAGGCCACATGCCGGATGTCAAGGTTCAGCCCCATGCCGATGGCATCGGTGGCGACCAGATAATCCACGTCGCCATTCTGATAAAGCGCCACCTGCGCGTTGCGCGTCCGGGGCGACAGCGCCCCCATCACCACGGCGCAGCCGCCCTTTTGCCGCCGGATCAACTCGGCAATGGCATAGACGTTTTCAACTGAAAACCCGACGATGGCGCTGCGCGGCGGCATGCGGCTTATCTTTTTCGAACCTGTCCAGGTCAGGGTCGAGAATCGATCCCGCTTCATGAACTGCACGCCCGGCACCAGCGCCGCAATCGCACTGCGCATGGTGTCTGACCCCATGAACAGCGTCTCATGCAGGCCGCGCGCGCGCAGCAGGCGGTCGGTGAAGACATGGCCCCGGTCGGCATCGGCGCAAAGCTGGATCTCATCCACCGCGACGAAATCGGCCCCGATCTCCAAGGGCATCGCCTCGACGGTGCAGACCCAATACTGCGTGCGTTCGGGAACGATCCGCTCTTCGCCCGTGACCAGCGCCACGACGGACGGGCCCCGCGCCTTGACGATGCGGTCATAAACCTCGCGCGCCAAGAGCCGCAGCGGCAGACCGATGACCCCGGTGCGATGCGCCAGCATCCGTTCGATGGCATAATGGGTCTTGCCGGTGTTGGTCGGCCCAAGGACCGCCGTGACCCGTGACGGGGTGGCCATTGTGATTTGCCTTACAGGTCCTGCCCGCCGGTTTGTTTTTCCAGCGCCTCGACGGCTTCCAATACGCTGCCCAGATGGGGATGTATAGCCAGCGCGGCGCGGTAGACCTCAAGCGCCTTTTCGGGCTGGTCGAGTTCCTGAAAGATCATCCCCAGCCCCGACAGCGCGCCGAAATGACGCGGGTTCAGCGTCAGCGTCCGAGCGATGTCTTCGATCGAGGGGCCAAACTCCCCCTCCATGTAATAGGCGGTGGCGCGGGCGTTCCAGCCTTCGGCAAAATCGGGTGCGTGATCGACAAGGGCGGTGAAATGCGCAATGGCCGCCGGAAAGTCCCCCGCCGCCATCGCCTCTTGCCCACGTCTTAGCAAGAGGTCCATCGCCGGAGAGCCGCTTTTGGACCATTCGTTAAGGATTTCCCGCTCGATCCGCTGCGCCTGTGCCGCATCGGCGGATTTCAGGTCGTCGAACAGCTTGTCGAGATCGGCGCTTTGCGCCCAAACCGCCCCGGAAAGCGCGAAAAGCACCAGAAGTGCCGCAACGACATGATTGTGAAGGATGGCCCGGGCTTTCATGATGCAGAAGGTATCGCATCGCCCGCAAAAGGCCATAGGCTTGCAGTCACGACACAGCGACATTCGGGCGATAGACAAAGGCAAAGGACTGGACATGAGCGACATCATCGACGCGGCAGTTGCCGCCTTGACCGAAAAACTGAACGGCGGCTTTGACGGCGTGGCCAAGTTCGTCATCCCCGGCGAAGGCGCGATCATGATGGACGGCGCCGGTGTGCGCGCGGGCGACGACGAGGCCGACGTGACCTTGACGGCGGACGCCGACACCTTCCGCGCGATCCTTGAGGGCGACCTGAACCCGACGATGGCCTTCATGACCGGCAAGCTCAGCGTCGATGGCAACATGGGACTGGCGATGAAACTCGGCTCGGTGCTGGGTTGATGGCGGTGGACGCGCCCTTTCACGCGCCCTTGGCCGATGGACCGGCCGATGTACGCGTGGCATGGCTGACCACGCGCGATGGCATCCGGATTCGGGCGGCGCATTGGCCGCTCGCCGGGGCCAAGGGCACGGTGATCCTGATGCCGGGGCGCACGGAATACATTGAGAAATACGGGCGCGCCGCCACCGATCTGGCCCGGCGCGGCTATGCCACCGTCTCGGTCGATTGGCGCGGTCAAGGGTTGGCGGACCGCAGCGATGCCGACCGGATGATCGGCCATGTCGGCGATTTCGACGAGTTTCAGCGCGACGTGGATGCGCTTCTGGCCTGGGCACGGGCCGATGGCGCGGACGGGCCGCTGTTCCTGATCGGCCATTCGATGGGCGGCTGCATCGGGTTGCGCGCGCTGGCGCGGGGCCTACCGTTTCAGGCGGCGGCCTTTTCCGCGCCGATGTGGGGCATCAGCATGGCGGCCTGGATGCGCCCGCTTGCGCCCTTTATCGCGCAACTGTCGATCTGGGCCGGGCGCGCGCAACGCTACGCCCCCACCACAGGGGGCAAGACCTATCTTCTGTCGGTGCCCTTCGAGGGCAATGTCCTGACCACAGACCCCGCGATGTGGGGCTACATGCGCCAGCAGGTCGCAGAGGCGCCCGATCTGGCGCTGGGGGGCCCTAGCATGGGCTGGCTGCATGCCGCCCTGCGCGAATGCGCGGCATTGGCCGCGCTGCCCTCGCCCGGTCTCCCTTGTGTCACGGCCCTTGGCACCGCGGAAAAGGTGGTGGACCCCGGCCCGATCCACATGCGGATGGCCCGCTGGCCCCAAGGCAAGCTGGACCTTTATCCGATGGCCGAGCATGAGGTGATGATGGAAGCCCCGGCCCACCGGGCCCGGTTCTTTGACACGGCCTGCGCCCTGTTCGACCGGCATCTCTGACAGGCGAGTCTGGAAAGTCCCCCGCCTTTGCGGCAAGAGGGCATCACCTGATCGTCACAGAAAAAGCGCGGCTCAGAGGTTGATCTGCAAGAACCCGTCGCGCAGCGCCTTGGACCAGGCCTCGGACATGGCGCGGAACTGGGCATCCCCCGCCTCGATCCGGCGGCGCGACGTCACCTTGCAGGCATCACGTTCGATCACGCACAAATCCAACGGCATTCCGACCGACAGGTTCGACCGCAGCGTCGAATCCATCGACAACAGGACCGCCTTTTGCGCATCGGCAAGACTGGTCGTGGGTTTGACCACACGGTCGAGGATCGGTTTGCCGTATTTATGCTCGCCGATTTGCAGGAAGGGCGTGTCCTCGGTCGCTTCGATGAAATTGCCCTCGGGATAGATCAGAAAGAGCCGCATCGCGCCGCCCTTGCGCTGGCCAGCGACGATCATGCTGGCGCTCGCCCCCTGATTCATCGCGCTCAGCTTTTCGTCGATCTCGGCCCGGACAGAGGCCAGCATGTTGCCGACGATCTCGGCCACCTTCAGCATCGTCGGGGCCTTCATGATCGAGGTCTCGGCATCCGAATCAGGACTGTCGATCACCTCCCGCAAGCGCGCGAGGGTGGTCTGGGTGATCGACAGGCTGCCCGCCGTCATGATCGCGATGACACGCTCACCGGGGTCTTCAAACACGAACATCTTGCGATAGGTGGAGATGTTGTCCAACCCGGCATTGGTGCGGGTGTCAGACAGCATCACCATGCCGTCATTCAAAAGCAGCCCCACGCAATAGGTCATTCCGCCCTCCCCCGTCGCCAGACGAGGTCAGTGCTAACGGGCCGCGCCGGGGATGGAAAGACCAAGCGGGCCGATTGTGCGATTTGGCTGCCCGATGTGCGGGCATCTGCCCATCAATTCACCACACGGCCCAAAAGCCGGGACATCAGGCCCCCGGGCTTTTGCGGCGTCCGCCCCGCTTCGGTCCCGCTTTTGGCCATCTGGCGGGCGCGTCGGGCGGCCATCCAGTCGTCCAGCGCGTCATCTGCGACGGGCCGGGCTTCGAACAGATGCGAGAGCAGGTCCTGCAACTGGAACGTCCCCCAGCCTTGCGGCACCTCTGACGGCTTGGGCAAGGGAAAGCGCCCCACATTCGTCGCCATACGCTCCATCAGGCGGATGCGCAGCGTTTCTTCGCGCAGCGGGTAGATGCCCTTGGGCACCTCAGACAGGTGGTCCGTTCCGGAAAACCCCGAGGCGATCAGATAGGTCCGCAACGGCTGTGGCGCATCGCGAAAGGCCCGCACCGTGCCCGGATCACGGAACAAGGCGACGTGATGGGCCGCGATGGTGGACCGCGCCCCCGGCCCATTCAGCAACCCCGCCAGTTTCGGGTCGGAAAAGACCACGTCGGGTTGCACGGCGACCATGTCAAAATCGTAATTGAGCGTCATTCTGCACACCATGACAAGGAACCAATACCCCATCCTTGTGCAAGATGCGCGCCATCCTGTGGCGGGCGGATGGCAGGACCGTGGCAGCCTATTGCTGGCTTTGCGCCTGCGCCGCCGTTTCTGTCACGGTGACCGAAACATTCAGCGCCTCATGCCCCGGCCCGCGCGCGACACCCCTGATGGGGGCGGCATCCTGCGCGTCAAATCCGGACCCGAGCCGGATATAGCGCGCATCCGGACAGCAGCGGTTGGCGGGATCAAACCCGACCCAGCCCAAGCCCGAGACATGGATCTCGGCCCAGGCATGCGCCGCCTCATGCGGGGTGCCCGTCTTATCGGCGAAGAGATAGCCCGAGACATAGCGCGCCGGCAGTCCCGCTGCCCGCGCCACCGCGATCAGCGCATGGGCATGGTCCTGACAGACCCCCTCGCCCAGCGCCAAGGCCTCGGCCGCCGTGGTGCGCGCCTCGGTCACGCCGGGGCGATAGGCGATGGCATCAGCCACGGCAGCCGCAAGGGCATGGGCGGCGGCCAGCGGCCCTTCGGCCCCTTTGGCCGCAGCTGACAGATCGCGCAAGGCAAGGTCCGCCGCCGTGGCGGGCGTGTCGCGCAGATAGGCATCAGGCGGCACGGTTTCCCGGTGCCCGCGCAGAACGCCAGCCAGATCATGGGTTTCCACGGTGCCCTGCACCCGCACCTCAACGCTGGAGACCGGCCCCTTGACCGTCCAGCTTTGCAGCGCATCCCCGGCCCCGTCGCGGAACTGCGCGCCCCTTGAGGCATCCGACACCACGATGGACCACGACACCACGCGCTGCCCGTCAAAGACAGACGGCGTCAGCCGATGGCTTTGCACCACCCCGCGCACCGGCTGGTCATAGCGGTAGCGCGTCACATGATCGACCGTCAGCAGCATCAGCGATCCCCGTCCAGATAGGTATTGCGCACCAAGGCCCCCATATCGGCATTCACCCCGATGAAGCGCGACAGGAATTCGTGCAGCCCTTCCTCGAAGATGTCCTCCACCGTCAGCGCCTCGATCCCCTCCCGCATGGCGCGGGCCGCCTCTTGCGCCGGGGTGCAGGTGCCATAGGCCTTGGCGATGCGGTCCAGATGATCCGACAGCCCATCGACGCAGGTGATCAGCGAGCGTGGGCTTTGCCGGTTCAGGATCAGGAAATGCGCGATCTTGGCCGCCGTCACCTCGCCGCCGTAAGCCCAATGAAACGCCCGATGCGCCCCCATCGCGCGCAGCATCGTGGTCCATTGGTAATTGTCATAGCCGGAACCGACGAAATCCACCTTGGGCAGCAGCACGTAGTATTTCACATCCATCAGCCGCGCCGTGTTGTCGGCGCGTTCCAGATGATAGCCAAGGTTCAGGAAATCCCAGCCGTCATTGCGCAACAGCGTGGCATCAATCGCCCCCCGCACCATGGCGGCATGGCGCATGGTCCATTCCGTCAGGCGCGACAGTTCCAACTCGCTGCGCGGTGTGCGTTCCAGATGGCGCAACTCCTGAAACGCAGAGTTCAGCGCATCCCACACCTGCGCCGTCAACGCCGTCCGCACGATCCGGGCATTCTCCCGCGCCGTGGTGATGCAGGAGGCCACGGAATTGGCATTGTCGCGGTCAAAGAACAGGAAACTTTCGATGTTTCGCTGGACAGGCTCGCCATATTTCCGCGCAAAGGCATCGGCATTGCCTGAGGCTTGCAGCAGCGAATCCCACTCATTGCGATACCCCGCGGCCGAGGGCAGCAGGGCGATGCGCGATCCGACCTCCAGCAAGCGCGCAGCGGTTTCAGCCCGCTCCATATAGCGGGCGATCCAGAAAAGGTTGTCGGCGGTTCTTGAAAGCATGTCCGTTACTCCGCCAGCACCCAGGTGTCCTTGACGCCGCCGCCTTGGGACGAGTTCACGACCAAACTCCCCTCCGTCAGCGCCACCCGTGTCAGACCACCGGGGACGAGTTCAATCCGCTCCCCCACCAGACAGTAAGGCCGCAGGTCCACATGGCGCGGCGCGATCCCTTCGGCCACGAAGGTGGGCGTGGTGGACAGCGCCAGCGTAGGCTGGGCGATGTAATTGCCGGGGTCCGCGATGATGCGGGCGCGGAAGGCCTCCACCTGATCCTTGGTGGATTTCGGGCCGACGAGCATGCCGTAACCACCCGATCCGTGGACTTCCTTGACCACCAGTTCGGCCAGATGCTCCAACACATACTTCAGATCATCGGACTTGCCGCATTGCCATGTCGGCACGTTTTGCAAGATCGGCTCTTCGCCGAGGTAGAAGCGGATCATTTCCGGCACAAAGGTGTAAACCGCCTTGTCATCAGCCACCCCGGCCCCCGGCGCGGAACAGATCGTCACCCCGCCAGAGCGATAGACATCCATCAGCCCCGGCACGCCCAGCATCGAATCCGGCCGGAAGCACAAGGGATCAATGAAGGCATCATCAATCCGCCGATAGATCACATCCACCCGGCGCGGGCCTTCGGTGGTGCGCATCCAGACAAAGCCGCCCTCAACGAACAGATCCTGCCCTTCGACCAGCTCCACGCCCATCAGATCGGCCAAGAAGCTGTGTTCGTAATAGGCCGAATTGAAATGCCCCGGCGTCAGGATCACCACGGTGGGCTCGCCGTCGCACTTGTCGGGGGCCACGCTGGCAAAGGTGCGGCGGAGGAGTTCGGGATATTGCTCCACCGGCTGAATGCGGTTCTCGCGGAAGAGGTCCGGGAACATCCGCATCATGATCTCGCGGTTTTCCAGCATGTAGGACACGCCCGACGGGGTGCGGCAGTTGTCTTCCAGCACACAGAAATCATCCGGGCCGGTGCGGACCAGATCGATGCCCACGATATGCGAGTAAACCCCCTTGGGCGGACGGAACCCTGCGACGGCCTTTTCATAAGCGGCGTTCTGATAGACCAGCCTCGACGGGATGCGCCCTGCCCGGATGATCTCCCCCCGGCCATAGACATCAACCAGAAACGCGTTCAGCGCCCGCGCCCGCTGCTTGATCCCGCGCTCCAGCCGCGACCATTCGGAACTCGTGAAGACGCGGGGGAACATGTCGAAGGGGATCAGACGGTCCGGATCGCCGCCCTCGCCATAAACGGCAAAGGTGATGCCGATCCGGCGAAACAGCGCCTCGGCCTCGGCCTGCTTCATGTGCCGCAACTCGGCGGGCATGGATTTCATCCAGTCCTCAAGCCGCGCATAGGGGGGGCGGACGGATTTGCCCTGATACATCTCGTTGAAATAGGTCGTCACGCCGTTCTCCCGTCGCGTCGGTTGCCCTGATGTAAACAGCCCGCTTCGCCGGGGAAAAGGGTTCGCGTGGCCGTAACTGGGTGCGACATGTGCATCTGCACAAAATTGAGGCAAAGACGCCGTTTGGCTTGCGGCAGCGACCGCCCTATCTTCGCGGCATGACACGCGCGCCCGTCCTGACCTTCACCGACCGGGGCATCTACTGCCCGGATGGCGATTTCCATATCGACCCGTGGCGCCCTGTGGCCCGCGCGCTGATCACGCATGGCCATTCCGACCATGCGCGCTGGGGGCACGGCAAATATCTCTGCACCCATCAGGCCCTGCCTGTCATCCGCCACCGCCTTGGCGACATCACCGCCAGCGGCATCGCCTATGGCGAGGCGCGACGGATTGGCAGCGTCACCGTCAGCTTCCACCCCGCAGGCCATGTCCCCGGCTCTGCGCAAATCCGCATCGAACGCGCGGGTGAGGTCTGGGTCGTCTCAGGCGACTACAAGGTGGAACCTGACGGGCTGGCGGAGGCCTTTGAGCCCATCCGTTGCCACACCTTCATCACCGAATGCACCTTCGGCCTGCCGGTCTTCCGCTGGCAACCGCAAGCGCAGGTGATGGCCGAGATCAGCGCTTGGTGGGCCGCCAACGCCGCAGAAGGCCGCATCTCGGTACTGGCGGGCTACAGCTTCGGCAAGGCACAGCGCCTGATCGCAGGCGTTGCCCCGCAAGGCCCGATCCTGACCCACGGCGCGGTCGAAGAGATCAACCAGATCCTGCGCGCCCAAGGCTACGCCCTGCCCGCCACCACCCGCGTGACGGCAGAGGTCAGCGCCAAATCCCATCCCGGCGCTTTGGTGATCGCCCCGCCCTCTGCCCTCGGCACCCCGTGGCTGCGCCGCTTTGGTCAACCGGATGAGGCCTTCGCCTCCGGCTGGATGGCCCTGCGCGGCATCCGCCGCCGCCGGGGGCTGGGCAATGGCTTTGTCGTCTCGGACCACGCAGATTGGCAGGGCCTGAACGACGCCATTAGCGCCACGGGCTGCGAGTCGGTCTTTGCCACCCACGGCTACACAACTCCCTTCCGCCGCTGGCTGGAGGAACAGGGCTATAACGCAGGCATCGTCTCCACCGAATATGGCGAGGAGGCCGAAGAAACGGCTGAGGTCACAGAGCCATGATCCCTGCGCCTGTTTTCTCTGGAGAAATATTCTCGGGGGGAGCCGCCGGAACGGCGGCGTGGGGGGCAGACAGCCCCCCGGCGCGGTTGGACAAGGGGGCAGCGGAATGAAAGACTTCGCCAGCCTCTTCACCGCGCTTGATGCCACCACCAAGACCAGCGCCAAACTCACCGCCCTCACCGACTATTTCCGCACCGCGCCCGAGCCTGACCGCGTCTGGGCGGCGGGCCTGCTCTCTGGCCGCCGCCCCAAGCGCACGGTGAACGCCACCGAGTTGCGAGATTGGGCCGCAGAGGCGGCGGGGATTCCGCTATGGTTGTTTGAGGAATCCTATGCCGTGGCAGGGGACCTCGCCGAAACCATTGCCCTTGTCCTGCCCCCTGCCCAAAACCCGCAGCCCGCCGGGCTTTCGGACACGCTGCGCCTTTTGACGGCCCTCGCTGGCCGCCCCGCCGAGGAGCGCCGCGCCGCGATCCTGGCGCTGTGGGACCAACTCGACGGGGCGGAGCGGTTCTTGTTCACCAAACTCATCACCGGCGGATTCCGCATGGGGGTCAGCCAAGGCCTGATGACCCGCGCCTTGGCGCAGGCGACGGGGGTGGAGGAGGCAACACTGGCTCACCGCCTGATGGGCGACTGGAACCCGGCCACCACTCGCTTTGCCGATCTGATCAGCGAAGGGGATGGGTCCAGCGCACAGCCCTATCCTTTTGCCCTCGCCGCGCCATTGGAGGACGGCCCCGAAACCCTCGGCCCCGCCACGGACTGGCGGGCGGAATGGAAATGGGACGGCATCCGTGGCCAGTTGATCCACCGCCCCGGCGCCTTTGCACTCTGGAGTCGGGGGGAGGAATTGATCACCGACCGCTTCCCCGAATTCGCAACGCTGGCCGATTTCCTGCCACCGGGGACGGTGATCGACGGCGAGGTGCTGGCATGGGACAGCACCGCCAACCGCCCCCTGCCCTTTGCCGATTTGCAAAAGCGCATCGGGCGCACGACGGTGCCGAAAAAACTGCTGGCCGAGGCTCCGGCGCGGATGCTGGCCTATGACCTGCTTGAGGCGGAGGGGGCCGATCTGCGCGCCGCCCCCTATGATGAGCGCCGCGCAAGGCTGGCAGCGCTGATTACGGCTTTGCCCGCAGGACTGCCCCTCGCCCTCTCCCCCGCCCTGCCCTTTGGGGATTGGCCCGACCTCACCGCGCAACGGGCGGAGGCCCGCGCCGCGATGGCCGAAGGGGTGATGCTGAAACGCGCAACCTCGGCCTATCACGTCGGCAGAAAGCGCGGGGATTGGTGGAAATGGAAGCTCGATCCGTGGTCGGTCGATGCCGTGATGATCTATGCTCAGGCAGGCCATGGGCGGCGGGCGAACCTGTTCACCGATTTCACCTTTGCAGTGCGGGCGGGGAATGAGCTTTTGCCCTTTACCAAGGCCTATTCCGGCCTGACTGACGCGGAATTCACTGAGATCACCCGCTGGGTGGGGAAAAACACCCTAGAACGCTTTGGCCCCGTGCGGCGGGTGAAGCCCGAGTTGGTGTTCGAGATCGCCTTTGAAGGCATTCAGGAAAGCCCCCGCCACAAATCCGGGATCGCCCTGCGCTTTCCCCGCATGGCCCGCTGGCGGCGGGATAAATCGGTGGATGATATCGATACCATCGACGGATTGCGCGATCTCTTGCGCGTGGCGCGGGGGTGAAGTGTCGGCAGTGGGGGTTTCACACCCCCACACCCCCGTGGGATATTTGAGAAAAGAAGAAGGGGGCAGGATCGCGCAGATTTGGGCTGCGTTCCCTTGCGCCTTGGGGGGCGGCGGGCCTAGATGTGACGCAAGCACATGCGATGAGGTTTTTCATGACTCTGCCCCTGTCCCGCCCGGTCTTTGACGCCAATGCTCATGGCGGCGGCTTGGGTGACTTGCCCGATTGGGACCTGCGCGACCTGTATCCCGCCACCGATGCACCCGAATTCGCGCGGGATATGGAGTGGCTGGAAACAGCCTGCGCCGATTTCGCCGCGCGCTATGAGGGCAAGCTGGCCAGTCTGGATGCGGCGGCCCTGCTGGACTGCGTGCGGGCCTATGAACAGATCGACGTGATCGCCGGGCGGATCATGTCCTTTGCCGGTCTGCGCTACTATCAGAATACGATGGACAGCGACCGCGCCAAGTTCATGGCCGATGCGCAGGACCGCATCACCACCTTTACCACGCCCTTGGTGTTCTTCAGCCTTGAATTCAACCGGCTGGAGGATGACCACCTGTCGCGCCTGATGGCCGCGAACGCCGATCTTGCCCGCTACAACCCGGTCTTTGCCCGCATGCGCGCCATGCGCCCGCACCAATTGTCGGATGAGTTGGAAAAGTTCCTGCACGACAATTCGGTCGTCGGGGCCTCGGCCTGGAACAAGCTCTTTGATGAGACGATGGCGGGCCTGATGTTCAAGGTCGCGGGCGAAGAGGATGAGTTGAACCTTGAGGCCACGCTGAACCTGCTCACCGACACCGACCGCGCCAAGCGCGAGGCGGCGGCGCGGGCACTGGCCGAGGTGTTTGACAAGCACATCAAGCTCTTCGCCCGTGTCCACAACACGCTGGCCAAGGAAAAAGAGGTCGAGGATCGTTGGCGGAAGATGCCCACACCGCAGACCGGGCGGCATCTCTCCAACCATGTGGAGCCGGAGGTCGTTGAGGCGCTGCGCAATGCCGTGGTCGCCGCCTATCCCAAGCTGAGCCACCGCTATTACCGGCTGAAGGCGAAATGGATGGGGCTGGAGCGGTTGCAGGTCTGGGACCGCAACGCGCCCTTGCCGATCGAGACGCCCCGGACCGTCGATTGGGACAGCGCCACCCGCATGGTCCTGGATGCCTACGGCGCCTTTGATCCGCGCATGGCGGACCTCGCCAAGCCGTTCTTTGAGAAGGGTTGGATCGATGCGGGGGTCAAACCCGGCAAGGCACCGGGGGCCTTTGCCCACCCGACCGTCACCGCCGTCCACCCCTATGTGATGCTGAACTATCTGGGCAAACCGCGCGATGTGATGACCCTGGCGCATGAATTGGGCCACGGTGTGCATCAGGTGCTGGCAGCAGGACAGGGGGAACTTCTCTCCTCCACCCCCCTGACGCTGGCCGAAACGGCGAGCGTGTTCGGCGAGATGCTGACCTTCCGCCGCCTGCTGGATGGGGCCAAGACCAAGGCAGAGCGCAAGGCCCTGCTGGCGGGCAAGGTCGAGGATATGATCAATACGGTCGTGCGCCAGATCGCCTTCTATGACTTCGAATGCAAACTCCACGCCGCGCGGCGCGAGGGTGAACTCACCCCCGATGACATCAACGCGTTGTGGATGAGCGTGCAGGCCCAATCGCTGGGCGATGCCTTTGATTTCATGGACGGGTATGAGACCTTCTGGGCCTATATCCCCCACTTCGTCCACTCGCCCTTCTACGTCTATGCCTATGCCTTTGGCGACGGTCTGGTGAACGCGCTTTACGCCGCCTATGCCGATGGCCTGCCGGAGTTTCAGGAGAAATACTTCGACATGCTGAAAGCGGGCGGGTCGAAGCACCACAAGGAACTCTTGGCGCCCTTTGGCCTCGATGCCTCGGACCCGACCTTCTGGGACAAGGGCCTGTCGATGATCGCGGGCTTCATCGATGAGTTGGAGGCGATGGAGGACTGACCCTTATCGCCGAAAGGTCAAAAGGCGCGGCCTGCAGGTCGCCCCTTTTTCATTTGGGGGTCTGGGCAAAGGCGGCGGGGTCAAGACCCTGCGCCGATATGCGGGTCAGCACATCATCGACCAAGGTTTGGCTTTGGGCCGACAGGCACATCTGGCGGAAGTACCAGAACAGGTAGGCGTCATGTTGGTCCCCCCCTCGCGGGTGGGACAAGGCCACATCCAGTTCCGCAGCCGAGGTGACCGTGGTCGCGATATGGTGGAAATCGGCCCGCCCGCACAGGATGACGGGCTTGCCCTGCATCATCGCCTCCAGCCCCGTGGCCGAGTTGATGGTGACCACCACTTCGGCGGCGGCGATCATGTCGTGGATGTTGGCGGCCACCACCTGCACGCGGGGATCCTGCCGCGCCAGACGGCGCAAGGCGCGGTGGCGGGTGGCGTCGCTGTCCAGCGGGTGGGGTTTCACAAGGATCGGGCGGGGATCATCGCGGGCGGTGAGGGCAGCCAGCATCTGGTCCATCGTCAGATGGCAGGTCTCGGTCAGGTCGCGGTGGGATTCGTCTTGCAGGAAGACCGCGATGGACCCCTGCGGCAGTGCGATGCGCTCTGCCGGTTGCGCGTAGCGGGACTTGCGCCCCTGCACCAGCCGCGCGCGCAGGCGGTCGGCAAAGGCGCGGGCGGGACCGGGGGGAATGGATGCCGGATCAAAGGTTTTTTCCGCGATGGAGGAAAAGGCGCGGATGCCCCACGGGTCCAGATGCCAAAAGGGATAGACATAGGCCACACCGGCATTCAGCGCGCGGGGATGGCGCAACCGGCCATGGTCGAGGATGTGGAAACCCGGGGTCGCCTCAATCGTTGCCAGCGCCGTAGCGCGGTCATGCAGGACGAGGCTCAGGTTCCCACCATGCGCGTGCCAACCGTCGATAAGGCGTTGGTAGAAGGGCAAGCGCCCCGCGGCCTCAAGTTGGCTGTGCGGCAGATGCAGGGTCAGGGGCTGGGCGTCCATGCCCGTAAGAATGCCCTGCCCGACCGGGCCACGCAACGGGCTCTGGTCAGGACTGGCGCGCTGCGGTTAACCTGCGCCTCAAGGCATTGCGGCGTAAGGGTAACGACATGGGACGCAAGATCGGGCTTGGGCTGGCGGGTGTGGTCGCAGCGGCAGCCGTGGGCTTCTTCTCCCTAGCCCCCGCGATGGTGGAGCGCGCGCAGAACGGGGTGGAGCCTTTGGCCAAACCACCCTCCCCCACGGCGCAGGCCCTGCATGACGCGCTGGTCATCGGCGATTGGCATTCCGATGCGCTGCTGTGGGACCGTGACCTGACGTGGCGCGCCGACCGGGGCCATGTCGATCTGCCGCGCCTGCGCGAAGGCAATGTGGCGGTGCAGGTCTTTACCACCGTGACCAAAAGCCCCTCGGGCCTGAACTACGAACACAACAGCGCCGAGGCACGCGATGACATCACCCTGTTGGTGGTGGGCCAGTTGCGCCCGCCGCGCACATGGTTTGACCTGACCGAACGCGCGCTGGATCAGGCCGCGCGCCTGACGGCTACGGCAGAGGCCGCGCCGGATCAGTTGCGCATCCTGCGGACGCGGGGCGATCTGGCCGCGTTGTTGGCCGACCGCGCGGCGGGGGCGCGGGTGGTGGGCGGGTTGATCGGGGCTGAGGGCGGGCATGCCTTGGCGGGGGATATGGCCAATCTGGACAGGCTTTACGAGGCAGGCTTCCGGCTGATGGGGCTGACGCATTTCTTTGACAACGAACTCGGCGGCAGCCTGCATGGTGACAGCGGTGGCAATGGCGCAGGCACCGGGTTGACGCCCTTCGGCCGCGCCGTGGTGGAACAGATGCAGGAGCGCGGGATGGTGATCGACCTTGCCCATGCCTCACCCCAGATGGTGCGCGATGTGCTGGCAATGCCGGGCACACGGCCCATCGTCAGCCACACGGGCATCTACAGCCACTGCCAGACGCACCGGAACCTGCCCGATGATCTGATGCAGGCGATTGCGGCCAAGGGCGGGGTGATCGGCATCGGCTTCTGGGCGGATGTGACCTGCGACGCGTCACCCGACGGGGCGGCGGAGGCCATTGTCGCGGCGGTGGCGCTGGTGGGAGAGAACCATGTCTCGCTGGGATCGGACTTTGACGGGGCGGTGACAACGGGATTTGATGCCAGTCAACTGGCGTCTCTGACCGATGCGCTGATGCGGGCGGGGTTGCACCCGGATGTCATCGCCAAGGTGATGGGCGGCAACATGATGCGCTACCTGGCCGAAACCCTGCCGGAATGACCCCCCGCCCTACGGCGGGGGGGTAACGGGTCAGAGCGAGATATCGCGTGCCACTTCAAAGGCGCGGTCGATCATGCGCTGGGTGCCGATGGTGAACTCCAGCGGGCAAGGATAGGCGGCACCGCTGCGGATGCTGCGGCCGAAGTTTTCGACTTGCAGCTTGTAGTGGTTGGCATCGGGCCAGCGTTCGCTGGTGATGGTCTGGCCGTGGTGCAACTCGATCCGCGCTTCGGCAAACAGATTGGCGTTGAACGGGCCATTGGCCACCTTGAGCAACCCCTTGTCGCCGTGGAAGGTCACCTCTTGCCGGTTTTGCAGCCGCATCGAGGTCATGGCGCTATAGGTGGCACGCCCAAGCGGGCCGGAGATGATGCCATCCAGTTGCGCCCAGACATCCACGCCGTTTTCGCGGATCATCCGGCAGGAGATATCCTCGCCCTCACCGCCCGAGACGAAACGCGCGGAACCATAGGTGTAAACGCCGATGTCGCGGATGCCACCACCGCCAGTTTCAGGGCGGTTGCGAATGTTTTGCAGGTCATCGGCGTTGTTGTAGCTGAAGGCGGCGTCGATGTGGCGCAATTGCCCGATGGCCCCGCCTTGCACCAGTTCGCGCGCCCGGATCCACTGCGGGTGGTGGACGATCATGTAAGCCTCGGCCACCAACAGCCCGGATTTGTCCCGCGCGGCGATGAGTTGGTCGATTTCACCTGCCGTCATCGAGATCGGCTTTTCGGTCAACACATGCTTGCCCGCCGCGATGGCCTTGAGCGTCCATTCGACATGGATGTGGTTGGGCAGCGGGATATAGACCGCGTCGATGCTCGGATCGGCGAGCAGGTCGTCATAGCTGACCTGCTTGAGACCGGGATGGAAATCCCACCCCGTGGCCTGACCGGGGTTTGAGGTGGCCAGCGCCACCAATTCGGCGTTTTCGGCCATATGGATGGCAGGGGCCATGTGGTCACGGGCAAACTTGGCGTTGCCCAGAACGCCCCAACGGACGGGTTTCATCGCGCTTCCTCCCAGAATGATGTTGCCGCGCAGGGTATGGGCTGGCGGGGGCGGCTGCAAGCGCGGAGGTGGGGGGAGACTGTGACTGCGCGCCGTCAGCCAAAGGGGCGCGCGCGCACCGCGCGGTGGGTGCACATATATGTGCGCCCGCCCCGTGGGGGCGGTGCGGGCGCCCCCCGATGCTTTGGGCATCGGGGCACTCCTGACTGTTGCTTTTTCAGTTCAAAAAAATAGCGTTGCGGCTCTTTTGAGCAAGATCACTACATCCCGCGCATCGCGCCCGATCACTCCTTGCGCAACCGCAGCAGCGTGAAGATGCCCAAGGGCGGGAAGGTCGTCTCTTCGATCACACTCAACCCCGGTGTCCCCACGACGCGGGAGCGTTCGAAATCGCTGTGCCAGCCCAAAAGGTCGGCCATCGGGGCAAGGGTGCGCTCAAACCACGGCAGCCAGCCCTTTTGATCCGGATCGCGCGCGAAATGGCTGATGATCAGGATCGTTCCGCCGGGGCGCAGGACGCGGGCCATCTCGGCCATCACGCGTTCGGGTTCCGGCACGACGGACATGATGTGCATCGCGGCGATATGGTCGAACGACCCATCCGGGAACTCAAGGCTCCGCGCATCCATGACGCAGAGATCCTTGACATGGGCCAAGCCCATTTCGGCCACCTTGCCGCGTGCCTTGTCCAGCATCTGGGCAGAGGCGTCGATCCCCGTCACCTCGACGCCCGCACCGTAATGCGGCAGCGACAGGCCCGTGCCCACCCCCACCTCCAACACGCGACCGCCCAGCGCATTCAGCACCGACACCGCCCGCCGCCTTCCCCGCCCCGTGACCCAACCAAAGGTCTTGTCATAGATGGGTGCCCAGCGGGCGTAGGAGCGGCGGACGGCTTGGATATCCATTCAGGGGGTCTTCCTGTTTGTGACGGCGGCACGCCGCCAGATGAATCCGATCGCCACAAGATAGGCCAAGGCAAGCGACAGCAATGTGACCCAAGGGTAAGTCAACAAGGCCGCGATGATCGCCATCCCGCCGACAAGGATATACCGCGCGTAATCGGCATAGACCGTCACCCGCTTGAGCGAGGGCGTGCGGATGCGGCTGATCATCAGCACACCCATGCCCACCATCCACGCCTCGATCACCAGATCAGGGACGATCACCTGCCCCCCGGTGGCAAAGGAGAAATAGATCGGCACCAGCACCAGCATGGCGCCTGCGGGTGAGGGAACGCCGATGAAACTCGTCCGTTCCGGGGCATCGCCGGAGGGCGCGGTCTTGTTGCCGACGTTGAACCGCGCCAGCCGCAGGATGCAGCAGACGGCGTAGATCAGCACGGCGATCCAGCCAAGGCTGGCATCCCCTTTCAGCCCCCAGAAATACAGCACCAAGGCGGGTGTCACGCCGAAGTTTACGAAATCGGACAGGCTGTCCAATTCCGCCCCGATGGCGCTTTCGGATTTCAGCATCCGCGCCAAACGCCCGTCCAGCGCATCCAGTGCCGCCGCCAGACCGATCAGCGCCACCGCCGTGGCAAAGCGCCCATCCACCGCCATGCGGATGGCGGTCAGACCACAGCAGAGCGCGAGGATCGACACGAGGTTCGGCAGAAGTTGCAGGATATGCATCTTGCGGCGGGGTCGGTTCTGGCCTTCGGGCAGGAGGGGGGCGTCCATCGCGCTCACTCCATCCGCGCCAGACGTTGCGGCATCTCTTGGCCCACCAGCGCGATGACCGTCTCACCGGCCACACAGGTCTGGCCCAGCGTCACCTGCGGCGTGATGCCGTCGGGCAGGTAGATATCCAGACGCGAGCCGAAACGGATCAGGCCGAAACGTTCCCCTGTCCGCACCTCTTGCCCCTTGACGGCAAAGCAGACGATCCGCCGTGCCACCAAACCCGCGATCTGCACCACGGCGATGGAGCGGCCATCGGCCATCTCGATCCGAAGGGAGTTGCGCTCATTGTCGGTGGATGCTTTGTCGAGCGAGGCGTTCAGGAACTTGCCCGGACGATAAGAAATCTCGGTGATTTTGCCCGCGATGGGGGCGCGGTTCACATGGCAGTTGAACACCGACATGAAGACCGACACGCGCATCAAGGGCTCCGCCCCCATGCCCAGCTCTTCCGGCGGGGCGACACGTTCGATCAGGGACACCACGCCATCGGCGGGGCTGACCATCAGGCCCGCGTTCTGCGGCACGGCGCGCTTGGGGTCGCGGAAGAAATAATAGCACCAGACCGTCAGGCCGACACCGATCCAGCCCAAGGGTTCCCAGATCCAGAACAGGACCAGCGTCGCCACGGCAAAGGCCGCGACAAAGGGGATGCCTTCGCGGTGCATCGGCTTGATGAAGGTTTCCAGCATCGTCATTCAGGCAAACTCCGGGTTCGGGCGTCGTATCGGCTGCAACCCAAAGGAGCAACCGAAAACGACGCTTCATCACGATAAAACGTCAGATACGCCGTCGTTTTGGGCGCATCCGTCAAGGTCAGTCGGGGTGATAGCCCAAACAGACAAAAGCGGCCATCCCTGCCGGGATGACCGCCTCACTCTGTTCCGGCCATCGAGGGGCGGGATCGGTCAGCCCGGCACCGCCATCCCCTTGCCGCGCGCCAGTTCGCGCATCTTTTCTTGCAGCTTCTCGAACGCCCGCACCTCAATCTGGCGGATGCGTTCGCGGCTGACACCATAGCTTTCGGACAACTCCTCCAGCGTCACCGGCGTTTCGGCCAGACGGCGCTGCATCAGGATGTCCTTCTCGCGGTCGTTCAGCACCACCAAGGCCTGCGCCAGCAGGGCGCGGCGGGCGTCCAGCTCGTCGCGTTCGGCGTAAGCGTCGGCTTGGTCGCTGTCTTCATCCTCCAGCCAGTCCTGCCATTGCGTCGTACCTTCGCCATCCGACCCGACCGTCGCGTTCAACGAGGCATCCGACCCCGCCAGACGGCGGTTCATGTCGATCACCTCTTCCTCGGTGACCGACAGGTCTTTGGCAATCTGGGCCACGTTTTCCGGGCGCAGGTCGCCCTCTTCCAGCGCGCCCAGTTTGGCCTTGGCCTTGCGCAGGTTGAAGAACAGCTTTTTCTGCGCCGAGGTCGTGCCCAGCTTCACCAAGGACCACGAGCGCAGGATGTATTCCTGAATGCTGGCCCGGATCCACCACATGGCATAGGTCGCAAGGCGGAACCCTTTTTCAGGGTCAAAGCGCTTGACCGCTTGCATCAGGCCCACATTCGCCTCAGAGATCACTTCGGCCTGCGGCAGACCGTAACCGCGGTAACCCATGGCGATCTTGGCGGCCAGTCGCAGATGCGATGTCACCATCTTGTGGGCCGAGGCCGCGTCCTGGTGATCGACCCAGCGCTTGGCCAGCATGTATTCCTCTTCGGGTTCCAGCAGCGGGAATTTGCGGATTTCCTGAAGATAGCGGTTCAGCCCCTGTTCCGGGCTGGGTGCGGGAAGGTTCTGGTAGGTGCTCATGTCGTGCCCCCTGTTTGCGCGCCCGGTCTTCTTGGAAGCCCCGGGAAGCGGTGAAGTGTAGGAATCCCTGACGGCGCGTGCAAGTTCGACGCCAGACTCCTTTCTAAAACGTTACATGGGCGTGCTTCCGTCGCCGCCCAAGGCGCGGTTCGGTGCGCTCACGCACATGTCAGCGTTTGTTTCAGAAGGGCCGCGCGATGCGGGCCCTCTCGCTCACCCGGCGCGGCGCAGCGCGGCCACCAAGGCCGCCATATCCGGTGGCAGGGGGGCGGCGAATTCCAGCGTCTCGCCTGTGCCGGGGTGCACAAAACCAAGGGTCGCGGCATGAAGCGCCTGACGCGGGAAACCGTTCCCCAACTCTGCCGCGGCCTCTCCCACCAGTTTGGGCGACAGGCGGCGCTTGCCGCCGTAGGTCTGATCGCCCAAAAGGCCATGCCCCGCATGGGACATATGCACCCGGATCTGATGGGTGCGCCCGGTTTCCAGCCAGCATTCGATCAGGCTGGCCGCGCCTTGGCCGTAGCTTTCCAGCACATGGGCGCGGGTGATGGCGTGCCGCCCCTGCCCGTCCCAGACCACCGCCTGCCGCTGGCGGTCGGTCTTGTGCCGCGCCAAGCCTGTCGCAATCCGCAGGATGCCGCCAGACTCGAAGGTCACACCCTTGGTGCCGCGCAGGCGCGGGTCGGCGGCATCGGGGGTGCCATGCACCAGCGCGATGTAATGGCGGTTGACCGTATGGGCCTCGAATTGCTTGGCCAGCCCATGGTGTGCGCGGTCGGTCTTGGCGACGACCAAGAGCCCCGTCGTGTCCTTGTCGATGCGATGCACGATGCCGGGGCGCTTTTCGCCGCCAATCCCTGACAGCGTATCGCCGCAATGATGCAAAAGCGCATTGACCAGAGTGCCCGACGGCGTGCCGGGGGCCGGATGCACCACCATGCCTGCGGGTTTGTTGATGACGATCAGATCGTGATCTTCGAACAAGACCTCCAGCGGGATATCTTCAGGCTGGGCATCATACTCCTCGGCCGGGGGGAGGATCAGGGTGAACACCTCACCTTCCGCCACCTTGGTCTTGGGGTCGGTCACGGGCTGGCCGTCCTTCAGCACATCCCCCGCCGCAATCATCTTCATCAGACGCGAGCGGGACAGCGACGCTTCCTCTGGCACCTCACGCGTCAAGGCTTTATCCAGACGGTCGGGCGGGTTCTCCCCGATGGTTACGGAAAGAAAGCCTTCGTCCGTGTCGAAAGGGTCTGCCATGGACGATGCCTCTGATCGGCTGGAGCTTCCGCCCAGTCTGCGTTTCTTGAAAGGGTTGGTCATCACCTTGATGCTGGTGATGATCGGCGGTGTCATAGCCATCGTTGCGCTGCTTGTCACGCGCCTGCCTGCGGTTCAATCCGCCCCCGCCCTGCCCGCCGCGATTTCCTTGCCTGCCGGAGAGGTGGCGGATGCCGTCACCGTCGCCAAAGGCATGGTGATCGTGGTGACCGAGGCAGGCCGCGTGCTGGTCTTTGCGCCGGATGGGACGCTGCGGCAAGAGATCGCCCTCGACTAAGGGTCGGGGCTTGACCCCGGCGGCGGGGCGGGAAACCTTGCGGCAAAGCCAAGAGGTGATCCGATGACCGACTATCCGCTGACCGATGCCGAACTGGACCGCATGGCCGAGGTTGCCGTGCGTGTGGGCCTGAACCTGCAACCCGGCCAAGACCTGATCCTGACCGCAGCGGTTGAGGCCCTGCCCTTGGTCCGCCGCGTGGTCGCCGCCGCCTATCGCGCAGGCGCAGGTCTGGTGACGCCGCTGTTGTCGGATGAGGGCGTGACACTCGCCCGCTATGACAATGCAGGCGACGACAGCTTTGATCGCGCCCCCGGCTGGCTTTATGGCGGCATGGCGCAGGCGTTCAGCGCCAATACCGCCCGCATGGCGATTGTGGGCGATGATCCGATGCTGCTGGCCCATGCCGATCCGGCAAAAGTGGCCCGCGCGGCGAAGGCCAATGCGATGGCCTATAAACCGGCCTTGGAGAAAATCTCAAACTTCGACGTCAACTGGACCATCATCGCCCATCCAGGGCGCGGTTGGGCGCGGCAGGTGTTTCCCGATCTGACCCCGGATCAGGCGCAAGCCCGGCTGGCGCGGGCGATCTTTTCGGCCTCGCGTCTGGAAGGCGATGATCCCGTAGCGAATTGGGCCGCGCATAATGCCGCGTTAAAAACCCGGACCAAATGGCTGAACGGTCAGCGCTTTTCGGCGCTGCACTTTGCCGGACCGGGGACCGACCTGACCGTGGGTCTGGCCGATGGCCACGAATGGCACGGCGGGGCATCGACCGCGAAGAACGGCATCACCTGCAACCCCAACCTGCCGACCGAGGAATGCTTCACCACCCCCCACGCCACCCGCGTCGAAGGCTATGTCCGCGCCACCAAACCCTTGGCGCATCAGGGATCGGTGATCGAAGGCATCGAAGTCCGCTTCTCTGAGGGCCGCATCGTGGAAGCCCGCGCGCAAAAGGGCGAAGCCGCCTTCCTGAAACTGATCGACAGCGACGAAGGCGCGCGGCGCTTGGGCGAAGTGGCCTTGGTCCCCCATGCCTCACCCATCTCGGACTCGGGGCTTTTGTTCTACAACACACTTTTCGATGAAAATGCCGCCTGCCACATCGCGCTTGGCCAGTGCTATTCCAAATGCTTCCTTGATGGCGCGACACTGACCAAGGATCAGATCGCCGCACAGGGTGGGAATTCCTCCATCATCCACGTCGATTGGATGATCGGATCAGGAGAGGTGGACATCGACGGCATCGCCGCGGATGGGTCCAAAATCCCCGTGTTCCGCAAAGGCGGCTGGTGCTGACCAGAATGAAAAATGCCGCGCAATCCCTTGCGCGGCATCATAATTCCTGACGGAGCCGTCAGAGGATCTCGGCCAGTTTCACCGTGCGCCCTTCGGCAACCGATTTCAGCGCGGCTTCGGCCAAGGCCAGACCCAACAGCCCATCCTCACCCGAAGGCGTGGCCGGGGCCTTGCCTGCGATGGCGTTGATGAAGGTCGCAATCTCGGCGGCATAAGCCTCAGTATACCTTGTCATGAAAAAATCATGCAGCGGCGGGCGGGTGTAGCCGGTGGCAGAGGCCACCTCGATCGACACCGGGCGCTGGTTTTCGGCGGCGACAGCACCCAAAGACCCATGCACCTCAATCCGTTGGTCATAGCCATAGGTCGCGCGGCGCGAGTTCGAGATGACGGCCATCTTGCCGGTTGCGGTCCGCAGCATGACCTGAACGCTGTCAAAATCCCCCGCCTTGCCAATCGCCGGATCAACCAGAACCGAGGCTTGCGCCGAGACTTCTGCCACTTCTTCGCCCAGCAGGAATCGCGCCATGTCAAAGTCGTGGATCGTCATGTCGCGGAAAATCCCGCCCGAGCGTGCGATGTATTCCACCGGCGGAGCACCCGGATCGCGTGAGGTGATCGTGACCATTTCCACAGTCCCAATCGTGCCCTTGGAGATTTCACCCTTCACCGCCACGAAATGCGGGTCAAAGCGGCGGTTGAAGCCGACCATGAGGATGGCCTTGGTGTCACGCACGACCTGAAGGCAGGCCTTCACGCGGTCGATGTTCAGATCAATCGGCTTTTCGCAGAAGATCGCCTTGCCCGCCTTGGCGAAGGCCTCGATCAGATCGGCATGGGTGTCGGTCGGGGTGCAGATCACCACGGCGTCGATATCGGCGGAGGCCAGGATCGCGTCGATGCTGCGAATCTCGCAGCCGTATTGATCGGCAATCGCCTGCGCGGCGGCGGGCATGGCATCGGCCACAGCCACCAGTTTGGCGTTCGCGTCGCCCGTGATCGCCTTGGCATGCACCTTGCCGATGCGGCCAGCGCCCAAAAGCCCGAATCTGATCGTCATATCCATCTCTCCACTCTGCCCCCCGGCCCGGAGGGATATTCCATGGCGCGGAACCCGCCTATCGGCTGGAATTAATATTCCATTTCGCGGCACGGGCAATGGTGAAATTCCACCACCCGTGCCGATCTGGCGACGAAAACCCGCCCCTCTGACGGGACGGCGTCAGTCCTGCGCGCGCAACACCTGTGCCGGTTTCGCCGCCAAGGGGCGCAGCGCAAAGGCCAGCCCCGCCAGCAAGGTGGCCATGACGCCACCGAAGACGATCAGCAGGGCAGAGACGGGTTCAAAGCTATACTCCGCCTCCATCACAAAGCGCATGATCGCCCACCCGGCCAGTCCCCCGGCCAAAATCGCCACCCCGCCCGCCGCCGCCCCGGTCAGGGCAGAGCGCAGCGCGAAACTGGCAAGGATGCGTGCCCGCGTCGCCCCCAGCGTTTTCAGCACGGCGGATTCGTAGACCCGCGCCCGTTCGCCCGCCGCCGCCGCGCCGATCAGCACGACAAACCCGGTCAAGAGAGTGACCGACGCTGCCCAGCGCGTGGCAGTGCCAATCGCCTCCAGCGCCTCCGTCACACGGTCGATGGCGTCGCGGATGCGGATGGCGGTGATGTTGGGATAGGCCTTGGACAGGTCACGCAGGATCGCGGCCTCGGCGCTTTCCTCGGCATAGACGGTGGCGATGAAGGTATGCGGCGCGCCTTGCAGGGCCGACGGGTTCAGCGTCATCACAAAGCCCATGCCAGCGCTGGAAAAATCCACTTGCCGGAAGCTGGTGATGGTGGCCGGGATGTCGCGGCCAAGGACATTGACCACCAAGGCATCGCCGATCTTTAGCCCGATCTCCTCGGCCTCTTCTGCCGCGAAGGAGACCTGCGCGGGGCCGGTGTAATCCTTGGGCCACCATTCTCCGGCCACAACCTTGGCGTTGGCCTGCGGTTCAGCGGCATAGGTCAGGCCCCGGTCGCCGCGCACGACCCAATGCTCACCCGCCACCTCTTTTGCGGGGCGACCGTTGATCTGGGTCAGCACACCGCGCAGCATCGGCGCGCTTTCCACCTTGGACACGGCAGGATCGCCCTCTACGCGGGCCAGGAAGCCGTCGATCTGGTCGGGCTGGATGTCCACGAAGAAATAGGACGGCGCGCGTTCCGGCAGGTCGCGGTCAATCGCCGTCCGCAGGTTGGCGTCGATCTGGCCCACGGCGGCCAGCACCGACAGGCCCAGCCCCAAGGACAGGATCACCGACGCGGCCTCATCCCGCGGCCCGCCAATCGCCGCCAGTGCCAGACGCAGCGCGGGACGGCCCTGCACCGCGCGGGACCGCGCCGCACGGCGGGCCAGCTTGCGCGTGCCCCAAGCCGCCACCGCCAACACCGCCAGCGCGGCAATCACCCCACCGGCAGAGCCGAGTGTGAGTTCCCAGGTCCCCGAGAACCACACCGCGCCGCCCACCAGCACCGCCGTCAGCAGGGCGATGGCGATCAGCCGCGACGCACGCGGACGCCCCGCCGCCCCTGCCCCGCGATAGAGCGCCGCCGCCCTGACGCCTTCACTGCGGGCGAGTGGCCAGAGCGTGAACAGAAACGCCGTCGTCACACCATAAAACGCGGCCTCCACCAGCGGCAGGGGATGCAGGGCGACGGTTGCGGGAAAGGGAAGCGAGGCTTCGATCACCCCGCCAAAAGCCACGGGAATTCCCGCGCCCAAGGCCAGACCGATGATCACGCCAAAGCCGGACAGGACTGCGATCTGCCACAGATAGACCCGGAAGATCAGCCCCGACTCCGCGCCCAGCGTCTTCAGCGTGGCGATGGTCGCGGTCTTGCTGTCGAGGTAGGCCCGCACCGCCGCCTGCACCCCGACGCCCCCCACCGCCAGACCGGCCAATCCGACAAGGATCAGGAACGACCCCATCCGATCCACAAACCGCTCCACCCCCGGTGCGGCGCGGCGGCTGTCCGACCAGCGCATGCCCTTGTCGGTAAAGGCGGCCTCGGCCTTGGCCTCCAGCGCGGCAAGGTCGGTGCCGGGGGCCAGGGTCAGGCGGTATTCAGTTTCAAACAGCGATCCGGGGGCCAGAAGCCCCGATTTCGCCAGCGCGACCGTCCGCACGATGGTGCGCGGGCCAAGGGCGAAACCGCCCGCCGCCGAGTCAGGCTCGCGCAGCAACACCGCGCCAAGGCGGAAGTCCTGCATGCCCATGCGGAAGGTCTGGCCCACCGCCAGACCCAGACGGTCCACCAGCACCTTGTCCATCACCGCGCCGGGCAGACCGTCCTTGTCGGCCAGCACCTCGGGCAAGGTGCCCGCCTCCAGCGTCACCTGACCCACCAGCGGATAGGCATCATCCACCGCCTTGACCTGCGTCAGCGCGGACTCCTCGCCCAGCAGAATCATCGACCGGAAATCGACGATCTCGGACACCTTGAGCGCGTTTTCCGCCATCCACGCCCGCTCCCCCTCATCGGCGAAGCGGTAGGTGAATTCCATCTGGGCATCCCCGCCCAAGAGGACCGCCCCCTGATCCGTCAGCCCTGCCTGGATCGAGGCCCGGACTGTGCCGACAGCGGCAATCGCCGCCACCCCCAACGCCAGACAGGCAAGGAAAACCCGAAACCCCTGCAATCCGCCCCGAAGCTCGCGCCGGGCGATGCGCCAAGACAGGCTCATGCCGCTGCCCCGGTGGTTTCGCCCGCAATGCGGCCATCGGCCAGACGGATCACCCGATCACAGCGCGCAGCCAGTTCGTGGGCATGGGTGACCAGAACGAGGGTCGCGCCATGCCGGTCGCGCAGACCAAAGAGCAACTCCATGATGGCCGCACCGTTCACGCCATCAAGGTTCCCCGTCGGCTCATCCGCCAACAAAAGCGCCGGACGGGGCGCTGCGGCACGGGCCAAGGCGACACGCTGTTGCTCACCCCCGGAAAGCTGACTGGGGTAATGGTCCAGACGGCTGCCCAGACCGACGGCGGTCAATTCTTCCCGCGCGCGGGCGAAGGCGTCGGACAGGCCCATCAGCTCCATCGGCACAGCCACATTTTCAAGCGCGGTCATGGTCGGGATCAGGTGAAAGGACTGGAACACCACCCCCATGCGCCCGCGGCGAAAGCGGGCCAGACCATCCTCGTCCATCGCGGTGATATCTTGGCCCAGCGCCAGAACCGAACCGCCCGTCGCGCGTTCCAACCCGCCCATCAGCATCAGAAGCGAGGATTTGCCAGAGCCGGACGGCCCCACCAGACCCACGGTCTGCCCCCGGTCAACCGTCAGTGATATGCCCTTGAGGATCTCGACCGGGCCCGCATTTCCCGCCAGAGTGAGCCGCGCATCTTGTAGCGCCAGAACCGTATCGGAACCCGAAGTGACCATAAACGTCTTCCATTACCTTATGTCTCCGTTCAGATATGGCGCGATCTTGCGCCTGCGCAATGTCACGCTTGCGTGGGTTGTGATGTTCTTGCCACTGGCCGGGATTTCGCGGGCCGAACCGATCACGCTATTGGCGCTGGGGGACAGTCTGACCGCAGGTTACGGATTGGCCGAGGGCGAAGGATTGGTCCCGCAATTGCAGGCATGGCTGCAGGCGCAAGGGTCCGATGTGGTGGTGGTGAATGCCGGGGTGTCGGGCGATACCACGGCGGGGGGCCTGTCGCGGCTGGATTGGTCGCTGACGCCGGATGTCGATGCGGTGATGGTCCTGCTGGGCGGCAATGACCTGCTGCGCGGCCTGCCGGTGGCAGAGGTGGAAAAGAACCTTGACGCCATCCTGACCGGCATCAAGGCCAAGGGCCTGCCCGTGCTGCTGATCCCGATGCAGGCGTCGATGAACTTCGGGCCGGAGTATAAGGCGGCGTTCGATGCGGTCTATCCGGACCTTGCCGCCAAGCATGGTGCATTGCTGGCCGATCCCTATTTCGTGGCCCTTGGCACCGACCTGTCGGCCTTGGGCGATCTCATGCAGGGCGATGGCATCCACCCCAGCAAGGCGGGCGTGGCCAAGATCGTCCCCGTCTTGGGGCCGAAGGTGCAGGACTTGCTTACGTCGGTGAAGTAGTCCCCCACAACGCCGTCACAATCGCGTCCAGCCCATCGGTCAGGGCGGCGGGGCCGGGTTGCAGGATCAGGGGGGATTTGATCTCGAACACCCGGCCGGTGCGGATGGCGCTGACGCTCTCCCAACCCGGACGGGTCAGGATGCGGTCGCGGTTGACCTTCTTGCCGCACCAAGAGGCAAGGATCACCTCAGGGTCACGCGGCGGGATGGCGTCGGGCAGCAGGATGCGATCCTTCGCTCCCTTGCAGGCGGCGAGTTCGGGAAACACATCCTGCCCGCCCGCAATGCCGATCAGTTCGGACGCCCAGCCGATGCCCGAAATCAGTGGGTCATCCCATTCTTCAAACCACACCCTTGGCCGGTTCGGGCGCGGGGTGGCGGCGATGCTTGCAAGGCGCGCCTCATATCCCGCCGCCAGAGCCTCCGCCAGGTCCGGCACGCCGGTCAGCATGCCACAGGTGCGGATCATCCTCAGGATGCCCGCGACGTCGCGCTGGTTGAAGGCATGCACCTCGACCCCGGCCTTGATCAGATCGGCGGCAATCGGGGCCTGAAGGTCCGAAAAGGTCAAGACAAGGTCAGGTTGAAGCGCCAAAATCTTCGGAATATCCGCAGAAGTGAAAGCGCCAACACGCGGTTTTTCCCGCCGCACACGGGCGGGGCGGATGGCATAGCCGGTCACCCCGACGATCTTGTCCTCTTTGCCCAGCAGATAGAGCGTCTCAACCGTCTCTTCGGTCAGGCAGACGATGCGGCTGTAACTCATGGTGTCGCGGCCCTGCGCGCGCGCTCGCCATCGCGCCAGACCACCCAATCGGCGGCGGCCTTGGTGACGGCGCGGCGGACGGCGGCACCGATCACCTCGCCCACCGCCGTGTGCAGACCGGCGTAGCGGACCTCTCCCGGATCACAGGCCAGCACGACACAATCGGTGCCGGTGCCTGTGGCCAAACCCGTGGCCAAGTCCAACCCCGCCGCCATCACACCCACAGTCCGCGCCTGAACGGCAATCGACATCGCCTCCAGCATCGCGGTGTCGGTCAGGGCGGCATCGGTGGCGACCAGCAGGTTGATCGTCCCATAGTCCGCCGGATGCCACGGCAGGCGCGTCCCCACGCTTTCCGCGTTCGACAGGCCAAGGGTGCACAGACAGGCGGCGGTCAGGCCGTCGACCTGCGCGACCTCCATCCCCCATGTGCCGATATCGCGGGATGTCATCATCCCCACCGCGCCGGGATAGCGCGCCATCTCAGCCGCGAACCAGCTTTCCACATCGAAATCAAGGGGAAGGTCGGCGTTCTTCACCTCACGCCAGACGACTTGATCGGTGGTGACATAGCCAGGCGCATGCGGTGCCCAACTCAGCATCCTCATCGGGCGCGGCAGCTGCGCGATCAACCATGGGCGGTCCAGCGTGACGGTGATCACCGCACCACCCCCATCGGCAGGAAGACCGGCCCATCCTCGGTTTCCGCGTGATAGCCGCGCACACCGAAAACCTTTGCAAGGTTCTCATCGGTCAGCACCTCTCGCGGCGCGCCATCGGCGACCAGTCGCCCCTGTTGCAGCATCACCAGCCGCGTGCAGTGCCGCGCCGCAAGGCCAAGGTCGTGGATCGAGGCGACAACCGTCCGCCCCTCACGCGCCAGACCTTCAAAGACCTGCATCGTTTTGATCTGCGCCTCGGGGTCTAGACCGGCCACGGGTTCATCCGCCAACAGCAAAGGCGTGTCCTGCGCTAGACAGCGGGCGATCAGCACCCGCGCCTGCTCCCCGCCCGACAGCTGTGTTGCCGTCCGGTGGCGGTAACTCTCCAACCCCATCCGCGCCAAGGCGCGGGTGACGGCGGCGGCATCGGTCTTGTCGTTGCGCAGATGCGGGCCACGGCCAAGGCTGACCAAGACCTCCACGCTCACCGGCCAAGCGATATCATGGCCTTGCGGCAGGAAGGCGGCCTGCAAGGCACGCGCGGCGGGGGCCATGCGCGACAGGTTCGACGTGCCCTCATGCGGCAAAAGCCCCAAAGCCCCGCGCAGGAGAGAGGTTTTCCCCGCCCCGTTCGGCCCGATCAGACCGACGCATTCGCCCGGACCCACCGACAGCGTCACACCATCGACAACAGGGCATTCGCCGCGCCGCACGGTCAGGGCGTTTAAGGACAGCAGTTTCATGCCTCCACCCCCCGCAGCCGCCAGATCAGGTGCAGAAAGAACGGCGCACCGACAAGGGCGGTCAGTACCCCCAGTTTCAAATCCTGATCCGGCGCGATCACCCGCACGGCGATATCTGCGGCCAGCAGCATCGCTGCGCCACCCAAGGCACTGGCGGGCAACAAGAGTGACGGCCGCCCCCCCACCAATGGCCGCAACAGATGTGGGATCACCAGCCCGACAAAGCCCACGGCACCCGCCACCGCGACAGATGCCCCCACCGCCGCCGCCGTGCCAAGCACCACCATCAACCGAAGGCGGTTCAGATCAACGCCCAAGGATTGCGCGGCATCTTCGCCCAGCGTCAGTGCGTCCAGATTGCGCGCCGTGGCCAGAAGCACGGCCATGCCAAGAGCCATGAAGGGCGCGGCCAGCCAGACATGCTCCATCGATCGATCCGCCAGCGATCCCATCATCCAATACACAATCTCCATCGCCGCAAAGGGGTTGGGCGACAGGTTCAGCACCAAGGATGTCAACGCCCCCGCCAGCGCCGAAATGGCGATCCCGGCAAGGATCAGCGACAGCGCTCCGCCGCGCGGCCCGGCCAGCAGCAGGATCAGCAGCACCGACACGCCCGCCCCCGCCAAAGCCGCCAAAGGCAAGGCCAGCGCGAATGCCGCCGCCACGCCCGATTGCAGCGCCAGCACCGCGCCCAAGGCAGCGGTCGAGGATACGCCTACAAGTCCCGGTTCTGCCAAGGGATTGCGCAAAAACCCCTGCATCGCGGCCCCGGACAGGCCCAGCGCCGCGCCCACCAGCAGCCCCAGCACCGCACGCGGCAGGCGGATTTCCTGCATCACCAGCACCACGGGGCCACCCTCACCGCGAAACAGCGCCGACAGGCTTTCGCCCAAGCCCAGCGCAGCCGGCCCCACCAGCAGCGAGGCAAAGAACAGCAGCCCCACCAACGCGGCCATCAGGGGAAACAGCGCGCGGGTCATTGCGTGCTCTCAAGGGCGCGGCGGGCCTCGGCCATGCCGCGCACGGCGTTCAGCAGATAAGGCGTGCCGCAGACCCAATCGGCATCGCTCATCCTCGCGCGGGCCGCCTTGTCACGGACGGCGCGCAGGGCGGGATGGGTCAGGATTTCCTCAGACCGCGACTGGCCGGGATAGGGGGTGGAGGTCACGATCATCTTGGGTGCCGCCATGACCAAACGCTCCAAGGGCAGGATACCGCCCCCGGTCAAGCCGGCCTCACCCGCCACGTTGTGAAAACCTGTCAGGGTGAGGATTTCGTCCGACAGCGTCCCCGCCCCGGCGGTGTAGCCATTGGGATAATACATCGCCGCCGGGGCCTTGTCCCCCGGTACGGCCAGTGCGGCGAGGTCGGATTGGAACCGCGTCACCATCGCCTCAGCCTCGGCATGCCGCCCAAGGGCCGCACCCACGACGCGCATCTGATCAACCACCTGCGCCAAGGTATCCGCAGGCGGAACCTGCACCACTTTGACGCCAAGCCCGGTCAGCAATTCCACCGTCGCGGTCGCTGTATAGGTGCCCGCCAGCACCAGATCGGGGTGCATAAGATAGACCTGTTCCGCGCCGCCCCGGTTCTGCACATAGCCCGCCGCCTGTTCGACCATCGACGATGACAGCGGGTCCAACGCCAGATGACTGACCGAGATCAACTGCCCCGGCGCCGCCAGAAGCATGGCCAATTGATCGGTGCACAGGTTGATCGACACCACCCGCGACGGGGCCGCATCCTGTGCCGGGTCCCCCGGCACAGGCGCTTCTGCCCAAGCCGCCCCTGCCCCGAACAGGACAAGGACGGCGGCGCGGATCAGATCAGAACTTGGCACGAAGACCGACATGGATCGACCGGCCCGGCGTGCCATAGCCGTCGGCGAGTTCGTAATCGGCATCGGTCAGGTTTTCCAAGCGCAGATAGGCCTCGGCACTTTCGGTCAGCGCATAGCTGGCCGAGGCGTTCAGCACTGTCACATCCGGCATTTCCACAAAGGCGAAGGTGTTGGCGTCATTGTCCATGCGGTCGCCAATGCGGCGGATTTCGACCCCTGCCGACAAACGGTCCGACAGGTCGCTGTCCAGCGTCAGGGCGATGTCCTGACGCGGCACTTGGGTCAGCCGCAGCGCCGCGCTGCCGGGCGTGCTGCCCGGACGCATCGCATCGGTATAGGTGAAGCTGAGGCCAAGGGTGCTGGCCGCCCCGACGGGGACCGCTGCCGCAAGTTCAACGCCTTGGCGTGTCGAAACGCCCGTGATGTTTTCCAGCGTGTCGAACGTCGACGTGGCGCGGATCAGGTCCGACACCTCAAGCCGGAAGGCCGTCACCGACAGGGTGGCCCCGCCTGCGAATTCCTGCTCCACCCCCAGTTCATAGCTGCGGCTTTCTTCGGGGCGCAGGGCCGGATTGCCGACAAAGCCCTGCGACGGGTAATCGCCAAAGCGTTCGTCCAGGGACGGCGCGCGGAAGCCGTTGGCCAGCGCGGCGCGGACCGTCGTGCCCTCAACCGGACGCCATGCCACGGCCAGGCGCCCGGTGGTGAAGTTGCCGAAGGTGGAGTTGTGGTCGCCGCGCAGGGTGGCGGAAACGTCGATCTGTTCGGTCGGAGCCCAGAGCGCCTGCGCGAAAGCGCCGGAAATCTCGGTATTGGCCTTGCCGCCGGGCAGGTTGTCATAGCTCGCCGTCTCACGCGTCCAATCCGCGCCGTAGATCATGCTGAACGCCGAAGAGACCTCGGTTTCCCCCTGATAGGACAGGGCCACGCGCTTGCCGTCAAAGCGGCTGGTGCCGTTCTCGTCAGTGGGGCGGCGGTCGCTGTGAAAGCTGGTCAGGCCAAGTGTGTGCTTGGTGGCCCCCGTTTCCACCTCGGCAAAGACGCGGCCACCGGCTTCGGTCTGGTTGCGGACGTTGTTCAGATCGCCAAGGGTGAAGGTGGCATCGTAGCCGTCATACTCTTGCCGGGTCTTCTGCGTGAAGGCCGAAGCGCCAAGCGTGACCGCATCACTGACCTTGTAGCGCGCCGAGAAGGACAGGCGCGAGGCATTGGCCCCGTCCGCCTCGGTCCCGTCCGCCGCCGCTGAAAAGCCGTCGGTCCGAAGGTGGCTGGCGTTCAGTGCCAGTTCCAGACGGTCGGTCTTGAAGGTCAGGCCATAGCCCAGACGCGCGGTGGCATAGCTGCCCGCCTCGACTTCGGCGGTTTGGTGAAAGCCGTCTTCCATCGCGCCGCGCGTGGTGATGTTGATCACCCCGCCCACCGCCGAGCCACCCCAAAGCGCCGATTGCGACCCGCGCAGCAATTCGATCCGGCCCACGTCAGAGGTCATCAGGCTGCCGAAGTCATACTTCACCTCGGTCCCGGTCGGATCATCGACGCGGACGCCATCGACATAGACCGCCAGATAACGCCCATCCGCCCCGCGCACGCGCAGGTTGGCCGGGTTGCCGAAGGGCCCTTGCTGCGCGATGGACACGCCCGGCAAACGCGACAGGCTTTCGGCCACAGTGGCAGAGGCTTTCATATCCGCCTCCGACAGCGCGGCCACGGAAACGCCCGTGCGCGCCAGTTCGGACGGGGCGCGGTTCGCGGTCACCACGATGTCATCCAGATCGGTGACGGTGGTCTGCGCCATGGCCTGCACGGGCAAAAGGACAAGAAGTGCGATCAAAGACGTCTGAAGCCGGTTCATGGCGTTCAACCCTTTCCATACACGGGTAAAAAATCCCGTGAAAAACCAAAATGTCTTGGGAAAGGGCATGCCTTTCCGCCGACGGTGAATTGTCACCTCTGGCGGAAAGCCGCCTCCTGGGCGCGCCCCGCGCCCCGGAAAGGGTGATCACCTTGGCAGGTCTCCTGGCTTGCGGGTCATCGCTTGGGTGGGCCTTCCCGGGTGTCCCCAGTGGCATAGTCCACCGTCGCTCGCCGCTTACAGTTGCGGGGGCAGCCGCGGATTTTCACCGCGTTCCCTTTTCATCCGGGCGCAAACCCGGAACCGAAGGCACCCCCTGCATAGTCCTGTGGACTGGGCTGTCAAGACCGCCCAGCGGCGGGGCATGTCGGGAAATCCGGTCAGGACGTCGCGGGCGGAGGTCCGCAGGCCAGCGCCGGGCGAGCGTTGCCAAAGCGTCACACGAAAACGACGCGCAAAGCGGCGCGGATGGGCAGGCCGGGGGGCACGGGGGGCGGGAACATCGCCCGGCAGAGGGTGGGGGGGGAATCGGATGATCGGTGATCTGGGGGCATGGGACGCAACGGCCTTGGCCGATCTGGTGGCGCGGCGCGAGGTCAGTCCGACCGAACTTCTGGAGGCCGCTTTGGCAGCGGTTGCGGCGCGCAATCCTGCGATCAACGCCGTGGTTCTGGTGCAAGAGGATGCCGCCCGCCGCGCCATTGCGGCTGGCTTGCCAGAGGGGCCGTTCAAGGGCGTGCCGTTTTTACTGAAAGATCTGGGCTGTGAGGCAGCAGATTTCCCCTCGCACAACGGATCACGGCTGTTTGCCAACACCCGCTACCCCGGCAACAGCGCCATCTTTGACCGCATCCGCGCGACGGGCGTCGTCACCTTTGGCCGCACCACCAGCCCCGAGGGCGGGATTGGCGCGGCGACGGAATCGGTGGTTTACGGTGGTCCCACCCGCAACCCGTGGAACCTGGACCACACCCCCGGCGGATCGTCCGGCGGCGCAGGCGCGGCCGTGGCGGCGGGGATCGTGGCCTTTGCCCATGGGTCGGATGGCGGCGGATCGGTGCGCATTCCGGCCAGCAGTTGCGGCCTTTTCGGGTTCAAACCCACCCGCGCGCGGCTGCCCGATGGGCCCTATTCCGGCGAAGGCTGGGCGGGCATGGCGATTGACGGGTTCCTGACGCGGTCGGTGCGCGATACGGCGGTGATGCTGGATGCCTGCATGGGCGCGGACCTTGGCGCGCCCTATGTCGCGCCACCCCTCGCGCGGTCCCATGCCGACGCGATCAGCCGCCCGCCGCGCCGCTTGCGGGTGGCGCTCTGTGACACCGATTTCAACGGGAGGGCGATTGACCCGCAGGTCAAGGCGGCGGTGCATCGGGCGGGGGCGATGCTGGCAGACCTTGGCCACCACGTCGAACCCGCCTGCCCCGATGCCGATGTGCCGATGATGATGCGGGCCTGGACCGATATCGTCGCCATCGGCACGGCGTTATCGATAACATCCGCCGCCAAAGGCCGCCCGCTGGAGGGTTTGGTCGAAGGCGTCGGGCGCGGCACCATCACCCATGCTGCCACCCTGCCGCCGTGGCGCTATCTTGAGGCGGTGGGCGAAATCCACACCTTTGGCCGCCAGATGGCGCGGTGGTTTGACGGGCGTTTCGATATCCTGCTGTCGGCCACCCTGTCCGAACCACCCGCCAAAGTGGGCCGCTTTTCCCACGCGACCGAGGATTATGTGAATTACCGCATCGGCCCGGGCATGGTGTTTGATTACTACGGCTTCCCCGAGCACACCTACCGCATCCGCTACCCCGCCCCGGGCGCGCCG
>JAIXPH010000031.1 GCA_027486345.1 Paracoccaceae bacterium
CAGCTTGGCAGCGACGGAGACGACGCCTTCGCCAAGACGATGCTGGCCTGACCCCCTTTTTCCCCCGTTTACACCCGGCCCTTCTGCGGGCCTTTTTTCGGAGACGACCATGAAGCATCTGATCGCCATCCTCGCGGCCACCACCGCGCTCGCCGGTGTCGCGCAAGCGCAAGAGATCAAGGAATTCAACATCGGCATCCTTGGCGGTGAAAACGCGCAGGACCGCCTGACCTCGAACGAGTGCTACCGCGCCGCCATCGAGGCCTCCTTGGGCGTTCCGGTCAAAGTGTTTACCCCCGCCGACTATGACGGCGTGATCCAGGGTCTCGTGGGCGGCACGCTGGACATGGCCTGGCTGGGTGCTTCGGCATTTGCCAAGATCCACCTGACCGACCCGAATGCCGTGGAACTGGCGCTGACCAAGCAGAACGTCGATGGCTCGACCGGCTATTACTCCATCGCCTTTGCCCGCAAGGACAGCGGCATCACCAAGCTGGAAGACGCCAAGGGCAAGGTCTTCGCCTTTGCCGAACCGAACTCCACCTCGGGCTACCTTGTCCCCGCCGCCGAAATGACCGCGACCTTCGGTCCGCTGGAGCAGTATTTCAGCGAAGTGAAATTCTCGGGCGGCCATGAGCAGACCATCGTCGGCGTTGCAAACGGTGACTTCGTGGCGGGCGTGTCCTGGGCCGATGGTCTGGGCAACTGGGAAGACGGCTACAATTCGGGCGCGTTCCGCAAAGCGGCCGATGCCGGTCTGGTGGACATGAACGATCTGGTGGAGCTGTGGAAGTCCAAGCTGATCCCGGAAGGCCCGATGGTTGTGCGCGCCGCCCTACCGCAGGACGTCAAGGACAAGGTCACCGCCCTGACCGCCGACCTGCACGAAACCGACAAGGACTGCGCCTATGGCGTGGCCGCCGGTGAGGCGAAGGACTTCATCCCGGTGACGCTGGACGCCTATACCGGCATCATCGAGGCGCGCAAGCTGCAGGAAGCCTCCAACTGATCTGACGATCCCGGCGCCGGGTTCCACAGGGAGCCCGGCGCTTTTCTTTGCAAAGGTGGGTTAGGCATGGTGGACATCGCCTTCGGTCCTGAGCCGGGCAAGCGCCCCGATCCGTCCGCGCCCGGCCATGCCGTGATGCAGGCGATCCGGCGCCGTCGGCTTTATGGCGGGCTGCTGCTGGTCATCTTCGTCGCGGTGATGGCCTCGGGCTTTCAGGTGGCACAGGACCGCAATGCGGGCGATTTCCTCGAAGGCCTGTCGCGGCTGGACGATTTCCCGCGCGAGGTGCTGTCCGAGGCCTGGGCCAACCGCGCCAACCTGCCGAGGTTGATGTGGGAGCATCTGCCCTCGTTGGTCGAGACGATCAACATCGCGGCCGTCTCCACCCTGTTCGGTGCGCTGACCGCCGCCCTGCTGGCGCTGTTCCTGACGCGCGGTCTGGCCCCCTTTCCCCGCCTGATCGGTCTTTTGCGCCGCATCACCGATGCCCTGCGCGCCGTGCCAGAGATCGTCATCGCGCTGGTCCTGATCTTCATCTTCGGCAGCGGTCCCATTCCGGCGGTCATCGCGATCACCATCCACACCATCGGTGTTCTGGGAAAGCTGTTCTCGGAAGTGGCCGAGAATGCCGACCTGAAGCCGGTCGACGGTCTGGCCTCGGTCGGTGCGACATGGGGCAAGCGGATGTGGTTCGGCATCCTGCCGCAGGTCGCGCCGAACTGGTTTTCCTACGCCCTGCTGCGCTTTGAAATCAACGTCCGCGCCAGCGCCATCCTTGGCTTCGTCGGGTCGGGTGGCATCGGCTATGACCTGAAGATCGCCATGCAATGGGGGGCCGGCAAATACGATCAGGTCGTCGCCATCTTCATCATTCTGTTCCTGACCATCGTGCTGATCGACCGCCTGTCCGACCGGGTCCGCCGCAAACTCACGCATGGAGACGCACAATGACCGTGCTGGCTTTGACCGACACCGCCCCTGTCCTCAGCCGGATGCACCGCCGCCGCTGGATGGCGCTGTCCGTGCCGGTGATCCTGCTTGGCTATCTGGCCTATGTCGCGCTGGCCTTTGACGTGCCTGGCCTCGTGCAAAAGGCGCGGATGGACAATGCCGCGATCCTTGTGTCGGATTTCTGGTCCCACAAGGTGCATATCACCCGCGACAACCGGACCGGCACTGTCGTTTCCGCCATCGAGGGCGAGGCGAAGGGCACCTATCCTGCGGGCACCCACCCCGATTGGGTGTCGGTTCAGAGCGATGTGACGACCATCGATCTCGGCGGCGGCCATGTCGTCACCTATGATCCGGCCGGTGCGCGCTATCTGGTGCCGGGCTATGGCACTATCGACATCACCCGCGACGGCGGTGGCGTGAAGGTCACCGCGCCCGAACCCCTGCCCGATTGGATCAACGTCGCGCCCAACCGTGTGTCCGTCACCACCGACCACGGCCGTTTCGCCTATTCCCGGTCCAAGGTGGAAACCTTCCGCTATTTCGCGGGGTGGGAGCTGTTCTTCTTCACCCTCGACAGCCCCTTCAGCGGCAAGTCCGTCAGCGAACTGGCGGGGCTGGCGCTGTGGGGCGACCGGGTGGACCCGGCCCGCGCGAACATCGTGGCGATGGCGCAGGACTTCTGGACCAACAAGATGTGGCGTCATGCGGATGTCGCCTGGGCGATCTTCGAGACGATCCTGATGGCGGTTCTGGGCACCTTCGGCGCGGCCGTGGTGTCGCTGCCCTTGGCCTTCATGGCCGCGCGCAACACCAATCCGGTGGGACCGCTGCGCTTTGCCCTGCGGCGGGTGTTCGATTTCGTTCGCGGGGTGGATGCGCTGATCTGGACCATCATCCTGTCGCGCGCCTTTGGTCCCGGCCCGATGACCGGGGCGCTGGCGATGCTGATCACCGACGTCGGCAGCTTCGGCAAGACCTTCTCGGAGGCGTTGGAAAACATCGACGAGAAACAGGTCGAGGGCATCCGCTCCACCGGGGCCAACGCGGTGCAGCGCGCGCGCTTTGGCATCCTGCCGCAAGTGGTGCCGGTGCTGGCCAGTCAGGTGCTCTACTTCCTAGAATCCAACACGCGCGGCGCGACCGTGGTGGGGGCCATCGTCGGTGGCGGCATCGGGCTGATGCTGACGCAGGCGATCCAGACCCAGAAGGATTGGGAGGAAGTGGCCTATTACATGGTGCTGATCGTGCTGATGGTCATGGCGATGGACAGCCTGTCAGGCTGGCTGCGCGCCCGGCTGATCGGGCGGGGGTGACCGCCATGCCGCGCCTCTCTGCCACCGAAGCCTTCATCCATCCCGAGTGCCAGATCCATGCCTCGGACTTCGGGGCCTATGTCGAGATCGGTCAGGGCAGCCGCATCCTGAATTCGACCTTTCAGGATTACGCCTATTGTGACCGGCTGGCCGATATCGCCAACACCACCGTGGGCCGTTTCGCCAACATCGCCGCCCTGACGCGGATCGGGCCGACGGATCACCCCTATGCCCATGCCGCGCAGCACCATTTCCTCTATCGCTCCAGCTATTACTGGGAGGATGCGGCGGATGACCCTGATTTCTTCGCTGCCCGCGCCGCCCGCCGCACCGTGCTGGGGCCCGATTGCTGGATCGGCCATGGCGCGATCATCAAGCCCGAGGTGACGCTTGGCGCGGGGGCGATCGTCGCCGCTGGTGCCGTGGTGACCAAGGATGTGGGGCCGTTCATGATCGTGGCCGGATGCCCCGCCGTGCCCCTGCGCGCGCGCTTTTCCGATGCGGTGATCGACCGGCTGATGGCGCTGGCGTGGTGGGACTGGGACCACGCCCGCCTGCGCGGGGCCTTGCAGGATTTCCGCAGCCTGAAGGCCGATGCCTTTCTGGACCGCCACGGCGGCTGAGGATCACTCCGCCGCCATGCGCGCCAGCACCGGGGCGCAAAACCGCGTGGCCGCCTGCCCCGACAGATGCGCCAGACGCCCGCCCGCGATGGTCATCTCCACCGCCCGCGTCTCCTTGTTCACCGCCACCAGATCGGCGCGCAGACCCGGCGCGATCTCGCCCCGGTCCACCAGACCCAAGACCCGCGCCGGACCGCCGGACACCAGCCCCCAGGCTTGCGTCAGGGTCAGCACGCCTTCGTCCACCAGTTTCCACACCGCCAGCGCCAAGGCCGGGATGTGGTAATCCGACACCAGCCCATCACACAGCCCGTCGCGCACCACATCCAAGGCCGAGACATTGCCCGCCTGTGATCCGCCGCGCACGACATTGGGCGCGCCCATCAGCACCGGGTCGCCCCCGGCCTTGGCCGCCGCCGCCGCGCGGCGCGTGGTGGGGAATTCCGCGATCCGCGCGCCGATGATGCGGTAAAGCTCGCGCGTTTCGGCATCGCGGTCGTCATGGCTGCCATAGACGACACCGCAGCGGTCAAAGGCTTCGGCCATGGCCAAAAGCGCGCGCGGCATTTCCTTCGTCCGCGCCCAGGCCGTCTCGATCCGGTCGGACAATTGGCGCGGCGTCAGACCCGCCTTGCGCGCCCAATGGGCAAAGCCATCGGGGTTCATCCGCTGCATCGACAGCCCTTCCTCGATATGGTCGTTGAACACGACATAGCCGATGCGGAACCGTTCGACCGCCGCGATCAGGCGCGGCACTTCCTCGACCAGATGCGTTTCGGCGCGGATCTGCACGCGCAGATCGGTCAGGGCATGATCCCGCCAGTCCAGCACCGCCTGCATCAGGCACTCAGCCTGATCCGGACCGCGCATTCCGCCCTCCCAGCTCCAGCTTTGGGCCAGATAGGCGGTGGTCACCCCATGCGCCGCCGCCTCGCGGTCGGTGGCGGCCAGCGCGTCGCGGATCGGAAACGGGGCCGAGGGGCGCGGGAAAAGCTGCCGCTCGAACCCGTCGCCATGCAGGTCGATGATCCCCGGCAGCAGCCAATAGCCGGTCAGGTCCACGACCGAGCCCGCCGCGCAGGCGACGATCTGGCCATTCAGCACATCGACAGGTTCCCGTGTGAACCCGTCAGAGGTCAGGACGTCAGCGCCCACAAGGCGGAGCGGCGGCAGGAGATGCGGCATGGGGGACTCGCGTTTTGCGTGTTTCCTGTGGATAAACCATGCAAGTGACGGCGCGATGACACTATTGCTGACTTTCCGATCCCCCCTGCCCCGCCACCGTCAGGGTCACGCGATCCCCGGCAAACCATGTCACTCCAAATTCGACGGGCTGGCCTGCCGGATCGATGTTCACCGCCTCGGACCGCAGGACCGGCGCCCCTTCGGCGATCCGCAGCCGCAACGCGAGCATCGGTTTGGCAGCCTTTGCCGTCAGCCGGGTGCTGGCGCGGGTGTAATCGGCCACCCCGGACCGCGCCAAGGCTTCGGTCACCGATCCGGTCTCTTCCAGATGCCGGGGCAGATCGGCGAAGCGCCCGGCTGGAAACACCGAGCGAAAGGCGGCCAAGGGGGCGCCATCGGCCAAAGACACGCCTTCGACCACATGGACCTCCGCACCGGGCGGTAAGGCCAGCGCCTCGGCCTCATGCGGCTCGGCGGGGCGGCGGTCGATGCGACTGAACCGGCGCGAGGGCACCTGACCCGCCGCCTGCACCGCCTGATGAAAGCGCACCCGGCGGCCCAGCGGATAGACGGTCGGCTGTCCGGTCACGAACACCCCGGCCCCGCGCCGGGCATGGACCAACCCCTGCGCCGCCAGATCGGCCAGCGCATGGCGGATGGTGTGGCGGTTGACGGCAAAGCGGGCGGCGAGGTCCTGCTCGGTCGGCAGCTTGTCCCCCTGACCGAAATGGCCCCGCCCGATTTCCGCCGACAGGGTCGCCGCGATCTCGCGCCACAGCGCCACGCGGGTCATGCCCGGCCCCCGGCCTGACGCGCTGTCACGGAAGTTTCACCAAAGCTTCGCACCGGGGTCACCTGTCTTGGGGTATCTGATTTGTATAGTTGTATAGGATCATGACAGGTTTGCGACAATGACCAAGCCTTCCGCCGAACTCTCTGCCCGCCGGGGCTGGATGGGCCTTCTGGCCCGGGCCGCGCCCGCGCGTCTGGCCGCGCTCATGCCCGCCGACCTGCCCGTGGCAACCCTGCTGCGCGCGCCCGAGATCGGGGCGGTCATGGTGCGCGGACGGGTGGGGGCGACCGGTGCGCCCTTCAATCTGGGCGAAATGACGGTGACCCGCTGCGCGCTGCGGCTGGACTGCGGCACCGTGGGGCATGGCCATGTGCAGGGACGCAACCGCGACCACGCCCGCCATGCCGCACTGATCGACGCGCTGATGCAAACCCCCCGCGCGCCCGAGATCACGGCGCAGGTGCTGGACCCGCTGGCCGAGGCCGAACAAACCGCCCGCAGCGCCCGCGCCGCCAAGGCCGCTGCGACCAAGGTGGATTTCTTCACATTGGTAAGGGGAGAGGACAATTGAGCATCGACACCCTGTCAGGCGGCTTTTCCGATCCTGCGATCCAGTCCGCCCGCGCCTTCCGCGCTTGCCTGACCGCCCTCTCGCGTCCGGGCCGGATCGAGACCTTGACCGGGGCCACGCCCCCCGCGCCGCTGTCGGTCGCGGCGGGCGTGCTGGCCCTGACGCTGCTGGACGGCACCACGCCCGTGCATCTCGCCGGCGCCTTCGACTGTGCCGATCTGCGCGACTGGCTGACCTTTCACACCGGCGCGCCGCTGGTGGCGGCATCCGAGGCGGCCTTCGCCTTCGGCCGGTTTGACGATCTTTTACCGCTGGACCGCTTCGCAATCGGGACGCCCGAATATCCCGACCGGGCCGCGACGCTGGTGATCGACCTGCCCGCATTGCTGCCCGAAGGCGCGCATCTGACCGGGCCGGGGATCAAGGATCACGCCCGCCTGTCGCTGCCGGCCACGGCCCCGTTTCAGGCCAATCACGCCCTCTTTCCCTTGGGCTTCGATGCCTTCCTGACCTGCGGCGACCGTCTTGCCGGTCTGCCCCGCTCCACCATCGTGAGGGATGCCTGATGTATGTCGCCGTCAAGGGTGGCGAGCGCGCCATCGACAATGCCCATGCCTTTCTGGCCGAGGAACGCCGCGGCGATCCCGCGGTCGCGGAACTGGGCGTCGCGCAAATCCGCGAGCAGTTGCGGCTGGCTGTCAACCGCGTGATGGCCGAGGGCAGCCTCTATGACCCCGACCTTGCCGCGCTGGCGATCAAACAGGCGCGGGGGGATTTGATCGAGGCGATCTTCCTGATCCGTGCCTATCGCACAACCCTGCCGCGCCTTGGGGCCTCACGCCCGCTGGAGACGGCGGCAATGGCCGTGGTGCGCCGGGTGAGTGCCACCTTCAAGGATGCCCCCGGCGGGCAGATCCTTGGCCCGACCTTCGACTATACTCACCGTCTGCTGGATTTCCGTCTGGCCGCCGATGGTGATCTGCCGGTTGCCCCGATTGGGCTCGTCCCGCCCATGGGCGCGGCGGCGGCGGCGGTGCCGCATATCACGGGCTTTCTCAACCGCGACGGGCTGATTGAAACCGACACGCCCGGCGACGACAGCCCCCCCGACCTGACCCGCGAACCGATCAAGCTGCCTGGCACCCGCCCCCTGCGCCTGCAAGCCCTCACACGCGGGGATGAGGGGTTCATCCTGTCGATGGCCTATTCCACCCAGCGCGGCTATGGCCGCACCCATGCCTTTGTCGGCGAATTGCGGATCGGCACAGTCGAGGTCGAGATGGACATCCCCGAATTGGGGTTTTCGGTCTGCATCGGCGAGGTCGAGGTGACCGAATGCGAAACCGTCAACCAGTTCAAGGGCTCCAAGACCGAACCGCCACAATTCACGCGCGGCTATGGCCTGACCTTTGGCCAGACCGAACGCAAGGCCATCGCCATGTCCTTGGTGGATCGTGCCCTGCGCTGGAAGGAATTGGGCGAGGACGACACCGGCGCGCCAGCACAGGATGAGGAATTCGTGCTGATGCATGCCGACAATGTGCAGGCGACGGGGTTTCTGGAACACATCAAGCTGCCGCATTACGTCGATTTCCAGTCCGAGCTGGAACTGATCCGCAACCTGCGCGCCGAGGCGATGGCCGCGCGGGCGGAGGCGGCGGAATGATCTGCACCCGCCCCCTCACCCCGGCCCTCTCCCCCCAGGGGAGAGGGGGCGACACCGCCCGACCGCGCGCTCTTGCGCAGCACGGGACCGCCTGTGCATCTGCGCAACACCGGACCGCCCGACGGGCATGGCTTCATCCTGCCTTAACCTTTGCCTCCACATCCTCCAAAACGCTCCCTCCCCCGGCACGGGGGAGGGTAGGGGAGGGGGAGGACGCCATGCCAGCCTATCGCACCGACAGCCAGCGCCTGCACGCCCGCGCGCAACGGGCGGAGCTGACACCTGCAGAAGCCGCACTCTGGGCGGCCTTGCGCAACCATCGGTTCATGGGCTTGTCGATCCGCCGAAAGGCCCCTATCGGCCCATGGATCGCCGATTTCGTGATCCCGTCGCAGCGGATCGCCATCGTGATCCAGCCCGAAACCGCGCAATCCGGCATCGACCACCCCCCGGTCGGTGCGTTGGAGCGGCTTCGCTATACCGTCTTGCGTCCCTCTGCGGGGGACCTGTCGCCGCAGACCCTGCCCGGTTTTCTTCGCTGTCTTGCCAAAAGGGTCACGCCATGACCGATCACGCCTATAACTTCGCCTACCTCGACGAACAGACCAAGCGCATGATCCGCCGCGCGATCCTGAAAGGCGTGGCTGTGCCCGGCTATCAGGTGCCCTTTGCCAGCCGCGAGATGCCCATGCCTTACGGCTGGGGCACCGGCGGGGTGCAGGTGACGGCTGCCTGCCTGACGCCCGAGGATGTGCTGAAGGTGATCGACCAAGGGGCTGATGACACCACCAATGCCGTCTCGATCCGCAAGTTCTTTCAGCGCACCGCTGGCGTGGCGGTGACCGATGCGACGGCCGCGGCCACGATGATCCAGACCCGCCACCGCATCCCCGAACAGGCGCTGACTGAGGATCAGATCCTCGTTTATCAAGTGCCAATCCCGGAACCTTTGCGCTTTCTGGAACCGCGCGAGACGGAAACCCGCAAGATGCACAGCCTTGAGGAATACGGGCTGATGCATGTCAAACTCTACGAAGACATCGCCCGCCACGGCAGCATCGCCACCGCCTATGCCTATCCGGTCAAGGTCGAGGGGCGCTATGTCATGGATCCCTCGCCCATTCCGAAGTTCGACAATCCCAAACTATCGGACTCCCCCGCGCTGCAACTCTTCGGCGCGGGGCGGGAGCAGCGGATCTATGCCCTGCCGCCCTATACGCAGGTCGTCAGCCTTGATTTTGACGACCACCCCTTCACCGCCAGCAAGGCCCCGCATGACTGCGACCTCTGCGGCGCGTCGGAAAGCTATCTCGACGAGGTGATCATGGATGACGCGGGCGGCCGGATGTTCGTCTGTTCCGACACCGATTTCTGCGCCTCGCGTCGGGCAGAGGGCCATGTCGGACGGCTGGGCGAGGATCAATTTTCTTCGAAGAAAATTGCAAATTCCTTCGAAGGAATTTGCGGCGGGGCGGAGGGGACGCAATGAGCCGGATGGAAACCCTGACCACCCCCCTGTTGCAGGTCGAGCATCTGACCAAACGCTACGGTACACGCATCGGCTGCGCGGATGTGTCCTTTGACCTTTGGCCGGGGGAGGTCCTCGGCATCGTGGGCGAAAGCGGATCGGGCAAGTCCACGCTGCTGTCCTGCCTCGCCGGGCATCTGACGCCGGACGCGGGCCGGGTGATCTTTGACACCCGCGACGGCCCCCGCGACGTGCTGGCGATGGGGGAACCGGAACGGCGGCGGCTTTCGCGCAGCGATTGGGCCTTTGTGCATCAAAACCCGCGCGATGGGTTGCGTATGGGCGTGACGGCGGGTGGCAACGTGGGCGAGCGGTTGATGGCGGTCGGCGCGCGCCATTACGGCGACATCCGCGCCAAGGCCACCGATTGGCTGGGAAGGGTCGAGATTGCCGCCGAACGCATCGACGACCGCCCCAGTGCCTTTTCCGGCGGGATGCAGCAACGCCTGCAAATCGCACGCAATCTGGTGACCGGGCCACGGTTGGTGTTCATGGATGAGCCGACGGGGGGCTTGGATGTGTCCGTTCAGGCGCGGTTGTTGGACCTCTTGCGGGGCCTTGTGCGCGAAATGGGACTGTCGGCGATCATCGTGACGCATGATCTGGCCGTGGTGCGGCTGCTGGCGGATCGCCTGATGGTGATGAAAGGCGGCCATGTCGTCGAAAGCGGGCTGACCGATCAGGTGCTGGACGATCCGCAGCACGCCTATACGCAACTCCTCGTCTCTTCCGTCCTGCAGGTGTGACATGATCCGCATTTCCGGCGTTTCCAAGAACTTCACCCTGCACAATCAGGGCGGCGCGGTGATCCCGGTGATGGCCGGAGCCGCGCTGTCGGTGGCCCCCGGCGAATGTGTCGGGCTGGTCGGTGCTTCGGGTGCGGGCAAATCCACCCTGATGCGGATGGTCTGGGGCAATTACCTTGCCGCCTCGGGCAGCATCATGGTGGGGGGCCTTGATGTGGCCCAAGCCGAACCGCGCCAGATCATCGCGCTGCGGCGGTCCACCTTGGGCTATGTCAGCCAGTTCCTGCGCGTGGTGCCGCGCGTGCCGACGCTGGATGTGGTGGCCGAACCCCTGTTGCAACTGGGTGTCCCGCAGGATCAGGCGCGGGACCGGGCGGCGGCTTTGCTCGCGCGGTTGAACATCCCGCAACGGCTGTGGTCACTGTCGCCCACCACCTTTTCGGGCGGGGAACAGCAGCGCGTCAACATCGCGCGCGGCTTTGCCCATGGCTATCCCGCCCTGTTGCTGGACGAACCCACCGCCAGTCTGGATGCCGCCAACCGCGAGGTGGTGCTGTCCCTGATCCTTGAGGCCAAGGCACGCGGCGCGGCCATCCTTGGGATTTTCCATGACGAGGGCGCACGGGCGCGGGTCTGCGACCGGCTGGTCGATGTCACGGGCTTTACCCCGAAGGTCGCCGCATGACCGGGGGGATTTTCGCCGTCGTCGGCCCCTCGGGCGCGGGCAAGGACACGCTGATCGAGGCCGCGCGTCAGGCGCGCCCCGATCTGGTGATCGTTCGCCGTGTCATCACCCGCCCCGAAAGCGCCGGGGGGGAGGATTTCATGGGCGTGTCAGAGGCCGAGTTCGAGGCCCGCCGAGCGCGCGGAGAATTCGCCCTGCACTGGCGTGCCCATGGTCTGCGCTATGGCATCCCGCAGGCGCAGATTGACCTGCGCGACGAAGGCCATGACGTGGTCTTCAACGGCTCCCGCGCGGCGCTGGAGCGTGCGGTCGAGGTGCTGCCAAGCCTGCGGGTGATCCGGGTCTGCGCGCCCTCGGCGGTGTTGATGGAACGGCTGATGGCGCGCGGGCGGGAAAGCCGGGAAGAGATCGCGGACCGCATCCAGCGCGCCAGCTACGATGTTCCGGCCGGGCTCCCCGTGGTGGATGTGCGCAACGATGGCACGCTGGCCGATGGCGTGGCGCGGTTTCTCGCCGCGCTTTCGCCGCCCGGTCACGCCCCGGTCAGCGCATGACGCGACACGAGATGAAAGCGCCCGGCCGCATCTTCGCCCATCAGGCAAAGGTCTTCGATGCCAAAGGGGCGCGGCAGCACGGGGGCCAGCCAATCGGCCAGAACGGGGGCCACGCCATCGGCCACCACTTCGGGCAGGTCATCGGTCAGGGTGAGGTGGAACTGGAATTCCTCCATCACGTAAGGATATCCCCACTGGCCGAGCAACTGGCGCTGCCGGGGGGACAGACGCTCTGGCCGGCGCTTGGCGATCTCGGACTCTGTCAGTGGCGCGCGCAGGGCGTCGCTGCGGCTGACGACCTCGGCCCCCAGACGCAAGAGATCGCTCTCGTCGCCCTGCGGGGTCAGGGCGAGGAAACCCTTGATCCGCGTCAACGCCAGCCCGTCCAGCCACACCGGCGGCAGGGCGCGCGCCATCTCGGCCACGTTTTGCGTCACCTCTTGCGCCGTCACGCCCTCGGCCAGACGGAAGGGCGCACGGATGGTGCCGTGAAAGCCGTATTTGCGCGGGGCGCGGGTCAGGTCGGCCACCGGCCACTCCAGACCGGGCAGCGCGGGATGCGGCACGGGCCGTCCGGTCTCAACATCCCAGCCCAGCCAGCCTGCCGCGGCGCTGGCAAAGGCCCCCGCGCGGGGCGCGTAGTAAATCGCGTAGCGTCGATAATCCATCCTGCCCAATCCCGGTTTTTCGCCCCGTTTACCGGCCCCGCGTCACACGGATGTGACGCAGCCGCCGCATATCCATGACCTTCCCTTGCACCGGACCTTTCCGATGACCGATACCATCCTGTCAAATGCCCGTCTCGTGCTGGAGCACGAGATCTTCCACGGATCGCTGCTGATCCGCGATGGCCGTATAGCCGCGATCGACCGCGCCACCTCACTTCCGGGGGCCGAGGACATGGGCGGCGACCTGCTGATGCCCGGTCTGATCGAACTCCACACCGACAATCTGGAACGCCACATCGAACCGCGCCCCAAGGTCGATTGGCCCCATGCCGCCGCCATCATCGCCCATGACGCCGAATTGGCCAGCGTGGGGATCACGACGGTGTTCGATGCGCTGCGGGTCGGGTCGGTCGTGTCCAAGGCCAAGGCCAATTACGGCGAATATGCCCGCGCATTGGCCGATGAGATCGTGGCCCTGCGCCATGCCGGTGCGCTGCGGATCAACCACCTGATCCACCTGCGGGCCGAGGTCTGTTCCGAAACCCTGATCGACGAGCTGGACAAGTTCGGGCCCGCGGATGGCATCGGCATCGTCAGCCTGATGGACCACACCCCCGGCCAGCGCCAGTTCCGCGACATGACACAGTTGAAGAATTACGTCTGCGGCAAGCACGGCTTTTCCGATGCTGAATTCGAAGACCATATCGACGGCCAAAAGTCCCTCTCCGCCCGTGTCGGTGCCGCGCATGAGGCGGCGGCGGTCGCCGCGACCCAGCGCTATGGCGCGGTTCTGGCCAGCCATGACGACACCACGCGCGACCATGTCGCCCAATCCGCCCGCCACGGCGCGACCTTCGCCGAGTTCCCGACGACGGCCGAGGCCGCCCAAGCCTGCCGCGACCATGGCATCGCGGTGATGATGGGCGCGCCCAACCTGATCCGGGGCGGCTCTCATTCCGGCAATGTCGCCGCCAAGGCGCTGGCAGAGGCGGGTCTGCTGGACATCGTCTCGTCGGACTACGTGCCCTCCTCCCTGTTGTCGTCGGCCTTGATGCTGGGCGACATCTGGGACGACCTGCCGCGCGGGATAGCCACAGTCACCCGCGCCCCCGCGCAGGCGGCGGGGCTGACCGACCGGGGCGTGATCGCGCCGGGCCTGCGCGCCGACTTGATCCGCGTGGCCCGCTTCGGCACGGCGGGGATGCTGCGCGGCACATGGGTTGGCGGGCGGCGCGTTGGGTGATGTCATCATCCTGTGACGCCGCTGTGGCTTTGTCCCGTCCGACACCCAACGGAATGGACAGCAGCATGAGTGGCGCAAAGGACTGGCTTCAGGCGGAACTTGAGGACAGCTTCGACGAGGAAATCGAACTCGAACTGGAGGACGCCGTCCTGTCGCGCGAAATCGCGCGCATCTACAAGGACCGCCATCCCGACATGATCGACCGGCGGGTCTATTTCGAAACGCTGATCCGGCTGCAATCGGAACTGATCAAGCTGCAAGACTGGGTGCAGTATCACAAGAAGAAGGTCGTCGTGCTGTTTGAAGGCCGTGATTCCGCGGGCAAGGGCGGCGTGATCAAGCGCATCACCCAGCGCCTCAATCCGCGTGTGGTGCGGACCGTGGCGCTGCCTGCGCCGTCGGACCGGGAAAAGACCCAATGGTATTTCCAGCGCTACGTCCCCCACCTGCCCGCGGGCGGGGAAATCGTGCTCTTCGACCGCAGTTGGTACAACCGCGCCGGGGTGGAGCGGGTGATGGGCTTCGCGACCGAGGATCAGGTCGAGGAATTCTTCCGTGACGTGCCCGAATTCGAACGGATGCTGGTGCGCTCGGGCATCACGGTCATCAAATACTGGTTCTCGATCACGGACGAGGAACAGCAGATGCGCTTTCTCATGCGCATCCATGATCCGATGAAGCAGTGGAAACTCTCGCCCATGGACCTGCAAAGCCGGGTGCGGTGGGAGCTTTACACCAAGGCCAAGGAAGAGATGTTCGCCCGCACCAACATCGCTGAAGCGCCGTGGTACATCGTCGAAGGCAATGACAAGAAACGCGCGCGGCTGAACTGCATCGACCACCTTCTGGGCCTGATCCCCTATGAGCCGGTCCCGCATGAGGAAATCCACCTGCCCGACCGTGTGTTCAACCCCGATTACGAACGCGCCGTCCTGCCGCCAGAGCTTTACGTGCCCTCGAAATACTGACCCAGGGCGGGCACCGCATACCATCGCGATGGGATGCGGTCCAGACCGCACAGCCCGCGCCGGGCTTCGACGCGTGGCCAGCCATGGCTATGGGAAAAGCGTGCCAACACTACGCCCCCTGCGCGGGCGTGCATCGACCCCGGCCGATGCCGGGACGGCGCATCCGGGTTCAAGCACAGGGCCACACCTGCGGCAAGCCGCCGGATCAGATTCCCAGACGCGGAATCTCGATGGCCGGGCAGCGGTCCATCACCACCTGCACCCCCGCCGCGCGGGCCTTGTCGGCGGCAGCCTCGTTCACCACGCCCAATTGCATCCAGACCGCCTTCAGCCGCGGCAGGCGCAGCGCCTCGTCGACCACAGGCCCGACCTCGGACGAGCGGCGGAAGATGTCCACCATATCCACCTGCGCGCCGATGCTGGAGAGGCTGGCATGCACCACCTCGCCCAGCGCCTGTTCCCCGGCATGGCCGGGATTGACCGGGATCACCCGATAGCCCCGCCGTTTCAGGAAGGCCGCCACCGAATGGCTGGCGCGGTCCGGCTTGGGCGACCAGCCGACCACGGCGATGGTCTTGACGTTGCCCAGCAAGGATTTGATCTCGTCATCATTCATGGTGTTTCCCCTTCCCCGGTCCCCATCGCTACCCCCATTCTCCCCGGCCTTTCAAGAAAAACGCGAAAGCCATGAAAAAGGCGTCCGGCCTTTGGGGACGGACGCCAAGTCGCGGAACGAGGGACAGTGAATGAGAGACGGGGGTTCCGAACCCGTGCCCCGACTGTGACATAGAAACCCCGCCGCCGAATTAAAGTTCCCGTCGCGTCATCGTGAAAGGGAACTTTTGTCACGCCAGCTTTTGCGACGCGGCAAACAGGCCCACCGCCGCCGCGTTGGATACGTTCAACGAGCCGAAGGCACCGGCAAAGGGGATGCGCGCGACCATATCGCAGGTGTCGCGCGTCTTGTCGCGCAGCCCCGGCCCTTCGGCCCCCAGAACCAACGCGACCGGCCGTTTGCCCACGCCGTCCAGAGCGGCGGGCAATTCGACATCGCCGTCCCCATCCAACCCGATCAGCACATAGCCCGCATCGCGCAATTCGCCCATCGCATCGGCCAGATTGGTGACGCGCAAATAGGGCTGGCGTTCCAACGCCCCGCTGGCGGTCTTTGCCAAAGCCCCGGTCTCCGGCGCGGAATGGTGGCGCGGCGCGATCACCGCCCGCGCGCCGAACACCTCGGCCGAGCGCAACACCGCGCCCACGTTATGCGGATCGGTCACCCGGTCCAACAGAACGACCAAGGGCAAGCCCTCGCCGGAAATCGCAAGATCGGCCAGACTGCCCCAGTTCAGGGGCCGCACCTCCAGCGCCGCGCCCTGATGGACGGACGACGGGTCGATCGGCACGTTGAAACTGCGCGGATCGACGATCTCAGGCTCCATCCCCGACAGATCTATGGCCTCGGCCAGCTTGTCGGCGGCGTTCTTGGTGACGACAAGGTGCAGCTTCTCGCGCGCGGGGTTCATCAGCGCATCGCGCACCGCATGCAGACCGAACAACCAGACGGTCTCCTTGGCCTCGACCTTGCGGTTGCGTTCCTTGTCGATCACCCATTGCGGCTTTTGCGATCCCGGTTTCATGGGCAGACCTTCCTTTGCACGTTTGGCCTTTGCGGCTTGGGCCTTTGCAGGTGGATTTGACCATGATCCCAAGGCCGAAAAAAGCGCAAGCCGAAAGCCTGCGTTTTTCGCATGCCCGGCCCTTGACGCCCCCGGACGGGTCCGGTATCTCCCCCCTCGCGTCGGGCGACGAGCTGCAAGGTGCGGCAGCGGACTGTAACTCCGCCGGGGCGACCCACGCCTGGTTCGATTCCAGGGTCGCCCACCATTTTCCCCTTGCGGGGTCACTGGTGGGACACGACGCAAAGCAAACCGGCGGGCCGAAAGGTCCGCCTTTTTGTTTGGCACGGGGCGGGTCGTGCGGATTTCCATCCTCCCGCCGGGCGCATGGCTTGGATTCGCCCACGAAACCTTCCTATAGTCTCAATAAGATTTTTTTTCATACGAGTGCGCCATGACCGCCAGCCGTTTCAACATCGTCGCCATCGGCCAGTCCGGGCGGCTGTCCTATGAGGCGGTTTTGCTGGCGGCCTCGCTGCGGCACTCCAACCCCGGTTTCGCGGGGCGCTTGCTGATTGCGGTGCCCCAACCCGGCCCGCTGTGGCCCGGCGAGGACCCTTCGATCACCGATCCGGGCATCCTTGGCCTGCTCGATCAGTTCGGGGCCGAGATCATCCCCTTCGCCTCGGCCCATTTCGGCGCGGCCTATCCCTATGGCAACAAGATCGAGGCTTTGGCCCACCTGCCCGATGAGCCCTTCCTGTTTCTGGACACCGACACGCTGGTGACGGGCGATCTGGGCACGCTGGTCTTCGACTTCCACCGCCCGTCCGCGTCGATGCGGCGCGAAAACACCTGGCCGCAGGAAGAGCTTTACGGTCCCACCCTGTCCGAGATCTGGGGCGCGCTCTATCGCCGCTTCGGGCTGGATTTCGCTGCCAGTCAGGACACGGAATTCCCGGAAAACTACTGGCAGCGCTATCTGTATTTCAACGCCGGTTGGTTCTTTCACCACAGCCCCAGCGCCTTTGGCGCGCAGTTTCTGGCCACCGCCCTGTCCATCCGCAACGATCCCCCGCCAGAGGTGGCGCTGCAATCGCTGAACCCGTGGCTGGATCAGGTGGCTTTGCCCTTGACCATCCACGCCTTGGGCGGCGGGCGTCCGGGACCGGGCCTGACCGGTCTGGATGGCGATGTCACCTGCCATTGGCGCATCCTGCCGCTGCTTTACGCCCGCGAATCCGACCGGGTGGTCGAGGTGCTGGCGACGATCACCGCCCCGCAACCGGTGAAAAAAGTGCTCAAGGACTACGTCCCGATCAAGAAGATGATCTATCAGGGCCAAGGCGCGCAGGTCCGCGCCCTGTTCGACCGCACCAACCTGCCCCGCCGCGAGCAGGCGATCCGCAACACCATCAAGCGTGAGGGGCTGTGGGTGCGCTAATGTGTCAGCACCGGCCAAAGCGACAGCACCAACAGCCCTGCCATCGTCCAGTTGAACGCCCGCAACCGCGCGGGCACCGTCAGCCAGCGCCGCAGCCCCTGCCCCACCACGGTCCAGACTGACACCGACGGCAGGTTCACCGCGCAAAACACCAGGGCGACCAGCGCCATCGTCGTCAGGCCGCGATCTGGCGCATAGACGGTCACTGCACCCAAGGCCATCGCCCAAGCCTTGGGGTTGACCCATTGAAACGCGGCGGCCTGCCAGAAGCGGAAGGGCTGCCCCTGCGCCGTGCCCCCCTCGGGTGCGGCGGCATGGGCGATCTTCCAGGCCAGCCACAGCATATAGGCGACCGACAGGACCTTGAGCACGCTGTGCAACGCCGGCACGGCCTCGAACACCCCGGCCAATCCCATGCCGACCAGAAACACCATCAGGGCATGGCCCAGACTGATGCCCAGCATATGCGGCACCGTGCGGCGAAAGCCGAAGTTCACACCGGAGGCGAGCAGCATCATGTTGTTCGGCCCCGGCGTGACCGAGGTGACAAAGGCAAAGGCCAGAAGGGCGATCAGGGCATCATATGTCATGCACAACTTCTGACACAGAGTCCGCGCAATGCGCTTGTCTTTTGCCGCGCTTCGGGACCAAGATTGCAATCCATGAGCAAGATTGACGAAATCAACGCGCGGATATTGCGCGAACTGCGGCGCGACGGGCGGATCAGCAATCTGGTCCTGTCCGAACGGGTCGGGCTGTCCCCTTCGGCCTGCCTGCGCCGTGTGCAGGAGATGGAACGCTCTGGCCTCATCCGCGGCTATCGAGCGGTGCTGGACCCGGTGCAGCGCGGCATCGGCTTTACCGCTTATGTGACCGTCGGGTTGAACAGCCACACCAAGGCGTCGCAAGAGGCGTTTGAACGCGCCATGTCCCGCGCCCCCGAGGTGATCGAATGCCATAACATCACCGGCACCGTGGAATACCTGCTGCGCGTCGAATGCGCGGACCTGACCGCCTACAAGCATTTCCACACCGAGGTGATGGGCATCCTGCCGCAGGTGCACGCCATTACCACCTATGTCGTGATGGGCAGCCCCAAGGACGAACGCGCCTGACGGGATGACGCCCGACCGGCGGGGCATGCCGCCCCCAAGGAATGCGGGTTTCCCCCCCCCCTGCCCGCCCAACTGCCAAGACCGCCAGCAGATAGGACCAAGGACGGGTCGAGGGTCAGTGCCCCTTGCAATCCATATCACATATTAATATATGAATGTTTAATAATGGAGAGTCCCATGCACCGTGCCGTCGCCGTCTTTCTAGGCCTCATGTCCTTCGTGACGCCTGCCCTGTCGGACACCGTCACCCTTGCCCCGACATCGGTGACCGAATGGAAGGCCGTCTATGGCCGGATCGAAGCGCGGGATCGCGCCCCGGCCCGGGCGCGGATCGGCGGAACAGTCGTTGACCTGACCGTGTCCGAAGGCGATGCGGTGACCGAGGGCCAGATCATCGCCCGGATCGTCGATGACAAGCTTTCCTTTCAGTTGGCGGCGCTGGACGCGCAGACGACCGCCCTCACCGCCCAGCTTGGCAATGCCGAGACAGAGCTGACACGCGGCGAGCAACTGCTCAAGCAGGGGGTCAGCACGGTGCAGCGTCTGGACGGCTTGCGCACGCAGGTCGAGGTGCTGCGCGGCCAGATCGCCGCCTTGGGCGCACAGGCCGAAGTGATCCGCCAAAGCCAGCAGGAAGGCACCGTCCGCGCCCCGGCGGCGGGGCGTGTGCTGGATGTGCCCGTCTCACGCGGGGCCGTGCTTTTGCCGGGCGAAGCGGTGGCGATGATCAGCGTGGGCGGCACCTTCCTGCGGCTGGCGGTGCCAGAGCGTCACGCCCGGCTGTTGACCGAAGGCGACCCGATCCAGATCGACGGTGTGCCGGGCGTGACCGAAGGACGCTTGGCCCGGATCTATCCGCTGATCGAGAATGGCCGGGTGATCGCCGATGTCGAGGTGGCGGGTGCCTCTGACCGCTTCGTCGATGCGCGCGTGCTCGTGCGGTTGCCGATGGGGGACCGGCAGGCCCTGATGGTCCCGGCCTCGGCGCTGATGTCACGGGCGGGACTGGATTTCGTGCAGGTGGACAGCGCCGCTGGCCCGGCGCTGCGGACGGTCGTGCCGGGCCAGCCACGGGCGACAGCGGATGGCCCGATGGTGGAAATCCTGTCGGGGCTGGTTGCGGGCGACCGCGTGGTCACCGATCCGGCGCCCACCACCGGAGCGGAGGCGGATCATGAGTAAGGGTTCGGCTGGCCCCCTTGGCATCGCGGGCACGCTGACGCGGGCCTTCATCGCCTCGTCCCTGACGCCGTTGTTCATCCTTGCGGCGCTGGCGGCGGGGCTGGTGGCGCTGGGGGCCCTCCCGCGCGAGGAAGAGCCGCAGATTTCCGTGCCGATGGTGGATATCCACGTACAGGCCCAAGGGCTGCGGGCCGAGGATGCCGTCAAGCTGGTGACCGAACCGCTGGAGGTGATCGTCAAGGGCATCAACGGCGTGGAACATGTCTATTCCAGCACGCGGGATGATCAGGTGCTGGTCATGGCGCGTTTCAAGGTGGGCACAAGCGCCGAAGACGCCATCCTGCGCGTGCATGACAAGGTGCGCGCCAATCTGGACCGCATCCCCCATGGCATCCCCGAACCCTTGATCGTGGGGCGCGGGATCGATGATGTGGCCATCCTGTCGGTGACGCTGTCGGCCGAACCGGGACAGACCGCCGCCGCCAATGACCTGACCCGGATCGCCCGTGCCCTGCAAGCCGAGGTGGCGAAGACCCAGGATGTCGGCCTGACCTATCTGGTGGGCGAGGCAACAGAGGCCATCCGCATCGCCCCCGATCCCGACCGTCTGGCGCTGTTCGGGGTGACCCTGCAACAGTTGGGCCAAAAGGTGGAACAGGCCAACCGCACGCTGAACACCGGACTTGTGCGGGATGGCGGCGAACAGGTTGCGCTGGTGGCGGGCGAGACGCTGACCGCCCCGGCCGATGTGGCCAACCTCATGCTGACCACGCGCGACGGGCGGCCGGTCTATGTGGCCGATGTGGCGGATGTGTCCTTTGTGCCGGACACGTCGGACCGGATCGTGTCGCATCTGACGCGGGCGGAGGATGGCAGCGTGACCCGCAGTCCCGCCGTGACGCTGGCCGTGGCAAAGCGCGCCGGGGCCAATGCCGTGGTGGTGGCCGAAGCCGCGCTGCACCGCATCGAGGCGCTGCGCGGCAGTCTCATCCCCGAGGGTGTCACGCTGACGGTCACCCGCGACTATGGCGAGACGGCGAATGAAAAGGCCAATGAACTGCTGTTCCATCTTGGCCTTGCCACGGTGTCGATCATCGGTCTGGTCCTTGTGGCCATCGGCTGGCGCGAGGCTGTCGTGGTGGCCATCGTGATCCCTGTCACCATCCTGCTGACGCTCTTTGCCGCATGGATCATGGGTTACACCCTGAACCGAGTGAGCCTGTTCGCGCTGATCTTCTCCATCGGCATCCTTGTCGATGACGCCATCGTGGTGATCGAAAACATCGCCCGCCATTGGGCCATGCGCGATGGCCGCGACCGCAGCCGCGCCGCCATCGACGCGGTGGCGGAGGTGGGCAATCCCACCATCGTGGCGACCCTGACCGTGGTGGCGGCGCTGTTGCCGATGCTGTTCGTGTCGGGGCTGATGGGACCCTACATGTCGCCGATCCCGGCCAACGCCTCTGCCGCGATGATCTTTTCCTTCTTTGTCGCGGTGGTCATCACCCCGTGGCTGATGGTCAAGATTGCTGGCAAGGCGGACATGTCGGCGCATGCCCATGACGACAGGATGGGCGGGCATGACGTGGCGCATGGCGGGGTCATGGAGCGCGCCTATGCGGCGGTCGCCCGGCCGCTGCTGGCGTCAAAGCGGCGGAGCCTGACCTTCCTTCTTGTCACTGCTGCTCTGTCTTTCGGCGCGCTGGGCCTGCTCTACACCCAGCATGTGACGGTCAAGCTGCTGCCCTTCGACAACAAGTCGGAACTGTCGGTGATGATCGACCTGCCCGAGGGCAGCAGCACCGAGGCGACCGACCGCGTGGCGCAGGACATCGCGGCCCGCGTCATGGACCTGCCCGAGGTCACGTCGGTCCAGACCCATGCGGCGACGGCGGCCCCCTTCAACTTCAACGGTCTGGTCCGGCATTCCTACCTGCGGCAGGAACCGCATCTGGGCGAGGTGGCGATCAACCTGACGCCCAAGACCGACCGCGAACGCTCCAGCCATGAGATCGCGCTGGACATCCGCAACCGGATCACCGGCATGGACATGCCCGCAGGCACCAGCCTGAAGGTCGTGGAACCGCCCCCCGGCCCGCCCGTGATCGCAACCCTGCTGGCCGAAATCTATGGCCCCACCCCAGAGGCGCGGCGCGCGGCGGCGGCCAAGGTCGAGGCGGCCTTCCGCTCTGTCCCTTTCATCGTCGATGTGGACAACAGCTTTGGCGACCCGGCGCGGCGGTTGCGCGCCACAGTCTCGACCGATGATCTGGAATTCTTCGGGGTGCAGGAACAGGATGTGTTCGACACGCTGGCCCTGCTCAACGGCAGCAAGACCGTCGGCTATTCGCATCGCGGTGCGGGCCGCTCTCCGATCCCGCTGATCCTGCAACGCGCCAAGGGCGACCGCAGCCTTGACGAGCGTTTCTTGACCACGCCGATCCCAGCCAACACCCTGCCCGGCGCGCGCGGCGTGGTGGAACTGGGCGATGTGCTGCGCGTGTCGGAAGAACGCACCTCTTTCCCGATCTTCCGCCACAACGGACGCGCCGCCGAGATGGTGCAGGCCGAACTGGCCGGGGCCTTTGAAGCCCCGCTCTACGGCATGCTCGCCGTTGGCCGGGCGCTGGACGGCATCGACGGCGCCCCGGCCATCCGGCTGAACGGCCAGCCCGAGGATGAGACGACCCCCACCCTCGTCTGGGATGGCGAGTGGGAGGTGACCTGGGTCACCTTCCGCGACATGGGCGCCGCCTTTGGCGTGGCGCTGCTGGGCATCTACATCCTTGTCGTGGCGCAATTCGGCTCTTTCAAGCTGCCCCTCGTGATCCTGACGCCCATCCCGCTGACCTTCCTTGGGATCATGGCCGGGCACTGGCTGTTCGGGGCGCCCTTCTCGGCCACCTCAATGATCGGGTTCATCGCGCTGGCGGGGATCATCGTGCGCAATTCCATCCTTCTGGTCGATTTCATCCGGGGCGAAGGGGCGGTGACGGTGGACAGCCTGATCCGCGCCGGGACCATCCGCTTCAAGCCGATCTTCCTGACCGCCGTGGCCGCGATGATCGGGGCCGTGGTGATCCTTGCCGACCCGATCTTTCAGGGTCTGGCGATCTCGCTGCTGTTCGGGCTGATGACCTCAACCCTGCTGACTGTCCTCGTCATTCCCGCCATCTATCGGCTGTTTCGCACCTGATCCGGCGGCGGGCCGGATCGCGGCCCGCCCCCTTTCTGAAAGGAAACCACATGACCCTCGACCGTTCCGTGATGCTCTTTGCCGGAACCATGGTGCTGGCCAGCGTTCTGCTGACGGCCTTTGTCTCGGCCCATTTTGTCTGGTTCACCGTCTTCATCGGCCTGAACCTGATCCAATCCGCCGTCACCGGCTTTTGCCCGGCGGCGATGCTGTTCAAGGCTGTCGGCATCCGACCCGGCCGCGCGTTCGACTGACCACTGTCTTGGACGGTCTCGCGCCGGTTGACCCGCAGGCGGCCGTCACGCGGCACGCGATGCGCCGGTTCCGGCCGCATGGCACAGGCCGACCACAGCGGCGGAAACGGCGGCCCCGGCACGACGGACCGCAGCCGATCCATCCGCAGCGGAGCGGTCACCGCAAGAAGGGACGACCGGCACCGGACTCACCCAAGGGCAAGAAGCACCGACACCGCCGAGCGCAATTCGTTCGTCGTCATCCCGGATGTCGCGCAGAGCGCCGCCAAGGCGGAAAGCGGCACCGCGACAATCTCTGGCAAGGCGCAGAGGTCGCGCCCAAGACGCGAGTCGCCCAGATCATGGATCGCGTAATCCGTCACGACCTTCATGAACCGACCACCTTCGTCGGATTGCTTGGCAGAGAGGATCGGCGGGTCTGGCATGGCCTCGCCAAGCGCGGCCAGAAGCGGAGAACAGGGCACATCCGTCTGGACGGTCGGCCCGAACTGCACCCCCTCGGCAAAGCCGGGTTCCGGCGACAGGCGCAGAAGCACGCATTTGCAGCCATCGCAATCGGCCAATATCAGCCGGGCGATGTGGGTCTGGGCAGAGGTCAGGAACGGCTGATCCCAGGCCTCGACCTCTCGGCCTTCGATCCGGACGCGAAAACAGGCGATCCCGGCCTGCAGCCCCAAGTCATCCTCCGCCATCTGTGCCCCCTGCCACCCCGGCAGGGTATCGAGGGGGATCTGACGCAGCGCGGCCCGATGCGCCTGTCGCGCGCTGTGCAACCGGTCGGTCGCGCGGGCGACGGCCCGGTCGCTGTCCACCGCCATCGAGGCGCAAAGCGCGGCGCGCAGGTTGGGCGAGCGCCATCCGGAGTCGCCGCTGAACAGCGGACCATCCGCGCGCAGCAGGCCCCAGTCGCCCGAAACGATGGTGGAGCGCGCGTCGGTATTGATCAGGAAATCCAGTGCCAAGGCCACCCTGACGTCATCCGCATCGAACCAGCGCCAGTTGGCGTGATCCGGCGGACTGGCGTGATCGAGGATCACGGTCGCATTGTTGTTGAACTTGCCAAGGAACTTGGTGCCCTGTTCGGATTGTGCAAGACCAAGGGTGCCTGCCCCGTCCGGTGTCAGAAAATGCTCGAGATAAGGCGTGGCTTGTCCGCCGTGGCGGCGCAGGTAGTTGGACCGCGTGGCCTGCACGGTCGGGCCGACCTGCACAATGCCGATGGTCCCCGGTTCGGCCTTCGCCTGCAAAAGCCAGTGGATGCGGCCCGCGTGCCGGGTGACGCAAAACCCCAGAATCCCGATTTCCGGCTGGTCGATCATCGCAAAGCGGCGAGGGTCGCCCTGACCATCATCATATTCCACCGCGATCACCGAAAAGAACGCGCCCAGACGATGGGCGATCCGGTCACGGCTTTGTCCCCAGTCGCGGCAGGCGGACAGCGCGATGGGATGGACCTCACGTTCCATCGCGGCCCGTCTTGAGCCGATCCAATCAGCGATCATTCAAGGCGTCCTTTGCAAAGCGCACAAGGTCTTCAAGGGGTGGCGGCACGGCGAGGTGTTCGCCGGTGCGGGACTGCAAGAGCCTTGCCATGCGCCAACCGGGGGCAAAGCCCTTGGCCCGCAAGAGCACGTCAAAGGCGTCCACGCCGTCGCGCAGATAGGCGTCCGCCTCGGCCTCACCCAAGGCGGCGAGCGCCTCGCGCACCTCCGGATCGGCAGCGCGCGGCGGGACCGCAGCCGCCGTGGCCGCGCGATGGCTTTCGGCAACCGCCTGCCGGGACGTCTCGGCGCTTGAGGACAGCACAAGGTCGGTAAAGTCGGCCAGACCGAAGCGGTCTTCGGCATAGGACGGAACCCCGCTGTGCCTGGGCAGCGTGCAGTCCTTCAGCACGGTCACGGTGGGAAGATCGCGATAGGAAATCCCCGCGCGCCATGCCCGCAACAGCCAGTTTTGCGGAGACATGCGGTACAGGGTCGCCGCAGGGCTGAACGGGCCGATCATCAGGGCCGTTTGCCGGCGCACAACCCAGGTCGAGATCGGCTCGAACCAGAAATTGGGGTGAAAGAAGGCATCGCGCAGGGTCCGGTGGCTGGCCGAAATCTCGGCCACCATCGGCATGCCGCTTTTCGGGTCGGTCAGGGCGATGCCCGCCGCCGTTGTCACCAGATCGACCGTCGGATCCGCCAGCGCGGCCAGACTGGTTTCAAGATGATCCGGCAACCAAAGGTCGTCATGGTTCAGAAAGGCGATCACATCCCCTGTGGCCACAGCCATGCCGACAGAGTTCGGCGTCGATTGTTCCCCACACCGGTGCGGCAGGTTGACATAGCGCAGCCGCGGCTCGGCGATCCCGGCAAGCACCTCGGCGGTCTCGGCTTTGCAGTGATCGCCGACAACCAGGATCTCGTGACAGGGCACCGTTTGCCTAAGGACGCTTTCGATGGCGAGGCTCAGGTTGAAAGGCCGGTCGTAGGTTGCAATCACGACAGTGACACGGGGGGCCTCCTCCCGTTTCGCAGGGGTGTGGTCCGTCATCTCATGTCTCCGATCTCGGTGTTCCCTGCCCTGTCGAAGGGGCCGGCACGTCACGCCTGAGGCGCCAGGGGCGGTTTTCCTTTCGCCCCGATGTGAGGAAATGGCTGATCGGGTCCACCCCGGCCGCCACAAGGTCCGGGTTGCGCAGCAGATAGACCGCCGGATCAAAGCCCATGGGCAAGGCCGGATGGCGATTGTCTTGCTGCTGGTCCGACGATGGCCGGGCCAATTCCGCAAGGATGACGCGGGCAAGCTCACGATCCGTTTCCTGCACCGCCAGCGGCTGGGCGTCCTGTACCCGCACCTCGGTGGCCAAGGCATCTTCGGGCGGCAGGCAGGCGTTGATCCGTTCAATCGTGGGCCGGAACTGGGCGAGGATGCGCGCATGCAGATTAGGATCATAGGGTTCTGGCGCGGGTGCGGGGGTGCTGCGCGCCGACAGCGTCCTCATCACCACATCCGTCAGATCGGGGTCGCCGGTCTCTTGCAGCAGGTCAATCGCCAAGGCCGTCCGCGACGCCGACTCTGACGCATTGATGCGCAATCCGGGGCGATCAAAGGCCAAGAGACCGGGCTCTGCCAGCTTCAATGCCTGCAAGGTGCCGCCGACGATATTCTCGCGCAGGCGCTCATAGCGCAGGACCGTCATCGGGCAGCCCATATCCGCCATGGCGTCAAAGTAGGTCAGCATGGAGGCCGGCTGGGTGCCGGTCAAAACCTCCGCGACATAGGCCTCAAAGCCCTGCGTGAAAAGCTGTGCCCGGACCTGCTGTTTCCACATCGATAGAAGAAAGTCGAAGGGGTCGCGCACAAGACAAAGAAGCTCTGGGTCATGACGCCGCGCGAGTTGCGTCAGGAAAGCAGACAGCCGGTCCGCGGGCACAAGCGGGAAGAGTTCGCCGGAAATCAGGACGATATCAAACAGCGTTTCACCAACAAGCTGGCAAATGCCGTTGGCGACACGCGGCGAAAAGCGGAACTGGAAATCCTTGGCCTGCCCGTGGTCAAAGATCTCGTCGCCCGCAGCCTGCCGCATCAGAATGGGCAGGTTTCCGACGGCCAGTCCGGCCGCGATGTTATGGGCAGGCTCCGGGCACGGATAATCGATGCCCTGCACGGCCAGCTCTTCCACGGCACTGGAAAAGAAGACCTGCAAGGCAGAGCTTCCGGTCTTGTGAAAGCCAATGTGCAGAATGACGCGCCGTCTGTCAGTCATGGGACATTACATTCGATTCAGGTTCGATTGTTCGACATGTCGCCGCAGCATGGCCCGGTCCGCCCCCGTCGCGTCCGCCAGACTGTCAATCGCCGCGGCGGAGTCCCGCAAGACCGCCGTCTTGACAAAGGGGTTTCCATTTTTCAGCAGGGCAAGCCATGCGTGATGCGCTGGGCTGAAGGGCGGCAGCATGTCGGCGCTGCGGCCAAAAATATCGTGCATCCCGAACAGGATCTGATGGCTGGGGTCCGGCAGAGCATCGCACAGGGCAAACAGCGGAATTTCGTATTTCTGGATGATCAGGTCCTTGTCGGGAAAATTCTCGACCGACGCCCAAAAGGATCGAAGCGCGGCAGAGGCAAGATTGCGACCGGACCAGCCAAAGAAATAGCTTTGCGCATGGTATTTGTGGATCGTGCAATCGGTCAGGGCAAAGAACCCGGCATCCGTGCTGCGGAGCCGTTCGACCATCCCCGACAAGGGGTGGAACGGGCCAACCACGCTGTCATTGGCAAAGATCAGACGCTTGGCGGTCCACACTTCCGGCAGCCTTCGCAGCAGATCCGCCCAAGCGCCAAAATCAAAGCCAAGGTTTTGGCGAAGCACCACGGCATCGGCCACGCGCGCCCAACCATCACAAATGGCGATATCCACATTGTCCACCGCAAGACACAGCACGACCTTCAGTCCGGACTGTCGCAATTCCCGCAAATACTGCGCCGTGAATTCGGGCAGTTGCCCATAGGGCGCGTGGGCCACGAAAAGACAGATGTCGGACGCAGGGGTAACCGTTCTGGGCGGCAGCGGGACCTCCCACCGACGTGACGGCGCATCCCGGAGCGGTTCCGCAACCTCTGGCCTTGGCGGCGGCGTTCTGAAAAACTGTGCAAAACCATCCGTCTGGCGCTGGACCTCGGGCTGAGCGCGGCAAATCTCCTCGGCCGCCAGAACGCGGACGGCCCCATGGCGCGCGCAAATCTGGAGAAATCCATCGGACACCAGTTTGTCTCGGTGCTCGGATTCAATGCTGCCCGACTGGGAATGGTGGACATAGACATCGTCAACCAGACAGGGATAGAGACCAAGATCGATCAGGCGCAGTGCCAGATCCTGCACCTCCCAATAGCCGCGCGGATATGTCGTGGCATCCAGACCACCGGCCGCCTCATAATGATCCCGCCGCAGCATCAGGCAAAAACCGCTCAGAAACGGAAGTTTTGGATAGGTGGCCAGACCATTGGCGCGCACATAGCCCGCCCGCTTTTCCGTCATGCGGGACGTCTCTTTTTCGAGACCCTCTTGCGGCAAAGCCCGCGAAGAAATCGTCTGGTAATAGGCCTTGTTCGACAGGGGTCCGGCCATCGCATGGCGGCCATCAGCGGCAAGCCCGCGCCAAAGTCCGGTCATCCAACCGGGCGAAACAATCGTGTCGCTGTTCAGGAGGATGAAGAAAGGAGCCTCACTTTCTGCAATGCCAGCGGTCACACTTCTGGTAAAACCCAGGTTCACGGTGTTCCGGACAAGCACGACATCGGCATGTTTGGCCACATAGCGGTCAAGCCAGGATTTGGTCACGCGATCGGATGCGTCATCCACCAGAATGATCTTTCGCAACGCCGGATCGTGCCATCGCCGGATTGAGGCGAGGCAATCCGCAAGATCGCGCACGGCATTGTGCACCGGGATCACGATGTCGATGGAGCCGCTCTCAGGCTCGGACCATGGCAACCACGGCTCGTCCGGGCTGGAAAGATCAACCTGCAATCCCAAGGCATTGACGAATTCATGATATCGGCTGGTGTCGCCGGATTGCATGAAACGGCCAAAGTGCTGCGAAAAAAGCTCGCGCGCGATGATCATCTTCGGGTTGGTTTCGACCAGAAGTGCCGTCTCGACCACGCTGACTTCGTAATTCCCTTCAGCAAAGGCGACGCGTTGCTGCAGCATGGCCTGCATCGGAGCATGCTCGCCGTCCGCCGGATATTGGGCCAGCAGAGCACGCGCCCGCGTCAGATCGTTCTGTCGAATGCTCACTTCAATCTGGACAGCCAAGGCGGCCTTGAACGTCGGGTCCAACCGCAATATCGCGTCGGCATAGAGTTCGGCATGGTCAATCGCGCCAAGCCTGATGCAGGTTTCAGACAAGAGATAAAGGATCTGGGCATCCTGTGACCCAATCCGATGCGCCTGAATCAGGTCACGATATGCGTCGATCATTCTGCCTTCGAAGAAAGCGGACATCGCCTGAGACACATGGATCTTCTTGTGGTGCGGCAGGTCCGTGCTATCGTTAAAATCCATGTCGTGCCCAATTTTTTGGTGACAGTCCTTGGTGCCGGACTGCCAGTTTCATTTCTGTCGATTCGCTGAAAACGTGATCTGTCAATCTCTGCGGGACCTTCAGAGGGATCACGCAAGAATTCTGAGCCATGCGCACCGGAGAAAATCGGTGAACAAGGGACGCACTCTGGTTGCTTATTTCCGGCGCAAGCGGTGGTCTGTCAGTGCCTCTGGACGCGCCGGACCTGTCTTCGATTTTCCGGCGGCGGCCTGAATGTTCTTTGTTAATATTGCTTAAGATCGATTTCCGGACAAGCGTTTTCGCCTCTGGCGGTCGCAGTGTGCCGAAGGATGAAGGCGTCGGACCGGTCGGCGGTTTGGCGACGTCCGATCCCGCCCCGGCGCCCCATCGCGTGGATGATGCCGGGCTTGCGCTGGCAAAGGCGCACCGGACGCGGGCCAAGGTCATGGCAGCCATCGCCGCCACGGCCCGCTGACCAATGGGCGGGGGATGAACCTGTATCGGCATCAGATCGGAAGCCCCGACCGGCATCGGCCTGCCCTCCTTGGGCCCCAAGCCGGATCGGACAAGGTTCATCGCTCCAACGCGCCGAACACGTGCCCCAGCACGCCGTTGCCGGTCACGCAAAGCCGGAACCAGTTTTCGCCGACGATCACATCGGTCGTGATGACAAGCGCATCCTGCGGATGCGGTTTGCGGCAGGTGATCCGGGTGAGCAGGAGCTTGGCTCCGCCCTGTCCTTGGCCTGCGGGACGGCAGTGCCACATCGCATGGAGTTTCGCCGCCTGGATGAGGCGCGGCCAGACCTCCGCCTCGCTGACTGACCCGTCGCGCAGGGCTGGGGGTCGCATCTGCGTGCGTCCCTCCGCTTGGGTGATGTCCGGCAGGAAATCGGCGAATCTGTCGGGCTGATGCGCCACGCTGACGGGCGTGTCTGTCGTGACGAAAGAGAAGGTCCGCTCCCCGACCCGCGCAGTGGCCGGGGCGTCGGCCCTCATCCCTTCGTCCATCACCACGTGCACGCCGGGACGCAGTTTCTGCCGCAGGCGCAGGTCAATGGGCACGGGAGGCACGCCCGGCGGTTGGAACCGATCAAGGAAATTCAGCAGCGTGGTGGAATGCACATAATCCCGCGTCCCGATCAGGGGGAAGGCCTCCAGGATCGTGGTCATGGTGCGGCCTTGGGATGAAACATCAACTCGGGGTGGACCGACGGATCGGTGAAGTCACCGCCCGCGACCGCCGCGGCAAGATCCGCCTGAAACAGGCCCAGCTCGCTGATGACATCGAGGACCACGTGGTTCGCATGCCCGCGCACGGCCACCGTTTCTCCCGCGCCGGACTGGACAAGGTGACGCGCGTAGTCGGCATCGCGGGGGTGATCCTCGCCATAGTAATAGCGCATGCGACACGGCGCACCGGCGCCAAATCCCTCGGTCGCATCGAGCGGCAGGCCAGCGGCGGTGAACCGTTCACACAGGTTCTGTATCCGCGGGCGCGTGTCGGCAGGGTCCACCCGCGTCGGTCCGGCCAATCCCAGCACATGCGAGGCGGACAGCGCGCGCGCATATTGCAACGCCGCATAGGTGCCGCTCGAGGATCCGACAAGGACGCTGCGCCGGATGCCCGCGCGGTCCATCTTGTCCCGGATGCGGGCGATCAGCCCGGCCCGCCCCGCACCATCGGCAAGCCCGTCACAGAACACCGAGCGGGTCTTGTCCTTCAGATAGAGCACCGGACAGCCCGTCGCTTCAAACAGGCCGTGCACCATCGGCAAGGGGAAGCCCACGCGTTGGACATTTCCGGTAAAGATGACGATCAGCGCTTCGGCCCCCGCGGACCCGTCGATGTATTCGAAACTCGCGTTGGGATCGTGCCGCGCGGTGAAGGCAGCCGCATCATAGCTGGCAGGCAAGGCCGCCGCCATGCGGAAGAGCGTGCTGAAGGCTTCGGCGGTGTTGTTCAGACCGGACCGCGTCAGAAAACTCCGCAAGGTCCCGAGATCCCCGCGGGAGATCAGATCCTCCAGCGCGAGACGGATGACCGAATGATCGCTCACGCCATGCGGAAAGGTGAAACCGGCCCGTGTCCAGAGCTCCATCAAAAGCGCCAGATGTTGCGGCGAAACGGTGATGGAGTAATTCTCGATGCGCACGTTCATTCCGCTTGTCCTATTGGCCGAGACGGGCTTGGAAATGCGCGATGATGTCCCGAAAGGACGTGCCGCTTGCCGGAGAGGCGATCTGGGAAATGCCCAGCAGGTCGGACACCTCGATGTAGATTTCCGCCTCGGACAGGGAATCCAATCCGACCTCGCCGGGGGTGAGCGTATCAAGGTCGGCGGCGGTCAGTTCCACGGCATGATCGCGTTTGAGGACGAGAAGCAACGTGTCTTCCACGGATTTTTCGGGCATCTGTCGCTTCTCCTGTTGGCGTCTTCGCGCCGCTGTCCGTCGTCGAGTGATTTGGAACCGGCGGCGGGATTTTGTGTGAGAGGGCTGGCTGCACCTGTTGGATGTATGCTGCCCGGCGGGGGTCTAACAGGGCATAAGGGATGGCGAATAGGCTGCCCCTGCCCGCTCTCTTGCACACGGAAAATGACTTTCGGATCACACAAACATCCAAACGGATCGCCACCATGACCGTCCTGATGGAAATGCCGAGCGCGGGTGCGCCAATCAGAACGCCGCCACGACGCCGTCGGCATACGTGGCGGGGACCGTCTTCACCAAGATCCGCGACCGCCTGCTGACGACCGAGATGTCGCGCAAGGTGCCCGTACGGATCAAGGGAGCGAACCACGCTACCGGAAACAGTAAAGCAAGCAACAGGTTAGCGTACTTTGATATTTCTTCTTTCTTCATTCGAACACTCACTTTGGGTTTGAATCGGAGCCAGCGACGATGCGGCGACCTGATCCAACCCAAGAACCAGCAGGCTTTCCTCCCCCGGCCAATCTCCTGTCGGATCAACCCCGATCCCAGAGAGCGACTGAAGGCCCATCGCGGCCACGGCTTCGACGAGATTTGCCTGCAGGGCGGCGTTGGCGTCAGCGGCATGTGCTTCGCCGCGTGGGTTCCATGCGGTGATGAAGGCTGCGGAATTCACCCCCCACCGTTGGAAAGCCGCATCGAGTTCAGGACTGAATGTCCCAATGCGAAGCGTGAAGGGATGCGCGCCAAACACCCTGAATTTGGTCGCCTCATATGCCGCAATCAATCCGGGTGGGAGTTCTGATGGCATCGTCCTGAGTCCTCGTTGAATGGGCCGCATTTCGTTTTCAGGCCACATGACGGCCATTGCCATGTCCAGTCGGTGAGCCTGCAATCTGATGGCACGTCCGGTCCCGCAGCCCACACCAGATGAGACCCGCATCAGGATTCGATCCTGAGCCGCCAAAACGGCCCGCACAGCGCGTTCATCGCGTTTTGGGTGGGTGAGGTGCCGCCACGGTAGTCGCGATTCCTTCGAGTCATTTTGGGCCTCTCCTGTGGTCAGCACCCAGTCATCAATCCGATGCAAGCCAAGGGTTGAAACTCTGGCCCGACAAGGCCGTCCTGACGGAAGGTCGCGGCACAGAAAAGTTCAAACGAACTTTTCGGGTAAAGGCGGGGTGGAGGCCTGCGGCCCCGGAAGGGACCGCCGACCCCTTCGCACCCCCCTCACCCCTCACCTCTCATTTTCGATCCGGATGTGCTTCGCAGTCTCAGTGAGAATTGAGTTTTTGGGCAAGCGACGCGGCCTGTTCGGACGGCGTCTGGGTCAGGCTGTCGGCAGGTGCGGGGCAAGCGCGCCACGTTGGCGTGTGAGCTACTCCCCAACTTTTGGACAGATTTCCGGCTGATTTAAGCTACTGCCTGCACCTGCTGATCGGTTTCAATGCTTTTGAAATAGACCACGGCGGGTGGTTGACCGCCATGGGCGGC
>JAIXPH010000042.1 GCA_027486345.1 Paracoccaceae bacterium
CCAAACACCACCGTCTGCGGCACCGTCAGACCCGAAAGGTCCAGCACATCCCCCGCATCCCCGTTCGAGGCGTCCTCCGGCGCGCCAGACAAACCGTCCAACCCGCCGTCGATGGTCGCGTTGATGTCCGAAGCAGAATCGGTGGGGTCGAGGGTGAACACGTCATCCCCCGATCCCCCCGAAACACCATCGGCACCACTTAAAGCAATATCATCGTCGCCAGCGCCACCGGCCAGCGTATCCGCCCCCGCGCCACCCACCAGCGTGTCAGACCCCTCGCCACCAACCAGAGAATCCGCTCCGTCGCCGCCCAGCAGGCTGTCCGCGCCATCATTGCCCAAAAGCGTGTCATTCCCGGCATTGCCGAGGATGGAATCCGCCCCTGCCCCACCGTCCACGCTGTCATCGCCAAGACCCGCATCCACCGTGTCATTGCCGGACCCGGCAGCGACGCTGTCATTCAGGCCATCTGAACCATCAATCTGATCGCCCTGCGCGTCGGCGAAGGGCGCCCCCCCCGGCCCGGAGGTCGGCGTCATCAGATCGCCCGCCGCCGTGCCATCGACGACACCATCCCCGTCGCGCAGGACCGTCTCGATCTCGGAGAACTGGATCGTCACAGGCTGGCCAAGGCTGTTCAGATAGGTCGCCGTCCCGGCCTCAGACCGCCCGGTCAGCGGATCGGGGTTGGTGTAGACCACCGTCACCGGACCCAAGCCCCGCAGGTCCAGCACATCGCCTGCGCCGCCATTGGTGGGGTCGGTCAGATCCTCGCCCGTCTCACCGCCGATGACCGTGATCGTTCCGGTCTCCGGCAAGGTCCAGTCCAAACGGAATTCGTCATCGCCAGCCCCGCCTTCGCCCCGGTCCCCCGCGCCAAGCAGCAGGTCGTCATCACCGTCGCCGCCGGAAAGCGTGTCGATCCCGTCGCCGCCAATCAGGCTGTCCGCCCCTTCACCGCCCAAGAGCGAGTCATTTCCGACGCCGCCCAAAAGCGTGTCGCGGCCTGCGCCACCGTCGATGGTGTCGTTGCCCGTGCCGCCGTCGATGCTGTCATTGCCCGGAACCCCGGAGACGCTGCCGGAAGAGGGAAGCAGGCTCTGCTTGCTGGTCAGCACGGCCACGCCGTCGTCATTGTCCGAAGCTGATACCAGCACGCCATTCACATAGGCGAGGTCCTCGGAGTCCAGCAGTTCCGCGCCGGGATCAAAGGCGTCATCGACAATGCGCCCGCGCGTCAGGTCGAGCGAGACCACCCCTGTCGCGGGATCGACCACCACGGCGGCGTAGCGCAATTCGCTTTGCTCGCCTCCGACCACCAAAGTCCCGCTGTTGCCCGAGGGGATGAACAGCATCGAACTGATATCGGTCACATAATTGTCGATCTGGCCCACGAGGGTCAGATCAAAGGTGCCGTCGTTGCGGGTGTCGCTATCGACGCGGAAGATGGTGACGTCATCATCATTGCCGCCGACAAAGACGTAGGTCTTGCCGCCGATCTCGGCCCAAGTCGCGGCGGAGCTGTCGTCCAGCCCGGTCTGCGATCCGGCTGGGGTGATCAGATCCCGGCCCAGCGTGTTGCCCTGCGGATCGGTTTCCGCCGCGCCGTTCTGATCGTCGCCGCGCGCGTTCTGGAAGACGAATTGCCCGGCGCTGTTCACCGAGAACAGGCTGACCCCATTCTGCAAGCCGTCATTGCCAGCCACCAGAACAAAGGTTTGGCCTGCGCTGTTGGTGAACCCTTCGAGCAGGCTTGTCGTCTCGCCGATGCCTCCGCCAAGGAAATTCTCACCGACGCCGCTGCCATCGGGGACGCGCGCCAAAAGGCTGAGCCCCCCCGTCGCCGGATCGACAGCAAAGCTCATCAGGCTGTCGGACGAGCCGCCCGCATAGGCCAAAAGGATCGGGTTGCCGCCGGGCTGCACGAAGGACAGGCGCTGGACGTTGTTCAGGATCGGATCGGTCAGCGACGGACCTTCGGTCAGGCTGCCGTCCGCGCCGATGCGGGCGATACCGATGGTGGATTGATCGGTGTCGGCGGTGAAGACAAAGCTGTTGCCATTGGCCAGCGTGACGGCTTCCATGCTTTGGATGTCGTCAAAGCCCGGCCCGCCCGAGGTCTGCGAGATCGTGCTGATCTTGCCGGCAAGGTCCGAGGTGCCACCGTCCAGCGGATCGGTCGCTGTGCCGCCTGCCGGGTTGATGATCTGGCCAAAGCGCGGCGAGGCTGGGTTGTTGTCGATCTTGTAGGTCGAAATCCCGTCGGTAAGCCCGTCGTTTTCCGACGTGATCATGATCAGGTCGCCGTTGGACAGTTGCACCAACTCCACCGCGCGGGTGTTCAGCGCCTCGGTTGAGTTCGCGTCCTGCAGGTTGTCGGTGTTGGTCAGCATCACCAGCGGCTGTGCCACCGGCGCGGCGGGGGTGGAGCCGTCGCCCTGGATCAGGTCATTGCCTGCGCCGCCCTTGATGGTGTCATTGCCGCCGCCGCCGATGATGGTGTCATTCACGCCATCCGCGCCATCGATCTGGTCGCCCTGACCGTCGATGTAGAGGATGTCCATGTCATCATCGCCATCCGTGCCCTGCACGATGCCATCACGCATGTCGAAGTTCGCACACATCGAACAGTCGGGGCTGTTCATCGGATCGACGGGACCGTCGAAGAAGTTCACTTGCGTGTTCTGGAAGGTGAAGGAGGCATTGGCCGAGGTCTGGCTCCAGCTGCCATCGGCGTTCTGCGTCCAGCCTGCGGCGCTGGCGGCGGCCGCAAAGGCGGCCTCTTGCCCGACTGGCGGGGTCAGGTTGATGTGGTCGGTCGTCAGCCCGCTGCCGGAGATCGCGGTGAAAGAGGTGTTGGCCGGTGCGCCCAGCGTCAGGTCGTTCTGACCGCCGCCCAGCCCCATGACCCCGCCGATGTCCCAGTTGTTGCCGATCACGATGAAATCAGTGCCGCTGCCGGACCCGACCCAGCCGCCGACCATGTTCAGATTGTCGCCGATCCAGACGCCGTTGATGTTGTTGGCCCCGCCCATCGCGAGGTCACCCCTCAGGGTGAAGTTATCCCCCACCTTGATCATCTGGGTGTTGGACGACCCGCCCATGCCGATGCCACCGTTGACGGTGACATTGTCGCCGAAGGCAAAGCAGAATTCGTTCAGGCTGCCGCCGACCGCGATCACGCCTGACCCGCTGCTGCCTATGGTGGTGCCTGACCCAAGGGTGATGGTGCCCTTGATGGCACTGCCGCCCATGGCGATGCTGCCCCAGACATCGGAATTCGCGCCGATGTCGATGGTGTAATCTGTCCCGCTGGAGGACATCTCGATCTGGCCGCCAAAATAGGCATCCGTCCCGGTCCGCAGCACCTGGACGGAGTTCGTCGCCTCCATGTTGACGTTGCCATTGAAGGTGGCGCCGTTGCCTGCCTGCACCAGCGCATTGTCCGACGCGATGGTGTTGATGCCGTTGAAGGTGACATTGTCACCGGCAAGGATCGTATCGGTGAAGTTCGAGCTGGCGATCAGGCCGACCTCGGCCCCGCTGCCGATATTGAATTCGGTCCCGAGTGTGGCGCCCGCGTTGATGGCGAAGGGGCTGACATCCACGCCGGGGGCAACATTGACGGTCAGGTCGATGTTTGAGCCGAAACCGATGGTCGTGGCATTGGGGAAGGCCGATCCAATGCCGGTGTTGCTGGCTTCGAAATTGAGCGTGATGGGCGTCGGCACCGCCGCATTGGCTGGAATGATGCTGAAGCCGCTGGTGACCCCGCCATCAACGATGAACACATCGCCCGACTGGGCGGTGATCACCCCCGCGCCAACCTGCGGAAAGCCGTTCACATTGTTCGGATCCGGGATACCGGCGGTTCCGGCGGCGACGATGAAATAGGTTGCCATAACTCGTATCTCCAAGCTCGCGGCCGCTGCGGGTTGACCGGAGGGAAAAGGGAAAGCGTCTCGACCCGTCAGGGGAGACGCGGGAAGGATTCAGCGAAGCGACAGCCGCCGACGCGGTGCCGGGCGGGACAGTCCGGGCCTGTCCGCGAATATGTGCGGGTCTGGATCACCGGGGGCTTTGGTCGGTAAGGGCAGCAGCATTTCAACACATCCCATCAAATCATCGGATCATGCATGGGCCGAAGTCCTGCCCCCCCGTCCGGCGCCCCGCATTTCCTGCCCCCACAGGAAAGCGTGCCGTCGCCACCGGAAGGGCGGTTTGCCCTGCACATACGAAAGATGGCATGGCAGCCCTTGGGACGGAGTCGGGATGTCGCCAATACCCGGAAAATGTTGGTTAAACTTCGTGTGCCCCAGTCTGCGAAGCGAAATCCCCAGCCGCTTTGTCGTGAACCAGAGTTCACGAAGAAACCGACGCCAAGCATTGTTTCCGCCTTTCGGCGAGCATGTCTCTGACTGTTTCCGCAGGCGAAACCTGCGGAAGTCAGGGGAATTCCCGTCGCGACTCTGCATTGGCGACCGAAAGGCATCCCAATGGCGGTAACCATCGCGCTTTTGCGGGGCAGCGCCCGCTTGATCACGGCGCTATCTCACCCCTATCTGGCGTTCGGGACTGGGGCAGTTGGCGTCTAAGCGTGGATGGTGGTTGGCGTATTCGGCATGGCACAAGGCATCGAGAACCGGGATAAGCTGCTGCAGGATGCGGAAATCCGCTTTGCCGACGGTCGGCGCTATTGGGCCGCGTCGGACGCCCTTTCAGATTTCATCCTGCACCCTATCTTTTTGAAATACGCGGCTGTCTGCGTGCTGATCTACGGTTTGCTGGATCGCGGCGGTGCGGATACGGGCGGCCTGCACGGGTTCGAGATCGTGGTGCTGTGGGTCACGCTCGGCTCGGTCGCCATCGGCTGGTATGCGCTGTTTTTCATCCTCGTGCGCGCCCTGATGCGGCGTGGGCTGATCCGGGTGATCTACACGCCGGTCGCCACCTTGTCCTTGTTCATCGTCACCACGAGCCTGACCTATCTCATCGTCACGGCGTTCAAGGGGCATATCGACCTGTCCGTCGCGCAATGGTCGCAAGAGATCATCCGCGACATGCTGGTGATCCTGCTGATGGATATCGTGTTCAGCCAGTTCGTCGCGCCCTTCCACCCGTTCCTGTTGCCTCAGCCGCCCAGTCGGACGGGACATGAACAGCAGCCCGTCGAAACCGCCCCACGCCCGCCTGCACCTGTCCTTGGGTCGGACACACAGACCACCGTAGCGGCACCGTCTGCAGATGGACCAACAGAGGCTGAGACACCCGCAGGACTGGTCGCACAAGACAGCGTGGCGGGCACTGTCGCCCCCCTCTCGATCGGGAATGAGGTCTTTGCTGTCGAGGATCTGATCTACATCCGTTCCGAAGACCACTACCTGCGCATCGTGACCGCAAGACGCCGTGTATTGGCACGGGGCAGGCTGGCCGATGCCGTGGCGCAGCTGGATTTCCGTCAGGGGATGCAGATCAACCGCTCCACCTGGATCGCCTTCGATGCCATCGAGGGTGTGCAGGACGATGGCAAGGGCGTGACCGTTGTCAGCCTGCGGGGAGGCGACACCGAACGCGTCGCCCTGTCGCGCCGCATCGCGTTTATGGCGGCCCTGCGGCAGCGCGAGACGCTTGCCGGACAGACTGCCGCGCGACAGTCCGGCTGAGTCACGCCACGCGACGACCGCCGGGTGTGCCTTGCCACAGCGGCTTGCCGTTCTGGGCATGCCGTTCCGCCAGCCGCCGCGCCTTGCCTCCGGCAAGGATGGGGCGTGCCGGCACCTCTGGCGGTCCATCCAGCGGCCATAGGGCCGCCACCTCTGCGCGGGCTTGCGGTGACAGGGCCTTCAGCGCCTCTGGCCCACGAAGCAGGGACTCGGTCGCCATGCCTTCCGCCAAAAGCAGTTCATGGCCATCAAACAGCATGTGCCAGTAATCGACGCCCGCGTCTTCTTCGACCACCGACAGCCCCGGCAAACCCAGCAGGTGCTTTGCCGCGACCAAAACCGCATCCGCATCGCACATGCGCCCGACGATGGGTGAGGCGATCAGAAAGCGGTGCTGCGGGGAGACTGTCAGATCGCGGCAAGGCAAACCTGCGCCAAACGCTCCGGCCTTGATGCGGATTGGGCGCTGCTTGGGGGCCCGGGCAAGGTCCTTGGCCGAAAGCATCCTGTGGCCGATCCAGCGGATGGGCTGAAAGCCATGGTCCAAGGTCAGGATAAGATCCCCTGCCACAAGCGTTTCGATCCGGCGCGCGCCCGTCCGCGTTTCCACCAAGGTTCCGGACGCCAGACAGATGACGGCCGTGTTCTCTGCCGTCAGGCTCAGTGGATTGATCGGACTGCCGGACCCATCCTCGATCCTAGGGTCAGGACTCGTTCTCGCTTCATAGCCAGAAAATGACAGTTGCCGCGAGGGCGATGGCGGACAGGAAGACCTTCGGGCACCGGTCGTATCGCGTTGCGACCCGTCGCCAGTC
>JAIXPH010000041.1 GCA_027486345.1 Paracoccaceae bacterium
CCTCCGCTGCGTTTGGGGGTCAACGCCTGCGGGGGCGGTCGGGGTTCCCCCGCACCGGGACGACACGGCCACAGAGGGGCGACGGCAGCGCGGGCGGTCCTGTCCGCCTTTTCCTGTCGCCAAAGGTCTTGCGGCTGCCAAAATGTCCGGCCGGATTTGCCCTGCCAAAGGTGGACCGCAACGACCGGTTGCGCTACTTTCCGCCCATTCGCCGCGTGACGCGGCACGGGGGGACGACTCGTGGACATCGACGGTTTGCTTTTGCCCGGCCTTCTTGCGCTGGCCATCGGGGCCGTTGCCGCGCGGCGCTTGCCCGTGGTCGGTCTGGTGGTGGTTCTGGGGCTGATCGTGGCACTGGCGGTGGCGCGGTTGCTTCTGGATTGGGCGCGCCCGACGGTGCTGGACACGGTGCTGCTGGTCGCCTTGGTGCAGGTCGGATATCTCGCCAGCGCCTTGGTTCCCCGGCGCGCGCCGCGCGACCAGACCAAGGCGCAGCGCTATGACAAGGGACCCCACGCCTCCTGACGGGAACGGGGCCGCCTCCGGTGCGTTCCGCCGTGGCCGGGGCCTGCCGCAGGGGCGGACCGGCACAGGCACGGCGAGACAGGGGATTGGCATGGAGCATTTCGACAGCATCGTGATCGGCGCGGGCGTCGTGGGACTGGCCATCGCGCGCGAACTGGCGCTTGCGGGTGGATCGGTGCTGATCATCGACCGCGGCGACCGGATCGGTTGCGAGACCTCCTCGCGCAATTCCGAGGTGATCCATGCCGGGATCTATTACCCGGCGGGCAGTCTCAAGGCGCGGCTCTGCGTCGAGGGCCGCGACCGGCTTTATGCCTATCTCGCCGCCCGCGCCCTGCCCCACCGGCGCTGCGGCAAGCTGATCGTCGCGACGGATGCCGCGCAGGAACCCGCGCTTGAGGCTGTCGCACGGGCGGCGGCGGCCAATGGCGTGGCGCTGACCGCCCTGACCGGGGCCGAGGCGATTGCGCTGGAACCGGCGCTGCACTGCACGGCGGCGCTGCTGTCGCCCGTGACCGGCATCTTTGACAGCCATGCCTATCTGCAGGCGCTGCTGGCCGAGGCGACGGCCTCCGGGGCCGTGCTGGCCCTGCGGACCGCGGCAGACGCGGCCGAAGTCACGCCCGGTGGCTTTGCCCTGCGCCTGCGCGATCTGCCCGGGGGGGAAACCATCGGCCTGTCCTGCACCCGCCTGATCAATGCCGCAGGCCATGGCGCCCCCGGCTTTGCCGCCGCCATGGAAGGCGGGCCGCCCGCGCCACAGGCCTGGATGGCAAAGGGCAGCTATTTCCACCTGCCTGGCGGCGCGACTTTTTCCCGTCTGGTCTATCCGGTGCCCGAACCGGGCGGATTGGGCATCCATCTGACCTTGGACCTGCAAGGCGCGATGCGGTTTGGCCCCGATGTCGAATGGTTGGACCCCGCAAAACCCCCCGATCTGCGCGTCGATCCAACCCGGCGTGACCGCTTTGCCGCCGCCATCGCGCGCTACTGGCCGGGCGTGCCTGCCTCGAAACTGGAACCGGCCTTTGCCGGGCTGCGGCCAAAGATCAGCGGCCCCCATGACCCGGCTGCCGATTTCCGCATCGACCTGCCGTCGGATCATGGCATCCCCGGCCTCGCCCAGCTTTATGGCATCGAAAGCCCCGGCCTGACCGCCTCGCTGGCGCTGGCGGCGCATGTGGTGGCAGGGCTGGCCTGACGGCGGGGCAAACTGCGGGGCGGCGCGTCGGGATTCTTCTGACAGAAGCGCAGCGGAACTGTTTGGGCGGATGTGCATTGGTCCGGCGTATCCCCACCCGTTGCAGGAGTCCGATTGTGGCCACCCGCCGTTGTCTTTTCGTGTCCTGTCATGGTGCGGATCTGCGCCCCTGGAATGGGGTTCCCTTTGAATTCTTCTCGGTCTTGTCGCAGATCGAGGACATCACCCTCGCCGCCCCGCCCGGTCGGGTCAGCCTGAACAATTCCGACCCCACCGACGAAACGCTCTATGAGGAGGTCAAGCTGCGCCTCCAACGCCGCGCCCGGCGCAAGATCGCCGGGGCCTATACCCCGCTCTTGCGTCCGCTGCGGCTGAGCCAGGATTACGACCTGACGGTCTATGTCTGCCAATTCCTTGAAGAAGTTCAGGAAATCAACCAGATCGAGGGCTGGCGCGCGCGGTCGGGGATCGCGGTCATCTTTCTTTTGGAAAGCTGGACCTCCACCTTCGACGATCACAAGGCCGAGATGGCGGTGCTGTCGCGCTTTGACCATGTCTTCGTGCTGAACGGCTCCGCGCTGGAGCCGATGCGGCGGCGCGTCACCGCCCCCGTCAGCCAATTGTCCACCGCCTGCGACACGCTCTTGGCCACGCCCCTGCCCGCCCTGCCCGAACGGTCCATCGACATGGTCTGTTTCGGGCGCTGGCACGAGGACGACCACAGGGACCTTGTCCGCTATGCGCTGCGTGACGGGCTGTTCTATTACTACGACGTCTGGGTGGGTCTGCGGGCCCTCGACTGGATGGCGGTGCGACGGCGCAACGCGGACCTGATCCAGCGCGCGCAGTTCTACCTCGTCTGGGCGCCCAATGCCTGGCACCAGAAATGGCGCGACGGAACCGGGCAGGATCACGCCCTCTCAACCCGCTACTTCGAAGGCGCGGCGGGCGGGGCGGTGCTTTTGGGCAGCCGCCCGCACTGCGCCGAATTCGACGCCGCCTTCGATTGGCCCGATGCGCTGGTGCCGCTGGGCGATGATCCGGCGGCCGCGGTGCAGGCGCTGCGCGCCGATCCCGCGCGGATGGAGCGCATCCGCCGCGACAACATCGCGCAATCGCTGCGGCGGCATGACTGGGCCCATCGCTGGGCCGAGATGCTGACCGTGCTGGGCCTGCCGCTGACCGAGGCGCATCGCACGCGTCTGGCGCGGCTGAACCTGCTGGCGGCGCAAATGGAACCGGCACCCGTCTGGGGCGGGCTGCACTTGGTCAAAGGGGAAACAGCATGAAAGCAGTCATTCTTGCAGGGGGATACGGCACCCGGCTGTCGGAAGAGACGGGCACCATCCCGAAACCGCTGGTGGAAATCGGCGGTCGTCCGATCCTGTGGCACATCATGAAAATCTATGAATCCGGGGGCATCACGGATTTCGTGATCTGCTGCGGCTACAAGGGCGACATGATCAAGCGCTACTTCACGGAATACGGCTATGCCAACGCCGATTTCACCGTGGACCTCGCCGCCAACCGGATCGAGATCAACCGCTCTGCCCGCGAGCCGTGGCGGGTGACACTGGTCGATACGGGCCAGGACACCATGACCGGCGGCCGCATCCGGCGGGTGCGGGATCATCTGGACCATGACAGCTTCTGCCTGACCTATGGCGACGGGGTGGCCGACATCGACATCCCCGCCGCCATCGCCTTTCACCGCGCCCAAGGGACCGAAGCGACAGTGACCGCCGTTCAGCAACCGGGCCGGTTTGGTGCGCTGAACCTCGCGGACGGCAACAAGGTCGCCTCCTTCCGCGAAAAATCCATGCTGGACGGGCCGATGATCAACGGCGGCTTCTTCGTGCTTGAACCCGCCGTGCTGGACCGTATCGAAGGCGATGACACCGTGTTCGAGGACGCGCCGCTGCGGTCGCTGGTCGAGGATGGGCAACTCTCGGTCTATCGCCATGACGGCTTCTGGCAGAACATGGACACGCTGCGCGACAAGCATGTGCTGCAAGGGCTGTGGTCCGAAGGCCGCGCGCCGTGGAGGGTCTGGGCATGATGCACCGCCCCCACGCCCGCGCCAAACGCGTCCTCGTCACCGGGGCGGATGGCTATATCGGCTCCGTCCTGACCCCGCGCCTGATGGCCGAAGGCTATGACGTCACGGGGGTCGACAGTGGCTTTTACCGGCGCGGCTGGCTGTTTGACGACCGCGCCGCGCGGCCCTTGACCATCAGCCGCGACGTGCGCGAGGTGCAAGAAGAGGATCTGGCCGGCTTTGATGCCATCGTTCACCTGTCCGAGTTGTCCAACGATCCCTTGGGGGAAAACGATCCCGATCTGACCCTGCGCGTCAACCACCGCGGCTCTGTCACGCTGGCCGAGCGCGCCCGCGCGGCGGGGGTGGCGCGCTTTGTCTATGCCTCCAGCTGTTCGATCTATGGCGCGGGCGGCGATGACTGGCGCACCGAGGATTCCGCCACCGCGCCGCAGACCGCCTATGCCCGCTGCAAGGTGCTGGTCGAACAGGATGTGCGCGCGCTGCGCGATGACCGCTTCACACCGGTCTTCCTGCGCAATGCCACGGCTTACGGTGCCAGCCCACGCCAGCGCTTTGACATCGTGCTGAACAACCTCTGCGGTCTGGCCCACACCACCGGGCAGATCGTTCTGACCTCGGACGGCAGCCCGTGGCGGCCCATCGTGCATGTGCAGGACATCTGCACCGCCATCCTCTGCGCGCTGGAGGCCGACCCGGCCGCCGTGGCGGGCGAGGCGTTCAACGTCGGCTCCGACGCGGGGAACCACCGCATCCGCGACATTGCCGAAATCGTGGGCAAGGTCTTTCCGGGCGCGCGGATCAGCATCGGCAGCGATGGCGGCGATACGCGGTCTTACCGCGTGTCCTTTGCCAAGATCCGGGACCATATGCCCAAGTTCCGCACCGACTGGGACGCCGAGCGCGGCGCGCGGCAATTGAAGGCGATGTTTGACCGCATCGGCCTGACCGAGGCGATGTTTCTGGCCGATCCCTTCACGCGGCTGAAGGAACTGGGCCATCTGCAACGCACCGGGCAGTTGGACAAATCGCTGTTCTGGACGCCGGAGCTTGCGGTGTGACACAGCCACAGCCTGTCTGCGAACACGCGTCTCCCCGGCGGTCTGCGAGAACCGGGGAAACGCGATCCGCCGCCCAAGGATCGTCTCCCCACCTCTCACAGACCTGTGGCACCTCAGGCCGCCACCCCCAGCAAGGGCCATGCGGCATCCTTGTCCGAGATCACCGTGGGCATCAGCGGCCAGCGGATGCCGATGGCGGGATCGTCCCAGCGCAGCCCGCCTTCGGCGCCGGGGGTATAGGGGTACGAGACTTGATACGTCACATGAGCATCATCCGTCAGGGTGATGAAACCATGGGCAAATCCGGCTGGAACATAAAGCATCGCGCCGTCTTCGGCGCTCAGATCGAAACCCTGCCAGCGGCGATGCGTCGGACTGTCCGGCCGCAGGTCCACGATCACGTCATGGATCGCGCCCGCCACCACACGGACCAGCTTCACCTCGGCATGGGGGGCGGCCTGAAAATGCATCCCCCGCAGCGTGCCGCGCTGGCGGTTGCTGGAGTGGTTGGCCTGCACAAAGGCCGCTTCAAGGCCATGGGCGCGGAAAGTGTCCGCGCAAAAGACGCGCGTAAAGCTGCCGCGCGCATCAGCAATCCGGCGCGGCCGGATCAGGACGGCATCGGCAAGCGTGGTTGGAATGAACTCCATCTCGGCTCCTGCATTCATGGAAAGGATTGTGCGTGATCATTCTGGACAGCGCCTTGGCGAGACGCGCCGCAGAGCGAAAGGTTCCCATCCGCATCGGCATGATCGGCGCGGGCTTCATGGCACGGGGGGTCCTGCACCAGCTTTTGCGCGTGCACCCGGGCACGATGCGGATCGTCGCCATCGCCAACCGCACCCCCGCGCGGGCGCTGGGCATCCTCAGCGCCGAAGGCTGCCCCGCCTGCAGCGTGGACAGCCCCGCGACGCTCGCCCGTGCGATCCAGTCCGGGGCGGTCGCGGTCACCGATGACGCCCTGCTGATGGCGCGCGGCGATGGCATCGACGTGCTCTTGGACGTGACCGGCGCGGTCGAAGAGGCCCTGCCCCCCATCCTCGCCGCGATCGAGACGGGCAAGCATGTGGTGCTGATGAATGCCGAACTGGATGGCACCGTCGGCCCGATCCTGCGGCGCATGGCCGATGCGGCGGGGGTGATCTACACCAATGTGGACGGCGACCAGCCGGGGGTCGAGATGAACCTCTTCCGCTTTGTGCGCGGGTTGGGCGTGCGGCCTGTCCTGTGCGGCAATATCAAGGGCCTGCACGACCCCTATCGCACGCCCGCCACACAGGCCGACTTCGCCCGGCGCTGGGGGCAGAACCCGGCGATGGTGACCTCCTTCGCCGATGGCACCAAGGTCAGCTTTGAACAGGCCATCGTCGCCAATGCCACCGGCATGACGGTCGCGCGGCGGGGGATGCTGGGCTATACGGTCGAGGCCGGGACACCCATCGACAAGGCGGCCGCGCTGTTTGATCCCGATCTGCTGATTTCCGGGCCGGGGATCGTGGATTACGTCACCGGCGCGGCACCGGGACCGGGGGTCTTTGTCCTTGGCACCACCGACGATCCTGTCAGCCGCCATTATCTTGACCTCTACAAGCTGGGGCGCGGGCCGATCTACTGTTTCCACACCCCCTATCACCTGTGCCATTTCGAGGTGCCCAACACGATTGCCCGCGCCGTGCTGCTGCAGGATGCCGCCATCGCGCCCGACGCCTTGCAGGTCGAGGTGGTCACAGCGGCCAAACGCGACCTTGCCCCCGGTCAGGTGCTGGACGGTCTGGGCGGCTTTGATGCCTATGGCCTTGCCGAAAGCGCCGAGGCAACCGCGCGCGGCAACCTGCTGCCCTTTGGCGTGGGCATCGGCGCGCGGCTGAAACGGGCGGTGGCCAAGGATGCGGTACTGACGCTGGCCGATGTCGAATTGCCGCCGGGGCGGCTGGTGGACATGCTGCGCGACCGGCAGGCGCAGGTCTTTGGACCACGCCAACCCCTGCCGGTGCCCGCCTGATCGGCGATCCTCCACCGATGCGGCACGCCGACCGGAACAAGCCGCCCACCGCATCGGTTGCGCCTGCGGGTCTGGCCAGCCAAAGGCTTGGACAGGGGCCGACAGGCAGGTGTCCGGACCCGTTCAAAGGCGCGTTCAAAGGCGCGTTCACAGGCGCGTTCACAGGCGGGGGCCAGACCGAAAAAGCGCTGCAAAAGCGCAGGCCCCGCAGCAGGCAAGACAGGAGGCGGCGCAGCAGATGACAGGCTACAACCGGCGGGACACGCCCCCCCCGCGCCCGGACGGCGACCTGCACGACGCGGACCCCTGCGGCGGCGGCGTGGCCTCCCGGCGCAGGCTGAATGTCCTCTTTGCCACCGCCCATCCGCATTTGCCGCAAATCGCGGGCGGCCTGCAAAGCAGCACGCAAGAGACGATGCGCCTTCTGGCCGAACGCGGGCACGAGACTCGGTTGCTCTGCGGCTTGACCGGGGCCGGACTTCTGGGCCTGCGCCACCGCCTGACGCTGAAGCTGCGCCGCCGCCGGACCGGCATGGACCGGGCGACGGGCCATCTCACCTATCGGGCCTGGCAAACGGCCGAGCCCGCCGCCCTGACCGAGGTGCGCGACCACTTCCACCCCGATGTGGTGGTGGCGCAGGGGGGCGGCGCGGTCCGTCTGGCGGGGGTCTGCGGCAGTCTGGACCTGCCCGCGCTGATCCATTTCCGCAACGTCGAATTCACCGGCTTGAAGGTGGCGGTGGCGGCCCTAGACCAGGCCACGATCTTCATCTCGAACTCGACCTTCACGCGGCGGCGGGCGCTGGCCGATCTGGGGGTGGACAGCCGGGTGATCTATCCGGTGATCGACGGCGCGCAATACCGCGTCCTGCCCGGCGGCAGCCATTGCGTCTTTGTCAATCCGCATCCCTCCAAGGGGATCGCCATTGCGCTGGCGCTGGCAGCCGCCTGCCCCGACATCCCCTTTCTGATCGTCGAGGCCTGGACCCTTGACGGTCCCGCACACAACGCCAACCGCCTCCGCGCCGCGGCGCTGCCGAATGTCACCTGGCTGCGGCGGGTTGCCGACATGCGGACGGTCTATGCCCAGGCCCGCGTCATGCTGGTGCCCAGCCAATGGGAAGAGGCGTTCGGCCGGGTGGTGGCCGAGGCACAGGTCTCTGGCATCCCGGCGCTGGTGTCCGACATCGGCGGTCTGCCCGAGGCGGTGGGACCGGGCGGCTGTCTCGTGCCGCCGACCGCCCCGGTCGAGGTCTGGCGTCAGGCGCTGCGCCGGATCTGGGATGATCCCGTGGAACAGGCCCGCTTGGCCACGGCTGCCCTGCGCCATGCCGCCCGCCCGGACATGGCGGCGGCGCGCCAGATCGACGCCCTGGAGGCCGCGCTGCTGGAGCGCATCGGGGCCGCGCCAGCCTTGGCGGCGGGAGCTTAGGGATGGACCTTCCTGCCGTGGACGTCCTGATCCCCGCCCGCAATGCCGCGCGCACGCTGGAGGCGGCGGTGCGCTCCACCCTCGCGCAGACCGCGCCGAACCTGCGCGTCATCGTGATCGATGACGGCAGCACGGATGACACCCCCGCCGTGCTGGACCGCCTGACCGCGCAGGATGCGCGGGTGCAACGCCTGCGCCTGCCGGGGCTGGGCATCGCCGCCGCGATGAATGCCGGGCTTGCGCTTGCGACGGCGCCGCTGGTCGCGCGTCTGGATGCCGATGACCTGTCCGCGCCCGACCGCCACGCGCGGCAATTGCGCCATCTGGTCGGCAATCCGGCCTGCGTGGCCTGTTCCGGCGCGCATATCGAAATCGACAGGGACGGAAATCCGACCGGCATCCTCCATCAACCCGGTGCGAATGTCCTGCCCGATCCGGCCTTTCTGCCCGCGCGCGAACCGCCCTTGACCCAGCCCTTTTTCATGGCGCGGCGGGCGGCCCTTGTGGCGGTGGGCGGATACCGGCCCCTGCCCGTGTCCGAGGACAGTGACCTCTATTGGCGGCTGACGGCGCTAGGGCGGCTCGACAACCTGTCCGACATCCTTGGCCGCTACCGGATGCACGCAGGCTCCATCTCTTCGGCCTCGATCCGGCATGGACGGCAGATGGCGCTGTGGTCGCAACTGGCGGCGCTGTCGGCACAGCGACGCCGCGCGGGGCGGCCAGACCTGCCGCTAGGGGCCACGCCCGTTGCGCCCGCGCCCTCTGACGCAGACCTGTCCGATCAGGTCGCCCAGATGGCGCGCGCGATGGCGTTGACGGCGACCGAAGCCACATGGTTGGCGCAGGCGGTGGCGGCCAAACTGATGGAATTGGCTGGCTACCGGCCGTTTGAACTGACGGCGGCGGATGTGGCCTTCGTGACGCGGCATCTGGCCTGTGATCCGCCGCAGGCGGCCCTGCCGCATCTGGCCAAGATGCGCGCCGCCACCGCCGCCCGCCTGCTGCGCGCCCGCCGCTGGGCCGAGGCAATGGAGCTGGGTCAAGGACTTCGGGCCGAGGTCTGCCTGCGCGCCGCAACGAACCGTCTCTATTGGACCAAGCGCCGGGCCTGACGGTCATGCCTGCCAGTCCTGCGCCACGGTCCGTCCCCGCCCGGCCCGCTTGGCCGCGTAAAGGGCGGCATCGGCCTGCCGCAAGATCGCCTCAGGCGCGGGAAAGGCCCGCGCGGGCGCGAGGATCAAGCCGCCGCTGGCCCCGATCCGGCAGGCCTGCCCTTCGAACGGGATGGGGCGTGACAGGCGGCGGGTGATGCGGTCGGCCACCTGCATGGCCCGCGTGGCATCCGCCATGCCCGACAAGAGCACCACGAACTCATCCCCGCCCAGACGGGCGAGTGTATCCCCCGCCCGCGTTTCCTGCGTCAGCACCCGCGCCACTTCGATCAGCACATGATCGCCCGCCGCATGGCCCAGCGTGTCATTGACCTGCTTGAAGCGGTCGAGATCCAGTTGCAGCAGGGCAAAGCCCTCTGCCCCGGCGCAATGATCGGCCAGCGCCCCCTCCAGCGCGCGGCGGTTGCGCAGGCCGGTGAGCGGATCGGTCAGCGCCTGTTCCTGCGCCATCGCCTGCGCCCCCTGCAAGCGACGGTTCAGGCTGCGCAATTCGCCCGAGACGGCGGCATTCGCCTCGATCAGCCACAGCAGATCGACCGTGTGGTCGGTCGGGCCGAAATCCGCCTCCGTCAGGTCCAGATCGCGCACGGCAGCGGGCAGATCGACGAAGGCCAGCGCCAGAAACAGCGCGCCACCCGGCAAGGGCAGCGCAAGGCCCCGCATCGGGTGGCGCGGATCGTCCCGCAGGGTCAGTTCGACCGGCCCCCCCAGCGCCAGCAGGGCAAGATCGGCCGGTCGGCGCAGCGTGAAACCAGTGTCGAACGGCAGGCCGGCGATGGACCCGGCGGCGGCGGCATCCCCGCCGATCAAACGCCGCAGGGTCAGCCCCAGACCACTGATCCGCCCCTCCGCCGTCAGGGCCACATGCAGCGGCGTCAAGCGGTCCAGCACAGACATCGGGACCAAGGACCGGGGGACCGCAGGGTCAGACGGCGGGAAGGCGACGCTCATGCCGGGGCGGCCAAGCGGAAATCTCGAGCCGAGGCGTGCTGGCCGTCCAGCACATCGATCCGCAGGGACGTATCGCCCTCCGCCTCGATCAGCACCAGCGCGCCATGGTCATCGGCCATCGCGCGGATCAGACCGACCAGCACCATCGTCACGGGGACGGCCAGAACGGGGGCGGCCAAAACGGGGGCGGCCAGTCCGTCACCCGGCGTTCCCACCGTCAGGCGAAAACTGTCCGGGGCCAGCGCCTGCACGCGCAGGGACGGCAGGGCCAGATCCGGCACCGCCAGCCGCACCCGACCCGGCAGGTGATCCAGCGAATGCAGGAAGTCGGCAAAGCCCGCCCCACCAAAGCGCAACAGCCGCCGCACCCCGTCGCGCCTTGGGTGGGAGACGAGATAGGTGCCCATATCCTCCAGCAGGCTGTCGCGGCTGCGGTTCAATCGCGCCGCCGCGCGGTCCAGCACCGCAGGGCCAAGCGCGGGGTCATAGGTCAGCATCGCCTCGAACCCCTGCGCGGGCAGGCGCAGATCGTCGGCCACGGCCTGCCAGAAGGCCGCGCCCCAGATGTCGCGCAGAAAGCATTGTATCGCCCTGAGGATCAGCCCATGCACCGCCCGCCCCCGTTTGCCAAACCCAGACACGGGGGCCCCCTGACCAGCCCCTGTCAGGACAACCTAGACCCGAAAGGGTTAAGCAAATGCTTACGGCAGCAGGACCAGACCGGTTTCCGGCCCGCCCAGATCAATCCGGTTCACCGGCGCGGGCGTCAGCGCGGGCGGCGCATCCTGAAGCTGCTTCAAAAACGCCTCGGCCCGATCAAGCTGCGGCAAGGTTCCGGTCAGAGAGCCGACCGTCACAAAGCGCCCCGCACCGTCCTCGCCCAGCGCCAGACCGGCCAGATCGACCCAGCCGTCCTTGTCGCGCGTCAGGATCAATCCCTCTTCGCCCGGCCAGCGCGGCAGGAAATCCCCCACCACAAAGACACAGCCCGGACGCCCTTCGTCAAAGGGGGTGCGGCAGGCCGACAGCCAGCGTTGCAGGCTTTCGTCGGCGATGCCGGTCAGCAAGAGGTCGCGCGTCGCCGCCGCCCCCGGCGGCTGCAACGGCATCGCGGCAATCAGATCGGCCATGGCCGGCGCGGCCTCGGGCGGTGCGGCGACCTGTCCGGCCAGCCGGTCGGCCAAGCCCGCGTGCGCGGGGTCTTTGGCCAAGGCCTCCAGACGCGCGCGGGCATCGGCCCCGGCCTTGCCCCAGCCATCCATCGCCGCGATGTCCAGATCCTCGATGGCGGTCAGCCCGGCCTCATAGCGGGCAAGCTGGTCCCGGGCCGCGATGGTTTCAGACGGGATCACCGCCTGCCACAGCCCGGCCAGCAGCACGGTCAGCAGCGCCATCCCCACATTGACCTTTCGGATGCGCGCCATCCAGTGCGAGCCCAGCAGCACCGCTCCGGCATAGGCCAGACCATATGCCAGCCCCAGCCCGGCCAAGACCGCCACGAACAGACGGTCAGGCGTCCAGCCATACTCCGTCACCCGCAGCCACAGCGCCCAGACCGCCAGCGCGGCGGGCAAGGGCAGGATCAGCGCCATGGCCTGCGTGGCGCGGTGCATCACCTTGCCAGTGACGGCCTGCCCATCCTCGCGGTCAACAGCCGTCGTCACCAGGGTGGCGGCGGCGGCGGTCATGGCCAACAGCGTCGCGGCGGCGGAAAGCCCGCCAAAGCCTGCCATCCCGTTCAGCGGCAACGCCACCAGAAACACCGCCAGCACCAGCAGCACCGGGATCAGAAGCAGCCGCAGCAGGCGCAAGACCAGCGTGGGCGCCAGCATCCCCGCCATCTCGGCCACCACCGCCAAGGACAGGCCCAAGGCGGCCCCGGTCACCACCCATGGCACGGGGGCCAGCGAGAGCACGGTTTCGATGAGGTCCAGCCCGACAAGACCGAACAGAAGATGGGACAGGCCAATCAGCGCCCAGACCAGCCCGGTGAAGATCAGCGCGGCCGTCGTGCGCACGACCAGTGACCAGCTTTCCCGGAACAGGGTGGCGTAATGGCGCCAGCCGGACTCGCCCCCCGCCGCGATCAGAAAGGGCAAGGGCAGGAAGGCAAGGGCGAAACCCGACAGGATCGGCAGGCCGCTGGCCAGATAATCCGCCACCAGATCGTAGCGCAGCGTCCCCGCCATCACCAATCCCGCGACGGCCAGCCCCAGCAGCAGCGCCGACAGGAGCGCCCGGCCAAAGCGCAACGGGCCGACCAGCACCATCAGCGCCCCGGCAAAGACCGCCGCAAAGACCATGCTGCCAAGGGCCAACCGCTCGGGCCAAAGCTCGGGCGCCACAGCCTCGAACAGACCGTAGAGCCCCGCGCCGCACAGCGCGCCTGTCAGCGCGAGCGTTCCCCGTCGCCGCATCTGCCGATCCATCGCCGCCTCCGAAGTTTTTTCCTGGCCCGCACGCTAGTCTTTGCCAAGTCACTGCGAAAGGGGGACGACGCGGGAACGGGCCTTGGTTGGGTGGGTTGACCAACATCATGCACAGCCAGAGGTCCGCCATGCCGCACCCGTTCCCCCTGCCCACCGCCCGGTCAGCGCGCGCGCCATGGCCCGGCCCGCCGCGCCTTGTGGGGGTGGCCGATCCGGCCCCCGCCCCGCCGCCGATCCCGCCCACGGCCCCGCCGTCAGAACCGACGCCAGAACCCCAGCCCGATGCCCCGCCGCCCGGCACATGGCCCGACCCGGGCCCCGATCTTCCGCCCGTCGAAGTGCCGCCCCAGCCTCCCGGCCCGACCCGGCCTGAAACCCCACCGGAACGCCCCATCCCCGACCTGCCCGAAGAGCGCCCGCCGGTCCACGACCCCGTCCCCGCCGAAGCGCCGACCGAAGTGCCGCAAACCGATCTGCCGCCGCTTGACATGCCGGGGCAAGAGGTGATGCGGACCCGCCCCCTCCCGCCCACGCGGACGGGTCACCCCACGTCGGTCATGCGCAGACGCTCAATGGCCGACACGGCGGTCCGCGCCAGTTGGGACAAGGTCGCTTCCTGAGCCAGATGCGCCTCCGCCATATAGGCCAGTTCATGCAGACAGGATTTCGCCTCAGGCCCATGCCCGTCGCGCGTATGTTGCGAATAGCAGGCCAGCATGGCCACCGGATGCGCCTCGAAATGCACGGCGACGGCGATCATGCTTTTGTAGGCGGCGAACTTGCCGTTGAAACAGTTCATGCGCGCATGTCCCGGCAACTGGCGGACCTCGGGCAAGAAGATCAGCTTGTGACGCAGGTCTTCCACCGCAAAGCCCCGCACGTCCCGATCCGGCAAATGGCCGTACCGTCCCACGAAATACAGGAACCGGTCGCTGAGGAAGGCCAGTCCCGCCGCGTCGGAGCCCGTGACAAGGCTTGCCACCCGGCACAGCCCGTCAAGGCGCGGTTGGCTTTGCGGGACAAGATCGCGCAGGCGTTGCAGCGCCGCCAGACGCCGGGCTTCGTCACCGTTGGACGCGTCCCGTCTGGCAGTCCCGTCGGCCAAGCGCGCTGGCGCGCCTGACGGCGGACCGCCTTTGGCACTGTCCTGGGTGTCGGGCACAGAATTTCCTTTCTGATCTTTCAACGTAACCTTTCCGCAACCGGCCAGCGCGCAGGTCGAGACCTGACAAAACGGCTAATGCCCCGGTGCACCGCAATGGATCCAAGGGTGAGTAATCTGTTGGTGAAGCGCGAGTTCCATCGGGACGGATTGTTGCGGTGGAGTGCTGCCTTGCCGTCCGGTCTGACGCAGCCAAGAGCAGTCTTGAAACACATCACGGTCCACTCATTCCATCAGCGCGTTTCATCCTTAAAACACAGCCTCTGCGCCACAACGTCGCGTTCAAATCAGATATCAGGCGAGACCGGGATTTCCAGTCGCCTCGCCTTGCGCGCCAAAGCGAGATTGGCCGCTCCATCGGAACACGCCATACCTTTGGCATGCGCCGAGACATCGCCAAGGGTAAAGGGCATAATCCTTTGATCGCGTCAATTGACGGCAAAGGCGACAATGCGATGGGGTCCGTGTTTCGGAATGGGGCGCGCAGGCTGCGGAGCCATCTGCCTTGCGCCGGAACGCCGGACAGAAAGGCCAGTCGCGCCAAGCGCTTGCTGCATCCGGCCAAAGAAAAGCGCGCCAAAGGATATCTCCCGGCGCGCAAATCTTGATTCAAGATGCTAGTCTTTCGGATAGGGCACAGCCCAAGTCGGGCGGCGTCCCTGATCCCCGCGCCGCCCCGGCAGGGCGGAAAGCGGCGGCTCAGAAATCCGTTGGCGCGCCGCCCTCTTGCTTGCGGCGGGCGACGAAGCGGCGCAATTCCTCCTTGTGGTCGCCGTTCATCGCGGGCGCCTCGAATTCCGCGAGGATCTGCTTGTAAAGCTGATGCGCCCGTTCGGCCGTCCAAGTCGATCCGTCCAATTGCCACGCCTCGTAATTGCGCCAATCCGACACGAAGGGCGTATAGAAGGCGGTGGTGTAGCGGTCCTGCGTGTGCTGGCATCCGAAGTAATGCCCGCCCGGTCCGACCTCCTTGATCGCGTCAAAGGCGATGTCGTCGTCGGTCGTGGAATAGGTCGCCTCTTCGAAATACCGCTGGATCATTTGCAGCACTTCGCAATCCATGATGAACTTTTCCGGAGAGGCGATCAAACCGCCCTCCAGCCAGCCCGCCGCGTGATAGACCATGTTGGTGCCCGATTGCACGGCGGCCCAAAGGCTGTTCGAGGTCTCCCACATCGCCTGCCCGTCCGGCACGTTGGCGGCACAGACGCCCGAGGAGCGCATGGGCAGGTTGTAGTAGCGCACCAATTGCCCGGTCATCTGCGTCGCGCGCATGTATTCGGGCGTGCCAAAGGCGGGCGCGCCGGATTTCATGTCAACGTTCGAGGTGAAGGTGCCAATCGCCACGGGGCAGCCCGGCGCGATGTATTGCAGCAGCGCGATGGCCGACAGCGCCTCGGCCAGGGACAGCGCCACGGCCCCCGCCATGGTCACCGGTGCCATGGCACCGGCAAGGGTGAACGGCGTCACCACGACCGGTTGCCCCCGCCGCGCCAGACGCATGGCACCGTCCAGCATCGGATAGTCATGCTTCAGCGGAGAGACCGAGTTGATGTTGGTGTACATGCGCGGCTTGGCGCGGAACTCCTCCTCGGACAGACCGCCCGCGATGCGGGTCATCTCCATCACATCTTCGACCCGTTCCGCCCCCAGCGAATAGGCGTGCACAACCTTGTCCGTCAGCGTCAGCTTCTCATACAGGCAATCGAGGTGCCGGACCGACGGGTGGATGTCGATCGGCTCAACGGGATAGCCGCCTGCGATGTGGATGCAGTTGAAATACTGCGTCAGCTTCATGAATTCCTTGAACGTCTCAAAGTCGCCCGAGCGCTTGCCACGCTCCAGATCCCAGGCGTTGGGCGGGGACGAGACGTTGACGAACACCATGTGCTTGCCACCGATGATCAACTCCCGCTCCGGGTTGCGCGGGGTAATGGTGAATTGCGACGGGGCCTTGGCCACCATCTCCATGATGAAGTCCTCGTCGAACTTCACATTGGTGCCGTCAACCTTGCAGCCCGCCTTTTTCAGGATGGCGACGGCCTCGGGGTTCAGCATCTCGATCCCGAGTTCCTTGAGGATGCGCATCGCCCCACGGTGGATGCGCTGCACGCCCTCGGCATCCAGCGGTTCGACCGGGCGGTCCGGGTTGACCGGGATGCGCCACGGCATCTGGTCGATGACGGCCGTTCCGGCACGCTGCTTGTTGCCAGCACGGCCCCCTGCGCGGCGCTTGCGGCCCGGTTCTTCGGTCATGTCATCCCCTCCGTCTTGCGGATCTTGTCCAGTCGCTGTCGGACCTTTGGTGCAAGATGACCGAAAGCGCGGACAGATGGACAGCCGAAGCGCGACGCAATCGCGTCGTTTTTCGCGCGCGACGCGGCTTTCGGCGCGGCCGACGGCCTGTATTGCGGCCTGTCAGATGGTCGGTCGGGCGTCGATCCATGCGGCGATACCGCCGATGTCGGGCAAAACGACATCGGCATGCGGGGCGAGATCGGACGCAGTGGCGATGCCCGTCAGCACGGCGACGCGGTACATGCCCGCCGCTTGACCGGCCTCAAGATCATGGCGGCTGTCGCCCACCATCGCCACGCGCGACGGCGACAGCCCCGTCGCCCGGCAAAAGGCCAAAAGCGGGCCGGGTGCCGGTTTGGCGCCATGACCGGAGTCGAATCCGGCCACGAAATCGAACAGGTCCGTGATCCCCGCCGCCGCCAGATGGGCATGGGCGGGCGCTTCGGCGTCATTGGTGACGACGCCAAGGATCAGCCCCCGGTCGCGCAATGCACCCAGCACCGCGCGCAGGTCCACGGCGGGCACCATCGGCGCGGCGGCGGCAAGGCGGTTGATCCGCGCGATCATCGCCGGGCCATCGGCACCGGGAAAGCAGGGCATCAGGTCTTCGGCGATCTGGTCGGGCGTGCCCGCGATCACGGTGCTGTCGGCGGCGAATTGGCCGGTGGCAGGGTCAAAGCCGATGGCGCGGCCCAGTTCGGCGCGACGCTCTGCTGTGGGGGCGAGTTCGTCCAGCAAGGACTGCGCCCAGGCCCCCCAACTGCGGCGAAAGTCGAACAGCGTGCCGTCCTTGTCGAAAATGATGCCGTCGATCATCGCCCTGCCCCCTGATGTTGCGCCACCCTGTCCGAGGCGCGGGCCGGAATCAAGCACCCTCCCGTTACGTCCAATGCGGCCCCTGCCCGCCCGGCAGCATGGCACGCGCCTGCAACGGCCGGTCATAGGGCAAGCCCGCCGCATCGCAAAAGGCGATGATCCACTGGTCATCCATCAGCAGGAAATCGAGGACCGCACCCAGAAACTCGGGCTCTGTCGCCCGGGCGGCCACCTCGTGCGCCGTGGCTCCGCTGGCCCCCAGAAAGGTCTGGAACAGTTCGTCCTGACCGGCCAGCCAGCCCAGCGCCTGAAGTGCCAGCGTCTCTGCGCCCGCCTGTGCCTTGGTCATGTCGTCCCCCGCAAACCGGGGCATTTCCCCCGCGAAACCGTGATCCATTCGTAAAGGAATGGGCAATCTTTTCTTAACCACTTTCCCCGACAAGGGGGAAGGCAAGACGCGACGAAGATGATCGGCAAGGGCGAACGGGGCGGCAATGGCGGCGGGCAGGATCTTGATCGTGGATGGCATCGCCACCAATCGCGTGGTGCTGAAGGTCAAGCTGGATGCCGCCTTTCACGTCACGCTGACGGCGGCGGATGGGGCGACCTGCCTGCGGATGGCGCAGGATCAACGCCCCGATCTGATCTTGCTGGACCATGCCTTGCCCGATCTGCCGGGCCTGACCGTGCTGCATGTCCTGCATACCGATCCGCGCACATCGGGCGTGCCGGTGGTTCTGCTGGCCAACGCCCCAAATGACGGGTTGCGGCGCGCGGCACTGGCGGCGGGCGCGGTGGATGTGATGGACAAGCGGGTGGATGACCAATTGCTGTTGGCGCGCATCCGCAACCTGTTGCGCCTGCGCGCCGATGTGCAGGACAACGGCCTGCCGCTTTTGGGTCTGGCAGAGCCTGACGTGGCCTTTGTCGCGCCCGGACGGGTCGCGCTGGTGTTCCAGCGGGCAGAGATGGCGCTGACGCTGCGGCGTATGCTGGCGGGGGAGATGGCGGATCAGATCCTGTCGCTGCGCCGCGATGGCGTGCTGGCGGCAGAGGGCGGGGCAGGCCTGCAGCCCGATGTCTTTGTGTTGGACAGCGGGCTGTTGCCGGGCGGGGGCCTTCGCCTGCTTTCGGAATTGCGCAGTCGGGGGGAAACCCGGCACGCGGGCGTCTGCCTGTGGCAGCCGCTTTCCGACGCGGCAGAGGCGGCGCAGGCCTATGACCTTGGCGCGGATGAGGTGTTCACCCCCGACATGTCCGCGCCCGAACTCGCGCTGCGCCTGTCCGCCGTCATGGCCCGGCGGCGCGAGGGGCGGCGTCTGCGGGGTTTGCTGCATGATGCGGCGCGTCTGGCGGCGGTGGATGACCTGACGGGACTGTGGAACCGGCGCTATGCGCTGCCGCATCTGGCCACGATGGCCGAAGCGGCGCAGGCCAAGGCGCAGGGGCTTGCCGTCATGGCGCTGGACATCGACCGTTTCAAATCGGTGAATGATCGTTACGGACACAGCACCGGCAATGCCGTGCTGGTCGCGGTGGCGCAACGCCTGCGCGACATCCTCAGCACCGGTCCCGAGGATGCGCCGCTGATCGCCCGCATCGGCGGAGAGGAATTCCTCGTCGCCCTGCCCTGCCCCAACGCGCAGGTTGCCCGCCGGCTGGCGGAGGCCTTGTGCGACGGCATCCGCCGCCATGCGGTGCGGCTAGAGGAATTGCCCCCGATCACGGTGACCATCTCGGTGGGGTTGGCGATGCGGGCAGGGTCCGAACCCGTGACCGATGCGCTGGAACGCGCCGACCGCGCACTTTTGGCCGCGAAAGAGCGCGGGCGCGACCGGGTGACCTTGGCGCGCAACGTGGCCTGAGCGGTCAATCCCGCCCGCGCGGCCCGTGCTGGAAGGCACGCTCCAGCCGGTCGGCAAAGGCGCGGCGGTCTTCGGCGGACATGGCGGCGATCCGCTCGGCCACCAAATCGCGTCCCATCTCGATCCGGTCAACCATCCGGCCCTGTTGCGCCTGCATCAACTCCCGCAGCTTGGACAGGTCCAGCGTGTCGGCGCGCAGCAGGGCCACCAGCGCCGCCCCTTCGGCGCGCATCTGGTCACGCAGGTCTCGCATGTTCACATCCCGCGACAGGAAGGCATCCCGCATCGCGGCGCGATCGGCGGGCGAGAAGGCCTCGCCATAGGGGCCGAAATCCAACTCGCGGATGAAGCGCCCGCGCGGGCCGTCGCGCAGGATGGCCCCGGCGATGATGCCGATGACGGCAAGGTTCAGCGCGACCGACACCGCCAGCGCGATCCGCAAGCGTTTGGCGGTCTTGGGGGTCGCGGCGGCAATGGGGGGAAGGTCGGTCATGGCGTCACCTCGGGGATCAGGTCGTCTACGCTGGGCATCAGGGACAGGCTGTCGATCTGCCCGCCGATCAGCGCGGCGGAGAGGTCGGACAGCCCGGTGGGCTGGACAAAGCCGATGAACAGCCCGGCGGCGGCGGCGCTGCCCATGCCCGCCAGCGCGCCAAAACCGCCGAAGAAGTCAATCACGCCGCGCCAGAGCCCTTGCGGCGGTGCAGGCGGGGCGACGACGGCGCGCGGTGCAGGCTGCAGGGCCAGCGCATCGGCCATCACCCGCCCCATCAGCGCGTCAGAGGGCACGGCCGGACGTGCCCGCGCCGCGCCGAACAGCGCGTCAAGGTCGTCCATCGCGTTTTCACGGTCCTGCATCTGCGTCACTCCTCATCCTCATATCCCAGCGCGGCCTTTTGCCCCGACAGGATCGCGGCCAAAGACCGCTTGCCCCGCGCGGTCAGGCTTTCGACCGCCTCGGTTCCGATGTCCATGATGGCGGCGATCTCGGGGTTGGACAGCCCCTCCAGATGGCGCAACACCACAGCCTGCCGCTGCCGGTCGGGCAATTGGGCAAGTGCCGCATCCAGCGCGGCCATCCGGTCGGCCTCGATCATCCCCGCCACAGCACCCCGGCCTTCGTCCGCCACCTCGGGCGCGTCGTCCAAGGTTGTCGCGGCGCGGCGGTGCCGCACACGCTGGCGGTCGGTGACAAGGTTCGTCACCACCCGATACAGCCACGTGGACACCTGCGCCTCGCCGGTCCGCCACGCGGGCGCGATCTTCCACAGGCGCAGCATCGCCTCTTGCGTCACATCCTCGGCCTCGGCCCGGTCGGACAGCAGGCGCGCGGCATAGCCCAGCACGCGCGGCACCAGACGGCGGGTCAAGGCGGTGGCGGCCAAGCGGTCGCCATTGGCGTAAAGCACCAAAAGCGCCTCATCGGGCGCATCGTCCAGGGCTTCGGTCGTGGTGTCCCGTGGCATGTCCATCCGGTTCCGATAGCCGGTTTGCCCGGCCCGCGCAAATCCGCCCCGCCCCGGACGATCCGGGGCGGGGCAGCACAATCAGTTCTGCCAGAAGCGCCAGCCGTGACCGCCGCCATGATGGCCGCGCCCGTGACCTTCGCCGCCACGGCCCTCACCACCGGGGCCTTCGGCACGCAGCGCGTCCAGTTCGGCCTGCGTCACCGCGCCATCGCCATCGGCATCGGCACGGTCGAACAGCATCGCCGGACCGGGACGCGCGGCCAGTTCGGCGGCGGTCAACAAACCATCACCATCTGTGTCCAGATTGGCCACCATCTGCGTCGCCATTTCGGTGGCGCGGGTCGTCATCTCGGCCACGCGGGCGGCAGCCAGTTCTTCGGCCGACAGCTTGCCATCCTTGTTGGCGTCGATCTTGCCAGCCTCGGCGGCGCGCCATGCGGTCAGTTCCGCCTCGGTCACCTTGCCGTCCTTGTCGGCATCGACGGCGGCGAAGTCAAAGCGCGGTCCCCGATCCATGCCCGGTCCACCCATCTCCATCCCCGGCATGTCGCCCATCGGGCCACGGTCGGCCAGCGCTGCAGAGGAAAAGGCGGCGCCGGTGACGGCGGCAAGGGCAAGCGCGGTCAGGATGTTCTGGAACTTCATGATCTTGTTCTCCTCACGGGGCCGACGTCCTGTCCGCCCATCTGCAAGGTCAAACGGGGCAGCGCGGGCTTTCCGTCGCGCAGAGTTCGGAAATCCGCATCACGGAAACGCGAGCGGGACCTTCTGCCGATTTGTCGCACCTGCGGGGGATTTTCCGCGCTGTGGCGATCTGTCCCCTCAACATTCGCGGAGCGACACACTAGGTTTACGTCTTGGTCAGATCGTCCGCCTCCAAGACTGCACAGGGGCCGCTTCAGACGATCAGGCCTTCAAGGGAAACCGGGACAAAGGCGGAAGGCACGCATGCCGGACGGGCAAGAGATATTGCAGGGTGTGATCGAAACCGACCGCCCGGTGAAACCCGCGATGCTGCGCGGGTGGCGGTGCCGTTGCCCCAATTGCGGCACGGGACCGATGCTGCGCGGCTATCTGACGGTGCGTGACCATTGCGCCGTCTGCGGCGAGGAATTGCACCATCAACGCGCCGATGACGGTCCGGCCTACCTCACGATCCTGATCGTGGGCCATCTGCTGGCACCGATCATGCTCTATGTGTTCACCGAATACCAACCCGATCCGCTGGTCGCCTCGTCGGTCTTTTCGGTGGGCGCGGTGGCGCTGTCGCTGTATCTGCTGCCGCGTCTGAAGGGGGCCTTGGTCGCCTTGCAATGGGCGAAACGGATGCACGGCTTCGGAGGCCGCGCTTGAGCGAGGCGATCCGACCCGCCGCAACACTCGTCCTGCTGCGCCAAGGTGCGGCGGGGCCAGAGGTGCTGATGGGGATGCGCGGCGCGCAGGCGGTGTTCATGCCGTCGAAATACGTCTTTCCGGGCGGGGGCGTCGATGCCGCCGACCATGCCGCAGGGACAGTGGCGGCGCTGTCGGACCTGTGCCGTCACCGCCTGTCGCTGTACCTGCCGGACGATGCCCCTGCCCCCGATGCGCTGGCGGCGGCAGGTTTGCGCGAACTGGCCGAAGAGACCGGCCTGACCCTGACCGAAGGTGCCGCTCACTTGCGCTTCATCTTCCGCGCCATCACGCCGCCGGGTCGCAGCCGCCGCTTTGACGCGCGATTCTTCCTTGTCGATGCGGCCCATGTGGCTGGCGATGCCGAGGATTTCAGCGCCGCGTCGGATGAGCTGTCGCATCTGCACTGGATCGGCATCGGTGCCGCCCGCGCGCTGGACCTGCCCTTCATCACCGAAGTTGTTCTGGCCGAGGTCGCGGCGATGCTGTCCGGCGTGCCGGATCAGGGCGTGCCCTTCTTTGACAACTCTGGTCCTGTGCCGACCTTCCGCCGTCTGGTCTGACTATTCGGCGGGCTGCGACCGGGTGGCGATGTATTCGGCACGTTCCTGTGCTGCCACCTCTCCGCCCGGCATGAGGGGATGCGGCACGGGGTCCTTGGCGCGCAGGGCATAGCGGCGGAAGACCTCAAGGTAACTGCGATAGACGTAGTGATCGTTCCGGCGACGATAATGGTCGCGGTTCTGCGCATAAAGCGCGGGCAGTTGATACCACGGCACGGCGGGGTGCATGTGGTGCACCACATGCAGATTGTTGTTCAGAAACAGCAGCGCCAGCGGGCCGCGATCCTCGACGATCACGGTGCGGGCGCGGGCGGCCTGATGGGCACGGTGTTCCAGAAAGGTGCGGATTTTCAACACCGCATGGCCGATCCAGACGGCGGCCAGATAGGCCCACCACGGCATCGCCGCCACCCAGAGCCAGACTACCACCGGGATCAGGCCGAGCAGATGCAGCCCCCAATCGCGACGGATGCCCGGGGCGTTCTGGCGGATCAGGCGGGATTCCGTGGTCAGCCAGTGGATGTTTCCCAGCACCGACCCCACGACGATGCGCCCCACCAGCGTGTTGTTCACCCGCTGCACGGCCTTGAGCCAGCCCGGCAGCCGCGCCCAGACCGACGGGTCCATGTAATTCGATTCCGGGTCGTCATAAGGATCGGTCAGCACCGGGTCATGGTGATGCGCCAGATGGGTGTCGCGAAAGCGGCCATAGGGCACCGTCAGGCCCAGCGCCGGGGTGCCGATGACCTCGTTCATCCAAGCGGCGCGGAAGGGATGGCCGTGCAGCAATTCATGCTGAAGCGAAGAGAACTGCGCCACCGCCAGCCCGGTCAGGATCACCGCGAGCACCGGGGAAGGCCCGTAAAGCACCGTCGTGCCAAGCGCCCAGAGCGCGTAGGTCGCCGCGAGCATCAGCAGCGTGGGCCATTCGACGGCGGGAGTGGTCTGGCGCATGGTTCGGTCCGGTCAGGTCTTGATCTGCCCTTAGTCCGTCCCGCCCCGCGCCGCTAGGCAGAATGCGCCATGGCCTGACGCAAAACACCCATCTCAATAATCCCGCAACAGCGACAGATCATAGCCGTTCCAGCGCAGGATATCGCGCGCGGCGGTGCGGCGGTCTGCGGGCAGGCGGGCATCGCGGTTCAGGATCACGCCGAAACTGCCATCAGGCGTGCCCAGCACCAGCGTCCGGATGTCGGCATCGACCCACAGCACCCACCATGTGCGGTCCAAGGGCGCCTGCGCCCGCTCCACCGGGCGCAACTGGCCCGGTCCCGTGACCGCCAGCGGACCGCGATAGACGGTGCTGACACCGTTCAGGCAAAGCTGCGCCGTGGCATAAAGCCCGCGCGTCGTCTGCGAAAGTTCCAGTCCGCCCGCCCCACAGCCCAGATCAGCGCGGGTGGCAAAGGTCGCCACCTGCGTCCAGCGCCCGGTCAATTGCGCAGGGTCCGTCACGGCATTGGCCCAGATTTGCGTCTGTGGCCTGCGGAACGACACGGTTTCCACCGGCAATTGCGCGCAGGCGGCCAGCAACAGCATGGAGAGGGCGATCAGTCGATGCACAGGGTCACCTCGCGGCCATCGGACTGCAACACCGGATTGCAGCCGATCATGGGGGTGATCGGCGCGCAGGTGCGCGAGCGGGCCAGACATTCGGTTTCGCAATCGGTCTGGCGACGGCAGGACTTGCCCGCATCGCGCGTTTGCCGAAAGCAGCTAAAGGCCACGGTATCTCCCACCCGGCCCCAGACGCCGCCGGTGGATTTGCACTCCAGCGCCTGCGGTGTGACGGGGATGGAGGGCACCTCGGGCGGCGCGCTGGCCGCCTGTGCGGCGACGGGCTCTGCGCTGGGTGCTGGCGCGGTTGGGGCGGCCTGTGGGACGGCGGCGGGCGCCGTCAGGGGTGCGGGCGCGTTCTGGGCCTTCGGCGCATCGAGCGATGTCACCTGCACCGCACCCAGCGTGATGGGATTTGCCTGCGCCGCAGCCGCCTTGTCCGCTCGGCCCGGCAGCGCAAGCTGGCAGCCCGCCAGAATGGGCAGGGCAAGGCACAGCAAAAGGGTCAGCTGGGGCGCGCGCATCATCCCCCCACTTGGACCGAAGCGGCCAAGTCCCGCAAGCCCTCAATAGGGTTGGGGATGCGCCCGATGGGTGGCGGCGATGTCATCGCGCAGGTCATCCGTCATCGTCAGATCCGCCGCCCCGATGTTCGTGGCAAGCTGCGCGACCGAGGTCGCCCCGATGATCGGGATGCAGGGAAAGGGCCGCTCCATCGCCCAGGCAATCGCCATCTGGCAGGGGTCCACCCCGTGCCGCGCCGCCACGCCCAGATAGGCCGCAACCGCCGGAAACACCTGCGGCGTGATCCGCCCGCCCAGATCGGGCACATGCGACCGGCGCGTCTTGTCTGGCGTCACGTCGCCCGCGTATTTGCCCGACAGCAACCCCGCCGCCAGCGGCGAATAGGCCAGAAGCGGCATCTCCTCCATCACCGCAAGCTCGGCCCAGTCGCTGTCGAACTGGCGGCAAAGCAAGGAGTATTCGTTCTGCACGGTCATCATGCGCGGCAACCCGTTGACCTGCGCCAGATGCAGCCAACGCGCCGCCCCCCAGACGCTTTCGTTGGAGATGCCCGCATGGCGGATTTTGCCCTCGGTCACCAAGGCTTGCAGCGTGCGCAGCACTTCCAGCATATGATCGGTGACTTGGGCCACATCGCCGCGCCCGCGCGGATCGTAATTCCAGATCTGGCGGAAGTAATAGCCGCCCCGGTTGGGCCAATGCAGTTGATAAAGGTCGATGTAATCGGTCTGCAGCCGCCGCAGCGATCCCTCAACCGCCGTGCGGATGGTGGCGGCGCTGATCGGCGCGCCATCCCGCACCGCCTTTTGCCCGGCCCCTGCCACCTTTGTCGCGATCACCAGATGGTCGCGCCCGCCGCGTGCGGCCAGCCATGTGCCGATGATCTCTTCGGTCCGGCCTACGGTTTCGGCGCGGATCGGGGCCACGGGGTAGATTTCCGCCGTGTCCCAGAAGGTGATGCCCCGCTCCAGCGCAAGATCGGCCTGCGCGTGGCCCTCGGCCTCGGTGTTGTGGCTGCCCCAGGTCATGGTGCCAAGGCACAGCGCCGAGACGGTCAGGCCGGTGCGGCCAAGCGGGACGGTTTTCATCGGGGACAACTCCTGTGCGGTTGGCAGGCAGGGTAGCTTACGGGGCGGCGGGAGCAAGGGTGGCCAGGGGCGCACCGAAGGGAAATTGAGAACATTTGCGGAACATGCTAATCTTGCAGGCACCATGAGTCTGCCAATTGTCCAACGCCTCTCTCCCCCTGTGCGTCCGGTGCAGCCCCTGTTCGGGGGGCTGGGCCTGTCTTTGTCGCGCGTGCATGAATTCTGCGGCCCGGCGCGGGTGACGCTGGCGGTGCTGTTGATGGGGCAGATGGCCCAGTCAACGAAGGGGGGGCCGGTGATCTGGGTGCTGCCCGGCTGGCAGGCAGAGCGGCTTTATCCTGACGGCATCATGCCCTTGGCCGATCCGGGGCGGCTGATCCTTGTGCGGGCGCGGCGGCCCGAGGACATGCTTTGGGCGGCGGAAGAGGCGCTCAAAAGCGGGGCCGCCCCCCTCGTGGTGGCCGAACTGCCGCAACCGCCAGGGCTGACCCCGGTGCGCCGCCTGCATCTGGCCGCCGAGGCCGGGACCGAAGCCGCCCGCCATGCCGGGCGCGGTCCGGTGCTGGGGGTGCTTCTGACGCCGGGGGATGGCGGGGCGGCGGGGGTGGAAAGCCGCTGGCGGATGGATTTCGCGCCTTCCCCCTCGAGCTTGATCGAGATGGGCGCGGCCTGGACCTTGCGCCGCCTGCGCGCGCGGATGGAGCCTGAGGCCGAATGGCGGGTGCTGCGCGACGCCGAGGGTGGGCTGCGGCTGGGCGGCGGGGCGCAAGACCACAGGGGCCCGTGACCCGCCAGACCCCGCCACCGCCTGTGGCGGATCGGCACGCGGCGCGCCCTTGGCAGCACGCCCGACCCGACCGTGGCCGCAGGGGATCACCTTGGTGGCCATGCCCACAAAACCCCCGCATCCGCTTGCCGCCCCGCCCCCCCTCGTCTAATCAGGGGGCCACAGCGAAAAGGCGGAAAATGCGTATCCTGATCACCAATGACGACGGCATCAACGCTCCGGGGTTGGAGGTGCTGACCGAAATCGCCCATGCCCTCGCAGGGGAAGGCGGAGAGGTCTGGACCGTGGCCCCCGCGTTCGAACAGTCGGGCGTCGGCCATTGCATCAGCTACACCAAGCCCACGATGATCGTGAAGCTGTCGCACCGTCGCTATGCGGCCGAAGGCAGCCCGGCGGATTGCGTGCTGGCGGGGATCTACGATGTGCTGGACGGCGCGAAACCCGACCTCGTGCTGTCGGGGGTGAACCGGGGCAACAACTCAGCCGAGAACGTGCTTTATTCCGGCACCATCGGCGGCGCGATGGAAGCCGCCTTGCAAGGCATCCCGGCCATCGCGCTGTCGCAATTCTTCGGCCCCGCCATGGATGGTCTGGCCGATCCCTTCGAGGCCGCGCGCGTGCATGGCCCCGGCATCCTGCGCGCGCTGCTGGACAAAGGCATCTGGACGTCGGATGATTACCGGGTGTTTTACAATGTGAACTTCCCGCCCGTTGCCGCCGCGCAAGTGAAGGGCAGCCGTGTCGCCGCCCAAGGGTTCCGGCGCGACACCTCGTTTTCCGCCGAGGCGCAGATTTCCCCCACCGGGCGGCGCTATCTGTGGATCAAGGGCGGACCGCAGCAGACGCCCACCGCGGCGGGCACCGATGCGGCGGTCAACCTCGAAGGCTACATCTCGGTCACGCCGATGCGCGCCGATCTGACGGCGCATGATCTGCTGGCCGATCTTCAGGCGCGGCTCGCATGACGGACGGGGCGGATTTCCCCACCGAAGGGACGTCTGCCGAACGCAAGATGCGCTTTCTTTATGCTCTCCGCTCCCGTGGCGTGACCGACACCCGCGTGCTTCTGGCGATGGAACGCATCGACCGGGGCCATTTCGTGCGCGGCCTCTTCGCCGAGCGCGCCTATGAGGATATGCCCCTGCCCATCCCCTGCGGCCAGACGATCAGCCAGCCCTCAGTCGTGGGGCTGATGACGCAGGCGCTGGCGGTGCAGCCGCGCGACAAGGTGCTGGAGGTGGGGACAGGGTCCGGCTATCAGGCCGCGATCCTCAGCCAACTCGCCCGCCGGGTCTATACCGTGGACCGCCACCGCCGTCTGGTGCGCGAGGCGTCCGAGACCTTCAACGCGCTGGACCTGAACAACATCACCGCCATCACCACCGATGGCAGTTTCGGCCTGCCCGATCAGGCCCCGTTTGACCGCATCATCGTCACCGCCGCCGCAGAGGACCCCCCCGGCCCGCTTTTGGCGCAACTGAAACTGGGCGGGATCATGGTGCTTCCGGTCGGCCAGTCCGATACGGTGCAGAGCCTGATCAAGGTCACGCGGCTGGAAACGGGTTTCGATTACGAAGAATTGCGTCCGGTGCGTTTTGTGCCGCTGGTCGAAGGCATCGCCGCCGATTGACCGCGGGCGCGTGACGGGCGAAACATGATGATAACAGCGCCGGGGCCAACCCGGGCGCAGGCAGCAAGAGGCCAAGGCATGATGCTTTCCTTATCCACCCTCCGCACCCTCGGTCTGACCTCGGCATTGGTGACGCTGGCCGCCTGCACCAATGGCGGTGGGGCGATGCGGGATTTCGACTGGGATCTGCGCGGCGGCACCGGGCTTGACACCTCGGGTGCCGCGCAACAGGCCAGCGCGGCCCGGCCAGCGCCGGATGCGCGCGGGGTGATCTCTTATCCCGGCTATCAGGTGGCCTTGGCCCAGCGCGGCGATACCGTGGGGTCGGTCGCGGCCCGCGTCGGCATCAGCCCCGCCGAATTGGCCGGCTACAATGCCATCGCCCCCAACGCCCCCCTGCGGGAGGGAGAGGTCCTAGCCCTGCCGCGCCGGGTTGCGGCAACGGGGGGGGCGGCGGTCGCCCCCGGCCCGGTGATCGGCGGCGGCACCGTCGCGGCAGCCCCGATTGCACCAATGGCCCCCGCTGCGGCAGGTCGGGTGGATGTCTCCTCCATCGCCACCACGGCGCTGGACCGCGTGGACACGGCGGCCCCGGCCGCGGCCCCCGCAGCGGCACCTGCCGCCGTGGCACAGACGCAGGGCGATCTGGGCGGCATGGCCCCGACGCGCCATCAGGTGAAGCGTGGCGAAACCGCTTTCACCATCGCGCGGGCCTATAACGTGGCGCCGCGGGCACTGGCGGATTGGAACGGCCTCGGCCCTGATCTGGCGGTGCGCGAAGGCCAGTATCTGATGATCCCGACGCCGTCGGGGGCCCCCGCCGCCACAGCCACGGCAACCGCCGCGGCCCCTGCCCCACAGCCGACGGTCGATCCCGTCACCGCGCCGGGTGAGGGCACGCCGACCCCGCCGCCGCCCTCTGCCTCGAAACCCCTGCCCGCGGAGAACCCGCCAACGCAGGCCGAGATCGAAAAGGCCAAGCCCGCCTCGCCCGATCTTGGCGAACAGCGCACGTCAGCCTCGTCGGCGCAATTCGTGATGCCGGTGCAGGGCAGCATCATTCGCGGTTATGACAGGAAATCGAACGGCATCGACATCGCCGCCCCCGCAGGCACGCCGGTCAAGGCAGCGGCGGCAGGCACCGTGGCCGCGATCACGATGGATACCGAACAGACGCCGATCATCGTCATCCGCCATGAGGGCGGGTTGCTGACGGTCTATGCCGGTGTGGCCGGGATCACGGTGAAGAAGGGTGACGCGGTCGGCAAAGGCCAGACGATTGCCAATGTGCGCTCTGGCAGCCCGTCCTTCCTGCACTTCGAGGTGCGGCGCGGCGTGGACAGCACGGACCCGATGCCGTTCTTGAAGTGAGGCGAATTCGGCCAGCCTCCCTGAAACTTGCTTAAGGGCGCGACGACGGGGATTGCCCCGATGCCCAAAGCATCGGGGCGCGCCCGCACCGCCCGCACGGGGCGGGCGCACGTATACGTGCACCCACCCCGCGGTGCGTGCGCGCCCCTACTGACATGTGGCTGTTTATTGGGACCAAGCCCCCCTCACACCTTCGCGACCAACAGCTTGTCAATCCGCCGGTCGTCCAGATCGATCACCTCGAACCGAAAGCCCTCGGCCACCACCGACTCGCCCAGTTCCGGCAGGCGGCCAAACTGGTGCAGCACCAGACCGGCCACGGTCTCGTAATCCCCGGCCAATTCGCGCGGCAGGCCCAGACGGTCGCAGAATTCATCGGCTGGCATCCAGCCCGACACCAGAAGCGACCCGTCCGCGCGTTCGACCAGCGCCGGTTCCTCATCCCCGCCCGCGATCACGGTGCCGGTGATCGCCTCAAGGATATCGCCAGAGGTGACGATCCCCTCGAAATGCCCGTATTCATCATAGACCAGCGCCATGTGATGTTCCGACCCGCGCAGGATCTCCATCACATCCAGCGCGTCGGCCAGTTCCGACACCACTGGCACCTCGCGCAGCAGGCGCTTGGGGTCCATGCTTTCGCGCCGCGACAGCGCGTTGAAGGCATCGGCGAGCGTGATGATCCCCACCACCTCCCCCGACTCACGGCTTTGCACGGGCATGCGCGGGCGGCCGATGCGCCGGATCGCGGCGGCGGTCTCTGCCGGGGTCGCCTCCAGCTCCAGCATCTCGACCTCATGCCTTGGCGTCATCAGCGCACGGGCAGAGCGGTCGGCCAGACGCATCACTCCCGCCATCATCTCACGCTCTTCAGTCTCGATCACGCCGCCTTCCTGCGCCTCGGTCAGCAGGGAGTGCACCTCTTCTTCCGTGACGCGGTTGCCATCCTTGCCGGACTGGCCCAAGAGAAACAGGATCGTCCGCCCGGAGATGTCCAAAAACCACACCACAGGCGAGGCCGCGCGCGACAGGATCACCATCGCCGGGGCCACCCGGATCGCCACGCCTTCAGGGTTCTTCAACGCCAGTTGCTTGGGCACCAATTCGCCCACGATCAGCGACAGATAGGTGAGCAAGAGCACCACGCTGCCCACGCCCAGCGTCTGCGCCGTGTCAGGGTCCATGCCCCACCCGGTCAAGGCCCCCGCCAGACGCGCGCCCAAGGTGGCCCCCGAAAAGGCCCCTGACAGCACGCCCACCGCCGTGATCCCGATCTGCACCGAGGACAGGAAACGCCCCGGTGACTCGGCCAGCCTTAGGGCCGCCGCCGCGCCGCGCGACTTGGCCTCCAACGATTTCAGGCGGGCGGGCCGGGCAGACACAATGGCCATTTCGGACATGGCCAAAACCCCGTTCAACAGGATCAGGGCGACAACAATCAGGATTTCGGTGAACATGGGGGCCAGACTGGGACAGGGACGCAAAGGTTAGGCACTCTGCCCGCCCGCGACAAGGCCCCGTTGTGAAATCTGCTCAGACCCGGACGCCCTCACGCGCGGCCAGATCGCAGAAGAATTGCCACGCCACCCGGCCGGACCGCCCGCCACGCGTGGCCTGCCATTCGATCGCCTCCGCCCGCAGCCGTGCAGGGTCCACGGTCACGCCATAGGTCGCGCAATAGCCGTTGATCATGTCGAGATAGTCATCCTGCGTGCAGGGATGAAAGCCGAGCCACAGACCGAAGCGATCCGACAGCGAGACCTTTTCCTCCACAGCCTCGGTCGAATGGATGGCGGCCTGCGTCTCATTCTCGATCATGTCGCGCGGCATCAGGTGGCGGCGGTTCGAGGTGGCGTACAGGATCACATTGTCCGGTCGCCCTTCAATGCCCCCATCCAGCACGGCTTTCAGGCTTTTGTAATGCTGGTCATCATGGCTGAAGGACAGGTCATCGCAGAACACGATGAACCGGCAGGGGGCCGCGCGCAGATGGTTCATCAACCGCCCGACCGAAGGCAGGTCTTCGCGGGACAGTTCCACGATCTTCAGATCAAAGCCTTCGGCGCGCACCTGCGCATGCACCGCCTTGACCAAGGACGATTTCCCCATCCCCCGCGCACCCCACAAGAGCGCGTTGTTCGCAGGCAACCCGGCGGCAAAATGGCGCGTATTGGCCAGCAGCGTATCGCGCGACCGGTTCACCCCGACCAGCAGAGACAAATCCACCCGCGCCACATGGGCCACGGGGTCCAGACGCTCTGGCTGGGTGTGCCAGACAAAAGCCTCAGCCGCCCCGAAATCCGGGGCGGCGAGGGGGGCCGGGGCCATGCGTTCAAGAGCGGCGGCGATGCGCGCCAGAAGTTCGTCGGTCATGCCGCGTCGTCTTCATCCTCATCGACCCATGTCCCATCGGCACGGGCCTGCGCCTCACGCTTCTTCTCGATCCGGCGGATCAGGAAGATCGAGACCTCGTAGAGCGGGTAGATGGCCACGAACAGGATGATCTGGCTCATCACATCCGGCGGCGTGGCGATGGCGGCCAGCGCAAGGATGGCGACCACGGCATATTTCCGCATCCCCGCCAGACCGCGCGACGACACCAGCCCCGCCTTGCCCAGCAGAACAAGCAGCACGGGAAGTTGGAAGCACAGCCCGAAGGCCAGCACGAATTTCATCGTCAGGCCCAGATATTCCTGCGCCGAGCCTTGGAATACGATCCCCGGAATGGGCGCATCGCCCGGAGCGCCCCCCACGACGGGTGCGGCATCGCCTGCAGCGCCTGCAACCGCATCCGCCGCCGCGCCCACGACCGTTGCCGCCTCATTCCCGAACTGCTGGAAGCCCAGAAAGAAGGTGAAGGCCATCGGCAAGACGATCAGATAGGCAAAGGCCGCGCCAAAGAAGAACATCAGCGGCGACGCCACAAGGAAGGGCAGGAAGGCGTTCTTTTCCGACCGGTACAGCCCCGGTGCCACAAAGCGCCACAGATGGTAGGCGATGACTGGGAAGGCCAGCACCAGCCCGCCAAAGAGCGAGATGTTGATGGCGACGAAGAAACCTTCCTGCGGCGAGATCAGGACCAACTGGCAATTCTGGCCCATCGATGCCAGAACGTCGCAAATCGGATGCGACAGGAAGTTGAAGACCTGCATCGCAAAGGGATAGACCACGAAGATCGCGATCACAAAGGCCCCAGCCGCCCACATCAGGCGGTTGCGCAATTCGGCCAGATGCTCGACCAGCGGGGCAGAGCTGTCGTCAATGCTGTCGGTCATGCGTCACTCTTCTTGCGCCGCACCGGCGGCTTGCGGGCAGGTTTTGCCTCTGCGTCAGGAAGCGGGGCCGCAGCCTTTGCCACGGTGGCAGACGGCGGGGCGGGCGGTTCGGCAGCAGCGGCGGCTGCCTCTGCCTTGGCTTTTTCTGCGGCCTTCTCGGCGAATTTCTTCGCGGCGGTTTCCGTGCGTTTGGCCTGCAACTCAAGCGCCTTCTGCCGCGCGGCCGCCTGGTCCGCTGCCTTCTGCTCGGCCAGCGCGGCGGTGGCCGGACCCGTCGGCGCAGCCGCCTCGGTGGCCGCAGCAACGGCGGGCATGTTGGGCACCACCACCGGGGCGGCGGTGGTCACCACAGGGGCCGCCGCCAGGGCCGGGTTCGCCGCAGCGGGCTTGATCCCTTTCGTCGGGTCCCATTTCTCGAACTTGCTGGCCGCATTCTCCAGCGCATCAATCCCCATCGCCGAGGGCGATGTGCTGGCGCGGATGGCGTTCAGGTCCTTGCGCACCTCATCCAGCCCGGTCGATTTCGCGGCATCATCCATGGCGCGCTGGAACTCGCGTGCCATGCCGCGCGCCTTTGACGTCATCCGTCCCAAAGCGTGGAACATGCGCGGCAGGTCTTTCGGACCCACCACGATCAGCGCCACGATCCCGATCAGGATCAGTTCGCTCCATCCGATATCCAGCATTCACTCCGTCTCCCGACCGTTCAATTGCGATCAGGCCCCTGTCAGACCTTGTCTTTTTCCGACTCCGGGGTGACGTCCTTCACCGCTTCGACGGCGGCGCTGGCCGCCTCTGCCGCCTCGGCAGAGCCGTCCTTGACCCCGCGCTTGAAGGCGGTGATGCCCTTGCCGACTTCGCCCATCAGGTTCGAGATCTTGCCACGGCCAAACAGAATCAGCACGACGGCGGCGATGATGATGATTTCCAGCGGTCCCAAGCGTCCCATCCTCGTTAGTCTCCTGATGTGCCGGGCGGTCTGATCCAGGCCCGACTCCGATTGCGTTGCCGCCATTTAGTCCCAAGGCCCGGACGGCGAAAAGGCCGCATCCGGCCCGCCTGCGCCTCTACTGACAGTAAATTGTCAGTTGGCCCGGCTTGCGTTATGCAACGGTCATGAAACGCGACGACCGACTCTTCGAATTGGTGCAGGTGATGCGCGACGGGCGGCTGCACACGGCCGATGAGCTGGGCCGTCGTCTGGGCGTCTCCACCCGCACCATCTGGCGCGACATGGCAATGCTGTCAGCCAGCGGCCTGCCGGTCGAAGGGGAGCGGGGTCTGGGCTATATCCTGCGCGCGCCCCTCGTGCTGCCGCCCACGCTGATGACGGCGGATGAGCTGCAAGCGCTGGTGGCCGGGCTGCGCCACGTGGCCGAGGATGACACGGCCCCCCTCGCCCGTCCCGCCCGCACCCTGTTGGCCAAGGTCGCGACGCTGCTGCCGCAGGCGGGCATCGAGGCAGAGTAGCTGCCGTTCCACCACTTGCCAAAGACCGAACCCTCCTCCATCGTGCCAAGATGCGCGTGTGTTTTGCAGACTTAGTGTTGGTGCAAATGGCAATCTTCCACCGCTATCTTAGACCCGACAACCGCCACGAGGCGAAACTGGTCCGGGCATCGGGCTATGTGAAAGGCGGACAGGCGCATACGCTTGCAGGCGGCAAGCGCGTGAATGCCTATCCGGGACCGCACGATCCGGTCCGAGACCATTACGAATTTTCAAGCGATGTTGCGCCCAAACTGTCGCTCGCCTTCAGCTTGACTGGAGAAACCCGCGTGCGTGAGGTATATTGGCCTGAAGGCTGGCCCGGCGTCATCGACTTCCCGGACGAAGACAAGGTCGGCATTGCGGCGAACGTAACAAAGGATCCTACCGAATGAATGGTATAGACCCGGCACCGGCCGCAAAGAATTTGATCACCGCCATAGATGCGCTTGAGAGGATCGAAACCAGCATCGCGACACGTCGGATAAAATCGGACCAGGCGGTGGAACAGGTCAAGTTCTGGCGCGATGGTCTTGGATTCTGGTCGGGTGTCGTTATCACGAAAGGCGCATGCAGGATTGTTGTCGCACAGGATGAACGGCACGAAGGTCTTGGTGCATCGCTTTGGTATCCGGCAACCGTCACCATGCAGGATGCGGTGTCACTTCTGCTTGACCATCTCAGGACCGGGCCGACACCAAAATTCATGACACCAGACGGAACCATGTTGGATGTCGGTGTGCGATCCCCCGCCAAGGGCAAGGTTAAAGGCGAAAAGCCGCACATGCCTCATGGGTCAGACGGACGGAAACAGGCCGTCTGAACCCTACTTCCCCGCCGGAAAGACGAAGCACCGATCCCGCCGGATCATCAGCCACAGCGCCGTGCCGGTCTTGGGCAGGAACACCCCGGGAACGCTGGCGGTCAAGATCGACCCGTCGAAATCCATGCGGAAATCCACAAGGCTCTCACGCCCCATGTAGCGCGCGCGCTGCACCGTCCCCCGCGCCGCCGTGCCATCCTGCGCGGTGGGATTGGGGCCGCGCCCGCCCCGGTCGAAATCGATCTTCAGATGCTGCGGGCGGATCACGATCTCCACCTCCGCCCCATCGGCATGGCCGGGCGTCAGGAAGGCACCGAAGGGCGTCTCGGTCAGTGCGCCGCGCGATCTGCCCCGGATCACGTTGATATCGGAAAAGAACGCCGCTGCGGCCTTGTCCACCGGCGCGTTATAGACGTTGTAGGGCGCGCCGCGCTGCACGATCCGCCCGCCGCGCATCAGCGCGATCTCATCGGCCATGCGCATCGCCTCGTCCGGCTCATGCGTGACCAGAAGCACCGCCGCCCCTTCCTCCTTGAGCACCTCCAGCGTGACATCGCGGATGCCGTCACGCAGCCGGTTGTCCAGCCCCGAAAACGGCTCGTCCATCAGCATGACCCTGGGGCGCGGGGCCAGCGCGCGGGCCAGCGCCACGCGCTGCTGTTCGCCCCCAGAAAGCTGGTGGGGATGCTTGTCGCCATAACCGGACAAGGTCACCCGCTCCAGCAACTCGCCCACCCGCGCGGCCTTGGCGGCCTTATCCCCCTTCAGACCAAAGGCCACATTCTGCGCCACGGTCAGATGCGGAAACAGCGCGAAATCCTGAAACATCAGCCCGACGGACCGCGCCTCGGGCGGCACCATCGCGCCCGCGCCAAAGACCGGCACGCCATCGATGCGGATCTCACCTTGATCGGGCCGCTCCACCCCGGCGATCATCCGCAGCGTCGTGGACTTGCCGCAGCCCGAGGGCCCGAGCAGGCACATCACCTGCCCCGGCGCCACCGACAGCGACACATCATCCACCACCGGCCCGCCGCCAAAGGCACGGGTCAGATGGCGAACCTCAAGACGCGGAATACGGTCGGGCATGGTTTCCCTACGGAATTGCTCGGAAAACCCCCTACCAATCCCCGCCCCCCCCTGCAAGTCCCCGCCCTGCCGCTTCCCCGTTGCAAAAACATCCTCAGGGGGTGAATGGCTTTGCCCGGCAAAGCCAGAGGGGGCGCGAGCGCCCCCTGACGGGCTTTTGCCCGCGCGGCGGCGCGGGCAAAAGCGCATCGCGTGCAGGCCGGACCCGGCCTGCGCCTTGTGGTTCACTGCGCCGCGAGAACCGCGGTGATCGGGGCCAGCGCGACAGAGGCCGCCCGCCCTTCCACCGTCCATTCCAGGATCGCCGCCACCGTCTCGGGACGGGTGGAGCCCATCACGACCACCTGGCCTTCTTGCGCCGCCTTGAAGGCCGCCCGGTCGAGGTAGCGGCGGATGGTCGGCTGGCTTTCACCCTCCCCGTCCAGCAGGCGAAACAGGGCTACCGTGGGCAGGGCCGCGCGCCGGGCCACCTGATCGGCGGCGTTCAGGCCGAGGTCATAGGTGATCAGACCCCGCCCCTGATCCAGCAGGATCGGCACCACGGCACTGGCGATCGTGCGATCCTCCAGCCTGCCGCCCGGTCCGGTGTCGATCACGGCGACGGTTTCGGGCAGGATCGCGGCATTGGCCGCGAAACTCTGTTCGATGTCGGCGGGTTCGGCGCCGTCGGGCAGGCCTGAGGCCGTCATCACCACCTCTTGCAACCCGGCCCGATAGATCGCGGCGGCCTCTGCCGCATTCGGCGCCTGCGGGTCCACCACGAAGGTGACCGGAAACGGAAGGGCGGCCAATGTGGCGCGGTCAAGATCCGCTCGGCCATCATCCACCAGCAGGAGGGCGAACAGGGGCTTGGCCTCGGGGTTCTCGAAGGGGCGCGCAAAGGCGGCGATGGGCGGCAGGTCATCGATCACCGCCACCTCCGGCACGGCGTTATCCGCCGTTGCCGCAGGGGCCGGGGCCTCCCCGATCTGGGGCAGGCTGCTGCTGCCGGGCTGCACATCGGGCAAGGCAAGCGCAAGGTCACCCGGCGGCCCGGGGTCCACATTCGGGGTCAACAGACGGGGCAAATCCTGCGCCACCTCTGTCGGCGGCGGCGCGGGCAGGATCGCGCCGGGCGCATCACCCGCCGCGGGGGCGGGGGAAAGCAAGGGCTCCTCCGCCACGGCCTCTGGGGGCGGGGCGGGCTGGATGTCCTGCGCCGGGCTGTCTGCGGCCGGTGCGGGTGACGGGGCGGTCAGGGTCTCCGGCGCGGTGGTTTGTGCCGCGACCTGCGCCGGGGCGGGGTTGGTCCCAGGGGCCGTGGGGTCGGATGATGGCGGCTGCGTGTCCGGCGCGGTGGCGTCGGGGGCGTCGGATAGCGCCGTCTCCGCCTCGTCAGTTGCACCATCGGGCGATACCGGTGCTGTAACGGCCAGTTCGGCCTCGGCTGGCGCATCGACTGGCGCGGGCGCCGCCTCGGTCGCGGGCGCGGCAGGCGCAGGGGCCGTGGAGTCGGATGATGGCGGCTGCGTGTCGGGCGCGGTCGCGTCGGAGGCGTCAGACAGCGCCGTCTCCACCTCCTCCGCTGCGCCATCGGGCGATGCAGATTCTGCCACGGCCGGCTCGGCTTTGTTCGAGTCTTCGACGGGCATAGAGGCCGCCGTATCGGCAGTGTCGGCAGGTGCGTCATCCGGGGCCGAAGAGGGCGTCACCGCCTCCTCGGGTTGCGGGGTCAAAGTCCCCTCTGCCACGGTCTTTACGGGCATATCCGGGCGCGGCGCCACTTGCGAGATCACCGCAAGCCCCAGACCGGCGACCACGCCACCCCACACCAGCCCTGTCACGAACCTACGCAGCACCCCTGCCTCCTTGGCGTCCCTGCCCGGTTTCACACCGGGCCTTTTTCGACGCGCCCCGGCGCGCCCATTCCGCGCGGTTTCCCTTGACGCCCCTTGGCGGACCTGACCATGTATAGCCCGACCCGTAAAGGTCTTCATCCCCTATCGCCACGGGCCCTGCAAGATGCTGCTTCTGATCGATAACTACGACAGTTTCACCTATAACCTCGTTCACTACTTGGGCGAATTGGGCGCGGATGTCGTGGTCCGGCGCAATGACGCGCTAGATGTGCAGGCGGTTCTGGCCTTGCGCCCCGATTGCATCGTGCTGTCCCCCGGTCCCTGCGATCCGGCACAGGCGGGCATCTGCCTGCCCCTGACCACCGCGGCGGCAGAGGCGCGGATTCCTTTGCTGGGCGTCTGTCTGGGACATCAGACCATCGGCGAAGCCTTCGGCGGAAAGGTCGTCCGCTGCCATGAGATCGTGCATGGCAAAATGGGCACGATGCACCACGCGGGTCAGGGCATGTTCCGCGGCCTGCCCTCGCCCTTCCTCGCCACGCGCTATCATTCGCTGATCGTGGAGCGCGCAACGTTGCCCGATTGCCTTGAGGTGACGGCCTGGCTGGAGGATGGCACCATCATGGGCCTGCGCCACAAGGACCGGCTGATCGAAGGCGTGCAGTTCCACCCCGAAAGCATCGCCTCAGAACACGGTCACCAGCTTTTGCGGAATTTTCTCGAAGAGGCGGCGGCAGCAAAGGTGGCGGCATGAGCGACATCCTCCGCCCCCTGATCGGCATCGCCGCCGAGCGCCCCCTGACGCGGGCCGAGGCTGAGGCCGCTTTCGGTGCCCTGTTCGAAGGCGCGGCCACACCTGCGCAGGTTGGCGGCTTCCTGATGGCGCTGCGCACGCGCGGCGAAACGGTCGATGAATACGCCGCCGCCGCATCGGTGATGCGGTCGAAATGCCATCCCGTGTCTGCCCCCGCAGGTGCCATGGACATCGTGGGCACCGGCGGCGACGGAAAGGGCACGCTGAACATCTCCACCGCCACCGCCTTTGTGGTGGCGGGCGCGGGCGTCTGTGTGGCCAAGCATGGCAACCGCAACCTGTCATCGAAATCCGGCTCTGCCGATGCGCTGACGGAAATGGGCCTGAACGTGATGATCGGCCCCGATGTGGTCGAGAAATGCCTGACCGAGGCCGGGATCGGCTTCATGATGGCCCCGATGCACCATCCCGCCATGCGCCATGTCGGCCCGGTGCGGATGGAGTTGGGCACACGCACCATCTTCAACATCCTTGGCCCGCTGACCAATCCCGCCGGCGTCAAGCGGCAACTGACGGGTGCCTTTTCCACAAAGATGATCCGCCCGATGGCCGAAACGCTGCTGGCGCTGGGGTCGGAAAAGGCGTGGCTCGTGCATGGCGGCGACGGGACGGATGAGATTTCCATTGCCGCGAAAACCCGTGTCTGCGCGGTCGAAGGCGGTTTCATCAAGGAATTCGAAATCGGACCCGAGGATGCGGGCCTGCCCTATCACCCCTTTGAGTCGATCCTTGGCGGCACGCCCGCCGAGAACGCCGCCGAATTCCGCGCGCTGCTGGACGGGGCGACAGGGGCGTACCGCGATGCTGTGTTGTTGAACTCTGCCGCGGCCTTGGTCGTTGCGGAAAAGGTGGGCAGCCTGACCGAGGGCGTTGACATGGCCCGCCAATCCATCGACAGCGGCGCCGCCCGCGCCAAGGTGGCGGCACTCGCCCGCATCACCCACGGCTGAGCGCCAACAGAAAGACCGACGATGAGCACCATTCTTGACCGCATCAAGGCCTACAAGCTGGAGGAAGTCGCCGCCCGCAAGGCCGCGCGCCCCTTGGCCGATGTGGAGGACGCCGCCCGCAACGCGGACGAACCCCGCGGCTTTGCCCGCGCGTTGAAACAGGCCAGCACCACAGGCTACGGCCTGATCGCCGAGATCAAGAAGGCCAGCCCCTCCAAGGGGTTGATCCGCCCCGATTTCGACCCGCCGGCGCTGGCCCGTGCCTATGAGGCCGGGGGGGCGACCTGCCTGTCGGTCTTGACCGACACCCCGTCCTTCCAAGGGGCGGATGAATTCCTGATGGCCGCGCGCGCGGCGGTGTCCCTGCCCTGCCTGCGCAAGGATTTCCTCTATGACACCTATCAGGTGGTCGAGGCACGGGCGCTGAACGCCGATTGCATCCTCGTCATCATGGCGTCGCTCTCTGACGCGCAGGCGGCGGAGCTTGAGGCCGCCGCCTTTGAATGGGGCATGGATGTCCTGATTGAGGTGCATGACCGTGACGAGTTGGAACGCGCCGCGCGGCTGAAATCGCCGCTGATCGGCATCAACAACCGCAACCTGCACACGTTCGAAGTGACGCTCGACACCACCCGTGATCTGGCCCGCCGCGTGCCGGAGGACCGGATGATCGTGTCGGAAAGCGGCTTGTTCACGCCCGAAGACCTTGCAGACCTTGCCCGCTATGGTGCGCGGTCCTTCCTGATCGGGGAAAGCCTGATGCGGCAGGCCGATGTGACGGCGGCGACGCGGGCGATCCTTGCCAAACCCCTGACCGCGCAGGGTGGGGCATGAGCCTGACGCATTTCGACGATCAGGGTCAGGCGCATATGGTGGATGTCTCCGCCAAACCCGTCACCGACCGCATCGCCGTGGCGCGCGGCCATGTGGTGATGAGCGCGGAGACCTTGGCTCTGGTCACCGAAGGCCGCGCGAAAAAGGGCGATGTGCTGGGCGTGGCGCGTCTGGCGGGGATCATGGGGGCCAAGAAAACCGCCGACCTGATCCCGTTGTGCCATCCCCTGCCCATCACCAAGGTCGCGCTGGACTTGACGCCTGACCCCTCCCTGCCCGGAATCGTGGTGGAGGCGACGGTGAAAACCGGAGGGCAAACGGGCGTTGAGATGGAGGCGCTGACGGCCGTGTCGGTCGCCTGCCTGACCATCTACGACATGGTCAAGGCCGTCGAAAAATCGATGCGGATCGAGGGGATACGGCTGGTTCTCAAGGACGGCGGGAAGTCCGGCCGCTATGAGGCCGACGCATGATTTCCGTGGCGGAGGCCTTGGCGCGCTGTCTGGCGCTGGTGTCCGTCCTGCCTGCGGAAACCGTGCCCCTGCGTCGCGCCGATGGCCGCTGGCTGGCCGCCCCCGCCGTGGCAACCCGCGACCAACCGCCCTTCGCCGCATCCGCGATGGATGGCTACGCCGTGGCGGCGGGGGTCGGACCCGGCGACAGCTTTGCCGTGGTGGGTGAGGCGGGCGCGGGTCATGCCTTCACCGGCACCGTCGGCCCCGGCCAAGCCGTGCGGATTTTCACCGGCGCGCCGGTGCCTGCGGGTGCGGGCCATGTGGTGATCCAAGAGGATGTCACCCGCGATGGCGACCGCATCACCGTGAAACCGGGCATGGACGCGGGCACCAACATCCGCCCCCTCGGGCAGGATTTCCGCGCAGGCGCAAGCCTTTCGCCGCGACGGCTCAGGCCCAATGACCTGTGCCTGCTGGCGGCGATGAACATACCGACCGTGCAGGTCACCCGCAAACCCGTGGTCGCCATCATCGCCACCGGGGATGAGCTGGTGATGCCCGGCGAAGGCCCGCGCGACGACCAGATCATCGCCTCGAACAGCTTCACCCTCGCCGCATTGGCCGAGCGCGCCGGGGCCGAGGCGCGGCTGATGCCCATCGCCAAGGACAACCTGACCGAACTGGCCGCCGTGCTGGAGATGGCGCGCGATGCCGATCTGATCGTCACCATCGGTGGGGCCAGTGTCGGGGACCATGACCTTGTGGCGCAGGTCGCCGAAGGACTGGGGATGGACCGGGCCTTCTACAAGATCGCCATGCGCCCCGGAAAGCCCTTGATGGCCGGTCGGCTGCACGGGGTGCCGATGCTGGGGCTGCCGGGAAATCCCGTGTCTTCCATCGTTTGCGCGCATCTGTTCATGCTGCCGATGCTGCGCGCCATGCTGGGCGATCCGGCCCCGGAACCGCGCCCCCTGCGGGCGGTGCTGGCGCAAGACGTGCCCGCCAACGGACCGCGCGCGCATTACATGCGGGCGCGTCTGCTGCCCGGCGGCGGCCTGCCGCGCATCGCCCCGTTCGACCGGCAGGACAGCGCGCTGATCACCCTGTTGACAGAGGCGGATGCCCTGCTGATCCGCCCGCTGGGCGATGGGCCGCAACCGGCAGGCACAGAGGTGGATTACCTGCCGCTTTAACCATCGCGGCGGTTTTGCTTGACACAAAGCGGGAACATGGGCAGAACATAGCATCAACATTCCTTATCGGGGTTCGCCCATGCTCACGCGCAAGCAGCTTGAACTTCTGGACTTCATCAAGACGCGCATGGACGTGGACGGTGTCCCCCCCTCGTTCGACGAGATGAAAGAAGCGCTCGATCTGCGCTCTAAATCCGGCATCCACCGCCTGATCACAGCGCTGGAAGAACGCGGTTTCATCCGCCGTCTGGCCCATCGCGCGCGGGCGCTGGAAATCGTCAAACTGCCCGAAGCGATGGAAAAGCCGGGCTTCAAGCCGCGCGTCATCGCCGGGTCGAAACCCGCGCCGGAACCCGTGGTCGAACCGCCGCGCAGCGCCATCCCGGTCGAGGCCGTGCATGCCTTGGAACTGCCGGTCATGGGCCGCATCGCCGCCGGTGTCCCGATCGAGGCGATTCAATCCGTGTCGCATCACGTCGCCGTGCCGGGATCGATGCTGTCCGGCCGCGGCCAGCATTACGCGCTGGAGGTCAAGGGCGACTCGATGATCGAAGCGGGGATCAATGACGGCGACATCGTGGTGATCCGCGAACAGACCACCGCAGACAATGGCGATATCGTCGTCGCCTTGATCGCGGATGAGGAAGCGACGCTGAAACGCTTTCGCCGCAAAGGCAGCATGATCGCGCTTGAGGCGGCGAACCCCGCCTATGAAACCCGTGTCTTCCCCGACACGGCGGTCAAGGTGCAGGGGCGTCTGGTCGGCCTGATCCGCACCTACTGAAGCGGCGGGGGCAGCAGTCCCCCCGCCCCAGGCGGGGTCCACATCCGTCGGGCAAGGAATGTCGGGCGCAGCCTGCCATCGGGCAGGATGGCCAAGGGTCCCGTCACATTCAGGACAGTCGGCCCGATCACCCGGCAGGGCAAGTCTGGTGCGCTGGCCAAAGCCTCCAGCACGGCGGCGGGCAGGATCACCACATCGGCACCGGCACAGTCCGGCCTCTGGCCCTTCACCAGAACCAATCCCTGCCAAGGCCCCAAGTCAAACCGCAGTCCGGCATCGGTTTGAACAAACCCCGGACGGGCAAAGCCTGCCGCTTGTCCGGACAGATCGCCGTCATTCTCCAGCCAATTCTGAACGGCAAAGCCCCCGCCCGTTTCGCGATTGATCGCCCGCCCGTCGAACCCCATCACGCCCAGCACCCGCGCCTCGGCGTCCATCAGCAGCAGGGGACGCGTGTGGTCCGACCACAGCCAGACCGCCGCCGCCACGGGCAGAACGCCCAGCCATCGCGCGCGGAAAGGCCAAAGGATCAGCCACAGCGCTCCCAGCGTGATCAGCGGCAGCACGATGTCCGGCGGCATCGGGATCGGGGTCACGGCCCCCTCCAGCGCGGCAATCTTCGCGGCGACCCACAGAATCCACGCCGCCCCCTGCCCCATCACCCACAGCGCAGGCCCGGCGAGGCCGAAGGGCGCCAAGAGCGCCGCCACCGCCCCGGCAGGCATCACCACCGCCCCCATCACCGGCACGGTCAGAAGATTGGCCAACAAACCGTAATCCGTGAAGCGGTTGAAATGCGCCGCCGCATAGGGGGCGGTGGCAAAGCCGCCGATGACAGAGGACAGCACCAGCGTCATCACCACCGGCACGCCGCGCCACAGGCGCTTGCGCTCCACCAGCTTGGCCAGCGCCTCAAACCCCGCGACGAGGGCGATGGTGGCGGCGAAGGACATCTGGAACCCCGGCTCCAGCAACGCCTCAGGCTGCCAGAGCAGCAGGACCAGCGCGGCGATGGCGACAGAGCGCAGCGTGATGGCGGCTCGGTCCAGAAGCACCGCCCCCAGCATCACGACGACCATGACAAAGGCGCGTTCGGTCGCGACATTCGACCCCGACAGCAGCAGGTAGAACCCCGCGATGGGCAGGGAGATCGCCGCCGCCAGCTTCTTGCCATCCACCCGCAGGGCCAGCGGCGGGATCAACGCCAAGCCCCCGCGCAATCCGGCAAAGGTGAAGCTGATCAGAAACGCCAGATTCATCCCCGAAATGGCCAGAAGATGCGCCAGCGACGAATCCCGCAGGTCCTGCACCGCCTGCAAGGACAGGCCAGACCTGTCCCCGGTCATCACCCCGGCCGAGAAGGCCCCCGGATCGCCGGGGATCGCCGCCATGATGCCAGCGGTCAGATGCGTGCGGATGCGGGCGATGATCTGCTCGCCCGGCGCGGGTTCGGCCCAGAGCACGACCGGCGTGGTGGTATAGCCCACCGCGCCCAACCGATCAAAGAAGGCCATGCGCCGGAAATCAAAGCTGCCCGGCTCCACCGGCCCCTCCGGCGCGGCCAGATGGGCGGTCATCAGCACGGTTTGACCCGCTGCGGGCGTCAGCCAGCGCTGTTCGCCCCGCAGGGAGACGCGCACGGTGGCGGGGGTGCGGGCGGGATCGACACGCTCCAGCACCACGCGGTCAAGCGTCAGGCGCAGGGCATCGGTTTGCGAGCGGTCAATCTCGACGATCCGGCCCTGCACCGGGCCGTAATAGCGAAAGTCCAGCATGGGGGCCGCGACCAGATGCGCGCGCAAGCCCCCCGCCAAGGGACCCAGCAGCAGGCAGACCAACCCGATCAGCAAAGGGCGCAGCGCTGTCTCTATGCGATGTGCCCAAAGCGCCAGCCCCCCCGCCAGCCCGACGATCCCGGCATAGGCGACGAAGCCCGGCTCCCACGGCAGGGCGAACCACAGGCCGATGCCGAGGCCTAAAAGCACCGGGGCGAAGGGAAACAGATGGCCGCGCGCATCGCCAAGCGCCCGGACCGGCCCTGAAAGGAGGCGCACCTTGTTTCCCGCCCTCTGTTTGCCTAGAGATGCGGCGAGCCTAGCCCCCTTCTGGTTTCCGAAAGGTTAACCCGCCATGTCCTCGCGCCCCGTCGTCACCCGTTTCGCCCCCTCGCCCACCGGCTATCTGCACATCGGCGGCGGGCGGACGGCGCTGTTCAACTGGCTTTATGCCCGGGGTCGTGGCGGCAAGTTCCTGCTGCGGATCGAGGACACGGACCGCGAACGCTCCACCCCCGAGGCGACTGCCGCCATCCTGCAAGGGTTGCGCTGGCTGGGTCTGGATTGGGATGGCGAGGCGGTCAGCCAGTTCGCGCAGAAAGACCGCCATGCCGAGGTCGCCCATCAGATGCTGGACCGTGGCACGGCCTACAAGTGCTTTTCCACGCAGGATGAGATCGCCGCCTTCCGCGCCGAGGCCGAGGCGAAAGGCGCCTCTTATGCCGTGTTCCAAAGCCCGTGGCGCGACGCCGACCCCGCGTCCCATCCCGACGCGCCCTATGTGATCCGCATGAAGGCCCCGCGTGATGGGGAAACCGTGATCGACGATCAGGTGCAGGGCCGCGTTGTGATCAAGAATGAGACGCTGGATGACATGATCGTCCTGCGCTCGGACGGTACGCCCACCTATATGCTGGCGGTGGTGGTGGATGACCATGACATGGGCGTGACCCATGTGATCCGGGGCGATGACCACCTGAACAACGCCGCGCGGCAGCAGATGGTCTATGACGCGATGGGCTGGGCGATCCCGGTCTGGGCGCATATCCCCCTGATCCACGGACCGGACGGCAAGAAACTGTCCAAGCGCCATGGCGCGACGGCGGTCGGCGATTATCACGCGCAGGGCTATCCGGCGGCGGGCATGCGCAACTACCTGACCCGTCTGGGCTGGGCGCATGGCGATGCGGAATTCTTCACCAGCGCGCAGGCGATGGAATGGTTCGACCTTTCGGGAATCGGGCGCAGCCCGGCGCGACTCGATTTCAAGAAACTCGAGAATCTCTGTGGCCAGCATATCGCCATCACCGAGGATGCCGCACTGCTGCATGAATTGGAGGCGTATCTGGCCGCCGCAGATCGCCCCGCGCTGACCGATGGCCAGCGCGACCTGCTGTCACGGTCGCTCTACTGCGTGAAAGATCGCGCGAAGACCTTCCCAGAACTGCTTGAAAAGGCTCATTTCGCGCTGACCTCGCGCCCCGTGGTCGCCGATGAGGCGAGTGCCAAGGCGCTGGATACGGTATCCCGTGGTATACTGAAATCGTTGACGCCGCGCCTGCAAACTGTTAGCTGGACGAAGGAAGGTCTAGAGCCGATCCTGACCGAAACCGCCGAGGCCCACGGCATCGGATTCGGCAAACTGGCCGCACCGCTGCGGACCGCCCTTGCCGGGCGGAGCGCGACACCAAGCGTTTACGACATGATGCTCATCATCGGTCGGGACGAAACGATTGCGCGGCTGGAGGATGCCGCGGGCTGACCCGGCCCCATCCTTCTTCGGCCCGCAGAGCAGCTTCCGCCGACCCACCCCTGCCAGGGACGGGCGGCACGAATGAGGGACGTTGAGAGATGGCCGATAGCAAAAGATCCGCGACGCTGACCCTGGATGGCAAGACCTATGATCTTCCCGTCCTTTCCCCGACCGTCGGCCCCGACGTGCTGGACATCCGCAAGCTCTATGGCGAGGCGGATGTCTTCACCTTCGACCCCGGTTTCACTTCGACCGCCGCCTGCGAATCCGCGATCACCTATATCGATGGCGACGCCGGGGAACTGCTGCACCGCGGCTACCCGATCGATCAGCTGGCCAAGCAGTCCAGCTATCTGGAGGTCTGCTATCTGCTCTTGTACGGCGAATTGCCGACCGCAGCGCAGCTGAACGATTTCACCAGCCGTGTGACCCGTCACACCATGGTGCATGAGCAGATGCACAACTTCTTCCGCGGCTTCCGCCGCGACAGCCACCCGATGGCCACGATGGTGGGTGTGGTCGGCGCGATGTCGGCCTTCTATCACGACAGCCTTGACATCAACGACCCGTGGCAGCGCGAAGTGGCCGCGATCCGCATGGTGGCCAAGCTGCCGACCATCGCCGCGATGGCCTACAAGTATTCGGTCGGGCAGCCCTTCGTCTATCCGAAGAACTCGCTGTCCTATGCGGGCAATTTCCTGCGCATGTGCTTTGCCGTCCCCGCCGAGGAATACGAGGTCAATCCGATCCTCGAAAAGGCGATGGACCGCATCATGATGCTGCATGCGGATCATGAGCAGAACGCCTCCACCTCCACCGTGCGTCTGGCGGGGTCTTCGGGCGCGAACCCCTTTGCCTGCGTGGCGGCGGGGATTGCCTGCCTGTGGGGTCCGGCGCATGGCGGGGCAAACCAGGCTTGCCTTGAGATGCTGAAAGAAATCGGCAGCGTGGACCGCATCCCGGAATATGTCGCCAAGGCCAAGGACAAGAACTCGGGCTTCCGCCTGATGGGCTTTGGCCACCGCGTCTACAAGAACTTCGACCCCCGCGCGACGGTGATGAAGGAAAGCGCCGATGAGGTGCTGGATCTTCTGGGCGTGCACAACAACCCGTTGCTGCAGGTGGCCAAGGAGTTGGAGCGGATCGCCCTGTCGGATGAGTATTTCATCTCGAAGAAACTCTATCCGAACGTCGATTTCTACTCGGGCATCATCCTCGAGGCGATGGGCTTCCCGACCTCCATGTTCACCCCGATCTTCGCCATCTCGCGCACCGTGGGCTGGATTTCCCAATGGAAAGAGATGATCGGCGAGAAGAACCAGAAGATCGGCCGCCCGCGCCAGCTGTATGTCGGCGCGACCAAGCGGGATTATGTCGACATCGCCCAACGCTGATCCGGTCTGACAAGACCCGGGGGGCGGTCCGCAGGGGCCGCCCCTTTTTCATGGGGCGGGCCGGGTCAGTCGCGCAGGAAGCGGCGGCGGGCCTCTTCGGCCATGGCCTGCCGCATCTGCAGCTCGGCCAGTTTCGCCATGGCGGCCTTGCGCTCGGCCGGGTCGGTCAGGGTGGCGAGATGCGCTGCCTGTTCAGCCACCTGCTTTTTCAGCGTGATCTCCTCGGGCAGGACCCCCGCCTGCGCCATGATGCGAAACCCCACCGCATCGCCTGCGCTGACGAAGGCATCCCCGGTGCGGTCGGGCAGTGGCTTGCCCTCGCCTTCCAGCCCTTGCAGGCCGCCCTTGAGCTTCGTTTTCAGGATTTGCCGTTCGGCAAGGCGGCTGAGCCAGGACATGGGCGCGCTCCTTTGGGCGGAGTGTGCGCCTGTGCCCGGCAAAAGAAAAGGGGGGCTTCTCGCCCCCCTCGCCCCAAGGGGCCGCCTCCGGCCCGATGGCATGGCCATCGGGCGTTCGACGCTGACGACCTTCCACTGGAAGGTCGTCCGGGCGCGTCTCACCCCCTCGGGATATTTTTACAGAGAAAACTAGGCGAGTTCAGCAAGCCGATCCAGCGCCGCCTTGATCTTCGCCGCCTCTTCCTCGCGCGCTTCAAGATTGGCGCGGGCTTCATCGACCACCTCTTCCGGGGCAGAGGCGACGAAGGCCGGGTTGTTGATCCGCCCTTTCAAGCCGCCGATTTCCTTGGCCAATTTGTCGAAGGCCTTTTGCAGGCGGGCGCGTTCTTCGGCGATGTCGATGATGCCTTCCAAGGGGATGGCGAAGGCGGCCCCTTCGGCGGCGACGGCGATGGAGCCTTTGGGCGTGGTCGCCGCCTCCGTCAGCGTCTCGACACGGGCGAGGCGCTTGATCAGCGCTTCGTTATTCGCCCACGCCTGCCGCGCCTCGGCCCCGAATTCAGTGGCGACGAGGTCGATTTTCAACCCTACCGGCACATGCATTTGCGCGCGGGCAGAGCGGATTTCATCGATCAAGCCGGTGGTCCAGGTCATCTCACGGTCAGAGGCATCGTCGATCAGTTCCGCGCAAAAGGTCGGCCAGTCCTGATGCACCAGCATGCCTGCGCGGGTGCCGGTGGTGGCCCAAAGTTCTTCGGTGATGAAGGGCATGAAGGGGTGCAAGAGGATCATGCATTGATCCAGCACCCAACCCATGGTTTCGCGGGTTTCGGCGGCCTTGTCGCCGTCAAACAGGGGTTTGGCGAATTCGACATACCAGTCGCAGACCTTGCCCCAGACGAACTTGTATAAGGCATCCGCCGCTTGGTCGAAGCGGTAGTCGGCCAGCGCCGCGTCCACCTCGGCCCGCGTTTTCGCGACCTCGCCGATGATCCAGCGGTTGGCGGTGGCGGTGGCTTTGGGGGCCTCTGTCCGGGTCTGGTGGCCCTCCCACACGCCGTTCATTTCGGCAAAGCGGCAGGCGTTCCACAGTTTGGTGCCGAAGTTGCGGTAGCCCGCGATGCGCTGGGTGTCGAGTTTGAGCACGCCGCCAAGGCTGGCCATCGCCGCATTGGTAAAGCGCAGCGCATCGGCCCCGAATTCGTCGATGATTTCCAAGGGGTCAATGACGTTGCCCAAGGATTTGGACATCTTCTTGCCCTTGGCGTCGCGCACGAGTCCATGCAGATAGACGGTGTGGAACGGGATGTCGTCCACCACGGCCAGTTGCATCATCATCATCCGGGCGACCCAGAAGAACAGGATGTCCTGCCCGGTCACGAGGACCGAGGTCGGGAAATAGCGTTGCAGTTCCGGGGTTTGTTCCGGCCAGCCCAGCGTGCCGATGGGCCAGAGGCCGGAGGAGAACCACGTGTCGAGGACGTCGGGGTCGCGGGTCAGGTCAACGGATGTGACCCGATCATTTGTCGTCGAGTAGCCGTGCATGCGGCCCCGCCCAACTTCGTTACTTGTGTATTCGGAGCTGATGAAGCCGACCTCAACATCCGTTCCATAGTATGCCTGCGCCAAGGCAATCACATCTTCTTCCGATGCGGCGCAAAAGGCTACCTTCGGGAAGCTTTTTGCTTCCGGCCACGCGTTGATCTCCTCCAGACTAACTCCATACCACACCGGGATCTGGTGCCCCCACCAGAGTTGGCGAGAGATGCACCAGGGTTCGATGTTCTCCAGCCAGTGGTAATAGGTGCGCTCGCCCGATTCCGGGATGATCTTGACCGTGCCGTTCTTCACCGCGTCCAGAGCGGGGCCGACGATCTTGGCGGTATCGACGAACCATTGGTCGGTCAGCATCGGCTCGATCACGACCTTGGAGCGGTCGCCGAAGGGCTGCATGATCTTCTTAGCCTCGACCAGCGGCACGGGCGCATCCGCGCCGTCGGCATCGGGCTTCACCGCCGCCTTGCCCAAGCGCGGGTCGCTGGCCACGGTCATCACGGCCAGCCCTTCGGCGGTGATTTCGGCCACCACGGCGGCGCGGGCCTCCATCCGGTCAAGGCCGCGCAGGTGATCGGGGACGAGGTTCAGGGCATCGGCCTCAGCCTCCGTCAACGCCCGTTCCCCGCGCGCGACGGCGGCGGCGACTTGGGCGGCCTCGGCATAGGGGGCGCCATCGGCGCGCATCCTGGCGCGGGTGTCCATCAGGCGGTAGCAGGGGATGCCGCCGCGCTTGGCCACGCCATAGTCATTGAAATCATGCGCCCCGGTGATCTTGACCGCGCCGGAGCCGAAGGTCGGGTCCGGGTATTCATCCGCGATGATCGGGATCAGGCGGCGATGCGCTTTCGGCCCCACCGGGATTTCGCAGAGTTTCCCGACGATTGCGGCGTAACGTTCATCCGAAGGATGCACCGCCACCGCGCCATCGCCCAGCATGGTTTCGGGTCGCGTGGTGGCGATGGAGATGTAATCGCGGGTTTCCCGCAGGGTCACGTTCCCGTCGGCGTCCTTTTCCACATAGTCATAGGTGGCCCCCCCGGCGAGCGGGTATTTGAAGTGCCACATGTGACCGTCGACCTCAGTGCTTTCCACCTCAAGGTCGGAAATGGCGGTCTCGAAGTGGGGGTCCCAGTTCACCAGACGCTTGCCGCGATAGATGAAGCCTTTGTTATAGAGATCGACAAAGACCTTGATCACCGCGTCGTGGAAATTGCCTTCCTCGCCCTTCGGTGCGCCCGGAGCGCCGGACATGGTGAAGGCCTCACGCTGCCAATCGCAGGAGGCGCCAAGGCGCTGCAACTGGCCGATGATGGTGCCACGGGATTTCTGCTTTTGCTCCCACACTTTCAGGGTAAACGCCTCACGCCCCATTTCGCGGCGGGTGGGCTGACCGGTCTTGGCGAGTTCGCGTTCGGTGACCATTTGCGTGGCGATGCCCGCATGGTCGGTCCCCGGTTGCCACAGGGTGTCATGGCCCTGCATGCGGTGCCAGCGCACAAGGATATCTTGCAGCGTGTTGTTGAAGGCATGGCCCATGTGCAGGCTGCCGGTGACATTGGGCGGCGGGATCATCACCGAAAAGGCGGGCGCGCCGGGCTTGGCATTGGCCCCGGCGCGGAAGGCATTGGTCCCAAGCCATTTGGCGGAAATCCGGGCCTCAGCCTCGGCGGCGTTGAAGGTCTTTTCCATCGGCATCGCGTCACCCCAATCTTTGCGCCGGGTTCTAGCGTGACGAGGGGCCAAGGGAAAGCCGTCAGATCACCGGTTTTCCCATCAAGGCTTGGGCAAAGGTGGCAAAGGTCAGGGCAACCCAAGCCAGCGCGGCAAGGATCACCGCCCCGCGCGCCGCCGGGTCGGGCAGACGCCCCGCCACCAGCCAGCCCACCAGCGGGACGAAGTGCAGCGCATGGGTGGCGATGAAATGCGCGACGCGCAGATCGCCCACCTCACGCGACCAGCCCATCAGCGGCAGGCGGGCCTCCGTGACGGGCGTGCCCACCAGGTGGCCGGTCCCCGCCGCCATGGTGAAGGCCACGACCAGCGTCAGCGGCAGGGTCAGGCCAAGGCCCAGCACCAGCGACAGTTTCAGCGCAGGCTCCAACCCCGTGGCTGCGTTGCGATGGATCGCCACCGCCATGACGAAAGAGGCCGAGGTCAGGAAGGCCGCGAAGAAGCCCATCAGCCCGTAGATCGCATTCCAGAGGGGGGTGGAGACGTTGAAATGCGACCCCGTCCCCAGCGCCGCAGCGCCACCGATCCACGCCATTTCCGCCAGCACGGCAAAGGCCACGGCTTGGGTGAAAAGCTGCCAGCGGGGGTTATCCGCCATGCCTGCGGGCAGGAAGCGGGCGAAAAAGGCCAAGGTGATCAGATAGATCACAAGCGCAATCTGGAACTTCAGCGGCTTCAGCCAGATCGCCTCACCCAGCCATTGCCGGGGGTCCAGTTGCAGCGCCAGCGCCACGGGCAGGATCGACAGCGTCAGGAACAGGGCAAGGCCGGTGAAGACGGGCGCATCGGTCCAGAAGCGCGACGGGGCGGTCAGAGAGAGGGTCGTCATGCGGCAACCTTTCCAAGGTAAGCGGCGCGCAGGGCCAGGAAGGCCAGGAACCCTGCGGGGCCGAAGAGGAAGATCAGGATCAGGCAGGGCAGCACCAGCAAGTGCCGTATCCCCTCGCGCCGCGCGGTCTCAACCGCCCAGGCACCGACGAAGAGGTCGAAGCCCAGATAGTGCACCCACCCCGCCAGCGCGACGGTCGGGTCATCGAACAGGCGCATCACATCGGGCAGGCTGCCAAAGCCACCCTCGGCCCCCGACCAGCCCACCAGCACCAGCGCGGTGTACAGCACCGCCAGCGCCAGAGGGACGATCCGTCCGGCGTAAAGCGTCAGGGCCTGCGGGCGCAGCGGGCTGGCGGCCAGCGCCACCCAACCGCTCAGCGCCAGCGGATTGGCAATCTGGAACAGGGCATCGGGACTCATCGGGCACCTCATCTTGACACCGTCAGGATCATGGGGCGCATCTTTCCGCTGTCAAGATAATCTTTACAGTGACAAGTCCCCACGCTAAGCATGGTTCATGGAGGACCGCAGCTATCACCACGGCGACCTGCGCGCGGCGCTTCTGGCGGCGGCAGAGGTCGAATTGACGGAAAAAGGGGTGGAGGCCTTCTCACTCCGCTCCGTGGCCAAGCGCGCGGGCGTCAGCCACGCCGCGCCCGCCCATCATTTCGGCGATGCGCGGGGGCTGTTGACCGCGTTGGCGGTGGAAGGGTTCCGCCGCTTCCTTGCCACCCAGCACCGCCGCGAGGCGCTGGCCGCCGCCGATCCGCGCGCGCAACTGGTGGCGGCGGGTCTGGGATATGTCGATTTCGCGCTGGCCTACCCCGCACTCTTCCGGCTGGTCTTTTCCTCTGACCGTCCGGATTTCACCGACCCTGCGCTCTGTCAGGCGGGCGATGACGCCTATGCCCATCTGGCGGATCAGGTGACGGCGGCGGGTGGCGGGCCCTTGGAAACCGCTGCCGTTTGGGCCACGGCGCATGGTCTGGCGGACCTTCTGGCGGCGGGACGGCTGAAAACCCTTGCCACCCTGCCACCAGAGGCGCGCGATTCGGCCCTTGCCGCTGTACTGACCCGCAGCTTCCCCGGCAGCTAAACCGCGCGGTCGATCCGCGTCGACAGGTGGATCAGGCTTTCGGAGGAGTTCACCCCGGTCATCTGGCCGATCTGGTCCAGCACCTGATCCAGCACTTGGGTGTTCGGACAGGCCACTTGCAGCAGCAAATCAAAGCGGCCCGAGGTGGTATAGACCTTTTCCACCTCTGAAATCGCCTTCAGCCGTTGCAGCACCCCCGCCTGTGCGCGGGGTTCGATCGACAGAAGGACCGAGGCGCGCAGACGCCCCTGCCGCGCCCCTTCGCCCAACTTCAGGGTGTAGCCCGCTATCACCCCGGTGGTCTCCAACCGCTCCAGCCGGGCCTGAATTGTGGAGCGTGCCACCTTCAACCGCCGGGCCAGAGTCGCCACGGACATGCGTGCATCGGCCCCCAGAAGCCCGATTATGTTGCGATCCAGTTCATCCATGCATTCTGCCCGCCTTTTTCGTCATTATGCCGACTATTCACTACATTTATACAGTTTTGTCCGGTGAAGTTGTACATCATATGCGGCATCCTTAGTTGCAGGAAAAGGGCGGCTCATACGCACCTGGCCTGGTTGGAAAAACCGCGCAGGTGCTGCCGTCCCGTTACAGGCAACGGGGGAGGGCTTGCGTCTTGTTGGCAGAAAGGATCACGCCGATGGGACTGTCCAAAACAATCTGGACCAATCCGACCGAATTCCTCCGCAACCAGCAGCCGGAGAACCCGGTGCTGTTTTTCTCGCCCTCTGCGGTGCAGTCGGCGGCGCGGCGTTTCATTGACGGCTTTCCGGGCATGGTCACCTATGCCGTGAAATCCAATCCGGGCGAAGAGGTTGTCGAAAACCTCGCCGCCGCCGGTGTGCGTGGCTATGACTGCGCCTCGCCGTTTGAGATCGACCTGATCCGCCGCTTGGCCCCCGATGCCGCGATCCATTACAATAATCCCGTGCGCTCGCTGGCGGAAATCCGTCATGCGGTGGACAAGGGCGTGAAGTCCTGGTCGGTAGATTCGAAGTCCGAATTGGCCAAGCTGATCGACCATGTTCCCGCCAAGGATTGCGAAATCTCGGTCCGCTTCAAGCTGCCGGTCTCGGGTGCCGCCTATAACTTCGGCGCGAAGTTCGGCGCGACGGTGGAACTGGCGACGGAACTGCTGAAAACCGTGGCCGAAGCCGGGTTCATCCCGTCGATCACCTTCCACCCCGGCACGCAATGCACCGATCCCGCCGCGTGGGAGGCCTATATCCGCACCGCCGCAACCATCGCGAAAGATGCCGGTGTGACGATTGCCCGCCTGAATGTTGGCGGCGGCTTCCCGTCGCACCGCTTGAACGGCGTGATGCCGCAGCTTGAGGCGACCTTCGCCCTGATCGACAAGACCGCGACCGAGGCGTTTGGCGACAACCGCCCGCTGTTGATCTGCGAACCGGGCCGGGCGCTCTGTGGCGATGCCTTCACGCTGGCCGCACGCATCAAGTCGATCCGCGACGACGCGCATGTGTTCCTGAACGACGGTGTCTATGGCTCGATGGTGGAACTGCCGATGATCGGCATGATCGACCGGATCGAGGTGATGGACGTGGACGGGCACAAGCGCACCGGCGACATCCAGCCGCGCATCGTCTTCGGCCCGACCTGCGACTCGGTGGACCGTCTGCCCGGCGAAGTGCCGCTGCCGTCGGACATCGAAGAGGGCGACTTCGTGATCGTGCATGGCATGGGGTCCTATTCGGTCGTCACCAACTCACGCTTCAACGGCTTTGGCGCGCTGGAACTGGCCACGGTCCTGTCGCTGAAGATCTGAGGCCCGCACAGGCCAAGACAAAGCCCGGCCTGCGAAAGCGGTGCCGGGCTTTTTCATGCGCGCACGACAGTCTTGCGAAAACCCCGGGCGGCGGCGGCAGAGAAAATCATTCCCCCTTGCGCTTGCCCGCGCGGCACGCAGACTGCGGCCATGATCGGACCTCGCTTCACCCCGCTTGCCGCCACCCTGCCCTCCACCGTGCCCTTTGTCGGACCCGAGGCGCAGGAACGCGCCCGTGCCCGCCCCTTCCGCGCGCGTCTGGGGGCGAATGAATCGCTCTTCGGCCCCTCGCCCAAGGCCATCGCCGCGATGGCGCAGGCCGCGTCCGAGGCGTGGATGTATGGCGACCCCGAGGTGCATGACCTGCGCGCCGCCATCGCCGCGCATCACGGCTGCACGCCCGCGCATGTGGTGGTGGGCGAAGGCATTGACGGGTTGCTGGGCCTGCTCGTCCGTCTCTTGATCGGGCCGGGGGATGCGGTGGTCACCTCGCTTGGCGCCTATCCCACCTTCAATTTCCACGTCGCGGGCTTTGGCGGCACGCTGCACCGTGTGCCCTACACCGGCGACCTAGAAGACCCCGAAGCGCTGGTTGCCAAAGCGTCCGAGACCGACGCGAAGCTGATCTACTTCGCCAATCCCGACAATCCGATGGGGTCATGGCACACGGCCTCCAAAGTGCGGGCTATGATCGAGGCCCTGCCGGAAGGCTGCCTTTTGCTGCTGGATGAGGCTTATGCCGACCTCGCCCCGCCCGGCACGGTGCCCACGATCCCCGCCGATGATCCACGGGTGATCCGGATGCGGACCTTTTCCAAGGGCTACGGGTTGGCGGGCCTGCGCGTGGGCTATGCCATCGCCGCGCCGGAGTTGATCACCGCCTTTGACAAGGTCCGCAACCATTTCGGTATGGGCCGCATCGCGCAGGCCGGGGCGTTGGCCGCGTTGCAGGATCAGGCGTGGCTGGCAGCGGTCAAGACGCAGGTCATCAACGCCCGCGACCGGATCGCCACGATTGCCAGTGAAAACGGGCTGCGACCCCTGCCATCGGCCACCAACTTCGTCACCATCGACTGCGGGCGCGACGGAGATTATGCCCGCGCCGTGCTGCGGGAGTTGATCGCGCGGGATGTTTTTGTCCGCATGCCGGGGGTCGCGCCCTTGGACCGCTGCATCCGTGTCAGCGTGGGCGGGGCGGCGGAACTGGCGGTGCTGGCCGAAACCCTGCCGCTGGCCCTGCGCGCCGCAGGCTGATCAATCAGCGGCAGGCCCCAGCGCCGGGGCGGGCCCGGCAGGTGCATCGGTCGCCGCCCCGATACGCGGCACCTCGGCGCGCGGCGTTTCCCGCGGTGTGAAGGCGGTCAGGCCGACGGGCGGTTCCTCTCCCACAGGGCGGCGGAACACCAGCACAGTCTGGAACGTGGTCTTGGTCCCGGTCAGGCCCGCGCGTTCGTCGCAGGGCAGAGTATCCGCGCGGACGTAATCCCAGCCCTCACGGCCCAAGGAATTCATCAGGCTGGACAGCGCCAAGGCAAAGCGGTCCTCGGTCGTTTTCGCCTCACGCGCCTTTTCGCCTCGGCGCGGAGCGGGGATCACCTTGAATTCGTAACGCGGCATGAACTTCTCCGGGGCAGGACGCGGCGGAAGGTAGCCGCCACGGCGCAAAAGGAAAAGGGGCCAGACGGCCCCTTTCACGTCACCGTGGCAAAGCGGGATCACAGGCCCAGCTTTTGCGCCACCATCTGGTTGACCACCGCCGGATTGGCCTTGCCCCCGGTGGCCTTCAGCACCTGACCGGTGAACCATCCGGCCAGCTTGACATTTACCTTGGCCTTTTCCACCTGATCGGGGTTCGCCGCAATCAAAGCGTCCAAGGCGGCTTCAATCGCGCCGGTATCGGTGACCTGTTTCATGCCATGCTTGGCGGCCACTTCAGCGGGATTGCCGCCTTCGGACCAGAGGATCTCGAACAGTTCCTTGGCCATCTTGGTGGTGATCTCACCAGACGCGATCAGGTCCAGCACGCCGCCGATCTGGCCTGCCGAGAGCGGGCTTTCGGTGACGGCCTTGCCCTCTTTGTTCAGACGGCCAAAGAGTTCGTTGATGATCCAGTTCGCGGCCTGCTTGCCATCGCGGCCCTTGGCCACCTCTTCAAAGAAGGCGGCGCTGTCCAACTCAGCCGTCAGCACATTGGCGTCGTAATCGGTCAGGCCGAAATCGGCCATGAAGCGGGCCTTCTTGGCATCGGGCAGTTCCGGCATGCGGGCGGCGATGTCATCGACCCAGGCCTGATCAATCTCAAGCGGCAGCAAATCAGGGCAGGGGAAATAGCGGTAATCATGCGCCTCTTCCTTGGAGCGCATCGACCGCGTCTCATTCTTGTCCGGGTCGTAAAGCCGGGTCTCCTGCATCACCTTGCCGCCATCTTCCAGGATGGCGATCTGACGCCGCGCCTCATAGTCGATGGCGGCCTGGATGAAACGCAGCGAGTTCATGTTCTTGATCTCGCAGCGCGTGCCAAGGTGGCCGAAATCCTGCGTCGCCTGATAGCGTTCGTAATCGCCCGGACGGCAGACCGAGACGTTGACGTCTGCCCGCAGGTTGCCGTTCTGCATGTTGCCGTCGCAGGTGCCCAAATAGCGAAGGATCTGGCGGAGTTTGGCGACATAGGCCGCCGCTTCTTCGGGACCGCGAATGTCGGGGCGGCTGACGATCTCCATCAGCGCGACGCCGGTGCGGTTGAAATCGACAAAGGACATGTTCGGGTCCATGTCGTGGATCGACTTGCCCGCGTCCTGTTCCAGATGGATGCGTTCAATCCGCACATGCCGCGCCACGCCGGGCGAGAGTTCCACCAGCACTTCGCCTTCGCCCACGATGGGGTGGTAAAGCTGGCTGATCTGATAGCCCTGCGGCAGGTCGGGATAAAAGTAGTTCTTGCGGTCAAAGGCCGAGCGCAGGTTGATCGCGGCCTTCAGACCAAGACCGGACCGAACCGCCTGTTCGACGCAATACTCGTTGATGACGGGCAGCATCCCCGGCATCGCGCAATCCACGAAGGACACGTTGGAATTCGGCTCCGCCCCCACTTGGGTGGACGCCCCCGAGAACAGCTTGGCGTTGGAGGCGACCTGCGCATGGATTTCCATGCCGATGACCAATTCCCAATCGCCGGTCGCGCCTGCGATGATCTTGGGTTTCGGGGCCTCATAGGTGAGGTCGAGCATGCTGCGCCGTCCTTTCGCCGTCTGACCGTCCATCGGTCGTCCCACTGAATAGGGCCAAGGCGCGACGTCTTCAAGGGTGGGGCCGTCTCGGCCGTGCGATCAGGTCCGGTGCGGCCCGTTTCCGGTGCCGGTCACATTCACCGCCTTTTGCGTCCCGGACTCCGCCCGCTCTGGCAGCAGCGCAGTGATCAGAATCACGGGCATAAGAAGCACGAATAGCGCGGTTTCGCCCAACCTGGCGATGCCATGCCACAGGTAGCGCAGAAGCTTGAGGCGTCGGGAAAGGGGTTTCATGGGTCACCCGGCTGGTGTTTCACGCCCGTTTAAACGTGGCGAAGCGGCAAAAGTTGCACCAGGACACGGCAAAATCATGTCGCTGGGGGGATCTCGGGTGTCGCTCTTGCCCCGCGGGCACCAGCGGACGGCAAGAACCCGCCGATGGGCGGCAACCCGATCACGCCAGCGTGGACTCAAAGGGGGTCCGGCGGGCATCACCGGGTCTGGCGCGCAACGGGCGTGTCGCTGCGCGTGATGGACCAATGCTGAAAACCGTGATCGTTTCGGGGCTGACCCTTCTGGCCGTGGCGGGCTGCGTGCCTGCCGGTGAGCCGACTTTGTCAAGCAGCAACGCCCGCCCGCCGATGGGCTGGGATGCGCGTCCCGAAGCGCCGGTTTGGACAGAACGCACCATCGCCGCCGTGGCCCGGCACGACAGCCGGCTGACGGATGTGGTGCCCGATGACATCGGCGTATGGTGCCCCGGATATGAAAATGCCTCGGAACAGGACCGGCGGGCGTTTTGGGCCGGGCTGATGTCCGCCGTGGCGCGTTACGAATCCAGCTGGAACCCCAAGGCGTCGGGCGGTGGCGGGCGCTATATCGGGGTGATGCAGATCTCGCCCCGCTCGGCCGCCAACCATGGCTGCACTGCCGACACGACGTCGGAACTGAAGGATGGCGCCGCCAATCTGGAATGCGCCGCGCAGATGATCGCGGCCAGTGTGGTGTCTGACCGCATGGTGGCGGGCAACGGTCGCAAGGGGGCGGGCCGGGAATGGATGCCCTTCCGCGACGCCAAGAAGCGCGCCGCGATGAGCGCATGGACCCGCGCGCAGCCTTATTGCGCGATTTGAGCTTACGAAGACGGGTGTAGAGGGCCGACAGGGAAACGTCCTGTGGACGTTTCCTTCGGTCCGATTGCGGCTGAGGCAACGAAGCCGCAAGGGGTTGTCCGCATTCGTGACGCATCAGGCACGGGACGTGACCGCCCGGCGGGTGCGCCCTTTGCGCGCCCGCCCCCCGCAGGGCGGGCGCGGCCCGTGCACGAAGCGCACGGGCGGGTATAATCCACCTGTTCCGACACGCGCGGGTCACTCGCCCCGCGCGACTGACGCGGCGAAAAGGTCGTCACCCGCGCAGCATCCGCCCCACCATCTCGCCCAGATCACGGCTGAGGCCTGGGTGCGCCTCGATCCGGCGCAAAGCCGCCTGCGCCCCCGCCTGACGGTCGGCGTCATAGCGCCGCCATGTCTCGAAGGCCGTAGACATGCGCGCCGCCGTCTGCGGGTTCAGCGGGTCCAGCCGGATCAGCCAATCGGCCACCAGCGCATAGCCCGCGCCGCTGGCATGGTGGAACCCGGCATGATTGGCCGACAGGCCGCCGATGACGGACCGGAACCGGTTGGGATTCTTCCAGTCAAAGGCCGGATGCGCGGTCAACCGCCCCGTCACCTCTGCCGCCTGATCGGGGGCGGCGAGCATCGCTTGCAGGCTGAACCATTTGTCCATCACATTGGCATCGCCGTGCCAACGCGCCTCGAACCGCTGCAACTCTGCCGCCCCTTGCCCGATGTCCAGAAGGATCGCCAAGGTGCCGACACTCTCGGTCATGTTGTCCGCCGCCCCATGCGCCGCCGTGGCCGCCGCGCCGCCATCGACCAGCGCCAAGAGGCCCAGCGCCGCCAGACGCAGCGCCCGCCGTCCCGCCGCGCGGGCATCGGGAGAAAACGGCCCCGGTTCCGCCATTCCGGCGACCAGCGCGGGCAATCGCGGGGCCAGATGCTGCGCCAAAGCCCGCGCCATGCGCCGCCGTTCGCGCCAGATCCGGTCCGGGTCCGGCACGATGCCCGCGTCATGCAGGGTGGCGGCCATGTCATCCTCGGACGGCAAGCGCAGCGCCAGCGCGCGGAAGGCAGGGTCCAAGCCGTCATCAAAGGCCACCCGCGCCATCGCCGCCAGCCAATCCGGCCCCGGTGCCGCGCCATCCGTCACCATGCGGGTCAGCAAGTCCTTGGCGAGGGCCCGCCCCGCCTCCCATTTGTTGAAGGGGTCGGCGTCATTGGCCGAAAGGAACGCCCGCTCCTCTGGGCTGGAGGCGCGGTCAAGGATAACCGGCGCGGAAAATCCGCGCAGGATCGATGGGATGGGCCGGGCTGCGGCGGGGAAGTGGAAGGTCTGCTCGGTTTCCGTCAGTTCCAGCACGGTGGTCGGCAGGATTTCATCGCCATTGGGGTTGAGCAGCCCCAGCGCGATGGGGATGTGTTTCGCCCCCTTCATCGGCTGGCCCGGCGTGGCGGGGTTTTCCTGTCGGAAGGTCAGCGACAGGGCCTGACCGTCCCAATCCTCCGTCACCGTCACGCGGGGCGTCCCGGCCTCGGTATACCAGCGCTTGAACTGGGTCAGATCGCGGCCTGTGGCGTCCTGAAACACCGCCAGCCAATCTTCGATCGTCGCGGCGTCGCCGTCATGGCGGGTGAAGTACAGGTCCAGTGCGCGCGCGTAACCCTCATCCCCCACCAGACGCTTCAGCATCGCGATGACCTCGGCCCCTTTTTCATAGACCGTGGCGGTGTAGAAATTGTTGATCTCGACATAGCTGTCGGGGCGCACTGGATGTGCCAGCGGCCCGCCATCCTCGCGGAACTGCCGCGCGCGCAGCATCAGCACGTCCTCGATCCGTTTCACCGCATGGGAACGCATGTCGCCGGTGAATTGCTGATCGCGAAAGACGGTCAGCCCTTCTTTCAGGCAAAGCTGAAACCAATCCCGGCAGGTGATCCGGTTGCCGGTCCAGTTGTGGAAATACTCATGCGCGATGATCGCCTCGATCCGGCCGAAATCCTGATCGGTCGCGGTCTCGGGGCTGGCCAACACGAATTTGGAGTTGAAGATGTTCAACCCCTTGTTCTCCATCGCGCCCATGTTGAAATCGTCAACAGCAACGATGTTGAACACATCCAGATCATATTCGCGGCCATAGGCGGTTTCGTCCCAGCGCATCGACCGGATCAGGCTGTCCATCGCATAGGCGCAGCGGTCCTGATCGCCGGGGCGCACCCAGATGTTCAGCGCGACATCGCGCCCCGACATCGTGGTGAACGGTGCGGAATGCGCCACCAGATCACCCGCCACCAGCGCGAAAAGATAGGCAGGCTTCGGCCAAGGATCATCCCATTCCGCCCAACCCGCCCCCTGCCCCACCGGATTGCCGTTGGAGAGGAGCACCGGCATGTCACCCTCGATCCGCACATGAAAGCGCGCCATCACATCGGGGCGGTCGGGATAGAAGGTGATCTTGCGGAACCCCTCCGCCTCGCATTGCGTGCAATACATGCCGCGCGACATATAGAGGCCTTCCAGCGCCGTGTTGCCTTCGGGGGCGATCTCCACCTCGGTTTCCAAGGTGAACGGGCCATCGGGCAGCAAGCCGGCTGGAATGGTCAGACCCGCTGCATCCGGGGTCAGCGCCACCGCCTGCCCGCCAATCCGCGCCGCGATCAAACGCAGCCCCTCCCCATCCAATCGCAGAGCATGTCGTCCGGGCCGTGCGGGGTTAGGGGCCATCTCCAGCCGCGCCAGCACCCGCGTCGCCCGTGGCGCAAGGCGGAAGGTCAGCGAAACCCGCTCAACCACATGGGTAAAGGGTTGATAGTCTGCCAAATGGACAGCGCGGGGGGTGGCATCGGACAGATCGGCGTCAGTCATGGCGGGCCTCCAGAGGTCAGGACAGAAGGCTAGGCAGAGCGTCCGCCCTGTGCAAGCGGCAGGCCATCCCCCGGCCTGCCAAACCTGATCACGACCCGGTCAGCGCGTGCTGGTCGCGGGGCGCCCGGGCGTCTGCGTCGGGGGAGTCGGCTGCACCGCCGGCGTTTCACCGCCGCCGCCACCGCCAAGACCAAGCGCCGCCACACCGATCACGACACCGCCTAGCGCTGGGGCGAAGTTTGTGGGCGTAGGCGGCAGCGGCGGCGGCTGCGTTGTCGTCTCGTTGCGGGGGCAATACTTTCTTCTAGCGTCAGCCTCGGCAACCGGGTTGTCTCTGGCGACCGTCACCTCACGGCCGAATTCGTCCAGCGCAAAGCTTCCGTCGCTGCAACTCACCTTGATGCAGCCCGACAAAGAAAACGTCAGGGCAGCCATGGCCCCGATTTTCACATAATGAAGCACAATATTCCTCAACACTGCCACGCCATAGCGCAGATCCATTCCGTATCATTTTGCGGAGGGACCCAAGCGCACGATATCCGTTTGGATATCCCACATCCAAGAATATGGGAGGACTGACCTGCCGTAAACACCAAAGGTTGGGGCTGACGGGGAAGGGCCGCCTGCTGTGGCCAAAAACCAGACATCGACCAAAGTGCCGGACCGATAAACTTCTGCTTACATTTGGAAATGACGGCGGTCGCCCGTCAAAGGGACTGGACAGCGGCAGCACCGCAAAAAGCAAGCCTCGGCCATCCCTGTGGGACAGCCGATGCCCGGCCTGCCTCATGCCCGGCTCAGCGGGTCGAGACCGTCGAAATCACCACAGTATTGGATTTCGGCCCCATCGCCGCGATCAGCGACACCACAGCCCCGCCTGCGGCCAGCATGAAATTCGTCGGGCCCGGTCGCTGTGGCGCGCCAACGCCGCACAGCGGGGCCAAGCCTTCTTGCCCCTGATCGGCCCCTGCAACGACCGCTTCAGCCTTCTCGGCCGCCTCGACACAGGGGACAACGGTTGCGGCGGGAAGCAACACGAAGCCACCCAGACCGATCAATGCGGTGATAACAATCTTCATCCTAAGGTCCTTTCAAGAAAACGCCCCTTCACAGAACCGCACCGCCGCCCCAAATCCCATCGCGCAAAGGTCGGGCGGCACGGCCAAAGGTTGCCCGCCCATCCCAACCGCTGCCCCTGCCACGCTGAGACGCCCTTTCGGCGGCACTGCCCCCTGACGCCGGACGGACAGGACCGTTCGCCATGCACCATCAGGGGCTTTACGAATCTTCACGGACCGCTACATAAATGTTCCATGAATGTTCTCATCTGGTTCAAACGCGATCTGCGCATCCATGACCACCCGGCCCTTGCCGCGGCGGCAGAGATGGGGCGCGTGCTGCCCGTCTACATCGTCGAGCCGGACTATTGGCGCCTGCCCGACACCTCCGCCCGGCAATGGGACTTCACCGCCGAGGCACTGCACGACCTGCGCGATGCACTGGGGTCCTTGGGTGCGCCGCTGATCGTGCGGGTGGGCGATACGGTCGAGCTTTTGGATCGGCTCTGCCGCCAGCATCACATCGCCCGGATCGTCAGCCATGAAGAAACCGGCAATCTCTGGACCTACGCCCGTGACCGGCGCGTCGCGGCCTGGGCGCGGCAAGCGGGGATCGACTGGGTCGAACTGCCCCAACAGGGCGTGGTCCGCCGCCTGACCGGACGCGACGGCTGGGCGCGGCGGCGCGACGCGTTCGTCGGCCAACCGCAGGTCGACACGCCCGCCGCGTTGAACCCGGTCTCGGGCGTGGAACCCGGCGTGATCCCCACCGCCCGCGCCCTGCGCCTCACCGAGGATCGCTGCGCCCATCGCCAGATCGGCGGTCGCGCGCAGGCCCTGCGCCTGATGGACAGCTTCCTCACCCATCGCGGCGAACCCTACCGCGCCGCCATGTCCTCTCCCCTGACCGGCGAACGCGCCTGTTCACGGCTGTCGCCCCATCTCGCCTTGGGCTGCCTCTCCAGCCGCGAGGTGGTGCAGGCCACCCTCACCCGCCAGACCGAACGCCCCGGCGGCCGCTGGCCGGGAGCCTTGGCCAGCTTCCAAAGCCGCCTGGCCTGGCGCGATCATTTCATCCAGAAGCTGGAGGATGAGCCCGCCATCGAACGCCGCGCCCTGCATCGCGCCGCCGATAACCTGCGCCCGCGCGAACCCGATGCCCTGCGCCTGGCCGCCTGGGACAAGGGCGAAACCGGCCTGCCCTTTGTCGACGCCTGCATGCGCTATCTGAACGCCACGGGCTGGCTCAATTTCCGCATGCGGTCCATGGTGATGGCGGTGGCCTCCTACCACCTCTGGCTGGATTGGCGGGCAACCGGGGCGGTCTTGGCGCGGCGCTTCACCGATTACGAACCGGGCATCCATTGGCCCCAGGTGCAGATGCAATCCGGCGTGACCGGCATCAATACGATTCGCATCTACAACCCGGTGAAACAGGGCCATGACCAGGACCCGGCCGGCACCTTCACCCGCCGCTGGGTGCCCGAACTCTCCGCCCTGCCCGACGCCTACCTGCAAGAGCCATGGAAATGGCCGGGGGCCAAGGCGGTGCTGGGTCGGCTTTACCCCGAACCCATCGTCGATGTCACGGCCGCCGCCCGCGCCGCGCGCGACGCCTGCTGGGGCCTGCGGAAAGAGCGCACCTTCCGCACCGAGATCGTCGAGGTGATCGAACGCCACGCCAGCCGCAGCGACGCGCGCTTCGTCAATGACCGCAGCCCGAAAACCACGCCCCGCCGCCGCGCCTCTGATGCCGCGCAGATGAGCCTCGATCTCTGATGGCCAAGATGCGCAAAAAGGGCGACCTGCCCCAGAAAACCTGCGCCACCTGCGGCAAACCCTTCGCATGGCGCAAGAAATGGGAAAAGGTCTGGGACGAGGTGCGCTATTGCTCGGGCCGCTGCCGAACCGAAAAAGGCAAATCCCGGCCCGGGTGACCCCGCTTCCCCGTTGCTCAAATATCCTCAGGGGGTGAATGGCCGCTTGCGGCCAGAGGGGGCGCGAGCGCCCCCTGACGTGCTTTGCCCGGCGCGTCTGCGCAGGGCAAAGCGGATCCCGTGCAGGCCGGACCGGCCTGCGCCGTTTGGTCAGCCCTTGGCCGCCAGCACATCCTCGGGCGTGCCCACAGCGCGGGTCTGGGCCTCTTTCGAGATGCGCTTGATCATGCCTGACAATGCCTTGCCCGCGCCGATTTCCCAGTATTCGGTCACACCCGCCCGCTCCATCCATTGCACGCTTTCTCGCCAGCGCACGGATCCGGTGACCTGTGCCACCAGCAGATCGCGCAGGCGGTCCGGCTCTGACACGGCCTCGGCACGGACATTGGCCACCACGGGCACCACGGGCTTCTCAATCACCACGGCGGCCAGCGCATCGGACATGACGGCGGCGGCGGGCTGCATGAGCGCGCAATGGAACGGCGCCGAGACCGGCAGCAGCAGCGCCCGCTTGGCGCCTTTTGCCTTGGCGATCTCCAGCGCGCGCTCAACGGCAGCGCGATGGCCTGACACCACGACCTGCGCCGGGTCATTGTCATTGGCGGCCTGACAGACCTCGCCCTGCGCGGCTTCGGCGGCGACGGCGGTGGCCGTCTCGAAATCCAGCCCCAAGAGCGCGGCCATCGCGCCCACGCCCACCGGCACCGCCTCTTGCATGGCTTTCCCGCGAATCCGCAACAGGCGCGCGGTGTCCGACAGGCTCAGCGCCCCCGCCGCACAGAGGGCGGAGTATTCACCCAAGGAATGTCCGGCCACGAAACCGGCATGGCTGGCAAGGGTGATCCCCTCTGCCTCCAGCGCGCGCAGCGCGGCAATCGAGGTCGCCATCAGCGCGGGTTGGGCATTCTCGGTCAGGGTCAGGGTCTCGATATCCCCCTCCCAGATCAGGGCCGACAGATTTTGCCCCAAAGCGGCGTCCACTTCGTCGAAGACGGCTTTGGCGGCGGGATAGGCTTCGGCCAAGGCCCGCCCCATGCCGATGGTCTGCGCCCCCTGTCCGGGGAAGACGAATGCGCGGGTCATGGGCTCTCCTATGCGGCTGGCGTTATCCCCTTCGGCATAGCGCGGCCCTGTGGGCTGTGCAATCGGCCATCCCCGTCGGACCGGCATCACGACGCGATGCGCGGCGGCTAAATCTCACCCCCTGCTGATCCGTAAAGGACATCGTGCCGCGACATAACGGGCTGCTCCGATCCCGCGCGCCCCCTCTTTTCGCACAGGCAGGAAAACCGGCATGAAAGACCAGACGTTTGAAACCCATGTCGAGACCTTCAAGGCCATCGCCGAGGATGTGGGCAACTTGTCCGTGGCCTTGGCCGATGTCGCGGGGCATGTCGATGACATCGACGGTCGCGTGGCGCGTCAGGTCCGGGCATTGACCACCCTGACCGATCATGCCGCGACACTGTCGCGCGCCAATGATGCGGTGACCGCCGCCGCGACCGCCGCGCTGACCGCCACCGGTCAGGCGCGCTGCACCGTCCGCAGCGCCGAGGTGCAGATCACCCAGACCGTGGCCCATGTCGCCGAACTGGCGGATCAGGTGGGAGGCTTTGGCGCGCGGGTGGATGGGCTGACGCAGGCCTTGGCGCAGGTGTCGCGCGTGGCGGCGGACATCTATTCCATCGCCCGCATGACCAACCTGCTGGCCTTGAACGCGTCGATCGAGGCCGCCCGTGCCGGTGCGGCGGGTCGGGGCTTCATGGTCGTGGCGCAAGAGGTCAAGCACCTGTCCGGCCGCACCCAGGAGGCCACGCAGCAGATCGACCGCACGCTGGAAGTCCTCGCGCGGGAGGCTGCGGATCTGGTCCGCGTCGGTCAGTCGGCCGTGGCCAGCGCGGGCGTGGTCCGGCAAAAGACCGATGCGCTGGCGACGGTGATGCACGAGATCGAAGGGGCCGTGGACCACATCGACGACGAACAGGCCCGCATCACCGAAGCCAGCGCGCAATCCAGCCGGGCAATCGAACAGACAGCGGCCGAAGTCGTGGCGCTCGCGGGCGACGCGGACAAGACCTCGGTCAGTCTGGGCGGGGCGCGCTCCCGCCTGAACGAGCTTCTGACCAGTGGCGAGCGGTTGGCGGCAGCCTGCGCGCGGATGGGGGTCGTCACCGTGGACACCCCGTTCATCGAGGCGGTGCAACAGGCCGCCACGGCCATCGGCGCGGCCTTCGAGGCCGAAATCAGCGCAGGCCGCCTTTCGCTTGCCGCCTTGTTCGACCGCGATTGCCAGCCCATCCCCGGCACCGACCCGCAGCAATATGCCTCCCGCTATCTGGACGTGACCGACCGCATCCTGCCCCCGGTGCAAGAACCCCTCTTGTCGCTGTCAGACCGCGTGGTGTTCTGCGCGGCGGTCGATGTGAACGGCTATCTGCCGACGCATAACCGCAAATTCTCATTGCCGCAGCGGCGGGGCGATCCGACGTGGAACGCCGCCAATTGCCGCAACCGCCGACTGTTCAACGACCGCGTCGGGTTGACCGCCGGGCGCAGCACCCGGCCCTTCTGCCTGCAGGCCTATCGCCGCGACATGGGCGGCGGTGAGTTTGCGCTGATGAAGGACGTCTCCGCCCCCATCATGGTACACGGGCGGCATTGGGGCGGGTTGCGACTGGCCTACAAGGCGTAAGGCTGCGAGGAAGTAAACACGTGGGGGCGTAAGGGACACGCGGCCCTTTCCAGCTTGCATCCTTGGCGCTTTCCCCTATAAGGCCCCATCCTTTCCGCACTCACGTGAACCGGCGCAGCCTCTCGTGGACGGGCAGCGGAAAGGCCAAACGCCCGCCCTATGAAATGCGCCATGACAGGACTGGAGTGCACATGCCGCTTTACGAGCATGTCTTCATCGCGCGTCAAGACCTTTCCAACGCGCAGGCCGAAGGCCTCATCGAACATTTCTCCACGGTTCTCGCGGACAACGGCGGCAAGGTCGTTGAAAACGAATACTGGGGCGTCAAGACGATGGCCTACAAGATCAACAAGAACCGCAAGGGCCACTATGCCTTCCTGAAGTCCGACGCCCCGTCGTCGGCCGTGCAGGAAATGGAACGCCTGATGCGCCTGCATGACGACGTGATGCGCGTCCTGACCATCCGTGTCGACGCCCATGGCGAAGGCCCGTCGGTCCAGATGCAAAAGCGCGACGAGCGTGAGCGTGGCGACCGTGGCGACCGTCCCGAGGGCGGCTTCGGCGGTGGCGAACGTCGTGAGCGTTCGGGCGGCTTTGGTGGTGGCGACCGCGGCGGTGACCGTGGCGGCTTCCGTCGCTGATCTGGGCAGGAAAGGATAAATCATGGCGAACAAACCGTTTTTCCGCCGCCGCAAGGTTTGCCCCTTCTCGGGCGACAATGCTCCGGCCATCGACTACAAGGACGTCCGTCTGCTGCAGCGCTACATCTCTGAGCGCGGCAAGATCGTCCCGTCCCGCATCACCGCAGTCTCGGCCAAGAAGCAGCGTGAACTGGCGCAAGCCATCAAGCGCGCCCGCTTCCTCGCCCTGCTGCCCTACGCTGTGAAGTAAGGAGCGACCCACATGCAAGTCATCCTCCTTCAGCGCGTGGCCAAGCTTGGCCAGATGGGCGAAGTCGTCAACGTCAAGGACGGCTACGCCCGCAACTACCTGCTGCCGCAGGGCAAGGCGCTTCGTGCAAACGAATCGAACATCAAATCCTTCGAGGCCAAGAAGGCCCAGCTTGAGGTGCATAACCTTGAGACCAAGAAGGAAGCCGAAGCGGTCGGCGCCAAGCTGGACGGTCAGTCCTTCGTGGTGATTCGCTCGGCATCCGATGCGGGCGCGCTGTACGGCTCCGTCACCACCCGTGACGCTGCCGATGCCGCAACTGCCGCCGGCTTCACCGTGTCGCGCACGCAAGTTGTGCTGGACCGTCCGATCAAGGATCTGGGCCTGCACACCGTCTCGGTCGTGCTGCACCCGGAAGTGACAGTCAAGGTGACCATCAACGTCGCCCGTTCGGTGGAAGAAGCCGAATTGCAAGCGTCGGGCAAATCGATTCAGGAACTGGCTGCTGAGGCTGATGCCGCTGCCGATTTCGAAATCGCCAACCTGTTCGACGATATCGGCGGGGCTGCGTCGGAAGACGCGTGATCCTCATCGATCTGAGCAAAGATGGAATCCGCGCGGGGCAACCTGCGCGGATTTTTCTTTTTGCCGCAGCGACATCACCGCTGTCGGCTTTGCACGGTTCGGCCAAGGACCGGACGGCTAGGCTGGCGCAAACCGCAGGATCTTCGACATGACGCTTTCGCCCGCCCTGCCCCAGCGCGATTCGGCCCGCGGAATCATTTTGCTGTGTCTGGGCATCGCCATCTTCGCGCTGCAAGATGTCATCCTGAAATGGCTGGCCGGGGATTACCCGCTGTCACAGGTCATGCTCACACGCAGCGTGACCGCCGTGCCGATCATGCTGGTCTTTGTCCATCTGGACGGCGGTTTGCGCACCCTGTTCACACCCGGCACAAAGGCCATGATCGCACGCGGACTGATCATGTTCGTGGCCTATTTCGCCTATTACATCGCCCTGCCCGCCCTGCCCCTTGCCACCACGGTGGCGCTCTATTTCTCGGCTCCGCTCTTCATCACCATCCTGTCCGTCGTCTTGCTGAAAGAACACGTCGGCCCGCGCCGCTGGATCGCGCTGGCGCTTGGATTCTTTGGCGTGGCGCTGATGCTGCAACCCGAAGGCACCGGCTTTGAATGGGCCGCCCTGCTGGTGCTGCTGTCGGGCTTTGCCTATGCGCTGTCGATGATCGCGGCGCGCGTTCTGGGCGGCAAGGAGACCGGGGCGGCGCTGGCCTTTTGGGGCAATGCGGTGTTTCTGCTGCTGTCCCTGGCGATTTCGGCCACCCTCGGCAGCGGCGCCTATGAGGGCGCGTCAGACCACCCCAGCGTGACCTTCCTGCTGCGCGGCTGGGTCACCCCCACCGCCTTTGACCTGTCGCTGATGATGGCCACGGGCGTGGTGGCCGCGATGGGCCTGACCCTGTTGACCCAAGCCTATCGCATCGCCGAGGCCAGCGTGGTCACCCCGTTCGAATACACCGCCATGGTCTGGAGCGTGATCTACGGCTGGATCATCTGGCAGGACTGGCCGCGCGTGATCGACTGGATCGGGATCGCCATCATCATCGGCTCGGGCCTGTACATCCTGTGGCGCGACGCGGCGCGCGCACAGGACTGAAGACCCCTCAAGACTGGCGTGCCGCCACCATTGCCTTTGCACGGGCATAGAGCACTTGGTCATAGTGGAACAAAGGTTCCAACACCTCGCGCGCAAGGTCATTGCGTGGTGACAAAGCGACGGACTTTCCAGTGCTTTCAAACAGGCTTGCCAAAGCAGCCGTCTGTTCCGTCAAACGCAAAACCCCGCGTTGCAGCGCCCCTTGATCTTCGCAGAACCCAACCAGCGAAAACTCTGCCAGATTGGCCAGCGATTTATCCACATCCCGCAAGGTCAGCGGCTTGACCATGGCCGACATCGTGCCGGTCAGCAGCATCCGGGTTTGCAGGTTGTCCAAGCCGCCTTCAACGGGTTGCAACCGGCGGCGAAAGCGTTCCAGACCGGGCCGCGAGGTGAAATCCGCCGCCGCCACCTCGGACGCAAGCGCGCGGGCAACCGATCCATCCACCCCCGCCCCATCACGCCCGAGAATCGCCAGACGATTGATCTGCGACACCAACCGCGCCCAAGGGTCGCGCAAGATCGTGACCCTACGATAGGCATCGGCGCCCCGATACATCTGCCAGCGCATCAAAGGCAGCATGCCGGTCAGACAATCGCTGCGCACGGTTTCATGCCGCCCACCCAGGATGGCACTGGCCAAGTCCTCGGCCCCTTGGGTCACGCCATCGGGGCCGTAGACGCGGGATAGAAAGGAGATCAAGCTCGCGCCAGAAGTCCTTGGAATATGGAGGAAAAAGACGGGGATATTCTCCCCTTTTGGTTCAAAGGGAATCCGTTTGACCAAGGCCGCAGGGGCAGCGCGAAACGGTTCCTTTTGGGGGACGATGGTCAACTGCGGTGCCGTGCGCGCCGTCGTGGGCGCAGCGCCAGAAGATGAACCAGACCGGGACGACGAACCAAAACCAAATCGCATGAGCCCTCCTTGAAGGCCCGAACTCACAAGTACCACCATTCCCGAACCGGGAGCGGAAATGGTCGGGCGCAACATGCGCCCGACCATTCAATTATCACAATTCGTCAAGCGCTTCGATGGCTTTTTGAAGGTCGTCTTTGGAAACTTCCTTCTCGGTCACTTTGGCACCGGCCACGATGTGGTCCACGACCTTGTCTTCAAAGATCGGGGCGCGCAGTTGCTGCTGCACCTGCGGGTTCTTCTGGACGAATTCGAAATAGGCGCGTTCCTGACCCGGATACTGACGGGCCGCGGCCAGAACGGCCTGCGTCATTTCGGCATCGGTCACGGTCACTTCGGCCTTGCGGCCGACTTCGGCCAGCAGAAGGCCCAGACGCACCCGACGCTCCGCCAGTTTGGCATGCTCTTCGGTCGCCTCGATGGTGCCATGGTTGTGGCCATGGTCATGCGGGTTTTCCTCGTGCCACAGTTGGTGCGCGATCTGCGACGCCTCGGCCTCGACCAGCTTGGCGGGCAGGTCAAACTTGACCATGGAATCGAGTTGGTCCAGCAGCGCGCGCTTCAGCACGGCGCGGGCAGCGCCTTTGTATTCGGCCTGCAGACGTTCCGCGATCTGGCCTTTCAGCGCGGCGAGGTCTTCGGCACCGAACTTTTTCGCCAGCTCATCGTCGATCTCGGCGGCTTTCGGGGCCTTCACAGCTTTGATCGTGCAGGCAAAGACCGCGGCCTTGCCCGCCAGATGCGGCGCGCCGTAGCTGTCCGGGAAGGTCACGTTGACCGAGACTTCCTCGCCTTCCTTGGCACCGACCAACTGGGCCTCAAAGCCCGGAATGAAGGAATTGGAGCCCAGAACCAGCGGATAGTCTTCCGCCGAACCGCCCTCGAACAGCTCCCCGTCGACCGAGCCCTTGAAGTCGATCACGACCTGATCGCCGTCCTTGGCCTTGGAGCCTTTCTTGCGGTCTTCAAACGCCTTGGCGCTGTCAGCCAGATTGGCCAAAGCGGCGTCCACATCGGCGTCATCGGCCTTGACGACCAGCTTTTCCAGCGTGATGGCCGAGGCATCGACCTCCGGGATCGGCGGCAGGGCTTCGTAGGTCATCTCGACCACGACATCCTTGCCCTCGGCCCAGTTTTCGCCGTCCACCATCTTGACGTCGGGCTGCAGCGCGGGACGATCACCGGACTTGTCGAAGTGATCCTTCATAGCGCCGTCGATGGCGTCTTGCATCGCGTCGCCCAAAAGGCGCGGGCCGAACTGCTTTTTCAGGATCGCCAGCGGCACCTTGCCCTTGCGGAAGCCCTTCATCTCGATCTCGGGCTGCGCCTCGACCAGCTTTTCCTGAACCTTTGCTTCCAGTTCAGCTGCCGTCACCGTGATGGTGTAGGCGCGCTTGAGGCCTTCGTTCAGGGTCTCGGTGACCTGCATTGTGTCGTCCTTCTCATCTCATCCCATGGTGCGGGCGAAGGGACTTGAACCCCCACGCCGTAAGGCGCCGGAACCTAAATCCGGTGCGTCTGCCAATTCCGCCACGCCCGCAAACTCATCAAGGCGCGCCGCGCGGGCCGCGCCTTGAAAATCCGCGCCCTTCTAGCAAAGCGCCACGGGGGATGCGAGAAGAAAATACCAGCGCGCGGCCCGTCGCTTCCGCCGCAAATTCCTTCGAAGGAATTTGCAATTTTCTTCGAAGAAAATTGCGTCTCACAGGCCCAAGCGGCGGAACACGGGCGGAAGCATTTCCGGCAGATCCTCGGCGATCAGGCCGGGGCCAAACTCCCGCGCGCATTCGACATGCAGCCAAGCGCCGGTGCAGGCCGCATCGAACGGGCTGAACCTGCGGGCAAGCAAGCCGGTGATGAACCCCGCCAGCACATCGCCCGACCCCGCCGTCGCCAGCCAAGGGGCAGCGCGGTCATATTGCGCCGAATTGATGGCGCAGCGCTCATCCGGGGCGGCGATCACCGTATCCGGGCCTTTGTACAGAACCACGCAGCCCGCGCGTTGCGCCGCTTCTCGCGTGGCGTCCACCTTGGAAAAGGCGGGGCCTTTGATGGCCGGGGTGGCGAGTTTTTCGGCGATGTCCGGGAACAGCCGGGCGAATTCCCCGGCATGGGGGGTCAGAACGCATCTGTCATGCAGCGCGGCGAACAGGTCCGCCCGCTGCGACAGGAGGGTCAGCGCATCGGCATCCAGCACCGTCGCCCGCTTTGCGGCGAGCGCGACCTGCACCAACCCGGCCTCCCGCGCACCAATCCCCAAGGCGGGGCCAAGGCAGAGCGCGTTGATCCGCCCATCCCCTAGCGCGGTCGCCAATTCGTCCGCATCCGCCACCGCCCGCAGCATCACCGCATCCAGCCGCGCGGCGTTTTCCGCGATGGCCTCGGGCGGGCAACCAAGCGTCACCACCCCCGCCCCGATCCGAAGCGCCCCCCGCGCAGAAAGCCGCGCGGCGCCACCGCGACCAGAAGGACCAGAGAGGATAAGGGCGTGGCCGTGGGAGAATTTGTGGGACTCTCGACTCTTTGCCAAATCATCGACATCGAAAGAACTGGGCTCAACGTCCAGAACAGGGCGCTCCGCCAAAAGTATATGATCATCTGGGAGAGCTTCGAAATCGACGGCTCCCTCGAGCCCGAGATCCACAACGCGAACCCGACTGCATGCAAACGGCCCCTCGGCGAGCAGATGACCGCGTTTCAGCGCGTGGAAGGTCACGGTCAGGTCAGCGCGAAAACCCAAACCCTCAGCACCCACGAGACGGCCTGAATCGGCGCAGAGTCCCGAAGGAACGTCCATCGCCACGATCCTGCGTCGATACGCTCCGACTTGATGAAAACACCAAGCTCCCACATCCAGAGCAGCCCCGGTGAGAGGGCGCGTCAGCCCGATCCCAAAAAGGGCATCGACGATAACTCCCTCATTTGTAAGCCAAGTTGGCGGTTGATGCCCGTCGACAGACGGAAGCGGGGAAACTTCCCCCACCCCCAACCACCGCTCATAATTCACCCGCGCATCCGGCGGCATCCGCTCTGGTGCGCCATAAAGGAACACCTCCACCGCCCAGCCCCGCTCCCGCAGCAACCGCGCCACGACAAACCCGTCGCCGCCGTTGTTGCCCGGACCACAGAGGACCACCGCCCGCTGCGCGCCCTTCGCCAATTCCGGCCACTCCTCAAGCACCGCCGCGACCACACCTGCGCCCGCGCGTTCCATCAGCTCCAGCCCGGTCACCGCGCCGCTGGCAATCGCGGCGGCCTCGATGGCGCGCATTTGGGCAGCGGTCAGCAACTCGGTCATTTTAGCGCCTCTTTCATTCACAAACCGCCCAAAAACCACGCGATTTGCACAATTTTTAATCACACCCCGCCGAATCCTGCGGCGAAGCGGCGCGACTTCTCCCCGACGGATTGTCCCTGCCAGATGAAAATGATCCTAAGCGAAAGACGCAAGGTGCACGGGAGGAGTCGGCCCATGAAGAAGATCGAAGCCATCATCAAGCCGTTCAAGCTGGATGAAGTGAAGGAAGCTCTTCAGGAAGCCGGGATTCAAGGTCTTTCCGTCACCGAAGTCAAAGGCTTCGGTCGCCAGAAGGGCCATACCGAACTCTATCGCGGCGCCGAATATGTCGTGGATTTCCTGCCCAAGGTGAAGATCGAGGTGGTGTTGACCGATGACATGGTCGACACGGCCATCGAGGCGATCATCGGGGCCGCCCGGACCGACAAGATCGGCGATGGCAAGATCTTCGTCTCGCCCGTCGAACAGGCCATCCGCATACGCACCGGCGAAACCGGCGACGACGCGGTCTGAACACCGGTCCCGCGCCCGCAGGACCATCCCCTAAACCCAACCGAAAGGCATCATGATGAGCGCTGTTGCGACTGCTCTGAAACTGATGAAGGACGAGGAAGTCGAATACGTCGACATCCGCTTCACCGACCCGAAAGGGAAGCTCCAGCACGTGACGCTGGTGGCCGATCTCGTGGACGAAGACTTCTTCGAAGAAGGCTTCATGTTCGACGGCTCGTCCATCGCTGGCTGGAAGTCGATCGACCAGTCCGACATGAAGCTGATCCCCGACGCCTCGTCGGTTTACATCGACCCGTTCTACGCCGAAAAGACCATGTGCGTGCATTGCAACGTGGTCGAGCCGGACACGGGCGAAGCCTATTCGCGCGACCCGCGCGGCACGGCGATGAAGGCCGAAGCCTATCTGAAGTCCTCGGGCATCGGTGACGCGTTCTACTGCGGTCCGGAAGCCGAATTCTTCATCTTCGACGACGTCCGCTACCAGATCAGCCCGAACAAGGTGTCCTTCCAGATCGACGCCGAAGCGGCGGCCTGGAACACCGACACCGTGATGGAAGGCGGCAACCTCGCCCATCGCGCGGGCTACAAGGGCGGCTACTTCCCGGTCAACCCGATCGACGAAGCCCAGGACATCCGCGGCGAGATGCTGTCGACCATGAAGCGCATGGGCATCAAGGTGGACAAGCACCACCACGAAGTGGCGACCTGCCAGCACGAACTGGGCATGATCTTCGGCGGTCTGGTCCAACAGGCCGACAACATCCAGAAGTACAAGTATGTGATCCACAACGTGGCGCATGCTTATGGCAAGACCGTGACCTTCATGCCCAAGCCCATGAAGGGCGACAACGGCTCGGGGATGCACGTGAACATGTCGATCTGGAAGGACGGCAAGCCGCTGTTCGCCGGCGACAAATATGCCGACCTGTCGCAGGAAGCGCTGTATTTCATCGGCGGTATCCTGAAGCACGCCAAGGCGCTGAACGCGATCACCAACCCGTCGACGAACAGCTACAAGCGCCTGATCCCGGGCTTTGAAGCACCGGTGCTGCGCGCGTACTCCGCCCGCAACCGCTCGGGCTGCGTTCGTATTCCGTGGACGGAATCGCCGAAAGCCAAGCGCGTGGAAGCCCGCTTCCCCGATCCGTCGGCCAACCCCTATCTGGCCTTCGCGGCCCTCTTGATGGCCGGCCTGGACGGGATCAAGAACAAGATCGATCCGGGCCCGGCTTCGGACAAGGACCTCTATGATCTGCCGCCGGAAGAACTGGCACAGATCCCGACCGTCTGCGGTTCGCTCCGCGAGGCGCTGGAAGAGTTGGAAAAGGACATGGACTTCCTGCTCGCAGGCGACGTGTTCACCAAGGACCAGCTCGAAGGCTATATCGCGCTGAAGTGGGAAGAGGTCTACGCCTTCGAACACACCCCGCACCCGATCGAATACCAGATGTACTATTCCTGCTGATCCCGCCGCGGATCGTCAGGGAAAGGGGCGCCTTCGGGCGCCCCTTTTGCTTTGGGGCCATGGGTTTCCGACCACGCATCACAGTGTTTCCGCAGCTTTGGCGATTGCCCTCTTTCCGCCGCAATTTGCGCCACTTTCTGCCACAGCCCGGGCCAAGACTTGCCATGTGTTTGACCAGTCGCCACTTTTTCCTGTGCCCGGAGTTTTCATGATGTCCAGCCAGATCCTGCCTTTTCGTCCCCTCGACCCGCAGGCGCGCGTGGTGCCCCGCCGTCCTCCGCTCCGTCTCGCGGCCCGCGCGGTGACCGCACGGCAGTCCGATGACCATCCTGACGACTGCCCCAACCTGTTCTCGGATGTGTTTTCCGGCGTGATCGACGCCCCCACGTCACCTGCGGCGCGGGCGCGGGATCGGGCCCGCCGGATGGTCGAGGCCGCTCTGCGGCGCGCCGAGGCAGCGGCGCTGCCCACCTTGACCAATTTCTGGCAGGCGGAGGACGCGCCCCGCCAATCCCGGCCCCGCAGCGCCAACCGTCCGGAGCCGGTGGCGGACGCCGCCACGCAAGCGCTGCGACAGGCCCTTTGCGCCCCGCCCGAGATCGCACCCGATGCCCCCGCCACCCCGGCACAGCGCGACCGGCTGCGTCTGGCCATCCATGCGATGAACACCACGCTGACCATCGCCTATCCGCCCGTCGGCGCGGTGGTGATGACCTACAGCGTCTTGCGCGGCGAAAGCATGCGCCTGACCTCTCGCTGTCTGGTCCTTGTGGCGGGGATGACAGCCCTTCTGCATGGCCAAATCCCCGGCATCTAATGCGCCTCCGGCAGGGCGGCATCGAGCGCGGCCCTGACGTCCGGCGCAAGGTCGACGGTCCGGACGATCACCGTGTGGATCGAAAACAGCACCGCCCCGGTCTGGGGCAGTCGCAACAGGCATTGCCGCTCCGACCGCAGATAGAGCCGCTGCACCGGGCGCGGTCGGGCGACGAATTCGGCGCGCGGCTGGTGCAGGGTCGGGTCGTCATAGACCAGCGCGTTGAAGCGCATCAGCGGCTGCTCTGGCCGGATCGCATCGAACAGGCGCTGCACCCGTTTGGCCAGATCGCCCGCATAGCCCTCGACCGGGTCATGAATGCCGATCAGGGGCCGCCCGATCTTTTGCGCCAAGGTCCAGCTTGCCGGAAAGCACAGGATGGCCCCGGTCAGCACATGCTGATCGCCTGCGGCCTGCATCAGGCAGAGGTCTTCTTGCACCAGACGCCCCAGCGTCAGCAACGGTGCCTCGGGGTCCAGCGGCACCGCCACACCATCCGGGCGCTTGACCTGGTCCGTGCCGATCCGAAACCCCGGCATCCCTGACAGTTTCCCAAGCACCCGCGCATAAAGCTCTGCCGCCGCGTCGCGCCCTTCCGGCAACAGGGCGTGCACGGCATCGGCGCGGGCGTAAATCAGCCGATCCCGCTCGGCCATCTGGCCGGCATAGGCGTCATCGGGCGCAATCCAGCCGTCATCGGTCAGCGGCACGATTCCCGGCAGCCGCCATGTGCGCGGGTCCATCCACGGGGCGAAGGGCAGTGTCTTTTGCAGAATGGGCGTCATGCGTGCCACCCTAGCCGCCCTGCGCCCATCCGCAAGCCGCCGAAACCTTGCCACCGCCGCCCAAGGCGACTAAGGGGACGCCAACCCCGTCACAGCAAAGGCCCGCCGATGATCCCGCGCTATTCCCGCCCCGACATGGTCGCCCTCTGGTCGCCCGAGGCCCGCTTCAAGATCTGGTTCGAGATCGAGGCCCATGCCTGCGACGCCCAAGCCGCCCTTGGCGTGATCCCCAAGGCCAATGCCGAAGCCGTCTGGAAGGCCAAAGACGCGACCTTTGACGTGGCCCGGATCGACGAGATCGAAGCGGTGACCAAGCATGACGTGATCGCTTTCCTGACCCACCTTGCCGAAATCATCGGCGCGGATGAGGCGCGGTTCGTGCATCAGGGCATGACCTCTTCGGATGTGCTGGATACCACGCTGAACATCCAACTGGTGCGTGCGGCGGACCTTTTGCTTTTGGCGATGGACCGCGTGCTGGCCGCGCTGAAAACCCGCGCCTTTGAACACAAGGACACCGTCCGCATCGGGCGCAGCCACGGCATCCACGCCGAACCCACCACGATGGGCCTGACCTTTGCTCGGTTCTATGCCGAAATGGCGCGGGGCCGGGCGCGTCTGGTCAATGCGCGGGCCGAGGTGGCGACGGGCGCCATCTCTGGCGCGGTCGGCACCTTTGCCAACATCGACCCGGCGGTCGAAGAACACGTCTGCAAGATGCTGGGCCTGACGCCCGAGCCGATCAGCACCCAAGTCATCCCGCGTGACCGTCATGCCATGTTCTTTGCCACGCTGGGCGTTATCGCCAGCAGCATCGAAAACATCGCCATCGAAATCCGCCACATGCAACGGACCGAAGTGCTGGAGGCCGAGGAATTCTTTTCCCCCGGCCAAAAGGGCAGTTCCGCCATGCCGCACAAGCGCAACCCGGTGTTGACCGAAAACCTGACCGGCCTTGCCCGTCTGGTGCGGATGTCCGTGATCCCGGCCCTGGAGAATGTGGCGCTCTGGCATGAGCGGGACATTTCCCATTCCTCGGTGGAACGCGCGATTGGCCCCGATACCACCATCACGCTGGATTTCGCGCTGCACCGTCTGGCGGGCGTGGTGGAAAAGCTGGTCGTCTATCCGGAAAACATGCTGCGCAACATGAACAAGTTCAAGGGCTTGGTCATGTCGCAGCGCGTGCTTCTGGCCCTGACGCAGGCCGGCGTCAGCCGCGAGGACAGCTATCGTCTGGTCCAGCGCAACGCGATGAAGGTCTGGGAAAAGGGCGCCGATTTCAAGACCGAGCTTCTGGCCGACCCGGAGGTCACCGCCGCTTTGTCCCCCGCCGAGATCGAGGAGAAATTCGATCTCGGCTACCACACCAAACATGTGGACACGATCTTTGCCCGCGTTTTCGGCGCGGCCTGATCCGTTCACGCAGTCGTGAAGCAAAGCCCCGGCGCGCAGGCGCTGGGGCTTTCGCTTTTGGTGCTACCTTTGTCAGCATAAACGCACCCCAAAGGAGACGCCGCGCCATGACCCTGCCCCGCCCCGTCTTGAAAGCAAACCTCCCAGTTTTCCTTGCTGCCGTGCTGAGCTTCGCCCCCCTGTCCGCGCTGGCCCAAGGGGCCTGTGACCATCAAAAGGCGCAAAGCTGCGCGGTGGGCTATGTCTGGGATGCCGAGACGAAATCCTGCGTGCAAGTGACGACCTGAGGCGGGTTTTCACCCCGCCTTAACCCGGAGCGGCCACCTTGCCACCATCTGAAACGATGAAAGGCAAGGCATGGCCGACGCAGCCCTGACCCCCGCTCTTCCCGGTCCCGCCGTGCGGGCCTTGGCGTCCCTTGGCCCCGTGGGCCAGACCCTTCCCTCACGCCTGCCTTCGCCCCGCGAAAAGGCGGCGATCATCGTGCGGCTTTTGCTGGCCGAGGGCAGCCCCCTGCCCTTGTCCTCTTTGCCAGAACACATGCAGGCCGCCTTGACCGAACAGATCGGGCAGATGCGGCTGGTGGACCGCGCCACGATGCAAGAGGTGGTGCAGGAATTCGTTGACCGTCTGGATCAGGCGGGTCTGGCCTTTCCCAATGGGATCGAAGGGGCCTTGGGGCTGATGGACGGCCATATCTCGGCCACCGCCGCCAGCCGCTTGCGGCGTCTGGCCGGGGCTTCGGCCAAGGCGGACCCGTGGGACCGGCTGGTGGCCCTGCCCCCCGAACGCCTGCTGCCCGTCTTGCAGGATGAGGCGGTAGAGGTCGCGGCGGTGATGCTGTCCAAACTGCCGGTGCCAAAAGCGGCGGATCTGCTGGGCCGCCTGCCGGGGGACCGCGCGCGGCGCATCGCCCATGCTGTGTCGATGACCGGCAATGTCGATCCCGAAACCGTCCGCCGCATCGGCCTGTCCCTGGTCGGTCAGTTGGACGCGCAACCACCGCGGGCCTTTGACACCGATCCCGTGGCGCGAGTGGGGGCGATCCTGAACGTCTCGGCCGCCGTCACGCGTGATGAGGTGCTGTCGGGGCTGGAACAGGAGGATGCCGCCTTTGCCGAGGAGGTGCGGCGCAAGATATTCACCTATGCCCATATCCCCACCCGCCTGTCGCCCCGCGACGTGCCGAAACTCCTGCGCGTGGTCGATCCGTCGATGCTGGTCACGGCCCTGACCTTTGGCGGCGCAGAGGTGGGCGATTTTCTGTTGACCAATATCTCGCAGCGCATGGCGCAATCCTTGCGCGAAGAGATGGCCGAACGTGGCCAGATCCGGCCCAAGGATGGCGAAACAGCCTTGTCCGGGGTTGTCGCCGCCATCCGGCAGTTGGAGGCGGCGGGAGAGGTGTCGCTGGTCCTGCCAGAAGAGTGAGGCGGCGGGTTCGGGCCGGGGCAGGCCCCAGCCTTCACCCGCCGCCGCTGCCGCGGTTGGGTTTGGACGCGGTGCTTTGGGCGGACAGCGCCGGGGGTTTTGCACCCCCGGACCCCCGCAGGATATTTGAGCAACGGGGAAGGCAAAGGCCTTGGGCAAAGATCCAGCGCTTCTGCCCTTGTTCCCGCCGGGCGGGGCGCATAGCGTCACGGCGCAGCACAAGGCAGAGCTTCCGTGACAGGTCCGACCCATACCGACGCCCGCAAGGGCATCTTGCTGATGCTGTTGGCGGTGGTTCTGTTCACGGCGATGGATGCCTTGGCCAAGGGTCTGGTGGCGCGCTATCCGACGCCGCAGGTGATCTGGGCGCGGTTTGCGGGGCAGTTCCTTCTGGTCGTCCTGATCCTGAACCGCCGCTTTCCCGGCTTTGTCCGCACGCGGTTTCCGGTGCAGCATCTTTTCCGGTCCTTGGCGCAATTGGGGGCGACGGGGTTCTTCTTCCTGTCCCTGAACCACATCGGTCTGGCTGAGGCGACGGCGCTGACCGACATCAACCCGGTGCTGATCACACTGGGGGCGGCGCTGTTTCTGGGTGAGCCTTTGGGACCGCGCCGCATCGGCGGGGTCATCCTCGCCATGGTCGGCGCGATGATCGTGATCCGGCCCGGGGCGGCGGTCTTCACCCCGGCTGCGTTGTTGCCGCTCTGCTGTGCGGTGTCTTATGCGGCAGCCGCGCTGCTGACACGCAAGGTCGGGGCGCAGGAAAGCGCCTGGACGTCGATGATCCTGGCCTCAGCCTTTGGCACGGTGGTGATGTCGGCGGGTGTGCCCGTCTATTGGCAGCCGATCCCGTTGGCCGATTGGCCGTGGTTCATCCTGCTGGGGGCCTTGGGCACGGCGGCGCAGATGGCGCTGATCCGGGCGTTTTCGGTGGCCGAGGCGGGAACTGTCGCCCCCTTTGGCTATGCCGGGCTGGTGATGGCCACCTTTTGGGGCATCGTGCTTTACGGCGAATACCCGGATGTCTGGACGCTGGTCGGGGCGTCTGTGATTGTCGGCGCGGGGCTGTATATCTGGCACCGCGAGACGCAGGCCAAGCGCGGCTAAGCCTCAGTCGAGACGCGCCGCAGCCAGCACCCGCGCCGGGCCCGGCTCTTGCAGGATCACCACCACCGGCTCATCCCCCGGCGCGTCGGCGGTCATGTCCAAGGGTGCGCCGCCCTGCCATTCACCCACCCGCTGCCATGAGGTGACGATGTTGTGATAGGTCATGCTCCGCCCGGCATTCTCGCCGCGTTCGATCTGGATCGTCGCCTCGGGCAGGTAGCGCACCAGTTGCACCATGGCCCCCTTGGCCAAGGGTTGCGCGGCGCTGGCACGGATCTCCACCTGTGCGCCCTTGCGCGTGAGGGTCAGATCCACCCCACCGGAATGAGCCATGTGCTTGCCGATAAAGCGCACCACGGCGTCCGGCGTGTTGCCCTCCACCCGGTCCAAACCGCCCACGATCATCTGCGGCGTATAGACCATCCGGCTGTTCGCGGCGCGGGCATACATCTTTTGCCGCTCGGTAAAGGCGGGATCGGCGAAGGCGTCTTCCCAGCCGATATAGTCCCAGTAATCCACATGCAGCGCCAAGGCGATCACGCCATCGGCCTGCGCCAGTTCGGACAGGAACGCGTCGGCGGGCGGGCAGGACGAACAGCCCTGCGAGGTGTAAAGTTCGACCAGCACCCCGGTGGTGGACTGCGCCGCGACGGGCAGAGGCAGGCAAAGCCAAAGCCCGCAGGCTGCGCTGACGATATGTCGCATCTGACCCTTTCCGTTCCCCGACTGACCCGCCGACAAGCGGCATGGTGCAAGACAGCCTTAGCAAAAAGCGGCCTCCCCTCGCCAATCAAGGTTTTGCGAGCCTTATTGCAACAGCCACCGCAGCAGACCGCGACTTTGTGGCAACAGTACGCCGCAGGCGAGGATAAAAACGGTCGTGCAAAAGCACTGGATTTTTGGCATACAATTGCATACAAAGCGCCCGACTCCCTTGCCACACAGCTTTTGCCACGGCATGGGATAGGAAAATGGACCCGCCGCGCCATCGGTGCGGAGACGGGCCGCGACAGACCCAAGACAGACCGTGCCAGCAGTCAGGAGGCCCGAGAATGACCGTTACCGTCGGACACGATAGCGCGAAAACCCGCAAAATGCTTTCCGCAGGCGGCAAGACCGTCGCCTATTACTCGATCCCCGCCGCGCAAGAGGCCGGGCTTGGCGATTTCTCGCGCCTGCCCGCCGCGCTGAAGGTGGTGCTGGAGAACATGCTGCGGTTCGAGGATGGCAAGACCGTCAGCGTCGATGACATCAAGGCCTTTGCCGAATGGGCCACCCTTGGCGGCAAGAACCCGCGCGAGATCGCCTATCGCCCGGCGCGCGTCCTGATGCAGGACTTCACCGGCGTTCCGGCCGTGGTGGACCTTGCCGCGATGCGCGACGGCATCCTTGGGCTGAAAGGCTCGGCCGCCAAGATCAACCCGTTGGTCCCCGTCGATCTGGTCATCGACCATTCGGTGATGATCGACGAATTCGGCACGCCGCGTGCGTTCCAAGCCAACGTGGACCGCGAATACGAGCGGAACATGGAGCGCTATGTCTTCCTGAAATGGGGGCAAAAGGCGTTCAACAACTTCCGCGTGGTGCCGCCCGGAACCGGGATTTGCCATCAGGTGAACCTTGAATATCTGGCCCAGACCGTCTGGACCGACACCGATCCCAGCGGCGTGGAAGTGGCCTACCCGGATACGTTGGTGGGCACCGACAGCCACACCACGATGGTCAACGGTCTGGCGGTCCTCGGCTGGGGCGTCGGCGGGATCGAGGCTGAGGCCGCGATGCTGGGTCAGCCGGTTTCGATGTTGATCCCCGAAGTCGTCGGCTTCAAACTGACCGGCGCGATGATGGAGGGCACCACGGCCACCGATCTGGTGCTGAAGGTCGTGCAGATGCTGCGCAAACATGGCGTGGTGAACAAGTTCGTCGAA
>JAIXPH010000050.1 GCA_027486345.1 Paracoccaceae bacterium
CTGCACGTCGGTCAGCCAGAAAAGGTTGCTCATTGATCGGTCTCCTTGCGGAGGCTGAATCATGCCGCAACAGCAAGATCAATAGGTCCTGACCCTAGAAGCGCTACGCTCACCGGGCGCTCAATACCCTCGGCGTGACACCGGATTTCCAAGCTCAGACCACGAATAATCTCACTTCCATCCTGCAACACGGCTTTCATTCTGAAGCCGCGTTGACCGTTATGGGTAGGTAGGCTCCATGTGTTTGTGATCAGTAGTCGTTTCGGTCGGCGCAACACCTCGATCAAGTCTGCCGTCGAAAGAAAAACTTCGGCCACAACGTACTACCTCAAGAACAACACCAACAGTCTATCGGCGAATGGGGAAATCGCAACCAGTGATTGCGCCCCCCCCCCTCACACCCTCCCCACCTCCTCCGCCCCCAGCACCCGCCACGCGCCCGGCGCTATCCCCTCGTCCAGCCGCAATCCTCCCATCGCCTCGCGGTGCAGGGCCTCCACATGGTTGCCCACGGCGGCGAACATGCGGCGGACTTGGTGGTAGCGGCCTTCGGTGATGTGCAGGCGAGCCTCGCGGGGGCCGAGCACCTCCAGCTCTGCGGGCAGCAGGGGTTTGGCCTCGCCCTCCAGCATCATCTGCCCTGAGGCGAAGACGGCCCCCTCCGCCCCGGTCAGCGGTCGGGCGAGGGTGGCGCGGTAGGTTTTGCGGATATGGCGTTTGGGGCTGATCAGGCGGTGCAACAGATCACCGTCATCGGTCATCAGCAGAAGGCCCGAGGTCTGCTTGTCCAGCCGCCCCACGGTGGAAATCGCGGGGTCCCGCCGCCGCCAGCGGGCGGGCAGCAGGTCATAGACCAAGGGGCCGTCCTCCTTGTGCGAACAGGTCATGCCCAGCGGTTTGTGCAGCAGGATCACCACCCCCGGCAGCGGGTCCAGCCTTTGCCCGTCCACCTGCATCCGCGCGGGTAGGTCCGGCGTCAGGGCGATGCGTTGCGAGACATCCGCGACCTCCGCCCCGTCCAGCATCAGGCCCCCCGCCTTGGCCAGCCGCGCCATCTCGGTCCGGGAGCCGTAGCCCATCGACGCGAGCAGCCGGTCGATGCGGGAGGTCGGGGTCTTGGCCATGCTGCACCTGTGGTTCCTGTGCCGTCTGCCTAAGGTCTCATGCTCTGTCCCGCAAGCATTCCGGCTTTCCCTTGGCGCGGCGCTTCGGCATGGTCGGGGCATGACCGATCTGACCCACAGCCGCCTGTTGCGCATCGCAGCGCCCATCGTGATCTCGAACGCCACGGTGCCGCTTTTGGGGGCGGTGGATACCGGGGTGGTGGGGCAATTGGGGCAGGCCGCGCCGATTGGAGCGGTGGGGATTGGGTCGGTGATCCTTGTGACGATGTACTGGGTGTTCGGCTTCCTGCGGATGGGGACATCCGGCCTTGCCGCGCAGGCGCATGGGGCGGGGGACATGGCCGAACGCGGGGCGATCCTGTTGCGGGCGCTGATGATCGGCGCGGGGGCCGGGCTGGTGTTCATCCTGCTGCAAGGCGTGCTCTTCCGCGCCGCATTCGCCATCGCGCCCGCAGGCGCAGAGGTTGAAGCGCTGGCGCGGCAATACCTGTCCATCCGCATTTGGGGCGCGCCTGCCACCATCGCCGCCTATGCCGTCACCGGCTGGCTGATCGCGGTTGAACGCACGCGGGCGGTGCTGCTGCTGCAGCTTTGGATCAACGGGGTGAACATCGCGCTGGACCTGTGGTTCGTGCTGGGTCTGGGCTGGGGTGTGCCGGGGGTGGCCGGGGCCACGCTGATCGCCGAATGGTCCGGGCTGGCGCTGGGGCTGTGGCTTTGCCGGGATGGTCTGTGGCCGGTCTGGCGCGCGGCATTGGCGCGGGTGGCCGACCGGGCGGCGCTGGCGGTGATGCTGCTGGTCAACCGAGACATCATGATCCGGTCGGTGCTGTTGCAGGTGGGCTTTACCTCCTTCGTCTTCCTTGGCGCGCGGATGGGGGATGTGACCTTGGCGGCCAATCAGGTGCTGATGCAGTTCCTGGGCATCATCTCCTACGCGCTGGACGGTTTCGCCTTTGCGGCCGAGACCTTGGTGGGCCAAGCCGTCGGCGCGCGGGCGCTGGGACAGGCGCGGCAGGCGGCGCGGATGTCGATGGGCTGGGGCGTCGCCGGGGGCGTGGTGCTGGCGGCGGTGTTCGCGCTGGCGGGGCCATGGATCATCGATCTGATGACCACCGCCCCCGACGTGCGGCTTGAGGCGCGTCATTTCCTGATCTGGGTCGTCGCGGCCCCCGTGATCGGGGTCTTCGCATGGATCTACGATGGCATCTTCATCGGCGCGACCCTGACCGCCCAGATGCGGCGCACGATGATGCTGTCGGCCTGCGTCTATGCGGTGGCCTTGGCTGTTCTGGTGCCCCTCTTCGGCAATCACGGCCTCTGGGCGGCGCTGATGGTGTTCTTTGCCGCGCGGGGTGTGACGATGTGGCGGGCCTATCCCGCCCTTGCCACCCGCATCGCATCAGCGCCGCAGCAGACGGAACGCCTCTGACGCGCCCCAACCGGCCAAGCCCGCCAAGGCGAGTGCCAGCAGCCCGTAAAGCAGCGGCTGTTCGCGCGACAGGTTGAACAGGAACCGCTCCAACCCCTCCTTGCGGACAAAGATCACCCGGTCCTGATGATCGACCACCCGCCCGTCGCGGGTCAGGAACAGCCGGACCTTGTATTCGCCCTCGGTCAGGTTGGCGGGCAGCACGATGTCGGTGCGGAACAGCGTCTCATCCGACAGCTGGACCGCGCCCTGCATCGATCGATACGCCCCATTGTCGCGGCGGATGCGCAGCAGGGCGTCGACGAAGGCATCCGACTCCCTCGCCTCGCCGGTCAATCCGATGGCGCGGATCGCACGGGGGATGGTGATGCGGTGACGCAGGTTGTCGGTCTCGGACAGGATGCTGTTCAGCGGGCCTGTCGTCGCCACGGCGTAAAAGCTGGGGGCCGCGTCGATGCGCACCCGTTCGCGGTTGATCCAGATGCCCGCCACACGGTCTTTCTTGCGAATGACCAGCGGCGTGCTCGGCCCTTCGACAGTGACGATCACCTCCAGCTTGCTGGCGGGGATGGGGGCTTCGCGTTTGACCGCGCCGTAGATCAGCAGTTCCGACCCATCAAAATCCGCCGTGATCGACACCCGGTTCTGGCTGAGACCGGAGACGATCTTTTCCTCTGCCATCGCAGGGGCGGCGATCAGCGACAGGATCAGGGCCAGCCGCCTCATGGCAGCAACCCCGGCGTGACGCTGAACAGCTCCGCCGGTTGCAAGAGCAGGTCCAGCGCGATCTTGCCCGCCACCGCCAGCACCAGCAGCGCCAGCAGGATGCGCAACTGTTCGGCCTTGAGCCGGACGCCCACCCGTGTTCCGAATTGCGCACCGATCACCCCGCCGACGATCAAGAGCATCGCCAGCATGATATCGACGGTCTGGTTCGTCACCGCATGCATCAGCGTGGTAAAGGCTGTGACGAAGATGATCTGATAAAGCGAGGTGCCAACCACCACCTTGGTTGGCATCCCCAGCAGATAGATCATCGCCGGGACCATGATGAAACCGCCGCCGACCCCCATGATGGCGGCAAGAAAGCCCACCAATGCCCCCACCGCCATCGGCGGCAGGACCGAGATATACAGGCCTGACGCCCGGAACTTCATCTTGAAGGGCAGGCCGTGCACCCAAGTGTGCACATGCGAGCGCCGCACAGGTGCGCCACTGCGGTTGCGAAACCACGCGCGCAGGCTTTCTTGCAGCATCATCGCGCCGATCAAGCCCAGAAACAGCACATAGGACAGTTGCACGAACAGATCGACCTGTCCCAGCGCGGTCAGCCGGGCAAAGACCCAGATCCCGATGCCCGATCCGATGAAGCCGCCCAACAGCAGCACCGTCCCCATGCGGAAATCCACCGCCTTGCGCCGCATCTGCGCCAGTACGCCCGATACCGACGAAGCCACCACCTGATTGGCCCCGGTGGCCACGGCGACGGCGGGCGGAATGCCGATGAAGAACAGCAAAGGGGTGATCAGAAACCCGCCGCCCACCCCGAACATGCCGGACAGAAAGCCCACGATGCCGCCGATGCCCAAAAGCAGGAATGCGTTGACCGAGACCTCGGCGATGGGAAGATAAAGCTGCATGTGCCGCGAGGTGTTCAGAGGTGACGGTCAGACCGCAGAGTCACCCCCTTTGGCCGCGATGTCAAACGCTTGGCATGCTCATCGGAGATGGCGCAGGAAATGCCGCAGCACACGTTCCAATTTCGCCGCGCCAAGGGGGGCCATGGCCTTGGTATGCTCGTGGCTGATCTTCTCATCCGACAGGCCCGCCGCCATGTTGGTGATGGTGGACACCGCCGAAACCTTCAGGCCGAGGAAGCGCGCAAGGATCACTTCCGGCACCGTCGACATCCCCACAGCATCGCCGCCAAGGATGCGGATCGCGCGGATTTCGGCAGGTGTTTCAAAGGACGGCCCAGAATACCACGCATACACCCCTTCGGGCAGCGGCACACCTTCTGCCGCAGCACTCGCTTGCAGCGCGGCGCGGATGCCGGGGTCATGCGCATCGCCCATCGGCACGAAACGCGCATCGGTGCGCTCACCGATCAACGGATTGAGGCCGGAAAAGTTGATGTGATCCGACAAGAGCATCAGGTCACCGGGCCGGATGTCTGACCGCAGGCTTCCCGCCGCATTGGTGACGATCAGACTGTCGGCCCCCAGTTCACGCAACACCTCCAAGGGCAGGCGCATCGCATGGGGATTGCCGTTTTCGTAGTAATGCTCCCGCGCGCCAAAGACGGCGACGCGCACACCTTCCAGCGTGCCGATCACAAGGTTGGGGTTGTGCCCCGACACCCCCGCATGCGGAAAACCCGGCAGATCGGCGTAAGGGATCGCCACCCCCTCCACCGCGCTGGCCAGATGACCAAGGCCAGAGCCAAGGATCAGGCCCAGCTTCACAGGCTCGGACCCAGCCCGCGCACGGATCAGGGCTGCGACGGTCGGGGCCTCAACGTTCCTTGACATAGGGCTCGCCTCCTGCACGCGGGGGGATGGCTTTGCCGACAAACCCGGCAAGGACGAGGACGGTCAGCACATAGGGCAGCGCGTCGAGGAAGGTGACGGGCACCTTGAATTGCAACACGCCTTCCACGACGTCAGGCCGCAACGCCAGCGCCTGGAAGAACCCGAACAGCAGGCAGGCCCAGAGCGCCGCGACGGGCCGCCATTTGGCAAAGATCAGCGCGGCAAGGGCAATGTAGCCGCGCCCCGCCGTCATCTCGCGCCCGAAGCCCGCTTGCAGGGCGGTGGCCATATAGGCCCCGGCCAGACCGCAGAGCACCCCGGTGATCGCCACGGCGGCAAAGCGCAGGCCCACAACAGAAATCCCCGCCGTATCCACCGCCGCCGGGTTTTCCCCCACCGCCCGCAGGCGCAGGCCAAAGCGCGTGCGATAGAGCACCCACCACGTCAGCGGCACAGTCAGGAACCCCAGATAAACAAGGAACGGATGGCCGGAGATCACCTCGTAATACAGCGGCCCGATCACAGGCACATCGCGCAACGCCGCGGCAAAGGGCAGGGTGATCGGGGCAAAGCGGGCGTCACCTTCCAACGGCGGGGTGCGCCCGCCTTGGGCGAACAGGCGCTGTGCCACCAGCACCGTGATGCCCGACGCCACAAAGTTCAGCGCCACGCCGGAAATCAACTGATTGCCCCGGAACGTGATGGACGCAATCCCATGGATCCCCGCAAGGATCAGCGACGCACCAATCCCCGCCAGAACCCCCATCCAGACCGACCCCGTCAGATAGGCGACCGAGGCGGAGGCCATCGCCGCCATCAGCATCTTGCCCTCAAGCCCGATGTCGAAAATCCCGGCGCGTTCGGAATAAAGCCCCGCCAGACAGGCAAAGAGCAAAGGCGTTGCCAGACGGATCGTCGTGTCCAGCAGTTGCAGCAGCGTCGCGTAATCCATCACACCGCCCCCTTGGCCGCTTTGCCGCCCCGGAAGGCCGCGAAAATCCGCGTCAGCATCATCCGCACCATCACATCCAAGGCCCCGGTGAACAGGATCACCAGACCCTGCACCACCACCCGCATCTCGATCGGGATCTTGGTCCACATGCCCAGTTCCGCCCCGCCTTGGAACAGGAACCCGAACAGGATCGAGGCCAGCACCACCCCCAGCGGATGATTGCGCCCCATCAGCGCCACCGCAATCCCGATGAACCCGGCACCAGAGGCGGAGTTCTGCAACAGCCGCCCCGCCTCACCCATCACATTGTTGATGGCCATCATGCCTGCCAGCGCGCCCGACAGCAGCATCGCAATCATGGTGATGCGGAACGGATTGATCCCGGCATACTTCGCCGCATCTTCGGATTTGCCAAAGGCGCGGATCGAATAGCCCAACCGCGTGCGCCACAGCAGCGCCCAGACCCCCACCGCCGCCGCCAAGGCGATCAGCAGCGTGATATTGGCGGGCACCTTTGAGGTGAAGAAGAGATTGAACAGCGGCAGTTGGTTCAGCGTCGGCAGGGCCGTCGCCTCGGGGAAGTTCGCCGTCGCCGGGTCCATCTGCCCATCCGGGCGCAGCACATCGACAAGCAGGAAGATCAACAAGGCCGAGGCGATGTAGTTGAACATGATCGTGGTGATGACGATATGACTGCCGCGCTTGGCTTGCAGATAGGCAGGCACCGCCGCCCAGGCCGCCCCGAACAGCGCAGCGGCTAAAGTGGCCCCCAGGAGCGCCAAGGTCCAATGCGGCCACGGCAGGAACAGACAGGCCAGCGCCACGCCAAGGCCCCCCAACTGCGCCTGACCCTCGCCGCCGATGTTGAACAGGCTGGCGTGAAAGGCCAAGGTCACCGCAAGCCCGGTGAACATGAAGGATGTGGCGTAATACAGGGTATAGCCCCAGCCATAGCCATCCATCAGCGAGCCTTGGACCATCACGGTGATCGCCTCCCACGGGTCTTGCCCGATGGCGATGATGACAAGGGCGGCGATGATTGCGGCAAGCAACAGGCTGACCAGCGGCACAAGGACCAGATCGGCCCATTTCGGCAAGCGTTCCATCTTACGCGGCCTCCCCTTTGCCGGTCATCCCGGCCATCAGCAGACCCAACTCCCGCTCATCCGTGGTTTCGGGGTCGCGGAAGCCCATGATCTTGCCATCAAACATCACGGCAATGCGGTCTGACAGGCTGCGGATTTCGTCCAACTCCACCGAGACCAACAGGATTGCCTTTCCGGCATCGCGAAGGGCGACGATTTGCTTGTGGATGAATTCGATGGCCCCGATATCCACGCCGCGTGTCGGCTGGCCGATCAGCAGAAGGTCCGGGTTGCGCTCAATCTCGCGGGCCACGACGATCTTTTGCTGATTGCCGCCGGAAAAGGATTTGGCGGGCAGCGTCGGGATGGGCGGGCGCACATCGAAACGCTCCATCTTGCGGGCGGTATCGGCGCGCAGGGCGTCGTTGTCCATGAACAGCGCGTTCTTCTGATATTCCGGCGCATCGTGATAGCCGAAGGCCACATTCTCCCACGCGGCGAAATCCATGATCAGGCCAAGATGCTGGCGGTCCTCTGGCACATGCGCCACACCCGCCGCGCGGCGGCTGCGGCCATCGGCCCCGGCACCTGACAGCGGCAACTCTGCGCCGTTCAGGGTCACCCGACCCGTGGCGCGGGCAATGCCGCCCAAAGCCTCCAAGAGTTCCGACTGCCCGTTGCCCGCAACGCCCGCAATCCCCAGAATCTCACCGGCCTTGATCTCAAAGCTGACGCCTTTCAGCCGGATCACCCCGTGTTCATCGGTGACCGACAGGTTTTCGACCGACAGCACGGTGCGCCCCACGGTGGCCGGGGCCTTTTCCACCTCCAGCAGCACCTTGCGGCCCACCATCAACTCGGCCAGTTCTTCGGGGCTGGTCTCGGCGGTCTTGACTGTGCCGACCATCGTGCCGCGTCGCATGACGCTGACATTGTCGGTGGTCTCCATGATTTCGCGCAGTTTGTGGGTGATCAGGATCACGGTCTTCCCCTGATCGCGCAGACCGCGCAGGATGCGGAACAGGTGATCCGCCTCGGCTGGCGTCAGAACCCCGGTGGGCTCGTCCAGAATCAGGATATCGGCCTGCCGGTACAGCGCTTTTAGGATTTCGACCCGCTGCTGATGGCCGACCGACAGGTCCTCGATCACGGCATCCGGGTCCACGTCGAGTTCATATTCGCGCGAGAGATCGCCCAACACCTTGCGCGCCTTGGAGAGTGATCCCGCCAGCATCGCGCCCTCTTCGGCACCAAGGATGACGTTCTCCAGAACAGTGAAATTCTGCACCAGCTTGAAGTGCTGGAACACCATCCCGATTCCGGCGCGGATGGCGCTCTGGCTGTCTGGGATGGCGGTGGGGGTGCCGTTGATCAGGATTTCGCCCGAGTCGGCACGGTAAAAACCATAAAGGATCGACATCAGCGTGGATTTGCCCGCGCCGTTTTCGCCGATGATGCCGTGGATGGTGCCCTTGGGCACGGCAACCGAAATGTCCCTGTTCGCCTGCACCGGACCGAAGGCTTTCGAAATGCCCCTCAGTTCGATGGCATAGCCACCCTGTGCCATGTGGTCCCCCTGTCCGTTCGGCGGCGTCATTCGGCGGTTTTCGCCGGGCAACGACGGCTTTCTGCCGCTTGTCCGCCCTTAACAAACATGCCGCGCCAAATCTCTGGCGCGGCATGTCTCTTTCATGCCGTCAGGCGATCAGAACGTCGCCGCCGGGCAGGTGTTGTCCGACATGTAGTCATGAACGGCGATCTCACCCGACTTGATCTTGGCGGCGGCCTCATCGACCTTGGCCTGCATTTCAGCGGTCACCAGCGAGGCGTTGTTTTCGTCCATCGCATAGCCCACGCCGTCATTGGCCAGACCCATGACGTTGATGCCGGCCTTCAGGTCGGTGCCTTCCTTGAATGCCTCATAGACCGCGTTGTCCACGCGCTTGAGCATCGAGGTCAGGACCGAGCCGGGGTGCATGTAGTTCTGGTTGCTGTCCACGCCGATCGACAGAATGCCTTCGTCGGCTGCCGCTTGCAGCACGCCCACGCCGGTGCCGCCCGCCGCCGCATAGATCACGTCCGCGCCCTGGGCTTTCTGGCCCTTGGCCAGTTCCGCGCCCTTGACCGGGTCGTTCCAGGCTGCCGGGGTGGTGCCGGTCATGTTCAGAACGACATTGGCATCCGGGTTCACGGCCTTGACGCCCTGCGCATAGCCGCAGCCGAACTTGCGGATCAGCGGGATGTCCATGCCGCCGATGAAGCCGACGGTGCCGGACTTGGAGGCCATCGCCGCCAGCATGCCGACGAGGTAGGAGCCTTCGTGCTCGTTGAACACGACCGACTTCACGTTCGGCTGATCCACGACCATGTCAACGATGGCGAACTTGGTGTCCGGGAAGTCGGGGGCGACCTTGTTCAGCACATCCCCAAAGGCAAAGCCGGTCATGACGACGGGGTTGGCACCGGCTTCGGCCAGACGGCGCAGCGCCTGTTCGCGCTGGGCTTCGTCCTGCATCTCAAGCTCTTTGTAGGTGCCGCCGGTTTCCTTGGCCCATTTCTCCGCGCCGTTGAAGGCAGCTTCGTTGAAGGATTTGTCGAATTTGCCGCCAAGGTCGAAAATGATAGCGGGGTCAGCCGCTGCAACGCCAGCGGTCAGCGCCAGCGTGGCCGCTGCGCCCAGAAACTGTTTCATCAGGGTCATGAATGGACTCTCCCGGTTGTGATTTTGCCCCGCCGGCCTTGATGCGTTCCTGCCGGTCGGTTCGTCGCCAATTTAGGGCAAGTTCCGGCAAAACGGTCAACACCTCTTTGCGACCAAGATGGCCACTCTTTGATCTTATGATCAAAATTTCCGCGTTGTGCGTCAGGCTTCCGTAACGGCAAGTGCACAGGTCATGATCAGGGCGTCGTCCGGTGACCCGTCGGGCCGGTGACAATAGCCCCGCCGCCGCCCGGATTCGGTGAAACCGGCGCGTGCATAGAGCGCGCGGGCGGCGGTGTTGCTTTCTGCCACCTCAAGAAACGCGGATGCGGCACCGCGCGCGGCCGACTCGGTCAGGAACCGCCCCATCAGACGCGCGCCGATGCCCTGTTGGCGCAGGGTCGGATCAACGGCGATGGTCAGCACCTCGGCTTCATCGGCGATCACCCGGCCCATCAGGAAGCCGCCCGGTTCGGTCAGCAGAAAGACCAGACGGTGGGCGAGAAGGTCGGTGAACTCCCCGGCGCTCCAGGGTCGGGGCGAGGTGAAGCAGGCCGCATGCAGCGCGGCGAGGGCGTCCGGTGTCATGGCAGGATGACAGGCGGCGGGTCGCTGGGCGGGGCCGCATCCGCGCCACGCAGGTAAAAGGGCGCGGGGCGGGGCTGGGGCGCATCCCGACGGGTGGCCGCGATCCGGGCGATGGCTTCGACCATTGGGACAGGTTGGGGAATGGCGGTGCCCCCGGTCGCCACAGCGGCGGCTTCGGCGGCAGAGCCTGCGAAACGCTCAAAGGCGCATTCGAAGGGAAGGGCTGCGACGGTCGTCACCCGCGCGGCATCGGCGTCGGGCGCGAATTCCTGCAAGTAAACCTCTCCCCGCCGCGCGTCTTCGACCACGGCCAGCGGACGGGTCAACCCATAAGCCCGGGCCTCCAGTGCCGTCACGCCAAGGGCGGGGATGTCCAGCGACAGCGCCAATCCCCGTGCCGCCGCCACAGCGATACGGACGCCGGTGAAATTGCCGGGACCGGTGCCGACGGCGAGGGCAGAGAGGTCCGCCCAAGTGACACCTGCCTCTTTCAAGACGTCATCCAACAAGGGGATCAGCCGTTCGGCCTGGCCTTTGTCCATCGCCTCAAACCGCAGGACCAGCAGACGGTCGCCGGACAACAAAGCGGCCGCGCAATGCGCGGCCGATGTGTCAAAGGCAAGGATCAGGGGATCAGGCCGCAACGGGCCGGACCTCCAGCACCTCGGGGATATAGTGGCGCAGCAGGTTTTCGATGCCCATCTTCAGGGTCAGGGTCGAGGACGGGCAGCCCGCGCAAGCGCCCTGCATGTGCAGATAGACCACACCTCGGTCAAAGCCGTGGAAGGTGATGTCGCCGCCATCCTGCGCCACGGCGGGGCGCACCCGCGTATCCAGCAGTTCCTTGATCTGGCGCACGATGTCGCCATCCTCGCCGGTGTGTTCCCTGTGGCCGCCGCCGGTGCCTTCGCCAATCATGACCGGAGCGCCCGACTGGTAATGCTCCATGATCGCGCCAAGGATGGCAGGCTTGATATGGTCCCATGCCACATCATCGGCTTTGGTCACGGTTACGAAATCGGTGCCGAAGAACACCCCCGCAACGCCACCCGCCGCGAAGATGCGCTGCGCGAGGGGCGATTTGGCCGCGGCTTCGGCGCTGGGGAAATCGGCGGTGCCGAGGTCGAGCACGGTCTGACCGGGCAGGAATTTCAGCGTCGCGGGGTTTGGCGTGGATTCGGTCTGGATGAACATGGCTTCTTCCCTGACTGTTCTAGTCGGATATGCGCCTTGGGGCCGCGCCTGTCAAGTTTGGAACGGTTCTAAGTTTTTCGGCGGTTGGTGAGTGTCGGCACAAGCGCAACGCTCAGGATTGCCCCGATGCCCAAAGCATCGGGGCGCGGCCGTCCCGCCCCCCCGGGGCGGCCGCACATATATGTGCAACCACTCCGGCGGGACGGCCGCGCCCCTTGGCTGACGGTGAGCCAATAGCAATATGAGCACTTGGTCAGTCTACGGGCTTCCCCCTCAACTGATACTCTCCAGCCGCTCCTTCGACATATCCCCCGGCACGATGGTTACAGGGATCGGCAAGTTCCCCGAATTCCGGGTCATCGCCGTCACCAAGGGGCCGGGGCCGGATTTTTCCGTCGCCGCGCCAAGGACCAGGACGCCGATCTGCGGGTCTTCCTTCACCTGCGCCAGAATCTCGGTCACCGGGTCACCTTCGCGGATCACCAGCTCGGGGTTGATTCCCTTGCGGTCTCGCATCCATTTGGCAAAGACCTCGAAATGCGCTTCGATCCGCTCGCGCGCTTCGGCGCGCATCAGGTCGGCCACCCCCATCCAGTGCTGATATTCCTCGGGCGGGATGATCGACAGGATGGTGACCCCACCCCCGGTATGGGCCGCCCGAAGGGCAGCAAACCGCATCGCGTTCAGGCATTCCCGGCTGTCGTCGAGAACGACGAGAAACTTCCGCATCATGGCTCTCCTTCGGATCGGATCATGCCGCCGCCCCGCGCGGGTGGCAAGGGCAGGACGCAAGGTCGCCGGGTCAAAGAGAAAACCCCTTCCGGCCGAGGGGGACACCGGAAGGGGCAAGGGGAAACGGGATCGGGGAAAGGATCGCCGTTCGCAGACGGGCAACGTTCACCACGGCCCATGCAGAGCATGCCACCCCGATGTGACAGGCGAATGTCGCGCTAGTCGTCGCGCAACCGCCGCCGGGCCATCCGAAGGGCGACAGATTTCACCGCGCCCACGATCCCCTGCGCCAGCAGCAACAGGAAGGCGCAGAGCGCGCCGATGAACTGCACGGCCAGATCGGAAAACCGCACCGTCGCGCGCAGCATCCGGGCCGGTCCGGCAAGGTCCACCCCGGCGATCAGGCGCGACGGCCCCAAGGCCTCGGCCCCATTGGCCAGACGGCGGGCGGCGACGGGGCCATCGATCAAGGGCAACAGATGCAGCGCCCGCGCGGTGCCGGTGACGCCTTGCAGGCGCGTCAGGTCGGTCGCGGTGGCAAACAGCGGCGCAAAGGCATCGGCGCGGATCGCGGCAGCCAGCTCGTCAGAATTCCGAACGGCAGGCAGACGCGCCCAATCCACCCCGTCGCGCACCGCGACGCGGATCACGCCCGACAAGCCATCGGACAGCCGCCCCGCCCCCCGCGCCACCTTGGCCAATCCCGCGCCTGCCTTGACCGACAAAGAACTGCCGCCCGAAAACAGCACCAGCGCCGTCGCCCCTAGGCCCACGATGGACAGGCCAAGGTCGATCTCGTCAATCTCCGTCCCCGCCAGATGCGCCGTCCCTGCCCGCACGATGCCCGCCACATCGCCCACCGGCGTCAGGTCCACCGGCGCGCGGCAGAGCAGCAGCAGGGACACCGTGCAGGCCCCGGCATCCATCACACAGGCCGCACAGCTTTGCGCGGTGGCGAGCAGCCCCGAATCCTGCGCCCGCAAGACTTGCAGGCGGTCCACCAGATCGGGGGGCAACTCAACGGAGCGTTCCCTCGCCAGATCGGTCAGCGCGTCCAGCACCACCCAATCGCGCGGGTCTGCGTCAAGGTGCGTGGCAATACGCGCGGCCAAAGCCTCTGGCGTTGCCGCCTCGGCCAAGACGCTTTCGGTCGCCGCCACGATCTCTGATGCCGCCGCATCGCGCCACAGGGTCAGCGCCGGATCGGTGGCCAGACGCGCCCCCGACCACAGCGTAAAGACCAGCGACGCCACAAGCGCCAGCGTCAGCAACAGCCGCGCCAGCGCCCGCATCGCCTTAACGACGGCGTGAGCGGATCATGCCCACGATGTCATAGACCTGATCAACAATCGGCCGTGCAATCGCCTCGGCCCGGTCGGCCCCTGCGCCAAGGATGCGATCAATCTCGGCCGGGTCCTGCATCAGACGGTTCATTTCCAGCGTGATCGGCTCCAGCTTCGCCACGGCCAGATCGGCAAGCGCAGGCTTGAAGGTGCCGAACTGCGCCCCGGCATAATCGCGGATCACTTGCTCGGGCGTATGTCCGGCCAAGGCGGCGTAGATGTTGACCAGATTGCGCGCCTCGGGTCGGTCCTTCAGCCCGTCAAGGTTGTCAGGCAGCGGCTCTGGGTCAGTCTTGGCCTTGCGGATTTTCTTCGAGATGGTGTCGGCATCATCCGTCAGGTTGATGCGCGATTGGTCCGATGGATCGGATTTCGACATCTTCTTGGTGCCGTCGCGCAGGCTCATCACGCGGGTCGCAGCCCCTTCGATCACGGGTTCGACCACCGGGAAGAAATCCACCTTGTAGTCATTGTTGAACTTGATCGCGATGTCGCGGCAGAGCTCAAGGTGTTGCTTCTGATCGTCGCCCACCGGCACATGCGTGGCCTTATAGGCCAGAATGTCGGCAGCCATCAGCGACGGATAGGCGAAGAGACCCAGCGAGACATTCTCGGAATTCTTCCCGGCCTTGTCCTTGAACTGGGTCATCCGGCTCATCCAGCCCATGCGGGCGATGCAGTTGAAAATCCAGCCCAATTCAACATGGGCGGTCACCTGCGATTGGTTGAACAGGATCGACCGTGCCGGATCAATCCCGGCGGCGATAAAGGCCGCAGCCCCTTCGCGCGTCTGCTGGCGCAGCTTTTCGGGGTCTTGCCAGACGGTGATCGCATGCATGTCCACCATGCAATAGATCGTTTCGATGCCTTCTTCCTGCTTCTCGACAAAGCGCTTCAGCGCCCCGAGATAGTTGCCCAGCGTCAGTCCGCCCGAGGGTTGAATCCCTGAGAAGATGCGCGGGGGGAAGGTGGGCTGAGGCGTTTGGACCGCATCGGCCATGATATGCTCCCATCTGGTCAAAGTTGCGCCTTGGGCTTATCGCTGGCCATGGGTTGCGTCAATGACGCGGACCGCCATGCCCTGATCCTGTGCAGGAGTGACCGATGAACGATGCCGCCCCGCTGAACCCCCTCCCGCCCGTGGTTTGGGCGCTGGCCCTGCCGATGATCGCGATGGAGGCGGTGGTGACGCTTGGCGCCAGCGGTCTTGTCGGCGGACCAGAGGCTGTGGGTTGGCGTCTGCAAGCGCTGGAGCGGTTCGTCTTTGCCCCGGATGTCATGCGCGCCATGCTGGAACAGGGGACCTATCCGCTGCACCACATGATCCGGCTGGTCAGCTATCCCTTTGTCCACGCCAGCATGACCCACGCCCTGTTCGTGATCGTGATCCTGCTCGCCTTGGGCAAGATGGTGGGTGAGGCGTTTCGCTGGTGGTCGGTTCTGGCCATCTTCTTTGGGGCCACGCTGGCCGGGGCGGCGGCCTATACCGCGCTGCCCATGGTGCACACCCCGCTTTATGGCGGCTATCCTCCGGTTTACGGGCTGATCGGCGGCTTCACATGGCTGTTGTGGACGCGGGCCATCGTCACCGGCGACAGCCGCTTGCGGGCCTTTGGCATGATCGCCTTCCTGATCGGCACCCAGCTTTTGTTCACCGTCTTTGGTGGCATCGGGTGGGAGATCGTGGCCGATCTTGCCGGGTTCGCCGCAGGGTTCCTCTTGTGCTTCATCGTCAGCCCCGGCGGCATCGCCCGGCTGAAATCGCGGATTCGTCAGCGCTGACGGCGCATCGCGGCCCGCAGGTCGGACAGCCGATAGGCGCGGAACGCCAGAACCGCAGCGCCATAGCTGACCATCCCCGCCGCGATCAGCGCGGCCAAGGCCGGATAGCGCCAGCCCGGTGCAGACAACGGCCCGTCCATAAGCCAAGCGCCACCCCACAGCACCGCCGCCATCACTCCGCAGGCCGCAAGGATACGCGGCAGACGGCGGCGCAGGCGGTCGTCGATGCGCGCCTCATCCCCCATCGCCCGCGACCCGCGCCAGAGCTGCCAGACCATGGTCCAGCCCGCCACGGTGGTGGCCAAAGCGGCAGCGGAAAAGCCGATCAGCGGCATCATCCCCACGGCAAAGACCACGTTCACCGCCATCGACCAAAGGGCATAGCGGAACGGGCTGCGGCTATCCTCCCGCGCATAGAACAACGGTTGCAGCACCTTGTGCAGCACGAATGCAGGCAGCCCCGCGCCGTAAATGGCCAGCACCAAGGCGGTCGCGTGCGTGTCGGCGGCGGTGAAGGCTCCGCGCTCATACAGCACATGCGTCAGCGGCAGCGCGATCACCATCAGCGCCACAGCGGCGGGCAGGGTCAGCAACAACGCCAGTTCCGTGCCCCGGTTGAACGACTCCCGCCCCCCCACGGCATCGCCCGCGCGCAGACGGCGGGACAGGTCGGGCAGCAGCACCGTGCCGATGGCGATGGCCACCACGCCGAGCGGCAGTTGATACAGCCGATCCGCATAGACCAGCCATGACACAGCCCCTTCGGTGTAGCTGGCGACTTGCCGCCCCACCAACAGGTTGACCTGCACCACCCCGCCCGTCAGCACGGCAGGCGCGGCGATCAGCGCCAGCCGCTTCAAATCCGGCGACAGGCGCGGCAGGCCGGGGGTAAAGCGCAGGCCCATCCGATGCGCCGCGACCCAAGTGAAGGCCAGTTGCGCGCCCCCCGTCACCGGCACCGTCCATGCCAGCGTCAGCCCCATATCCCAGCCCAGCCACACCGCCAGCCCCATCGCCGCGATGAACATCAGGTTCATCAGCACAGGGACAAACCCGGCTTCGGTAAACCGGCCATAGGCGTTCAGCGCCCCCGACAGCAGGGCAACAAGGCTGATGAACAGGATGTAGGAAAAGCTGATCTGCCCGAACATCACCGCCAGATCAAAGCGTTCCGTCCCCGCAAAGCCCGAGGCCATCGCCCAGACCAGCCACGGCATCGCCAGCGTGCCCAGCACCGAAAACACGATCAGCACCGCCGCCAGCCCGTTGAAGGCATCCCGCGCAAAGCCCTGTGCATCATCGCCGCTTTCCAGCTTTTTGGCGAAGATCGGCACGAAAGCCATGTTGAACGCGCCTTCGGCAAAGAAACGGCGGAACATGTTGGGTAGCGAAAACGCCACGTTGAACGCATCCGCCACCGGACCTGCGCCAAGGTAAGCCGCCATCATCATGTCGCGCGCAAAGCCTGCGCCGCGTGACAGCAGCGTCCAGCCGCCCACCGTGACGGCAGAGCGGATCAGTCGGATCGGTTGCATGGCCTTTTGCCCCCCGCGCCCGCCCGCAGGATCATGTCAGCGCACGTTCCGCGCCGTCGATCATGGCCTGCCGCAGCTTTTTCTCCAGCGCTTCCTGCCGCGATTTCTGGTGCAGCTTCAAGCCGAACATGTCCTTGACGTAAAAGCTGTCCACCACCTGCGCGCCGAATGTCGCGATCACGGCGCTGGCGATGTAGATGTTGTTGGCCGCCAAGGTGCGGGTCAGGTCAAACAGCAGCCCCGGACGGTCACGGGTATCGACCTCGATGATCGTATAAATCTCGGAGCCTTCATTGTCGAAGGTGATGTGGGTTGGAAAGCGGAACTCCCGTTCCCGTTTCTTCACCTTGTCGCGGTCGCGGAAGGCATCGCGGGGTTTGATCTCTCCGGCCAAGGTGCGGTGGATCATCTGGCGCAGGCGCGGCAGGCGCGTGATCTCATAGGGTTTGCCATCGGCATCCTGTACCCAGAACACGGCCGTCGCATAGCCGTCCTTTGACGTATAGGTCCGCGCGTCCACCACGTTCGCGCCCACCAAGGCCAAAGCCCCGGCCAGACGCGAGAAGATGCCCGGATGATCCACCAGCGCAAAACAGGCGCGGGTGGCGTCGCGATGTGCATCAGGATGCAGGTCTATGCGGATTTCATTGTCGGGCAGGTCGGTCAAAAGCCGGGCAAAGACCGCCTGCGTGTCCGTCGATAGCCCCTGCCAATAGGGCACATAATGCCGCGCGGTTTCCTGCGCCAGACGCTCCGCCGGCCAATCGCGCAGAGCATCGCGCAGGGCGGCCTTCGCCTCATCCTCGCGCTTTTCGCGGTTGATGGTTTCCAGCCCGCCCTCCAGCGCATCAGCGGTTTGCTGATAGAGCTGTCGCAGCAGCATGGCCTTCCAGTTGTTCCACGTCCCCGGACCCACGCCGCGAATGTCGCAGACCGTCAGCACCGTCAGCAGATCCAGCCGCTTGCGGGTTTTCACCGCCTTGGCAAAGTCGCGCACCGTGCGCGGATCGCCGATGTCGCGCTTTTGCGCCATGTCTGACATCAGCAGGTGATAGCGCACCAGCCATTCCACGGTTTCGGTTTCTTCGGCCGTCAGGCCAAGACGCGGGCAGATGCGGCGGGCAATCTGCGCGCCGATGATCGAATGATCCTCGGGTCGCCCCTTGCCGATGTCATGCAGGAACAGCGCCAGATACATCACCTTGCGGTCGATGCCGTCTTTCAGGATGCCCGACACCACCGGCAATTCCTCGACCAATTCCCCCCGTTCGATCTGGGCCAGGATCGAGATGCATTGGATGATATGCTCGTCCACCGTGTAGTGGTGGTAGACGTTGAACTGCATCATCGCGACGATGGGTTCAAACTCGGGGATAAAGCTTCCCAGCGCGCCCAATTCGTTCATCCGCCGCAGCGCACGTTCCGGGTTGCCGTGTTTCAGCAAGAGGTCGGTGAAAATCTGCACCGCCTCGGGGTCGGCGCGCATGTCGTCGTCGATCCGGTCAAGGTTGGCGGCGATCAGGCGCATGACGTTGGGGTGCAAGAGGTAAGCCGTCCGCAGCGCCTCTTCGAAAGCGCGCAGCAGGTTCAGCTTGTCGGACAGGAAGGTCTTTGCATCCGACACATCCAGCCGTCCCTGCACCACCCGATAGCCGGGGCGCACCTTCTTGTTGCGGCGGCGGAACAGGCCCATGAGGGTGGCTTCGGGCTTGGCGTGGCGGGCCTCAAGCTCGGTCAGGAAGATGCGGGTCAATTCGCCCACGCGGGTGGCCTGGCGGAAGTAATCCTGCATGAAATGCTCAACGGCGCGGCGGCCTGTGGTGTCGGCATAGCCCATGCGGCTGGCCACTTCGACCTGCAGGTCAAAGGCCAACTGATCCTGCGCGCGACCGGTGGTGTAATGCAGGTGGCAGCGCACCGCCCAGAGAAAATCCTCGGCGCGGGCAAAGATGTCGAACTCTTCCCGCGTCAAGAGCCCCGCCTGCACGAGGCCCGAGCTTGACCCCACCCGATGCAGGTATTTCCCGATCCAATAGAGCGTTTGCAGATCGCGCAGCCCGCCCTTGCCCTCTTTCACGTTGGGCTCCAGCACATAGCGCTGCCCGCCTTGGCGCTTGTGCCGATCCGCCCGTTCGGCCAGCTTGGCCTCGATGAATTCGGGGCCGGAGTTGCGGAACACCTCATCCCACAGCCGGTCGGCCAGCTCGGTGGCCAAGGGCGCGTGACCGGCCAGAAAGCGATGTTCCAGCATCGCGGTGCGGATGGTGATATCCTCACGCGCGAGGCGCAGGCAATCGCGCACGGTGCGCGAGGCATGGCCCACCTTCAGCTTCAGATCCCACAGCATGTAAAGCATGGATTCGATCACGCTTTCCGCCCAGGGCGTGATCTTCCACGGTGTCAGGAACAAGAGGTCCACATCCGAATGCGGCGCCATCTCGGCCCGGCCAAAGCCGCCCACGGCCAGAACGGTGATCCGCTCTGCCTCTGTCGGGTTGGGCAGGGGGTGCAGATCAAGCGCCACGTGAAAGGCGGTGGTGACCAGCCCGTCGGTCAGATGCGCCTGCGCCCGGATCAGGCTGCGCGCGGCATGGGGGCGCGCGGCAAAGGCCGCGGCCAGTCTGGCGTTCCCCTCGGCCTTGGCCGCCAGCAGGTGCTGGACCGCGATGCTGCGGGCCGCGCGTGCATCCGGGGCGGCCGTCAGTTCTGCCGTGATGGCCGCCCGAAGCGCGCGCATGTCAATGATTTCGGCCCCCGGAAGGATCATCTCCTCGGGGGCCGGGGTGTCGACAGAGGTGGCCGCGGCCACCGTCGATTGGTTCATTCCATGCCCCTGCTCAGAAACCCGCACCGCCAAAGGCGCTGGGGGCCGGGTCGATGACAACGACCGCGTTGTTGCGGATTTGCGCCACGGCAAGACCACGCTCGTTCGATCCATTCGGCAGCAGGCGGAAGATGCCGTTGACGCCGACATAGCCCGCGCCTTGCGTCAGGGACGTGCGGTCCAGTGGCGATCCCCGCTTGGCCAGCGCTGCGACGGCCGCCACGCCGTCATAGGCCACGCCCGACAGCCAATGCGGTTCGGACCCGTAGGTGGCGCTGTAGCGGGCCTTGTACTGCTCATGCAGGACCGGGTCCGGCATGGTGAACCATCCCCCCTGCACCCCCGGCAAGGTGACCACGGTGGGCAGGATATCCCAACGCGTGAGGCCGATGTACTGTGTGGTGGCCGGGCTGACGCCGTTCTCTGACAGCATCTGAGTGATCAAGGGCAGCGCCCCGCCCGCGTCCGAGGTCAGGAACACGGCCTGCGCGCCGGTGGTTCTTGCCTGCGCCGCGATGCCCGGCACGGCCTGAATGATGCCGTTCTGGGAGTATTCGAACCCGGCCGTCGCCACCACGCTGGCCCCGGCGGCGGCGGCGCCTTGCTGGATGGCGTTGCGCCCGATCTCGCCCGCCGCGTTGTTCTCGTGCACGATCATGAGCCGGGATTTGCCGTTGCGGGCGGCGTGACCGGCAAGGCGACGGGCGGTGTTCTCAAACGTCGGGCCAAGGACAAAAAGGTTGCCCCCCGCGATCTGCGAGTTGTTCGAGAAGGACAGTACGTTGATCCCCGATGCCGCCACGGCGACGGCGGCGGCATTGGATTCCTCGGCCCGCAACGGCCCCAGGATGATCTGCGCGCCTTCGGCCACGGCGGTCTGGGCCGCGTTGGCGGCCTGCGCGGGCTGGCCTGCGGTGGGATAGACGTTCAGCGTGACCTGGACCGACCCGCCCAGATCGGCGATTGCCATGCGCGCGGCATTCTCAAGGTCGCGGGCCAGGATGTCATCCCCCGGCGTGGCCGATCCCGCCGGAACCAGCAGCGCCACGGTGACCGGCCCGCCGGTCCCGCTGGCGGCGCTTGTCGTCGGTCCGGCCGTCGGTTGGCAGGCGGCCAGCGCCAAAAGGGCAAAGCCCGCGGCCAGGGGCCGTGCGGCGGTGGCCAGCGACTTGCGGGTCCGGAGCAAAAGCGACAACATGCGAATTCCTCGTATCTGGGGCACGGCAGGATGCAAAAGGCTGCACAAGCCTAAGATGTTCCACCGGGGAAGTAAACTTGCGGGGCATGCGATGACTGGGGCAACGGACGGATCGGCGCAGGATGGCTCGCCGCCGCTGGGGGATGGGCCCGCAGCACTGGAGCCCGCGCAGGGCGGCGGCGCGATCCGCAAGCGGCTCTCACCGGGGCTTTACCTGGTGGCGACGCCGATCGGGGCCGCGCGTGACATCACGCTCAGGGCGCTGGACATCCTCGCCTCCGCCGATGTGCTGGCAGCCGAGGACACGCGCACGCTGCGCCACCTGATGGAAATCCATGGCATCCCGCTGGACGGGCGCCCCATGGTGCCCTGCCACGACCACAACGAACGCGAGGCGACCCCGCGCCTGCTGCGCGCCATGGCCGAGGGAAAGTCGGTGGCCTATGCCTCCGAGGCCGGAACGCCGCTGGTGTCTGATCCGGGCTTCCAACTCGCCCGCGCGGCGATTGCCGAAGGTCTGTCGGTGCTGGCCGCCCCCGGCCCGTCGGCCGTGCTCTGTGCCCTCACCGTGGCGGGCCTGCCCTCGGATCGGTTTCTCTTCGCAGGCTTTGCCCCCAACACGCAGGCGGCGCGGAAACGGTTTCTCGAGGAGCTGCGCGACGTCCCCGCGACGCTGGTGCTCTATGAGAGCCCCAAGCGCGTTAACCATACGCTGGAAGAGTTGTCGCGGGTGTTCGGACCTTTGCGTTACGCTGCAGTGTGCAGGGAATTGACGAAGCGATTCGAGGAAGTGACGCGCGGGACCTTGGCCGACCTCGTCGCGCAATTCGCGGATCGCGATGTGAAGGGTGAAATCGTGCTTGTCGTCGACCGCGCGCCGGATGCCGTGGCTGATGCCGAAACGGTGGAAGCTGCCCTGGACCGCGCGCTTCAGACCATGAGCGTGAAGGACGCGGCGGCGATGGTGGCCGAGGCCTTCGGTCTGGCGAAGCGGGATGTATATCAACTGGCGCTGAAACGGTCGGATTGACCGGACGCGCCAAAGGGGGCGCGGATGCAGGCAGATATCAGGGCGGATCGTGGTATGCGGTCGCATTTGACCGGGCTTGCTGCCGAAGAGGCGGTGGCCAGGCATTACGATGCGGTGGGCCGGACGGTCTGCGCACGCCGCTGGCGCGGCCAATGGGGTGAGATCGATCTGATCGCGCGGGATGGCCAGCAACTCGTGCTGATCGAGGTCAAGCAAAGCCGCACCCATGACGAAGCCATGGCGCATATCACGCAAAGTCAGGTAGAGCGTGTGTTCCACGCGGCTGCGGAATATGTCGAAAGCGAACCTGCCGGGCCGATGACCGACCTGCGCTTCGATCTGGCCTTGGTCGATGCGCTGGGCCGGGTGGTCGTGCACGAAAACTTTTGGGTGAACTGACGGGGTTTGCATCCGCCGCGGGCTTCGGCCATCAAGGGGCACGCGAAACGGAGTATGTCCCATGCCGATCAAGCCGCTGAATGTTGCGCTGCAAATGGATCCTATCGGGTCCGTTAACATCAACGCCGATTCCACCTTCCGCATCGCGCTGGAGGCTCAGGCCCGGGGGCATTCGCTGTTCTTTTACACGCCGGACAAGCTGGCTTTTGACGAAGGCCGGGTGATCGCGCGCGGCTGGCCCATCGAGGTGCGGCGAGAGCTTGGCAATCATGTGACTTACGGCGAAGAGACCGAAGTGGACCTGGCGACCTTCGATGTGGTCTGGCTGCGGCAAGATCCGCCCTTTGACATGGGCTATATCACCACGACCCATTTGTTGGAGCTGATCCACCCCAAGACGCTGGTCGTCAACGATCCGTTCTGGGTCCGCAACTCCCCCGAAAAGATGTTGGTGCTGCGCTTTCCCGACCTGACGCCGCCGACGATGATCGCCCGCGATCTGGCCACGATCCGTACCTTCAAGGCCTGGCACGGTGATGTGATCCTGAAGCCGCTTTACGGCAATGGCGGGGCCGGGGTGTTCCGGCTGGACCCGAATGACCGCAATCTGGCGTCTTTGCATGAGCTGTTCACCGGCATGAGCCGCGAGCCGTTGATCGTGCAGAAGTTCCTGCCGGATGTGGCCAAGGGCGACAAGCGGGTGATCCTTGTCGATGGGGAGCCTGTGGGCGCGATCAACCGTGTGCCGCAGGCGGGGGAGACGCGGTCAAACATGCATGTCGGCGGACGGCCGGAAAAGATCGGCCTGACCGAACGGGACTTGGAGATTTGCCGCCGCATTGGTCCGGTTTTGAAGGAAAAGGGGCAGGTGTTTGTCGGCATCGATGTTATAGGCGACTGGCTGACCGAGATCAACGTCACCTCGCCCACCGGCTTGCAGGAGTTGGAGCGGTTCGACGGCACCAATGCCGCGGCGCGCATCTGGGAGGTGATCGAGGCGAAACGGGCGTGACGCGCTACCCCTGACCGCCGACCATCAACCGGTAACTGACCGCCTCGGCAACATGGGGGCGCCGCACCTGATCTTCGCCATCCAGATCGGCGATGGTGCGCGCGACCCGCATCACCCGGTGATAGCCGCGCGCTGACAAGGCAAAGCGTTCCGCCACCCGCGTCAGAAAATCGCGGCCTTCGGGATCGGGGCTGGCGACCTCTTCCAGCAGCTTCCCCTCAAGGTCGGCATTCACGCGGGCACCCGGCGCGCCCTCGAAGCGGGTCTCTTGCCGGTGACGTGCCGCGCGCACCCGCGCGGCGACGGTAGCCGATGTGTCGCCAGAGGCGGGCAGGTCCAGATCGGCGTATCCCACGGGTGGCACCTCCACCCGCAGGTCAAAGCGGTCCATCAAGGGGCCAGAGATGCGGCCCATGTAATCCTCGCCGCACACAGGCGCGCGGCCGCAGGCGCGGCCCGGATCGGTCAGATAGCCACATTTGCAGGGGTTTGCCGCGGCCATCAGCAGGAACCGGCAGGGATAGCGCACATGGGCATTGGCGCGGGCCACCACCACCTCGCCCGTCTCGATCGGCTGGCGCAGGGTTTCCAGCACGGCGCGGGGGAATTCGGGGAATTCGTCCAGAAACAGCACGCCATTGTGCGCCAGACTGATTTCCCCCGGTTTTGCGCCCTTCCCCCCGCCCACAATCGCCGCCATCGACGCGGTATGATGGGGTTCGCGGAAGGGTCGCGTGCGCGAGATGCCGCCCTCATCCAGCAATCCCGCCAGCGAATGGATCATCGAGGTTTCCAGCGCCTCCATCGCCGACAGCGGCGGCAGGATGCCCGGCAGGCGGGCGGCGAGCATCGACTTGCCGCTGCCCGGGGTGCCCACCATCAGCATGTGGTGCCGTCCGGCGGCGGCGATTTCCAGCGCGCGTTTGGCGCGTTCCTGCCCCTTCACCTCGCGCAGGTCGCGGCGTTGAGGGTCGGCTATGACTTCGCCCGCCTCGGCGGGAGTGATCGGAACTTGGCCAGTGTAATGGCGCAGCACCTCATCCAGAGACCGTGCGGCCAGCACTTGCGTTGCCCCAACCCAAGCCGCCTCGGCCCCGCAGGCCTTGGGGCAGAGCAGCACGCGGTCCTCTTCCGCCGCCGCCATCGCGGCGGGCAGGGCACCAATGACGGGCATCAGGCGCCCATCGAGTGACAATTCGCCCAAGGCCACGGTCCGCTCCACCTCATCCTTGGGGATGATTTCCAGCGCGGCGAGCAGGGCCAGCGCGATGGGCAGATCGAAGTGCGATCCTTCCTTGGGCAGGTCGGCAGGCGAAAGGTTGATGATAATGCGCTTTGACGGCAGCGCGATGGACAACGCGGCCACGGCGGCGCGCACGCGTTCGCGCGCCTCACTCACCGCCTTGTCGGGCAGGCCCACGATGCCGAAATAGGGCGCGCCGTTCGAGACGGCGCACTGCACCTCGACCATCCGCGCCTCGACCCCTTCGAAGGCCACCGTATAGGCCAATGCCACCCTGATTCCCCGCCGGCTGTTCGCCTCAGGGGTAGGCCGGGAATGGTTTACGAATGGTAAAGGGCCATGAAGGCAGGCCAGGCTTCGGGGTCCGCCACGGTCTTGTCGCGGCAAAAAGCGTTGCAGAAGCCAAAGCGGCGGCCATCCAGTTCCAGCACATGGGTCACGGGCTTGCCGGAATAGGGGCAGGCGGTGTTTTCCGCCGTAGCCCCCTCAACCGCCCGTGCAGGCAGGGGCTTTGGACCCGGCCAATCCCGGCGCGGATAGTCGCGGCGGTAGTAATCCTGATCCGCGCCATCGACCATGCCCATCGCCCGCCAGCGGCGGAAGGACGGATGCGCCAGATGCGCCTGCACATAGGCGCGTGCGCGGTCGCTGACAGGCAGGTTGTAGCCCGCGATCCGCCCGGCCACAGGGGCAAAGAACACATCCGCCGCCGAATAGTCGCCACAAAGCCAGACGTCGGACCCGGTCTGATCCCGCGCCCAATCCCAGATCACTTCAAGCCGGGCCAGATCGGCCAGCACCTCTGGCGGTGGCGCACAATCCGTGTAGCTGACACGCAGGTTCATCGGGCAATAGGACCGCACCGCGCCAAAGCCTGCATGCATCTCTGCCGCCAGCACACGCGCCACAGCGCGGGCCTTGGGATCGGTCGGCCAAAGCCCGGCGTCCGGATGGCGGCTGGCCAGTTCTTCGGCAATGGCGATGGTTTCGGGCACCACCACGCCATCGGGCGTCCGCATGGTGGGGGCGGTCTTGCCGGGGTGGAATTGCCGCAACAGCGTGGGCAATTCGTCGGTATAAAGCCGCGCGCTGATGGTCTTGACCGGGATGCCGAAGGCGTCAAAAAACAGCCATCCCCGCAGGCTCCACGAGGAATAGGCGCGGTCGCCGATCACGAGGTCATAGGTCATCTGCCATCCCTTTTCCGTTTGCAGCGAAAGATTAGGGGAGCCGCCGCCGCTCGCCAAGGCGCTTTCACCTCAGGGCAGGTGGTTGATCGCCTGCACGGTCCATCCGTCTGGGCCATGATCGAGACGGGTGACGGACAGGTTGTCGATGCGATGGCCCAGAACCTCGGCCCCGGCGCAGGCAAGGGCGCGCTGCACCTGGGTCAGGATGGCACCGAAATGGGCGACGATGACGATATCGCGGCCCGCATGGGCTGACAGCAGGGCATCGGTCGCGGCGGTGATGCGGGCAGCGGCGTCGTTCCAGCTTTCGCCATTCGGGGCGCGATGATCGCCCGGATCATCCCAATAGGCGAAAGACAATTCAGGGTGGCTGTTGGCGATGTCATCCCACGCCATGCCGTCCCAATCGCCGAAATGCAATTCCCTTAGGCCGGAATGGTGCGGCAGACGGTCCCGTCCCGCGCCGATGGCATCGGCGGTGGCCACGGCGCGGATCAGGTCGGACGAGATCAGGACCGCCCCCTTGGGCAAATGCGCATCCAGCCGCGCCAATGCGGCACGGTCGGACAGGTCGGCGGGCACGTCGCGCCAGCCCACCATGGTCTTTTCATGCGTCGGCCCGTGACGGACCCACCAGAGCCGGGTCACAGCCATTCGGGTCGCTCTCCTTTCAGCACCATCGGCAAGCCTGCCATCACCCCGATCACCAGATCGGCCTGCGCGGCGATCCGCTGGTTCAGCCGCCCTTGGGCATCGCGGAAGCGGCGGGCCAGCGCATTTTCGGGAACGATGCCCCAGCCGACCTCGTTCGACACGACGGTGACAGGGGCGGGGCAGGTCGAGAGCGCAGCCAGCAAGGCGCTGCCCTCGGCGTCAAGGTCATGCTCGGCCAGCAAATGGTTGGTCAGCCAGAGCGTGGCGCAATCGATCAGGACCACCTCCTCCGGGGCGGCCTTTGCCAAGGCGGTGCACAGGTCGAGCGGGGCCTCGACGGTGATCCACCCCGCGCCCCGGTCGGCACGGTGGCGGGCGATGCGGTCGCGCATCTCGTCATCCCAAGCCTCGGCGGTGGCGATGTAGCGGCGCGGGCGGGACGTGGCGGTGACCAGCCGCTCGGCCAGCCCCGATTTGCCGGATCGGGCACCGCCGACGACCAGCCCCAACCGGGGCGGAAGAAAATTGCGTGTGGCAGGTGATCCGGTCACGGTTCGGCCTCGTAAAAGGGTCAGAACGGCAAAAGGCCGCTGCATGTTGTCTGAATGTCTGTCCGAACCGGGGGGTTCATCATGGCGCTTGACGGATATACTGACCAATCAATGTCCCGCCAAGCGATGCGGGCGGAACTTCTCGACGCCGAGACCGAATTGGGGTTGGCGCGGGCCTGGCGTGACAGGCGCGACGAACAGGCGCTGCATCGGCTGGTGACCGCCTACATGCGGTTGGCGATCAGCATGGCGGCCAAGTTCCGCCGCTATGGCGCCCCGATGAACGACCTGATCCAAGAGGCCAGCCTTGGCCTGATGAAGGCGGCCGAGAAGTTTGACCCGGACCGCGGCGTACGCTTTTCCACCTATGCCGTCTGGTGGATCAAGGCCAGTATTCAGGATTACGTGATGCGCAACTGGTCCATGGTGCGCACCGGCTCCACCTCCAGCCAGAAGGCGCTGTTCTTCAATCTGCGCCGTGTGCAGGCCAAGCTGGAGCGTGAGGCGGCGGCGCGGGGCGAAACGCTGGACCAGTTCCAGTTGCGCCAGCAGGTGGCGACCGAGGTCGGGGTCTCTCTGGCCGATGTCGAGATGATGGAAGGCCGTCTGTCGGGCAGTGACTTCAGCCTGAACGCCACCCAATCGGCGGATGAGGATGGCCGCGAGTGGATCGACGCGCTGGAGGACGAACAGCCGCAGGCCGCCGAGCAGGTCGAAGGCGCGCATGACGCAGAGCGGCTGCGCGACTGGTTGGTCAAGGCGATGCAGGCCCTCAACCCGCGCGAACGGTTCATCGTGGCCGAGCGCAAGCTGCGCGACGAGCCGCGGACTTTGGAAAGCCTGGGCGAGGAATTGGGCCTGTCCAAGGAGCGCGTCCGCCAGCTGGAGGCCGCCGCCTTTGCCAAGATGCGCCGCAGTCTGGAAAGCCAGTCGCGCGAAGTGCATCACTTCTTGCTGTGATCGCAACCAAGGTGATCTGCCGGAGCGCCCGCAGTTTGCGGGCGCATTCTTTTGCGCTCTGTCCCGCGCGAAACGCGCAGGCCAGAGCCTGAGGGGGCTTGTGCAGCCCCCGTCGCCCGGCAGGCCGGGCGACTCCCCCTGCAGGATATTTGAACAACGGGGAAGGGGCAGGCTGCGCGGTCTTGGCGGTTGAGTTCCCTCGGCTGGACCCATACACCTGTGGCAGGGCAATTTCGGGTGATCCATGCTGGGCGGCAAGCGCATCCTTCTGGTGATCGGCGGTGGCATCGCCGCTTACAAGGCGTTGGAACTGATCCGGCTGTTTCGCAAGGCAGGCGCGGCGGTGACGACGGTGCTGACGCGGGCCGGGGCGGAATTTGTCACGCCGTTGTCGGTTTCGGCTTTGGCGGGGGAGAAGGTTTATACCGACCTGTTTGACCTGACGGATGAGGCGGAGATGGGTCACATCCAGCTGTCCCGCAGCGCCGACCTGATCGTGGTGGCCCCGGCGACGGCGGACCTTCTGGCCAAGATGGCGCAGGGGCGGGCGGATGATCTGGCCTCGACGCTGCTGCTTGCGACCGACACGGCGGTGTTGGCCGCACCGGCGATGAACGTGCGGATGTGGGGCCATCCGGCGACACGGCGCAATCTGGCGCAGGTGCAGGCGGATGGGGTGCGTCTGGTCGGCCCGGATGAGGGCGAGATGGCCTGCGGCGAATATGGTCCGGGGCGGATGGCCGAACCTGTTGCGATCCTCGCTGCGGCGGAGGCGATGCTGTCCCAAGGGCCGCTCAGCGGCAAGACCGTGCTTGTCACCTCTGGCCCCACGCATGAGCCGATTGATCCAGTGCGCTACATCGCCAACCGATCCTCGGGTGCGCAGGGCACGGCGCTTGCGGTGGCCTTGCGCGATCTAGGGGCGCGGGTTGTTTTTGTCACCGGCCCCGCCGAGGTGCCGCCGCCCACGGGCGTGGACGTGATCCGGGTGGAGACCGCGCGTCAGATGCTGGAGGCGGTGCAGGCGGCCCTGCCCGTCGATGCGGCGGTGATGGCGGCGGCGGTGGCGGATTGGCGGGTCGCCAATGCGGCGGGGTCGAAGCTGAAGAAGGACGGGTCGGGCCGTGCCCCGGCGCTGGAATTTGCGGAAAACCCCGACATCTTGGCGACAGTGGCGCAGATGGCGACGGGTCGCCCGCGTCTGGTGGTGGGTTTTGCCGCCGAAACCGATGACGTCGTGGCCCATGCCGTGGCGAAACGCGCGCGAAAACGCTGTGACTGGATCGTGGCCAATGATGTCAGCCCCGGCACCGGGATCATGGGCGGGACCGAGAATGCGGTGGTGCTGATCACCGCCGACGGCCAAGAGGCCTGGCCGCGCATGGCCAAGGATGAGGTCGCCCGCCGATTGGCGCAACGCATCGCGGAGGCTTTGGCATGATCCCGACCGTTCTGGTGCTGTGGGAGGAGTGGGCGGACACCACGCTGCCTTTGCCCGGTTATGAAACCGCAGGTGCCGCCGGGGCCGATCTGCGCGCCAATCTGCGGGCTGAGGACCGGGCGACAGGCTTCACCCTTGATCCCATGCACCGCGCCATCATCCCCACCGGCCTGCGGGTAGAAATCCCGCCGGGATTTGAGATGCAGATCCGCCCCCGCTCTGGCCTTGCGCTGAAACATGGCATCACCCTGCCCAACACCCCCGGCACCATCGACAGCGATTATCGCGGTCCCTTGGGGGTGGCGCTGATCAATCTGGGGCATGAGCCTTACGTCATCCACCATGGCGACCGCATCGCGCAGGCGGTGATCGCGCCGGTGGTGCAGGCCGTGTTTTCGGTGGCCGATGTCTTGGGGGCGACGGATCGCGGTGAAGGGGGCTTCGGCTCGACGGGTAAGCGATGATCCTTGTCCTTGGCATGGCAGCGGCGCTCTGGGGCATCGGCGCGGTGATGAAAGCCCCGGTCCGGCTGCGGCTGTGGATGATCGCGGCGCTCTGGGCCGGGGTGGTCCTGGGCCATCTGGCCTTGCCCGACGGCCATCCTTTGCGCGAAGCGACAGGTGGCGCGCCACAAGGGTGGCTGGCGCTGGGCATCATCGCAGCCCTGGTGATCGCCTATCGCGCGGCTCTGGCCCGTTTGCGGCGTCGCGTCGCCCCGGTCGTGGTGGCAGGACCGCCCCAAGGGGCCTTCCGCCCGGCGGAACTGGACCGTTACGCCCGCCACATCCTGCTGCGCGAGATCGGTGGTCCCGGTCAGCGCCGGATGAAGGATGCCCGCGTGCTGGTGGTGGGGGCAGGGGGCCTTGGCTCGCCCGCGTTGATGTATCTGGCGGCGGCGGGGGTGGGGACCATCGGTGTCGTCGATGGCGATGTGGTCGAAGGGTCGAACCTGCAACGCCAGATCATCCATGCGGACGCCCGGATCGGGATGCCCAAGGTGTTTTCGGCGGAACTGGCGATGAAGGCGCTCAATCCCTTCATCACCGTGGAATGCTACAATCGCCGTCTGGATGAGGGGGTCGCGCGGGACCTGATCGGCAGCTTTGATCTGATCCTCGACGGGACTGATAACTTCGACACGCGCTATCTGGTCAACCGCATCTGCGCCGACTTGGGCAAACCGTTGATCGCCGGGGCCATCACGCAATGGGAGGGGCAATTGTCCCTGTGGCATCCGGCGGAAGGTGGGCCTTGCTATGAATGCGTCTTCCCCACCCGTCCCGCGCCGGGCCTTGTGCCGACCTGTGCCGAGGCGGGGGTGGCCGCGCCCTTGCCCGGTGTGATCGGGTCGATGATGGCGATGGAGGCGGTCAAGCATCTGACCGGCGCGGGCGAACCCCTGCGCGGGCGCTTGATGATCCATGACGCGCTCTATGCCGAGACTCGGGTGATCGGGGTGAAGCGGCGGGCGGATTGTCCCGCCTGTGCCGCCGTACAGACCAGCGCCGCCCCCTCACCCTAACCCTCTCCCCCGGCGGGGAGAGGGGATTGCGCCCTTGCTTATTGCGCCCATTTTCTTGGCTCAAATATCCCACGGGGGTCGTGCATCGGAGTCGCCATCGATCCAAGAACCGATGGACGACAGGGTGTGAACCCCCCGCCGCCGACAGATCAGCCAAAGCGCCAGCTTGAGGCCGTCACCCCGCCGAACAGGTCGGTGTCGTGGTAGGTGCGGGTTGCCGCCTCGCCCTCAGCCGCACCGAGTGCTGCGAACAGTGGCACGAGGTGATCTTCCCGCGCGTGGCAGGTGCGGGCGTGGGGGGCGCTTTCCCAATCCAGCAGGGCGGCGGTGCGGTCGGTTGGGGGCTGCCGCAGGGTGGCATCCAGCCATTGGTCGAAGGCAGTCGATGGCCCTTTCGCGCCGGTGCCGAACAGGCGCAGATTGTGGTAGGACAGGCCCGAACCCACGATCAGCACCCCCTCATCCCGCAGGGGTGCCAGCGCCCGACCCAGCGCCAGATGCGCTGCCGGGTCATAGTCCTGCCGCAAGGACACCTGATAGACCGGCACATCCGCCTGCGGGTACATCACATAGGCCGGAACGAAGGTGCCATGGTCGAAGCCCTGACGGTCATCCAGCCGCGCGGGCAGTCCCGCCGCCGTGATCAGGTCAGCCGTGCGGCGGGCAAGGTCGGGCGCGCCGGGGGCGGGATAGACGATCTTGTAGGTCTCGGGCGGGAAGCCGCCGTAGTCATAGACCATGCCGGGGCGGGCGGCGGACATCACGGCAAAGCTGGCATCCTCCCAATGGCCGGACACCATCAGCACTGCCTTCGGCTTTTCCCCGATCTCTTCCGGCATCCGGGCAAGGGAGGTCTCAAGATTGCGCAGCATGTGGCGCATCTGCGGCAGCCAGGGCCAGGGTCCGCCGCCATGCGAGATGAAATAGGTGGGCAGTCGGGCCATGCTCTTGTCCCCTTCTTCCGGTCGCCTCGAACCATGCGCCGCGACTCCGTGTCGTGCAATATGCAGGGCGGCACAGATGTTCTTCCGCAATCGCACGCTTGCAGAGGCGGAATCTTCCCAAATCCGGGCGAAGCGGGCCTGTTCGCTGGCGGCAGGCTGGACTCTCGGCGGGGCCGCGCCATAGTTTGCGGCAATGTGTTCGCCGTGACAGGGAGATGACAAATGAAACTGACCGCCGCACTTGCCGGATTGGGGCTGATGCTGGGGGCCGCCGCCCCGCTCGCCGCCGCTGCCGCCGATCTGCCCGATCTGGCCGGGCGCGAGATTGTCGTGGTGACGGAAAACGCCTATCCGCCGCTGCAATTTCTTGACAAGGCCGGCACGCCGATCGGCTGGGAATATGACGCCTTTGCCGAAATCGCCAAGCGCCTGAACGCCACCGTGAAATATGAGACGATCAGCTGGGACGCCATGATCCCCGCCGTCTCCGAAGGCCAGTTCGACATGGGCATGACCGGCATCACCATCCGCGATGATCGCAAGGAAAAGGTCGATTTCTCGGATGCCTATATGCGGTCGGAAATGCTGATGATGGTGCGCGGTGACGAGACGCGCTTCACCGATGCCGCCAGCTTCGCCGCCAACCCCGAGCTTCTGATGGCCGCGCAGCCCGGCACCACGCCCTTCTACGTCGGCGTCTATGAGGTGCTGGACGGCAATGAGGAAAACGCCCGCATCGTAAAGTTTGAAACTTTCGGCGCCGGGCTTGAGGCCTTGAAGGCAGGCGACGTGGACCTCGTGCTGTCGGATTCCACGGCCGCGCTTGCCTATGTCAACGGCTCCAACGGGGCGCTGAAACTGATCGGCGATCCCTTGGGGGCCGAGGATTTCGGCTTCATCTTCCCGAAAGGGTCTGACCTTGTCGCCCCGATCAACGCCGCGATTGCCAGCATGAAGGCGGACAAGGCCTTTGACGCGCTGAACCAGAAGTGGTTCGTCGATTACAAGATGGAAGACTGATCACAGGACAAGGTTGCCCCGGCATCGCGCCGGGGCATCAGATCATGGTGCCGTCCCCGTCCCCTGAGCGTGATTTTCCGTGGTGGCTCCTCCTCGTGGTCGGGGTGGGGGTCTGGCTGTTCTATGAAGTGCTGGCCAATCCCGACTATTCCGCCGTGCTGGCCACGCTGTCCAAGGGCATCGTGATCACCGTGATGGTTGCGGTGGTGGGCTATCTGGGGGCCTGCCTTCTGGGCCTTGCGCTGGCTGTCGGGTGCCTGTCGCGTTTCCTGATCCTGCGCCAACTCTGTCGATTGTATATCGAGGTGATGCGCGGCGTTCCGATCATCGTCCTGCTGCTCTATGTAGCCTTCGTCCTGTCACCCCTTGTGGTGGCTGCGTGGAACTGGGCGGCGGCTCCGTTCGGACTGGACGGCCTGCGCACCCGCGATTTCCCATTGCTCTGGCGGGCGGTGCTGGCGCTGATCCTCGCCTATGCCGCGTTCTTGGCCGAGATTTTCCGCGCCGGTCTGCAAGCCGTCGATCCCGGCCAGATCGAAGCCGCAAAGGCGCTGGGCCTGAACGGCTGGCAACGCTTTCGCCTGATCGTGTTCCCGCAGGCGTTCCGCATGATCCTGCCGCCCTTGGGCAATGATTTCGTGGCGATGGTGAAGGATTCCTCGCTGGTGTCGGTGTTGGGCGTGGGTGACATCACGCAACTGGCCAAGGTCACGGCGGCGGGGAACTTCAAGTATTTTGAGACGTATAACGTCGCCGCCCTGATCTATCTGACCATGACCATCGGGCTGAGCCTCTTGATGCGCCGTCTGGAAGCGCGGCTGAAGGCGCGGCAGGGCGGGTGAGGTTGCGCCAGCGGGGGCCAGCCCCCGCACCCCCGGGATATTTGAACAACGGGGAAGGGGGCAGGGTGGACCTTCGCGTCGCCCATGCCTAGCTTGTCCGCCAAAGGAGTTTTCGCCATGACCAATCCGCTGCTTACCCCCTGGACCGCGCCTTTTGGCCTGCCGCCCTTTGCCGATCTCCGCGACGAGGACTTTGCCCCCGCCTTTGACCAAGGTCTGGCCGAGGCGCGCGCCGCCATTTCGGCGATTGCGGACAGTGCCGAGGCCCCGACCTACGCCAACACCATCGCGGCGCTGGAACTGGCCGAAGGCACGCTCGACCGGGTGGGGGGCGTGTTCTACAACCTTGCCGGGGCCGACAGCACCGACGCACGCGAAGCCCTGATGCGCGACCTTGCGCCCAAGATGTCGGCCTTTTCGTCCGAGATCACCAACAACAAGGCCCTCTTCGCCCGGATCGACGATCTGTGGCAGCGCCGCGATGCGCTGGGGCTGGACGCGGAACAGATGCGTGTCCTGACCCTGTATCGCCGGATGTTCGTCCGGTCAGGTGCGGAACTGACAGGGGATGCGGCGGAGCGTCTGACGGCGGTCAAGGCGCGGCTGGCGGTGCTGGGCACGCAGTTTTCGCAAAACCTGCTGGCGGATGAACGCGACTGGTTCATGCAACTGGCCGAGGAAGACCTGATCGGTCTGCCCGCATTCGTCGTCGATACCGCCCGCGCGGCGGGGGTCGAACGCGGTCAGAACGGCCCTGTCGTCACGTTGAACCGCAGCTTGATCGTGCCCTTCCTGCAATTCTCACCCCGCCGCGACCTGCGCGAAGTGGCTTACGGCGCTTGGGTGGCACGCGGGGCCAATGGTAACGCCCATGACAACCGGGCGATTGCCGCCGAGATTTTGGCGCTGCGCGAGGAACGGGCGAAACTGCTCGGCTACGCCAGTTTTGCCGATTTCAAGCTGGAACCGGAAATGGCCAAAACGCCCGCCGCCGTGCAGGATCTGCTCATGCGCGTCTGGGAACCGGCCCGCGCCAAGGCCCTGTCGGATGCGGCAGTGCTGGAAGCGATGCTGCACGCCGATGGCCAGACCGGGCCGCTGGAGCCGTGGGATTGGCGCTACTATTCGGAAAAGCGCCGCAAGGCAGAGCATGACTTGGACGAGGCCGCGCTGAAACCCTACCTGTCTTTGAACGCCATGCTCGGCGCGATGTTCGACTGCGCCACCCGGCTGTTTGGTCTGGAATTCCGTGAAATCGACGGACCCTTCTACCACCCCGACGTTCGCGGGTGGGAGGTCACGCGCAACGGCACCCATGTGGCGGTGTTCCTCGGCGATTACTTCGCGCGGTCGTCAAAACGGTCGGGCGCGTGGTGTTCGGCAATGCGGTCGCAGCGCAAACTTGGCGGGGAGCAGCGCCCTATCGTGGTTAATGTCTGCAACTTCGCCAAGGGCGATCCGGCGCTGTTGTCCTATGACGATGCGCGCACCTTGTTCCATGAATTTGGCCACGCGCTGCACCAGATGCTGTCGGATGTGACGCATGGGTTCATCTCGGGCACCTCCGTCGCGCGGGATTTTGTCGAACTGCCGAGCCAGCTTTATGAACACTGGCTCGAGGTGCCGCAGGTGCTGGAACAGCACGCCCGCCATTGGCAGACGGGTGAGGCGATGCCCGCCGACATGCTGAAACGGCTGCTTGATGCGGGCACCTATGATCAGGGTTTTGCCACGGTGGAATTCGTGGCCTCGGCCATGGTGGACCTTGCCTTCCACGAAGGTGCGGCCCCCGCCGATCCGATGGCGATGCAGGCCGAAGTGTTGGACTCCCTAGGTATGCCAAACGCCATCCGCATGCGCCACGCCACGCCGCATTTTGCGCATGTGTTTTCCGGCGACGGCTATTCGTCCGGCTATTACAGCTATATGTGGTCCGAGGTGATGGACGCCGACGCCTTCGCCGCCTTTGAGGAAACCGGCGATCCCTTTGACCCCGCCACTGCCGCGCGGCTGGAAAAGCACATCCTTTCCGCCGGTGGATCGGAAGAGGCAGAGATCCTTTACACCCGATTCCGCGGCAAGATGCCGGGGGTCGAGGCGCTGCTGAAAGGCCGCGGCCTGTTGGACGCGGCCTAAGTCTGCGGTGGGCCTGATCCGGTTTCGGTCAGGTCAGAACCCGCACCTCTATCATCCTTGGCCCGTCCTGCGGCATACGCAGGGCGGCCGCCAAGGCCGCGGGCTCTTCGGCCACCGATTGGAACGGCAGATCACAGGCGGCGGCAAAGGGTTCCATCTTCAAGGGTGAGGGCGTGCAGCCAATGACCTCAACCCCCGCACCTGACATCGCCTCGGCAATCTCGCGGAAACCTGCGTTGTTCCAGACGACAAAGGTGATCGGCAGGCGTTCATCCACCGCCGTCCGCAACTCGCCGGGGCTGAATTGCAAACCGCCGTCGCCGATCAGGCAGACCACCGGCACACCGGGCGCGGCCACGGCTGCTCCTACCGCCGCACCGGGACCAAAGCCCAAGGCGCCATATCCCGTGGCCGCATTGAACCAGCCCCCCGCGCGGTCATGGTCGTAAAACAGGTTCGCGGCATAGACCGGCTGCGTGGAATCCCCCACGATGATCGCCCCCGGCAAGGAATCCCGGATCGCCTCGACCATCGCCAACTGGCGCGGCATGGCGGGATGCAGCGTGGCGAGTTCGCCCCGCGCCGCCGCCCGTGCCGATGCCGCCCGTGTCTCGCCTTCGGCTTGACGCGCCCGCACCCGCGCCGCAAACCACGCCGCCACCGCCGCCGCATCACCTTGGATCGCCACCGCGCACGGATGGCGCTTCAACTGATCGGCGCAGAGATCCACACGGATCATCTTGGACAGGTCCGGGAAGCCGCCCCGCACATACATGTCGTAATCCGTCGGCCCCAGTTCGGTGCCCAAGGCCAGCACCTGATCCGCCCCCGCAATCACCGCCCGCACGGCATCCAGCGAGGCCGACCCCGGCACCGCCAAGGGATGCCCGTGCATCAGCCCCCGCGCGTTGGTGGTCAGCACCACCGGCGCATCCAGCGCCTCGGCCAGCCGTTGCAGCGAGTCCCCCGCCCGCCGCGCGCCCCCGCCTGCAAGGATCACCACCCGCCGTGCCGTCTCCAGCCGCGCCAGCGCCGTGGTCAGCGTCGATTCCGGCGGCATCGCCACGCCCATCGGAACCGCAGGTGCGGCCAGGTCCGGGCAAGGCAGCGGCATCACATCGGTTGGCACCTCAATATGCACCGGCCCCGGACGGCCCGAGGTCAACCGCGCAAAGGCGCGGTCCAGCGCCGGACCAACCTGTGACGGGTCTTCGATCCGCTCGGTCGGGCACAGCGCCGCCACCATCCGCGCCTGGTCGGGTAACTCATGGAGCAGCCCCAACCCCTTGCCCAATGACGCCCGCCGATTGACGCCCGAGATCACCAGCATCGGCACCGAGTCCGCCTTGGCCTGCGCCATTGCGGTCAGCGTGTTGGTCAACCCCGGCCCGGTGATGACAAAGGCCACCCCCGGCTTGCCCGACACCCGCGCATAGCCATCGGCCATGAAACCCGCGCCCTGTTCGTGGCGCGGCGTGACATGGCGGATACGCCCGCCCGCCAGACCGCGATAGAGCTCCACCGTATGCACGCCGGGGATGCCAAAGACGACCTCCACCCCGCGCGCGGCCAGACCTTCGACCAGCGCTTCGCCCACCGTCCTCATGCCGCGTCCCCCTTCAGTCCCAAGGCATGCCGCCCGATCCGTTCCGCCGCCTCGGTGATCAAGGCATCCGGCTGGGTCAGGCTGATCCGCAGCCACCCGGCCAACCCATCGCCAAAACTTTCCCCCGGCATCACCGCCACACCTTCGGCCTCCAGCAAGCCCAAGGCAAAGGCCTCCCCACTCAGCCCCGTCGCGCGCACATCCACCACGCAGAACATCCCCGCCTGCGGCACATGCACATGCAGCCCCGCCACACCCTGCAACGCGCCCGACAGGATCGCCGCCCGCCGCTGGAACCGCGCCATCATCTCGGCGGCCACAGGCGAGGGGGCCGAGACCGCCAAAGCCGTCATATCCGCGATAAACGGCTGGCTGCCGAACAGCATCGTCTCTGAAAGCGGCAACAGCCGGTCCATGAACTCCGCCGGTCCGACGCACCAGCCCGACCGGAACCCCGGCGCGGCATGCGATTTCGACAGGGATGAGGCGACCACCACCCGCTCGGCATACTCCGGCAGATCGAGGGGAGAGGCAAAGCGAACCCCCGGAAAGCACATATCCTCATAGACCTCATCGCAGAGCACCCACAGGTCATGCTCTGCCGCCACGGCACAGAGCGCGCGCAGATCGTCATGCGACAACACCGCCCCCGTCGGATTGTGGGGCGAGTTCAGGAACAACACCCGCGTGTCCGGCGTCACCCGCGCCGCCACATCCGCCGCCTGCATGCGAAACCCATGCTCCGCCCGCAGCGGCACGGGGATCACCTCTGCCCCGGTGGAGCGGATCAGCCCCTCATAGGTGGCATACATCGGATCGCCCACCAGCACCGCATCCCCCGCCGTCACCAGCGTGTTCAGCACCGCATACAGCGTGGTCTGGGTGCCGGGCAGGCAGATCACCTGATCCGCCCCAAAGGCCCGCCCCCGCCGCGCCGTGTATCGTGCCGCCAAGGCGGCCAGCGTCCCCGGCTCGCCGCGCCCGTTGCTGTATCCGGTCCGTCCGGATTGCATCGACGCCGCCGCCGCCGCGATCAGCGTATCGGGGGTCGCCACATCCGGCTCGCCGATGGTCAGTTCGATCACCCGCCGCCCTTGGGATTTCAGCTTGCGCGCGCGGAAATGGATATCCCATTTCGCGCCGCCAAGCCCGGCCAGACGGTCGGTGACGGGGGCATATCTCATGGCTTTGGTCCTTCGGTTTCAGTCAATTCTGGCAAGTCCAGCACACGCGCGGCGGCGGTCAGGGCGATGCGCTGCACCTCGCCGGGGGCAAAGCCTTGCGGCAAGAGCCCGCCTTCCAACCACAACCCATCCAGCAGAGCGTTCAGCGCAATCGCGGCATCCCGTGGCGGCAAGGGGCAAACGGGCAGGGCCGCAATCAACCCCTCCAAAGCATCGCGAAACGCCAGATAGCCCGCCTCATGCGCCGCACGCAGGGCAGCATCCTGACGGGTGCGGTGGATATAGGCCGCCCAAAGCGCCACCGTCCGCCCATCCAGCGCCGCAGGGTCCAGCGCCGCCGCCAGATAGGCCCGCAGCCGTGCCACCGGGTCCCCCCCTGCCGCCACTGCCGCCGCCAGACAGGGATCGACCATGCCTTGCATCATCCGGCCATAGGCCACCCGCATCAGCCCGTCCTTGTCGCCGAAATAATGCCGGATCAGCCCCGGTGTCACCCCGGCCCGCGCCGCCACTGCGCGCAGCGTCGCCGCTTCAATCCCGCCCTCGGCCACCAGATCCAGCACCGCCGCGACCAGCGCCGTGCGGCGGGCATCCTCGCTGTCGCGGATATAGGGGCGTCGGTCTGACTGGGGCGCAGGATGCATGACGGCCTTCAATTATTCGCGCGTATAATTCCGCGAAACCCACCCCCCGACAAGCCCGAAACCACCGAAAAACCGCCCACCCGCGACCCCGCTTCCCCGTTGCTCAAATATCCTGCCGGGGGAGTCGCCCGGCCCGCCGGGCGACGGGGGCTGCAAAAGCCCCCTCTGCCCGCTTTGGCGCCTTGCGCCAAGGCGGGCGCATCGCGTGCAGGGCGCTTGCGCCCTGCGCCTTCGGATCACCGGCGGGACAGGATCACCGGGGCCGACGCTCGGCCACATCCTTGTGGATGATCACATCGGTCTGCGGGTAGGCGGCAAGGATGGCGCGGCGCAGGGCGGCGCCGATGTCATGCGCCTCGCGCAGGGTTTGCTCGCCGTCCAGTTCGATATGGATGTTCACGAAGACCCGGCTTCCGGCCGTGCGGGTCTTCAGATCGTGATACCCTCGAACCCCCGGCCAGCCGGCGGCAATCTCGCCGATCCCGGCCAGAATCACCGGATCGGCGCGGCGATCCATCAGCGCGTCAAAGGCCGCCTTGCCGATCCGCACCGCGCCCATCGCCAGCATTCCCGCCGCCGCCAGCGCCACGATGGCATCGATCGATTCCAGCCCGAACCGGCGCGAGGCCCAAAGCGACAGAATGGCCCCGATATTGGGCAAGAGGTCGCCCAGATAATGCAGCCGGTCCGCCGCCACCACCTTGCTGCCGGTGCGCCGTGCCACCTGACCTTGCCAGATCACCAGCCCCAGCGTCAGCAGCACCGACAGCACCATGACCGCGATGCCCGCCTCTTCCCGCGCCAACGCCTGATCCGCCGGGTTCAGCAAGCGCACCACCGCCGCCCAGCCGATCACCCCGGCAGAGATCAGGATGAACAGCGACTGCCCCAGCGCGGCCAGATCCTCGGCCGAGGTATGGCCAAAGGCGTGATCCTCATCCGCGGGTTTGGCGGCATAGATGATCGCGGCCATCGCCCCCAGACTGACCATCAGATCCATCGCCGAATCCGCCAGCGACGCGGCCACGGACAAGGCGCCGGTTTCCCCCAGCGCCCACAGCTTGACGATCACCAGAGTGGCGGCGACGGCGACAGAGGCCAGACCTGCGGTCAGGTTCAGGCGCGGGGCGCGGGTGTCGGACATGGGGCAGCCTGCGGGCAAAGGAGCGTGGGCCTCCCGCTACAACCCTTGGGCGGTTTGAGGCAAGTGCTACCGACTCGCAGCTTTCGGGCGTGCAGCCTTGTCCGCCGCTACTCGACGATCTCGCCCGGATCGACCCCCCAGAGCGCGGTCTTGCGGACCCATCCCTTTTCGCCGTCGATCGACAGGCGGCACCAATCGGGGACGCATTCCTGAATCCAGCCGATCACATCCTTTTCCGCCTTGAAGCTGACGGCGGCATCATCGTCGGGCGTGTCGTGGAATTCGGCCATGTCCACCGCCACCTGCGCCGACCGCACGCCGGACAGCAAGGAATAATGCACCCAGCCGCCCGCGCCTTCGGAATCCTCGATCCGCCGCCAATGCTCGTATTCCCCGGTGATCCGCAGTGGCATTCCGGCGCGCACGAAGACCCAGTCGATGCGGTGGGTCAGACCCGGTCCGCGCCGCGCGTTGCCCTCCTTGCCTTTCAGGCTGACATAGCGCGGCAAGGGCAGGTTGGTGACCGATCCCCGGTTCGGGTCGCGCGGGGGCGGCTTGGGCTTGGCATCCTTGGGTGCGGCGGCTGGTACGTTTGCCGCTGCCGGGGCCGCCAGCGCCGGGGCATCGGTCGGCGCTGCGGTCGTGGCGGTGGGGGCCGCGTCGCTGTCCGGGGGCGATGCCCCATCGACCGCAGGCGCGGCGGTGCCGTCATCGGTGGGCGCGCCATCAGCCTCGCCCGGCCCGGCTGTCGCGTCTGTCGCGGCAGGCGCGGTGGCCTCGACCGCAGGGCGCGGTTTGGGTCTCAGCGCGCTTGTCTGGGCCAACCCCGCTTCCGCCGCCATGGTCAGGCACAGCGCCGCCACCAGTCCGATCCCGCTGCCAGCCCCTGTCCATCCAGCCCCAGTGCCGCCCGCCCCTGTGCAGGCTGTGCCAAAGGCCCGTCGCGCCCCAGTTCCGCCCTTTGCCATCGCGTCCCGCCTGTCCTGCCCCCGCGCCGATCCGCGCCGGGGCCATGCCCTTGCCGTGCTCCCGTCCTGCCGCCTCTGCCGGGCGCATGGGGGAACCCTTCCTCCTGACAGCCACCGGCGTTCCGAACGACCCCCGTTCCGAACAGACCTTGTGCCCTGCCACTCTTGGCGTCACTTTGCCGGAACGGGAACGGATTTGGAAGTGGACGGAGGAGAGAATGCCCGCGCAACGCCTGACTGTTGTCGTGACGCGACGGTTGCCTGAGCCGGTGGAAACCCGGATGAAGGAACTCTTCGATGTCGAACTGCGTGACCCCGACACCGCGATGAGCCGCGACGAACTCGCCGCCGCCCTGCGACGCGCCGATGTGATCGTGCCGAACCTGACTGACCAGATCGACGCGGCCCTGATCGCGCAGGCCGGGGACAAGCTGAAACTGATCGCCAATTATGGCGCGGGGGTGGACCATATCGACGTCGCCACCGCCCGCCAGCGCGGCATCCTTGTGTCCAACACCCCCGGCGTGGTGACCGAGGACACCGCCGACATGACCATGGCGCTGATCCTTGCCGTCACCCGCCGTATCCCCGAAGGCATCGCCACCATGCAAGCTGGCGAATGGCAGGGCTGGTCCCCCATGGCCATGCTGGGCGGGCGCATCGGCGGGCGGCGTCTGGGCATCCTTGGCATGGGCCGCATCGGTCAGGCCGTGGCCCGCCGCGCCCGCGTCTTTGGCATGCAGATCCACTACCACAACCGCCGCCGCCTGCGCCCCGAGGTGGAAGACCAGCTTGAGGCGACATGGTGGGAATCCCTCGACCAGATGGTCGCACGGATGGATGTGCTGTCCATCAACTGCCCGCACACCCCGTCAACCTTCCACCTGATGAACGCGCGGCGGCTCAAGCTGATGAAACCCAGCGCCGTGATCGTGAACACCTCGCGCGGAGAGGTGATCGACGAAAACGCCCTGACCCGCATGCTGCGCGCCGGAGAGATCGCGGGCGCAGGGCTGGACGTCTATGAACGTGGGGCCGAGATCAACCCCCGCCTGCGCGAACTGCCCAATGCGGTGCTCTTGCCGCACATGGGATCGGCCACCATCGAAGGCCGGATCGAGATGGGCGAAAAGGTGATCCTCAACATCAAGACCTTCGCCGACGGCCATCGCCCGCCGGATCAGGTGTTGCCGGGCATGCTGTGACAGGCGCGGTGCGGCAACCCGCGCCCGCCCAACCTGTGCCCGCAAAAACGGCCCCGTGATTTCCCCAGACGCGCCATGAAATGGCCATTTCTGCACCCGCAGGTTGTGCCATCGGTTGTTGCCATTGCAACGGGGTTTTCCATGTCGGCCAGCCACGCCATTTTCTCGTTCACCGTCTTCGCAGGCCTTATCCTTGCGGGCGACTATGTGATCTTTCACCAGCAGAACAAGGTTCTCAGCCAGACCGGATCAGAGACCGGCAGCTACTGGGACTATCTGTCCAGACGCCTGACCGCCACCCGCACCCCGGAAGTCGAAACGCGGCTGTCCGACTTCCTGCCCGCGGCAGCCGAAGGCTGGACCCGTGCGCCCTATGTCCGCGCCGATGGCGAAGCAGTGACCGGGCGGCGCTATATCGAGACCTCACTTGCGGTGGACACGACGAATGATCTTCTCGGCAAACTCGAGGCGGATTTCGTCAACACCTCCCATGCCGCGGAAACCTATCTGTCCGGGGATCGCCGGGTCATCGTCTTGGTCAGTCATCGCCCCACGGATTGGGGCTTTGACCCCACCACCCGCATGGTCGCGGCTGTCACGCTCGCCATCGGCAGCAGCGCTGGCAGCGGAGAGACCTTCGGTTCGGTCAAGGGCGTGACCTTCCGCCAGAAGCCGCAGGTCAATCACGACAACCTCTCCAACACTGACAGCCCGGTCGACTATCGCCATTTCGCCGCCGCCCTTGGCGACACGCTGACGTTTCAAGTGATCACCAACGCGCTGGATGCCGATGTGCAGGCCATTCTTGGTCAAATCGACATGGTCGGCCTTGCCGCTCTGGCGGAGGTGCCCGAAGCCATCGTCAACGATCAACGACCGACCGTCTGGGGGGCCGCCGCCGCCGCCGCCTCGGGGACAGACCATGCCGCGGCCAACCCGCCCAAGGACGCGTCGGAGTCCGGCTTGTTCGCCGCGCTTGGCACATCTGTCGCTGCCGAGCCAGCATCGGCGCGGACCGTGCCGCAGGACGATGAGGCCGGGAGCCTGCTTGATATCGCCAAGCCCGCGCAGGGCACCTGCGTGCGCCGCGCCGGGGAGTTGATCTGCCCCTGAGCCTTGGCGCAGCAAAAGGCCCCGCGGCTGGCGGGGCCGTCGTCGCCTTGGCGCTGACCGGGCGTCAGGTCTGGGCCTCAGGGCTGGGCTTCCATCCCGCCCATGCCGCCGCCTTGGAAATAGCCGTTGCCGCGCACGCCGCCATAGTTGGTGACGGTGGTGTTGCCGCAGGCCGACAGCACCGTCATCATCAGAACGGCAGCGGCCAATAGGATCTGTTGCGTCATGATCGAATTCCCCTTTTCGACATTATCTCCCTTGTCACAGAGCTGAATGGCAGCATTCGGGCAGAGCTTGGGCCATGGCGTGGCATCCTTTCGTCTGGGTGCGGTGGAACCCATCCGCACCCGCGCGGCGTTTGGAACGGCGCCACACAGGAGAAGACCATGCCCACCGATGCCGAACTGCGCGCGCAATTCTGGACTGCCCTCCGCTCAGACCGGACGGTGATGCTGGGCCTTGCGGGCGACTGGCCCGAACCGCCCCGCCCGATGACCGCCCTGATCGAGGGTGACTCTGACCACGGTCCGCTCTGGTTCTTCACGTCAAAGGACACCCAGCTTGCCGAAATGCTGTCCGCCACGACGCAATCGCTGTTCACCTTCGCGTCCAAGGGTCACGACGTCTTTGCCACCGTTCACGGCAATCTGACGCCAGACACCGACCGCGCGCGGGTCGACAGGCTGTGGTCGCCCTTCGTCGCAGCGTGGTATCCCGGCGGCAAGGATGATCCGAACCTGCTGTTGCTGCGCTTTGATCCGGTGGAGGCCGAGATTTGGCAGTCCGGCACGACGCTGATGGCGGGGCTGAAGATGCTGTTGGGGGCGGATATGAAACAGGACTATCAGGACAAGGTCACCAAAGGACCGCTGAGCTAAGGACAAAGGGCGCTTGCCTTTTGCGGTCGGGCGGGGCTTCCTGACGGGATCATGCCGATCCTTGTCCTTCTTCTGCTGATTGGGGTTTTCCTGTTCCTCTGGCTGTCGCGCCGGGGGTCAACGCTTACGCGCCATTGCCGCTGGCGGCTGGACCGCACCGCTGGTCCGCAGGTCTGGCGCTGTGCGGTCTGCGGCGCGCAAACCGAAACCACAGGCGGCGCATCCCCCCGACAGTGCCTGAAATCCGGCACTGCCTGACCCCGGAGCCGCGATGAAACCTGACCACCCTGCCCATGTCGCCCCCGTTGACGCCGCCGCGCGCAAGGCGATTGCCCCGGTGATCTGCTACCCGGTCGAAGGCCTGCCGCGCCCGGACCTGACCCCCTATCTCGCCGCGCGGGAGGGCTGGGTCCCGGTGTCGGAAACACTTGTCCCGGCACGCGAGGCGAGATGTTTTTCGGTGCCCGCGGGGCATTTCTTTCGCATCGTTTCGGTTGAAGGGCCACAGGTCGGGGACCTGAACCTTTGGGCGGCAGGTGATCTGCGCGAGCGGTTCTATTCCGGCAAGACCCGCGCCCTGCATGGCACGCATCTGTCATCCGGCGACAGGATGTGGTCGTCTTTCCCCACGTTGCGCCCGATGGCGACGATCACTGATGACACGCTGGATTGGTATGGGTTCGATGCCTTTGGCGGGTCCGTCCATGACGTGATCGGCACGCGCTGTGATCCCTATACCCACAATCTGCTCAGCGATGGTGGCCAGTATCACCACTGCTGCCACTCCAACCTGACGCGCGCCTTGGCCGATCACACCGGCCTGTCGTTGCCTGAGGCCGAGCCCCATGTGCATGACGTGCTGAACGTGTTCATGTGCACCGGCTTCACCCGCGATACGGGCCAGTATTTCATGAAGGCCAGCCCCGTGCGCCCCGGCGACCATCTGGAGTTTTTCGCCGAGATTGATCTGATCGGCGGTCTGTCGGCCTGTCCGGGGGGCGATTGTTCGTCCGAGCACTCCTCGGACGCTGCCGCCTGCCATCCGCTTTTGGTGCAGGTGTTCCGGCCTCTTGCGCCGCCGGTGGGGTGGGTGGGGCCTGCGGTGAACGGATACGACCGGAGTCATGGGCGGTGACAGCGAAAGAGTTACTGCTCGTCGCAACGATAGGGATTGCCCCGATGCCCAAAGCATCGGGGCGCGCCCGCACCGCCCCCACCGGGCGGGCGCACGTATACGTGCACCCACCCCGCGGTGCGTGCGCGCCCCTTGGCTGACCTAAGCTGCATTGCGGAAACGGCCCTTAACCCCTTGTTAAGTAAGTTGACAGCCGTCAACCCTCACGCAAAAGCCGCCGCCAAGGCAATCTCCACCATCGCGCCAAAGCTGCGCTCCCGCTGGTCCGCAGGCAGGGCCTCATGCGTCAGGATGTGGTCCGAAATCGTCAGCACCGCCAAAGCCCTGCGCCCATAGCGCGCAGCAAGGGTGTAAAGCTCCGCCGCCTCCATCTCCACCGCGAGGCATCCATGGCGCTGCAGTTGATCGGACAGGTCCTGGCGTTCGTCATAGAATGTATCCGACGAATAAATGCCCCCCACATGGGTGGGAATCCCCTTCTCCGCCGCCGCCTTATGCGCTGCCGCCAGCAGCCCATAATCCGCCACTGGGGCAAAGGACATTTCCTTGAAGATCGACCGCGACGGGGACCCAAGCGTCGAACAGGCCTGCGCCAGCACCACATCCCGCACATTGACATGCGGCTGCAACGCCCCGGCCGAGCCGATGCGGATCAGGGTCTGCGCGCCGTAGTCGCGGATCAATTCGTTGGCATAGATCGACAACGACGGCATCCCCATGCCTGAGCCGTGAATGGTCACACAATGCCCCTTGTAGGTGCCGGTATAGCCGAGCATCCCGCGCACCTCGTTCACCAGAACGGGGTTTTCAAGGAAAGTCTGCGCCGCCCAACGGGCACGGTAGGGGTCGCCGGGCAAGAGCACGGTTTCAGCAATCTCGCCGGGTTTCGCGCCGATGTGGAATGTCATGTGAGCCTCCGTTCCTGTCCGGGCGGAGGCTAGGGGAAGTGGATGGCAAGGGGAAGGGAGTGCCTTTCCCTGCCGTTACGCCGCAACCTGCCCCGCCATCGCGGCGAAGTCATGGGCGTTGGGGCAGAAGGCGCAGTCCGAGGGGCGGACAAGCGCCTTCTTGGCCAGCACCAGTGCGCAGGTCGCGCGGTCGCGGCAAGAGCCGCAGGTGCCCAGCAGTTCAAGGTATTGCGCGTGGTTCGCGCGTAGGTCCTCAGCCGAAATTCCGAAATTCGCGGCCATTGCCGCCATCCGGTCTGGCGCATCATGGGGCATCCGGGCGAAGGCGGTCACCTGCGCGCGCGTCATGCCGAGGTCGTCAAGATCGCGATCCGTCAGCGCGTCGATTTCCTTTAGCTCGCGCCAGCGGTCCACCAGCGCCCTGATCCGTTCCAGCATCTTTGCCTCCTATCCTTGCGGTTGGGGACAGATTGCCCGGCTGTGCGCCGGGGGCCTTGATCCAGCGCAAATGGCGACGCGCGTGACGAAAAGTCGTCAGGCCCGCAGAGGGGATGGCGTCACTCCGCCGCAATCGGGGCGCGGTCGACCAGTCCGACGATGTCCATCATGATGCGGTTCAGCTCAAAATCCTTCGGCGTGTAGACGGCGGCCACACCCATTGCGCGCAGGCGGGCGGCGTCGTCTTCGGGGATGATTCCGCCGACGACCAAGGGCACATCGGACAGGCCAGCCTGACGCATCCGCTCCAGCGTTTCGGTGATCAGGGGGATATGACTGCCTGACAGGATCGACAGGCCCACCACATGCGCGCCTTGGTCTGCGGCGGCGGCGACAATCTCGGCGGGCGTGAGGCGGATGCCTTCGTAGTGGATGTCCATCCCGCAATCGCGCGCACGGGCGGCGATTTGTTCGGCGCCGTTGGAATGGCCGTCGAGGCCCGGTTTGCCGACGAGGAATTTCAATCGCTTGCCGAGTTTGGACGACACGGCATCCACCGCCTCGCGGATCGGTTCCAGCCCTTCGGTGCGGTTGGAGGGGTTGCGCGACACGCCGGTGGGGGCGCGGTATTCGCCAAAGGCGGCGCGGACGACGGCCCCCCATTCGCCGGTGGTGACGCCGGCCTTGGCGGCGGCGATGCTGGCGGGCATGACGTTTGCGCCGGTTTGGGCGGCGTGACGCAGGGCATCGAGCGCTGTCTTGACGGCCACGGGATCGCGGGCATCGCGCCATGCGGCCAGACGTTCGAGTTGGTCGCGTTCGGCATCGGCATCGGCCATCATGATGGAGCCATCCCCGGCGGTCAGGGGGGAGGGCGCGGCCTCGGTCCAGCGGTTGACGCCAACCACCACAGTCTCGCGGCTTTCGATCCGGCCCAGACGGTCCGCGTTCGACTCGACGAGCCGTCCTTTCATGTATTCGATGGCCGCAACGGCCCCGCCCATGGCGTCGATGTTGGACAGTTCGGCGCGGGCACCGGATTTCAACTCTTCGACCTTGCGGTCGATGGCGGGGTTGCCGTCAAACAGGTCGTCATATTCCAGAAGGTCGGTCTCATAGGCCAGAATCTGCTGCATGCGCAGCGACCATTGCTGATCCCACGGGCGGGGCAGACCAAGGGCTTCGTTCCATGCCGGAAGTTGAACCGCACGGGCGCGGGCCTTTTTCGACAGCGTCACGGCCAGCATCTCGATCAAGATGCGATAGACGTTGTTTTCAGGCTGCTGTTCGGTCAGGCCGAGGCTGTTGACCTGCACGCCATAACGGAAGCGGCGGAATTTCTCATCCGTGATGCCATAGCGGGTTTCGCAGAGCTCATCCCAGAGATCGACGAAGGCGCGCATCTTGCAAAGCTCGGTCACAAAGCGGATGCCTGCGTTCACGAAGAAGGAAATCCGGCCCACCATCGCCGGGAATTCCTGCGGCGTGACTTTGCCCTTGAGGTCATCCAGCACAGCGCAGGCGGTGGCCAAAGCAAAGGCCAGTTCCTGTTCTGGCGTCGCCCCGGCCTCTTGCAGGTGATAGGAACAGACGTTCATCGGGTTCCACTTCGGCAGGTGCCGCTGGGTATAGGCCGCGATGTCGGTGATCATCCGCAGAGAGGGCTTCGGCGGGCAGATATAGGTGCCGCGCGAGAGGTATTCCTTGATGATGTCGTTCTGCACGGTGCCTTGCAGTTTCGACACATCCGCCCCTTGCTCTTCGGCAACGGCAATATAGAGCGCCAAAAGCCACGGCGCGGTGGCGTTGATCGTCATCGAGGTGTTCATCTGTTCCAGCGGGATATCCCGGAACAGGGCGCGCATGTCGCCCAGATGGCCGACGGGAACGCCGACCTTGCCCACCTCGCCGCGCGACAGGACATGGTCGCTGTCATAGCCGGTCTGGGTGGGCAGGTCGAAGGCGACCGAAAGCCCGGTCTGCCCTTTGGCAAGGTTGGTGCGATAGAGCGCGTTCGAGGCGGCGGCGGTCGAATGTCCGGCATAGGTGCGGAACAGCCAAGGTGCGTCCTTCTGGGGCGTATCCTTGTGGGCGGCATCTTTTGCGGGGTTTGACATCGGGGCCTCCTGAATCGGGTCGGCAATTTTATTTCGCTGGAACTTCGATACAGGACATTTTGTGACACTGTCAATTCGCCGCAGCGCGGCATTGGGCGGGGCTTTACTTTTCAGGGCGGCGCTTCCAGCTTTGGGCGATGGCAACGATGGTTGAAGTCCCGCTCTGGCTGCTTGTGTTGATCCTGCTGCTGTCGGCGGTGGCAGCCTTGGACCGTATCCTTGCCCCGTCGGTCCGCTGGTTCTTTCGCCGCCGGATGGAGCGGGCGGTGGCAGCGCTGAACGCACGGCTGGAGCGCCCGATCGAGCCGTTTCGTCTGGCGCAACGGCAGGACATGATCCTGCGGCTGGCCTATGACCCCAAGGTGACAGCGGCTGTCGCGGACTATGCCGAGGAGGCGGGGATTCCCCCACAGGTGGCCTTTGAGCAGGCGCGGGGCTTTGCGCGCGAGATCGTGCCCGCCTTTTCCGCCACGATGTATTTCGGTTTTGCCGTCCATGCGGCGCGCTGGCTGTCGCGCAGGCTCTACCGGGTGCGGATCGGCAAGGTGGATGCGGAGCTGGCGCATATCGACCGCGCGGCGACGGTGGTGTTCGTGATGAACCACCGCAGCAACATGGATTATGTGCTGGTGACATGGCTGATCGCGGATCGGTCGGCGATCTCCTATGCGGTGGGGGAATGGGCGCGGGTCTGGCCGCTAAGCCGGTTGATCCGGGGGATGGGGGCCTATTTCATCCGGCGCAAATCGCGCAACACGCTCTATCGGCGGGTGCTGGCGCGCTATGTCCAGATGGCGGCGGCTGAGGGCGTGGCGCAGGCGATTTTCCCTGAGGGCGGCTTGTCCTTGGATGGGCGCGTGGGGGCGGCGAAGCTGGGGCTTCTTTCCTATATCGTCAGCGGCTTTGATCCGGCGGGGCGGGATATCGTCTTTGTGCCGGTGGGGTTGGCCTATGATCGCGTGCTTGAGGATCGGCTGCTGACCGAGGCGGCGGACAAAGGGGAGCGCCGGTTCCGTGCGCCGATTGGCCCGATCCTGTGGTTTGCGATCTGGCGGCTGGGCAGCATCCTGCGCGGGCGGTTTCCGGGGTTCGGCACGGCGGCAGCGGGCTTTGGGGCGCCGGTGTCCCTGCGCGCCTTCATCGCCAGCCACGGCGGCGCGGATGTGACCGAGGCGCTGGGCACCCGGCTGATGGCCGAGATCACCCGCGTCGTGCCTGTGCTGCCCGTGCCTTTGGTCGCGGCGGCGCTGGCGGCTGCGCCGGGGGACCGGGTGGCGCTGCTGGCCGAGATGAGGCGTCTGGTCGATTTGCTGCGCGCGTCGGGCGCGGTGCTGAAACTGCCGCCGCAAGGGGTGGAGCAGGCCTTGGACGAAGGGCTGACCCCGCTGTTGCGCCGCGGCATCGTCACCGCCGATCTGCGCGCATCCGCAGAAAGTGCCGCCGTTCTGGCCTTCTATGCTGCCCCGGTGTGGCAGGCTTTGCACCCGGAGGCCGAAAATGCTGCAATGCCGCAGACATAAAATTACAAAAAAAACCATTCAACTATTGCAAAGTTGCGCGCCCATCCTTTAACTACCCCTCGACAGCGCCGATTCTGCGGCGCGGCATCTTCAAGGGGGGCCATCATGGCACTGGACACGCAGCAGGCGATCACCACCTACGACGCGCCCAAGAAAGACCTGTACGAGATCGGTGAGATGCCGCCCTTGGGTCATGTGCCGAAACAGATGTACGCTTGGGCCATCCGCCGCGACCGGCATGGCGCACCGCTGCAATCCTTCCAGCAGGAGGTCGTCGATACCTGGACCATCGACAGCCAGGAGGTGCTGGTGCTGGTGATGGCGGCGGGCGTCAATTACAACGGCGTCTGGGCGGGTCTTGGCCAGCCGATCAGCCCCTTTGACGGCCACAAGCAGCCGTTCCACATCGCCGGATCGGACGCCGCCGGGATCGTGTGGAAGGTCGGTGAGAAGGTCACGCGCTGGAAGGTCGGCGATGAGGTGGTGATCCACTGCAATCAGGACGACGGCGACGACGAAGAATGCAACGGCGGCGATCCGATGTTCTCGCCCACCCAGCGCATCTGGGGCTATGAAACCCCGGATGGGTCTTTCGCGCAGTTCACCCGCGTGCAGGCGCAGCAGTTGATGCCGCGCCCCGCCCATCTGACGTGGGAGGAATCGGCCTGCTACACGCTGACGCTGGCCACCGCCTACCGGATGCTGTTCGGCCATCATCCGCATGACCTGAAACCCGGCCAGAACGTGCTGGTCTGGGGCGCGTCGGGGGGCCTTGGGTCCTATGCGATCCAGTTGATCAACACGGCCGGGGCGAATGCGATCGGCGTCATCTCGGACGAATCGAAGCGGGACTTCGTGTTGGGTCTGGGAGCCAAGGGCGTCATCAACCGCAATGACTTCAAGTGCTGGGGCCAACTGCCCAAGGTGAACAGCCCCGAATACAACGACTGGCTGAAAGAGGCGCGCAAGTTCGGCAAGGCGATCTGGGACATCACCGGCAAGGGCGTGAACGTGGACATGGTGTTCGAACATCCCGGCGAGGCGACCTTCCCGGTGTCGTCGTTGGTGTGCAAGAAGGGCGGGATGGTCGTGATCTGCGCGGGCACCTCGGGCTTCAACTGCACCTTCGACGTGCGCTACATGTGGATGCACCAGAAACGCTTGCAGGGCAGCCACTTCGCCCATCTGAAACAGGCGGCGGCGGCGAACAAGCTGATGTGCGAACGGCGTCTGGACCCCTGCATGTCGGAAGTGTTTCCCTGGGCCGACATCCCGCAGGCGCATGAGCTGATGCTGAAGAACCAGCACAAGCCGGGCAACATGGCGGTCCTCGTGCAGGCACCGGTCACGGGGCTGCGGACCTTTGAAGACACGCTGGAAGCCTGCCGGTTGCGGTGATCTGTAACCAAAGCCCCTGAAAGTCGCGCCGTCCCGCAGTGGGGCGGCGTATTTGTTTCGGGCTTGGAAACTTCTCGTAAAGACTTTTGCCGTTACCCTGCGCTGGGACGATGGGGCGGACGGGCCGCCTTGCGCTCATTTGGCGGGGTTGCCCATGCCGCATGACTGGATTTTCGACGTTCTGGCCGACCTGAAGGTCTATGCCGAACGCAACGGTCTTTCTGACACCGCCGCCAAGGCCGCAGAGGCGTTGATGGTCGCGCGGGCCGAAATCCGCCGCAGCGATCCGGATGCCCAAGCGCCGCCGCGGTCCGCCCTGCGGGGACGCCGCATCAACTGACGCACGACGCAGGGGTTGGCCTCTCGCATCCGGCGGTCGGGTCGGCTAGGGTCTGCGCCATGACTCAAAGCCCTGCCGTGCCCGCGCTGACCTTTTCCGACGATCAGGCCGAAGCCTGGGACCGCGTTGCCGCGGATCTGATGGCGCATGGGATCGACCTTGTGGATGGCGGGACCGACGCCGCCGAAGAGGGGCGGACGCCTTCGGTTCTGGCGGTGGTGGGCAAGGCGGGGTCGGGCAAGACCATGCTGCTGGCCAGCCTGACCAAATCGCTGCTTGCCGCCGGGGTGGAGTTGGTGTCGGGCGATTACGAAGGCCGCCGCAAGAAGGACCGCCGCACGCTGGCGGTGCTGGCACCGACGAACAAGGCGGCCTCCGTGCTGCGGATGCGCGGCGTGCCTGCGACGACGATCCACCGCATCCTTTATACGCCGGTCTATGACCCGCAATATGAACGCATCGCCGAATGGCTGACCGGGCAGGGCGACCGGCCCGAAGTGGAAGGGCTGACCGAACTGGCGCTGGACCGGGCGCATGCCTTTTATCAGACAGTCGCCTCGATCCCCGGCGCGCTGGCGGCGGCGGGGTTGAAGGGGTCGGATTTCATCAAAGGCTGGAAGCGGCGCGAAGAGCCCTTGGACGTGGGGTTCGTCGATGAAAGCTCAATGCTGGATGAGCGGCAGTTTGAGGATCTGAAAGAGATTTTCCCGACGCTGGTGCTCTTTGGCGATCCGGCGCAATTGGCCCCGGTGGGGCTGTCGGGCGAGATGGCCTTTGACCGCCTGCCCGAAGGCCGCAAGCTGACGCTGAGCCGCATCCACCGCCAGACGCAGGACAACCCGATCCTCGATCTGGCCCATGCTTTGGCGGATGAGCGACTGGATTTCCACAGCTTTGAGCGCATGGTCGAAGAGGCCGCGCGGCGGGATGAGCGGGTGATCTGGGCCGAGCGGGTGGATGCTGACATGATGGCACGCTCCCCCGTGCTGGTTTGGCGCAATGCCACGCGGATCCGGTTGATCACCGCCTTTCGCGGTGCGCATGGCGCACCGGATGACCAGTTGATCCCCGGAGAGCCGCTGATCTGCGACGGCATCGAATTGCCGCTGAAGCACCGCAAGAAGCGGATCGACCTTGAGGCGCGGGGTCTGATCAAGGGCGCGCAGGTGATCTACCTTGGCCCCGGCAGCAAGGACGGTTTCGCCAAGCTGCATGTGGTGGGGGCGGAAGAGCCGCAGGTCTCTGCGGCCTCGATCATCAAGATCGAAAAACCCGATGAGGATGAACCCTTCATCCCCGCCGCCGCCAAGATGGGGGCCGCCTTTCTGCACGGGTCAGCCGTGACGATCCACAAGGCGCAGGGGTCGCAATGGGAAAACGTGCAGGTCTTTGCGCCGGACCTTTACGCGGCGGCGCAGGCAGGCCGATCCGAGGCCGGGGTGCCCCTGTGGAAACGTCTGGCCTATGTGGCGATCACGCGCGCCGAAAAGCGGCTGTTCTGGGTGGTGCGCAACCGTCTGGCGCGCCCGCAACAGGCGCTGGGCGTGGCCGATCTGCGCAGGACCGCCCCCGCGGCCCTGTCCCTGTCAGGCGAGGAGTAAGGTCAGGCGAGGAGTAAGGTCAGGCGAGGAGTAAGGCAATTTTCTTGCAGAAAGAAAATTGGCAAATTCCTTGCCAAGGAATTTGGCGCGCACTGGTCGGCGGCGGTTCCGCGCTGTAACCTTTGCGCCAGATAAGGGAGACCCCGATGGCCTGCGTTTTCGTCCAGTTCCGCTGCACCCCCGGCAAGACCTATGAGGTGGCCACCGCGATTTACGACCGCGAGGTGGTGAGCGAGCTTTACTCTACCTCTGGCGAATATGACCTGATCGCCAAGGTCTATATCCCTGATGAGGCGGATGTAGGCCACTATCTGTCTGAAAAGCTGTTCGATATTCCGGGGATCATGCGGACGCTGACCACGATGACCTTTCGGGCGTTCTGAGTGCGTCTGATGTCGGAGCGGGGGTTTCACACCCCGTCGTCCATCGGTTCTTGAACCGATGGCGAATCCGATGGACGACCCCCGTGGGATATTTGAGCAACGGGTAAGGGGTCAGAGCCAGTCTTGGCGGGCTGTTCCCACGGCTTCGGTCACGTTGGCAAAGCCGTCGCGGGCGAGCAGGGTGTCGAGCCCCTTGGCCAAGTTTGGGATCAGGCTGAGGCCTGCATAGACCATCGCCGAATAGACCTGCACCGCCGACGCGCCCGCGCGGATTTTTGCATAGGCTTGGTCGGGCGTGCTGATGCCGCCGACGCCGATCAGGGGGAGTTTGCCCTGCGTCAGGTGGGACAGGCGGGCGAGGACGCGGGTGGATTTTTCAAACAGAGGGGCGCCGGAGAGGCCGCCGGTTTCACCTTTGTGCGGGCTGGATAGGCCGTCGCGCGATAGGGTGGTGTTCGTGGCGATGATGCCCGCGAGGTTCGCGGCCAGCGCGACGTCGGCGATTTCTTCGAGGTCTGCGGGGGAGAGGTCAGGGGCGATTTTCAGGAAGATCGGGATGGGGCGGCTCAATCGGGCGCGCGTTTCCATCACGCCTTGCAGCAGGGCGGTGAGGGCGGCGCGGCCTTGCAGGTCGCGCAGTTTTTCGGTGTTCGGGGATGAGACGTTGACGGTGGCGAAATCGACATGCGGGCCGCAGATGGCCAGCACGCGGGCGAAATCGGCGGCGCGGTCGGTGCTGTCCTTGTTCGCGCCAAGGTTCAGGCCCACCGGCACTGTTCCGCGTGTGTGGGCGGCGAGGCGGGCGGCGATGGCGTCAGCGCCTTGGTTGTTGAAGCCGAAGCGGTTGATGACGGCGCGGTCTTCGGTCAGCCGGAACAGGCGCGGTTTGGCGTTGCCGGGTTGCGCGCGGGGGGTGGCGGCACCGACCTCGACAAAGCCGAACCCGGCGCGGGTCAGGGGGGCCACGGCCTCGGCGTTCTTGTCATAGCCTGCGGCGAGGCCGATGGGATTGGCCAGCGACAGGCCGGCGAGGGTGGTGTGCAGGCGGGGGGAGGTGATGACGCCCGGCAAGGGCAGCAGCCCCGATTGCAGCGCGCGGATGGACAGGCCATGCGCGGTTTCGGGATCAAAGCGGTGCAGCAGGGCGAGCCCCGCGCGTTCCAATACGCTCACCAGATCCCCTCCGGGAAGATATGGCCGGAACTGCCGAGCGGCAGGGATTTGTCCCATACGACGTCTGCCATGGAAAGGCGGCGGTAGAGGTGGGGGAAGAGGGCGCCGCCGCGCGACGGCTCCCATTTCAGGGCCGGACCCAAGGCGTCGGTGTTGCAGGCCACCAGCACGAGGTCGCTTTCCGTGCTGAACCACTTGGCCGCCGTTTCAGCCACCTGCGCGGCGGTGGAAAAATGGATGTAGCCATCGGCCACGTCGATGGGCGCACCTGTGGTCTCACCGGCGGCGCGCAGGGCATCCCATTCGGGGCGGCGGAATATCTTGTAGATCAGCATGGCCGCGCTATGGCACGGCGGGGCCCTGCCGGTCAATCGCCCTGGGCCTTTTGCGCTGGGAACAAAGCGCCTAAACTCTCTCCATGTGCGGACGTTTCACCATCACCCACCCGGAAGAGGCGCTGGCACGGCTGTTTGCCGCCGTGCCGGGGAATGATCTGCCGCCGGTGCCGCGGTTCAATGTCTGTCCGACGACGCCGGTGGCGGTGGTCACCTCGGACGATGGGGCGCGGCGGCTCAGGGCGATGCGCTGGGGGTTCATTCCGGCATGGTACAAGGCCCCGAATGACGGGCCGCTGATCATTAACGCCCGCGCCAATACGGTGGCCACCAAACCCGCGTTCCGTGAGGCAATCCGGGCGCGGCGCTGCATCGTGCCCGCCAGCGGATTTTACGAATGGCAAGAGGTGGGGGGCAAGAAGCTGCCGTGGTATTTCACCCGGACCGATTGCCAGCCGATGGCCTTTGCCGGGCTGTGGCAGCGGTGGGGCAATCTGGATACGGTGGCGATTGTGTCCACGGATGCCGGTCCGGGGATGGCGGGGCTGCACCACCGCGAGGCGGTGATGCTGGAACCCGCCGATTGGCCGCTTTGGCTGGGTGAGGCCGGGCATGGCGCGGCGGTCCTGATGCGCGCCAGTGCCGAAGGGGTGATGCAGTGCCACCGCGTCGATCCGGCGGTGAATTCCAACCGGGCCGAGGGGCCGGGCCTGATCCTGCCGGTTGCCGCCTGACCGCGCCGACGCGTCTTGCATCCCCCTGTGGCTTTGGCTATCAGGAGGCATCATTGCGGGCGTTGTGTAATGGTAAGACCCCTGCCTTCCAAGCAGGAGACGCGGGTTCGATTCCCGCCGCCCGCTCCATACCCTCCTTCCATGACTGCTTGATGGCCGCGCAGGTGCTTCCCACCTGTGGGTCTGGGTGATTCCTGTCCGGCCTTTCGACGGAAGCGGCCTGCGCCTGCGTATGAGGGTATGTTGTGAAAGGATGTATCCATGCCTCAGACCCCCGATGACGATGACGGACCCGAAGGATTGACGGCCGATCTGCCGCATTTGCTGCGGCGGCGGATGGTGTTGGCAGGGCTTGGCCTTGGGGCGGCGGGTTTGGGCTATTGGGCGCTTGGCGGTGGGGCGCGGGCGGCCAGTGCCACGGCGGCGGATGGGTCGGTTTGTGTGGCCTTGCCCGCGCAGACGGCGGGGCCGTTTCCGGCGGATGGCACCAACACCCGCGCCGGTCAGACGGTGAATATCCTGACCGAGGCGGGGGTGATCCGGCAGGATATCCGCGCCTCAATCGGTGGGTGGACCCCGGTGGCGGATGGCGTGCCGGTCGAGGTGGAAATCACGCTGGTCGATGTGGGCCGCGCCTGTGCGCCGCTCGCAGGGATGGCGGTCTATCTGTGGCAATGTGACGCCGAGGCGGTCTATTCGATCTATGGCGCGGCGGATCGCAACTATCTGCGCGGCGTGGGCATCAGCGATGCGGCGGGGCGGTTGCGCTTTACCACCGTGTTTCCGGGCTGCTATCCGGGCCGTTGGCCGCATCTGCACTTTGAGGTTTTCGCCAGTGCCGATCAGGCGGTGTCAGGTGATGCCGCGTTGCTGACCGGGCAATTTGCCTTGCCCGCGGCGGAGTGCCGCGCGGTCTATGCCGATCCGCGCTATGGGCAAAGTCTTGCCACGCTGGGCAGCCTCAGCCTGACCGGCGACGGCATCTTTCGCCGCTCTTCGGCGGAAGAGTTGTCGGCGCAGATTCTGGCGTTGCAGGGCGACCCGGTGGCGGGGTTCCGTGCCGTGGGGCAGGTCGGGTTGGTCATCTGACATAGGGAGCGCAGGGCCGGTGGCCCTGCGGTTTGGCCTGCATGCCCGGTGGCGCGGGTGGCGTTATTTCACGCGGCCCGCGCCGATGATCGGCTGATACCCGTCCTGATCCATCCGGCCTTCGCATTTCCCGGAGGTGTAGAGGCGGAAGCTGTAACGGACACGGTTGGTGCTGCCATCGCTGGACGGTTCGTTGCGATAAAGGACAAATCCCGTGAAGTCGGCGGCCTGGACCAGTTTCGCCGTTTCTTCGGCATAAAAGCCATCGGGCAGTTTGACCTGCGTCACGCCGCGCTTTGCATCCGCGATGAAGCCGATGCCGATCCAGGAAATCGCGATATTGTTGGATTGCGCGCCGCGCCAACTGTCATAGACGCATTCCACACCCTCGGCCGTTGCCACCGTTGCGGAGGCGAGTGCGAAAGACAGCGCCAAAGCGCCGTTATGGAAAAGTTTGGACATATGCGAACCCTCGCGTTACCAGCACGTTACAGGCCATCATGGTAGAATTCAGTTTGTCGAGCGTCAACCAAAAGGAGAGGCGAGCGATGGACGTGCCTCATGACGCTGGACGGCCTGAGCTTTGCTGGTGACGGGATTTTCTGTCTGTTTTTGGCAGAAGAATTGGCGGTCCTGGTGCTGGTTTTGTCGGGGGACCTGCTATCGGGCTATCGGGCAACGCGGCAGTTGGGTGGGTGGTCTGACCTTAGGCGTGCTTGCGATCTTCGGAGGCAGGGATAGGCTTTGGCCATGTCAGATGTTTTGACTCGTCCTTATGCCGCGACAGATCTAACGGCCTGTCTGGCTGTGTTTGGCGGCAATGTGCCCGATTTCTTTGCCCCTGCCGAGCGGGAGGAGTTTCGGGCGCATCTTTTGGCTTTGCCGGACGCTGCGCCTGTCTATCTTGTGCTCAGTCATGCGGGTGCCGTGGTTGCCTGTGGCGGGGTGACAGCAGGAGACAAACAGGGCGATGCGCGGCTGGTCTGGGGGATGGTTGCGCGGGATTGGCACAGGCGCGGGCTTGGTCGGCGTCTGCTGCGAGAGCGTCTTGCCTTGGCGCGCGGTCTTTTGGGGCTGCGGACAGTGTCACTGTCCACCAGTCAACACACGCGCGGGTTCTATGAGGCTGAGGGGTTCGTTTTGACCGGGGTCGTGCCAGATGGCTTCGGCGCAGGGTTGGACCAATGCGATATGGTTCTGACCCTGTCGCCGGGCGGTGGCTAGGCGGTCACTTCTCGACCGCGCCGCCCAGATTGTCCTGTTGCGGCATGCCCAGCACGTGGAAGCCGCCATCGACGCGGATGATCTCTCCGGTCGTGAAGGCACCGTAATCCGAGGCGAGGTAAACCGCCGTGCCGCCGACCGATTCCAGCGTGGCGTTGGAGCGCAGCGGGGCGTTCTGTTCGGTGTGGCGATAGGTGGCGCGTGCGCCGCCGATGGCCGCCCCGGCAAGGGTTTTCATCGGACCGGGCGAGATGGCGTTGACGCGCACCTTTTGCGGGCCAAGGTCATTGGCCAGGTACCGGACCGAGGATTCCAGCGCCGCCTTGGCCACGCCCATCACGTTGTAATTCGGCGTGACGCGGTTTGATCCGCCATAGGTCAGCGTCAGCAGGGTGCCGCCATCGGGCATCATCTCGGCCGCGCGGCGGGCGACGTCGATGAAAGAAAAGCAGGAAATCGCCAGCGAATTGGTGAAATTCCCGCGCGTGGTGTTGATGAAGCGGCCCGTGAGTTCGTTCTTGTCGGAATAGGCGATGGCATGGACAAGGAAGTCCATCGTGCCCCACCGGTCCTTCAGCGCGCCGAAGCAGGCATCAAGGCTGTCATCGTTCATCACATCAACATCGACAATGAAATCGGACCCGAGCGACTGCGCCAGCGGCAGCACGCGCTTGCCAAAGGCCTCACCCTGATAGGAAAACGCCAGTTCCGCGCCTTCGGCCGCCATCGCCTTGGCGATGCCCCAAGCGATGGAGCGGTCATTCGCCACGCCCATGACAAGCCCGCGCTTGCCCTTCATCAGTTCCGCCATGACTGCCCCCTGCGCGCCGGTCGGTTACCCAAAACAGAAACTCATCACTTCAGGTACTTGTGTCGTCAGCCCAAGTACCTGCTCATCACCAAGGTCGCGTTGGTGCCGCCGAAGCCGAAGCTGTTGGACAGGACACTGTCGATCTCCACATTCTCGCGCAGGCTGGTCACGATTTCCGACGGATCGAGCGCCGGGTCCAGCGTGGTCACATTGGCCGAGGCCGCGATGAAATTGCCCTGCATCATCAGCAGGGAATAGATCGCCTCATGCACGCCGGTCGCGCCAAGGGAATGGCCGGTCAGCGACTTGGTCGAGGCGACGGGCGGGGTGGACCCTTTGCCGAAGACGCGGCGGATGGCCTCCATCTCGGTCACGTCGCCGACGGGCGTGCTGGTGCCGTGGCTGTTGATATAGTCGATCTTGCGGCCCTGCGGCAACGTGGACAACGCGACGCGCATGGAGCGTTCGCCGCCTTCGCCGGATGGTGCCACCATGTCATGCCCGTCCGAGGTCGCGCCGTAGCCGGTGACTTCGGCGTAGATCTTGGCCCCGCGCGCGAGGGCGTGGTTCAACTCTTCCAGCACGACCACACCGCCGCCGCCTGCGATGACAAAACCGTCACGCGTGGCGTCATAGGTGCGCGATGCGGTGGCGGGCGCGTCGTTGTATTTCGACGACATCGCGCCCATGGCATCGAACAGGCAGGACAACGTCCAGTCCAGTTCCTCGCCGCCGCCGGCAAAGACGATGTCCTGCTTGCCGAACTGGATCAGCTCCGCGCCGTTGCCTATGCAATGCGCGCTGGTGGAGCAGGCCGAGGTGATCGAATAGTTCACGCCCTTGATCTTGAACGGCGTGGCAAGGCAGGCGCTTGTGGTCGAGGACATGCCTTTGGTCACGCCGAAGGGGCCGATCCGCTTGGGCGAGCCGGTTTCGCGGACGATGTTATGTGCCTTGAAGAAGGACTTGGTCGAGGGCCCGCCAGAGCCCACGATGATGCCCGTGCGGTCGTTGGACACGTCCGACGGTTCAAGGCCCGAGTCCTTGACCGCCTGCGCCATGGCGATGAAGTTGTAGGCCGCGCCATCGCCCATGAAGCGCAGGTCGCGCTTGTCGATGTGGTCTTCCAGCACGATGTTCGGCTGGCCATGGACCTGAGAGCGAAAGCCGCGCTCGGCATATTCGGGGGCGAAGACGATCCCCGACTTGCCCGCGCGGAGCGAGGCTTCCACCTCGGCGGCGGTGTTCCCGATGGGCGAGACGATCCCAATCCCGGTGATGACGACGCGACGCATGCGGTTATCCTCCATGATCCTTGGTTTGTCTCTAAGGGAGAGGGGGGAAAGGGGCAAGGGGGATGGGTAGACGCAAAGATTGCGGCCTTCTTCATGGCCCGCGCAACGACAAGGATGGCCCCGATGCCCAAAGCATCGGGGCGCGGCCGTCCCGCCCCGCCGGGGCGGCCGCACATATATGTGCAGCCACCCCGGCGGGACGACCGCGCCCCTTGGCGAATGGCGCGGCGAATGGTGGTTTACGCCTCTGACAACGCGACCTTCATGTCCTTGACGATGTAGATCACCTCGCCGTCGGCCTCAACGATGCCGTCGGCCACGCCCATCGTCAGGCGGCGGGTGGTGAGGGCCTTGGTGAAATCGACCTTGTAGGTCAGCATCTTGCGGTCGGGGCGGACCATGCCGGTCAGTTTGACCTCTCCGACCCCCAGCGCATAGCCGCGCCCCAGCCAGCCGCGCCAGCCGAGGTTGAAGCCGGTCAACTGCCACAGACCGTCAAGGCCAAGGCAGCCGGGCATGATCGGGTTGCCGGGGAAGTGGCAGTCAAAGAACCACAGGTCCGGGGTGATGTCGAATTCGGCCACCACATGGCCCTTGCCATGCAGGCCGCCATCTTCGGAAATCTCGGTGATGCGGTCCATCATCAGCATCGGAGGCGCGGGAAGCTGCGCGTTGCCGGGGCCGAAAAGCTCTCCCCGCGCGCATTTCAGAAGGGCTTCCTTGTCAAAGCTGGACGGATAAAGGGCCATCGGCGCCGGTTTCCTTGTCAAAGTGCATCCGAACCCCGTCTAGCATCCGCAGGGAAGAGGTGGCAAGGGCGGCGGTCCCGCGCCCTTTTGATCCGGCCACGCCCTGCGCGCGGTTTTGATTGAAAACACCCCGCAGCGGGCTTTATATGGCTGGACAAGGATTGGACCCGCGCATGATCGAGACGGCACAGCAACGGGGCACGGAATGGTTGGCGCGCGGGGGCCTGCGCCCGACGCGGCAGCGGCTTGCGCTGGCGGCGCTGTTGGTCGGCGACGGTCAGGACCGGCACGTGACGGCGGAAAGCCTTTATGCTGCCTCAAGCCAGACGGGCGAAAAGGTCAGCTTGGCCACCGTCTACAACACGCTGCGGGCCTTTTGTTCCGCCGGGTTGATGCAGGAGGTCGTGGTCGATGGCGCGCGCAGCTATTTTGACACGCGCATGGATGACCACCCGCATTTCTATTGGGAAGACCGCGCCGAACTGACCGACGCGCCGGCGGATCAGTTGCGCATCAGCGGCCTGCCCGATGCGCCCGACGGGATGCAGATTTCCCGCGTGGATGTTGTCATCCGTCTGAAACGGGCCTGACACGGCAAAAAGGGTGCCGGGTTGCCCCGACACCCCAGTTCGGCCAGCGCGAGGCGATCAGCGCGGGACCAGAACCGCGTTCACCACATGGATCACACCGTTGGACTGGTTCACGTCGGCAATCGTGACCTTTGACGCGTTCCCCATTTCGTCGATCAGATAGAGGTTCTTGCCTTTGACCTGTGCGGACAGCGCGTCGCCCGACACCGTCTGCATGTGATAGAACCCATCGGGCGCGGCCTTGGCGCGGCGCATGATGTCGGCCCCGGACAGTTTGCCCGCGACGACATGGGCTGTCAGCACCTTGACCAGCATATCCTTGTTTTCCGGCTTCAGCAGCGTGTCCACCGTGCCTGCGGGCAGGGCGGCGAAGGCGTCATTCACCGGGGCAAAGACGGTGAAGGGGCCGGAGGATTGCAGCGTTTCCACCAAACCTGCGGCCTGCACGGCGGCGACCAAGGTGGTGTGATCGGCGGAATTCACGGCGTTTTCCACGATGTTCTTTTCGGCGAACATCGGCGCGCCGCCGACCATCGGGTTGTCTTGGGCAAGGGCGGGCAGGGCCAGAACGGTGGTCAGGATCGCGGCGGCAAAGGTCAGTTTCATGATGCAGGCTCCGGGTTCAGGGTTGCGGCTTTCTGGGCCGTCGCAGCATCTACGGGGCGGTTTGGCGGGAAGTTTCCGCCTCACGAAAGCGTCAACAGGTCTGGGGGCTTTCTTTTGGCTTGGCGGGTCGGTAAGGCTACTGAAACGTTATAGGTGACGGAGGAGCGCCCGATGACCGAAGATGATCTGACCAATTTGGTGGACAGCCTGACCCTGCAAGAGCAGGTTTCCCTGCTGTCGGGGCAGGATTTCTGGTCGGTGGCGCCCTTGCCGGATCATGGCATCGGCAGCCTGCGGGTGACGGATGGCCCCAACGGCGCGCGCGGGGGTGGGTCGTTGATTGGTGGCGTGCAATCGGCGGCGTTTCCGGTGGGGATCGCGCTGGGCAGCACATGGGACCCGGCGCTTTTGGATGAAATCGGTGAGGCCTTGGCCGATGAGGTAAAGTCGAAGGGCGCGCATGTCCTGCTCGCCCCCACGGTGAACATCCACCGCAGCGTGACCAACGGGCGGAATTTCGAGTGTTATTCCGAAGACCCCGAACTGACCGCCGCCCTCGCCGTGGGCTATATCCAGGGTCTGCAATCCAAGGGCATCTCGGCCACGATCAAACATTACGCGGGCAATGAGTCCGAGATTGAGCGCACGACGATCAGTTCTGACGTTGATGAGCGGACCTTGCGCGAGATTTACCTGCGCCCGTTCGAGGATGCGGTGAAGAAGGCGGGGACATGGGGGATCATGTCCTCCTACAACAAGCTCAACGGCACCTATGCGGCGGAAAACCATTGGCTTTTGACCAAGGTGCTGCGCGAGGATTGGGGCTATGACGGCATCGTCATGTCCGACTGGTTTGGCTCTCGCACAACTGCGCCGACGGTGAATGCCGGGCTTGATCTGGAAATGCCGGGGCCGACGCGCGACAGGGGGGATAAGCTGATCGCGGCGGTTGAGGCGGGGGACGTGTCGGCAGGGACGGTGCGGGAACGGGCGTTGAACATGCTGCGGCTGATGGATCGTTGCGGTGCGTTGCGGGATATGTCGGACCGGGTGGAACATGCCGACAACCGCCCCGAACACCGCGCCTTGATCCGCCGCGCGGCGGCGGATGGCATGGTGCTTTTGAAGAACAAGGGGATGCTGCCGCTGGCTGCACCCAAGGGGACGGTTGCGGTGATCGGCCCGAATGCGCGGGTGGCGCAGATCATGGGCGGCGGGTCGGCGCAGTTGAACCCGCATTACGCCATCAGCCCATGGGACGGTCTGGCCGCGCGGTTGGGGGCGGATGCGCTATCCTATGCGCCCGGTTGCACCAATCACCGGTGGGAGCCTGCTTTCGCCGGGGCGCTGACAGTCGAATACTTCGCCAGCCGCGATCTGTCTGGGCCTGTCATGCACACGGAAACTGTCATGGGTGGCACCGCGTTCTGGATTCCGCCTGTAGGGGGCGGTAAGGTGGACCCGAGCGCGTTTTCGGCACGGATGGTGGGGACATTCACCCCCGAAACTTCAGGCCCGCACCGGGTGGGGATTGTCGCCACGGGGCCCGTGCGGGTGCTGGTGGATGGCAAGGTGGTGGCCGATGTCTGGACCACGTGGACCAAGGGCCGCACTTTCTTTGAAGAAGGCTGCGATGAGGTGGTGGGTGAGGTCACGCTTGAGGCGGGCCGCAGCCATGCCATTACGGTCGAATATGCGGCCAAGCAGGGCGATAACCTGACCTTCTCGGCCTTCCGTCTGGGGATCGGCCGCCCGATGGGCGATACCGAGATTGCCGAGGCGGTGCGCGTTGCGGCAGCGGCTGAGACTGCGGTGGTCTTTGTCGGACGCTCGGGCGAGTGGGATACCGAAGGGTCGGACCTTGACGGCATCCGCCTGCCGGGGCGGCAGGATGAGTTGGTGGCGGCGGTGTTGGCTGCCAATCCGCGCACGGTGGTGGTGTTGCAAACCGGCGGGCCAGTGGAAATGCCGTGGATGAAGGACGCGCCTGCGATCTTGCAGGCGTGGTATCCGGGGCAGGAATGCGGCAACGCGATTGCCGATGTGCTGATGGGGAATGCCGAACCGGGCGGACGCCTGCCCCAGACCTTCCCCGAACGGTGGGAGGATAACCCGACGCGATCCCAAGACCCGGAGGTCTATCCCGGCTTGAACGGCCATGTCCGGTATGAGGAAAAGCTGAACATCGGCTATCGCCATTATGACCGCGTGGGGCATGTGCCGATGTTCCCCTTTGGCCACGGGCTTGGCTATACCGCGTTCCAGATGTTCGGGGCGACGGTGGAGCAATCCGGCGAAGGTGCGCGCCTGCGGGTCAGCCTGCGCAACACCGGCACGCGGGCCGGGGCGACGGTGGTGCAGGTCTATGTCGGGGATGATTTGGCGTCGGTGGAGCGTCCGAAGCGGGAGTTGAAGGGCTTCACCAAGGTCCGGGCCGAGGCCGGGGCAGAGGTGACGGTCACCATCGACTTGTCCCCCCGCGCCTTCATGTTCTGCGATGTGGAGGCGGGCTGTTGGCGGCGTGAGGCGGGGGCCTTTACCCTGTCGCTTGGTTTTTCGGCTGCTGACATCCGCGCCACCCTGCCGCTGGCGTTTGCGACGGGTGCCACGGAAGCCTATTGATCACGCCTCAAACCGTGTCGCGCCCCGTCGGTGTTCATCGACGGGTTGCGACAGGATCACCGCCTGATGCGCGCGCTGTTCGCAGCCTGCGCGCGGGCAGATGCGGCAGTTGATCCCGACCGGCGTCATGCGGGCGCCGGTGACGCTGAACGCCTCGGCATAGCCGATCTCGGGCGCGTGCTCGATGGCGCAGCCCATGGCGACGGCAAGGCGGTTGTCTTGCGCGTGGCGTGCCCAGCTTGGCCGGTCCACGGTGCGTGAGAACACAAAGAACTGCGACCGATCCGGCATTTCCACGAATTGCGGCACGATCCGCCCCGGCGTGCGGAAACTGGTGTGCACATCCAGACGCGGGCAGGCCCCGCCATGTTCGGCCAGATGAAAGCCTGTGGCGTTGAAGCGTTTGGTGACGTTGCCGCCCTTGTCGATCCTCAGGAAAAAGAACGGCACCCCCTGCGCCCCATCGCGTTGCAAGGTGGTGGCGCGGTGGCAGGCCTGTTCAAAGCTGACGCCAAAACGCGTGGCCATGTGGTCAAGGTCGTATTTGGTTGCCCGCGCCTCGGCCAGATAGGCGTCATAGGGCATCAGGACGGCGGCGGCGAAGTAATTGGCCAGTTCCACCCGCAGCCGGGCCACGCCGCGCGGATCGGTGATGCCGGACCGCGCCGCCAGCATGTCCAGAAGCGGGCGCTGTTCCAGCAGGCCGCACATATGCACAAGCTGGAAGATGCGGTTGGTGTGGTCCAGCGCCTCGGACAGCAGGATTTCGCCGCGGGCGTCGTCATATTGGCGCAGGGTGCCGGGCAGGTCTTCGACCCGGACCAGACGCACGCGCACGCCGACCTGATCGCGCAGGCGCTGCTTGAGGGCGGGGTAAATCTCATCCGATTCTATCGAAGCACCCCGCCAAAATCCTTCGGCTGCGGTTTCCAACTCGCGGAAATGGTTGCGGTGGCGGCGGAATTCATTGTGCACGGCCGCTTCGGGCGTTGACAGGATTTGTGGCGTATCCCCTGCGGAGAGCGCCAAAAGCTGATCCGTCGCCGCCTGATAGGCACTGTGCAGCCGCAGAAACGACGCCACCAAGCCCGGCGAATGGACCAAGGCCGCGCGCATCTGGGCGAGGTCCGGGCGCAGATCGGAAAACAGCGGGTCCTGCATCATCGCCCGCAGATCGGCCAATTGGCTGGTCCCGTCATCATCCGCGATGTCGCGCCAATCGACTCCATACACCTCAAACACCCGCAGCATCACCGCGACCGAGACGGAGCGTTCGTTGTTTTCCAAGAGGTTGACGTAGGAGGCGCTGATCCCCAGCGCGCGGGCCATCTGCTGCTGCGTCTCGCCGCGTTCCAGCCGCAAGCGGCGCAGGTGGGGCCCGATGAAGGTTTTCTGCATACCGTCGCACACAAATTTGGATTGGTTAAGTTTACAATATTACAAAAATTGCGTTCTGTAAATTCTCGCATTCACAGCGCGACCCGCTTTCATTTTGCACAAATCCTGAGCGGTGGCATCAGTCCCCCAACCCCAAGGGAGGACAGCATGAAAACCGGCATCCAGCATCTCTACATCCCCGGCCCGACCAACGTTCCCGAAGCCGTGCGCCAAGCGATGATGGTGCCGATGCAGGACCACCGCGCGCCGGATTTCGGCGATCTGGGTCTGGGCCTGTTTCGTGACCTGAAGAAGCTTTACAAGACCGAGGCAGGGAAGGTCATGATTTTCCCGGGTTCCGGCACCGCTGCTTGGGAAGCCGCGATTACCAACACGCTGAACCCCGGCGACCGCGTGCTGATGGCGCGGCATGGCCAGTTCAGCCATCTGTGGATCGAAATGGCCAAGCGTCTGGGTCTGGATGTGCAGGTGGTCGATCTGGCATGGGGGGCTGGCACGCCGATCAATGAATTCGCCCGTATCCTTGGCAATGACCGGCACGGGCTGATCAAGGCAGTGTTTGTCACGCACAACGAAACGGCAACCGGCGTGACCTCCGATGTCGCCTTGGTGCGGCGGGCGATGGATGATTGCTTCCATGATGCGCTCTTGTTCGTGGATGGTGTGTCGTCCATCGGGTCAATTGATTTTCGCATGGATGAATGGGGCGTCGATCTGGCTGTCACCGGCAGCCAGAAGGGTCTGATGCTGCCGCCGGGTCTGGGCATTCTGGGCGTCAGCCCCAAGGCGATTGCGGCCTCGGAATCGAACCGCATGCCGCGCGCCTATCATGACTTCGCCGATATGCTGCGGATGAATGAGACGGGCTATTTCCCCTACACCCCGCCGATTGGCCTGCTGCACGGCTTGCGCCGCGCCTTGGACCGGATGATGGACGAAGGGTTCGAGAACGTCTTTGCCCGTCATCACCGTCTGGCCAAGGGCGTGCGCGCCGCGGTGCAGGCCTGGGGTCTGGACATGGCGGCGGAACATCCCTCGCTCTATTCCGACACGGTGACCGCCATCCGCACGCCGCAGGGCGTGGATGCGCGGGAGGTGATCAAGATCGCCTATGACCGCTATAGTTGCTCGCTGGGCTCAGGTCTTGGGCCGCTGGCGGGCAAGGTGTTCCGCATCGGCCATCTGGGCGACCTGAATGAGGGCATGTGCATGACCGCGCTGTCCATCGCCGAACTGGCGATGGCCGCAGCCGGGGTGCAAGTGCGCTTTGGATCAGGCGTCGTTGCCGCGCAAACCGTTTACGCTGAACCCGTCGCCCGCGCCGTCCAGCGCCTGCACGCCGCCGAATAAGGAACCACCCGATGTCCCATACGCTTCACCCGCTGCGGCGCGCACGCCTGCAGCGGTCCGAACTGGCTGTGCCTGCCTCTAACCCGTCAATGATCGACAAGGCCGCGAATGGGCCTGCGGATTTCGTGTTCCTTGATCTGGAAGATGCTGTGGCTCCGCCCGAAAAGGAACAGGCGCGCAAGAACTGCATTCAGGCGCTGAATGACATTGATTGGGCGGCCAAGGGCAAGACGGTCTCGGTCCGCATCAACGGGTTGGACACGCATTACATGTACCGCGATGTGGTGGATGTGATGGAACAGGCGGGCGACCGCGTTCATACCTTGCTGGTCCCCAAGGTGGGTGTCCGCGGCGACCTGTATATGGTCGAGGCGATGGTCAACCAGATCGAACAGGGCAAGGGCTACACCACCCGCGTGGGACTTGAGGCGCTGATCGAAACCGCGCTGGGCATGGCGAATGTCGAAGACATCGCCCGCTTTGGCGGCCGGTTGGAGGCGCTGCATTTTGGCGTGGCCGATTTCTCGGCCTCGATGCGCGCCCGCACCACCAATATCGGTGGCTTGAACCCGCATTACCCCGGCGATCAATGGCACGCCGCCATCAGCCGGATGGTCACCGCCTGCCGCGCTTATGGGTTGCGCCCCATCGATGGGCCGTTTGGCGATTTCTCGGACCCCGAAGGCTATAAGGAAGGTGCCCGCCGCGCCGCTGCCTTAGGGTGTGAGGGCAAATGGGCCATCCACCCATCGCAGGTCAGCATGGCCAATGAGGTGTTCAGCCCGACCGACGCCGAGGTGACCAAGGCCCGCCGCATCATCGAAGAACTCAAGATCGCGGAGTCCCAAGGCAAGGGCGCCGCCAGCCTTGACGGCAAGATGATCGACGCCGCGTCCGAGAAAATGGCCCGCAACGTGTTGGTGATCGCCGACGCCATCGCTGGCAAGTAAGGGGGGAACGACATGGATATTCACGAATATCAGGCCAAGGAAATCCTCGCCCGTTTTGGCGTGCCCGTGCCGCGCGGCGGTCTGGCCTATAGCCCGGAACAGGCGGGGTATCGTGCCCGCGAACTCGGCGGCAATGCCTGGGTCGTCAAGGCGCAGGTCCATTCCGGTGGGCGTGGTGCGGCAGGGGGCGTGAAGCTCTGCCGGTCAGAGGCAGAGGTGCAGTCCTTTGCCGCCACCTTGTTCGGCAAGCAACTGGTCACCAAGCAGACCGATGCCAACGGCAAGGGCGTTTACCGCCTGTGGGTCGAAGGGGCGTCTGACATCGCGCGGGAGTTGTATCTGGGCCTTGTGCTGGATCGCAAATCCGAACGCATCATGATCGTCGCCTCTGCCCATGGCGGGATGGAGATCGAGGATCTGGCCGAGTCCGACCCTGAAAGCCTGCGGCGCATGACGGTGGACCCTGCGGTGGGCCTGTCGGAATATCAGGCGCGGGAACTGGCGTTCCAGCTTGGCCTGTCGGGTGGGCAGATTGCGCAGATGGTGACGATCCTGCGCGCCTGCTATCGCGCGTATCGTGATCTGGACGCCATGATGGTTGAGATCAATCCGCTGGTGGTCACCGGCGCGGGCGATCTGGTGGCGCTGGATGCCAAGATGTCCTTTGACACCAACGCTCTGTTCCGCCGCCCCGAGATTGCCGAGCTGCGCGACCGGTCCCAAGAGGACCCGCGCGAAAGCCGGGCGGGGGATCTGGGTCTGGCTTATGTGGGGCTTGATGGCGACATCGGCTGCATCATCAACGGTGCGGGGCTCGCGATGGCGACGATGGACATGATCAAACTGGCCGGGGGTGAGCCTGCGAACTTCCTTGACATCGGGGGTGGTGCAAGCCCGGAACGGGTGGTGCGGGCGTTCCAGACCGTGCTGGCCGACCAGAAGGTCAGCGTGATCCTTGTCAACATCTTCGCGGGCATCAACCGCTGTGACTGGGTCGCCGAAGGTGTGGTGCAGGCCTACCGCGAGGTGGGGATGACCCTGCCCGTGATCGTGCGCCTTGCCGGAACCAATGTCGAGGAAGGCCGCCACATCCTTGCCGCGTCCGGCCTGCCGATCATCAGCGCCGACACGCTGGCCGATGCCGCCGAAAAGGCCGTCGCCGTGCGTCAACCGCTTGCCGCCTGAGGGGGACACCATGGCAATCCTGATCACCGAAAAGACCCGCGTCATCGTGCAGGGCATGTCGGGCCGCATCGGCCAGTTCCATGCCGAAGACATGATCAAGCACGGCACCAATGTCGTGGGCGGGGTGACCCCCGGCAAAGGCGGTTCCACCCTGTTGGGCCGCCCGCTGTTCAACACCGTGCGTGAGGCGGTGGAGGCGACCGGTGCCGAAGCCTCGCTCGTCTTCGTGCCGCCGCCCTTTGCGGCGGATGCCATCATGGAGGCTGCCGACGCCGGGATCAAAACCGCCGTCTGCGTCACCGACGGCATCCCCTCGCAGGACATGATGAAGGTCAAGCGCTTCCTGCGCCGCTACCCGTCGGACCGCAAGATGCGGCTGATCGGGCCGAATTGCGCGGGGATCATCAGCCCGGGCAAGGGCTTCATGGGGATCATGCCGCCGCATATCTACATGCCGGGGCGCGTGGGGATCGTGGGCCGCTCTGGCACGCTGGGTTATGAGGCGGCCTCGCAGATGAAGGCGCTGGGGATCGGGGTTTCGACCAGCGTCGGGATTGGCGGCGATCCGATCAACGGGTCCTCCTTCCGCGATATTCTGGAACTGTTCGAGGCGGACCCGGAAACCGATGCCGTGATGATGATCGGCGAAATCGGCGGCCCGCAAGAGGCTGAGGCCGCCCTTTACGCCCGCAATGCGATGACCAAGCCCGTGGTGGCCTACATCGCCGGTCTGTCGGCCCCCAAGGGCCGCAAGATGGGCCATGCGGGCGCGATCATCAGCGCGTTCGGGGAAAGCGCACAGGAAAAGGTGGAAATCCTCTCCGCCGCCGGGATCACCATCGCGCCGAACCCGTCGGCCATGGGCGAAACCATGGCGCGGGTCTTGTCAGGCCGCCGCGCCGCCGCCTGACCTGACCGATCCGTCCGACGCAAAGACCCGTGCCGCTAGGCGCGGGTCTTTCCGCATTTCCTGCACCACCTTGATCCCGTGCAATCCCCGGCCACAGCGCCGGAACCATGCTGCCTGCCGCATGTTCCCGCCCCCCGACACCAAGATGCCCCTGCGCCGCACCCGTCCCCTCGCCGGGGCTTGGATCGCGCGGGATGCACCCCCAAAAGGAGACCGACGATGATCGATGATCTGCACGGCACGGGCTTTTCCCAAGCCAAGGCCAGCACCACCATCACCGGATTTTTCGACAGCCGCCTTGAGGCGGACACGGCCGCCGACCGCCTGCGCGCCTTGGGCCTGTCGGGCCGGGTCGCCGTCACGGCGGGCGAGGCTGACAGCGCCACGGTCCCTGACGCCGATGCGGGAACCGGCACCGATGCGGGCGAACCGCGCGGATTCTTCGATGCCCTCTCGGATTTCTTCTTTCCGGAAGAAGACCGCAGCACCTTTGCCGAAGGGTTGGCGCGAGGGGGATATCTGGTCACAGTGGCGGACCTGTCGCCCGACGATTATGACCGCGCGATGGATGTCCTCGAGGATGCCGGGGCCGTCGATATCGACGAGCGCGCCGAAAGCTGGCGTGCCGAAGGCTGGACCGGGGCCTATGGCGGAGAGCGATCCCCTGCCATGGACCTGCCGGGCGGCGTGGCTGCGGATTGGGACAGCGCCGCCTCGTCCGGGGCCGAAAACCGCCCGCCCATGGGCAAGCGCGATACCGCCCATGGCCGGACAAAGGTGCGATCCTATGTCGTCGAAGCGCCGATGGCAGAACCCGAACCGATGACCGAAGAAGAGGCCGAGCGCGACGATGACAGGACCGGCGATCTTACGGATCGCCGCCCGTCTGGCCTGTAACGGATGGGGGGCGGGGTGCCGTCTCCTTTTCCGCCGCGAAAGGCTTGCATCCTGCCTGCGTCCCGCGCATGGAATAGGGTGTGAACACAGCATCCGATCAGCCCGCCCCCCCCGATCTGACATCCCTTGGATGGCGGGACCATTTCGCCGCCCAGATCGCGCCAGAGGAATCTGCGCTGACGCCGATGCGGATCGCCACCGTCCACCGCGACAGGATGAGCGCCGAAGGTCTGGATGGCCCCATGCGTCTGATCCTGCCGATCCGCACCCATACCGCGACCTATGCCGTGGGCGACTGGGTTCTGGTTGAGGCCGCCACCCGCACGCTGGTGCGCCGTCTGGACCGCAGCACATTGGTGCAACGCCGGATCGAAGGCGGGCGCGACATGCAACTGATCGCCGCCAATCTGGACACTCTGTTCATCGTCACATCCTGCAACGAAGATTTCAACGTCGCCCGGCTGGAGCGCTACCTTGCCATCGCCAATGAGGCCGGGGCCGATCCGTTGATCGTGCTGACCAAGGCCGATCAGGTGGACAGCGTGCAGCCCTTCCTTGACGCCGTCGCCCCCTTGCAGCGCGGCTTGCAGGCGGTGGCGGTGGATGCCACGGACGGCAGCGCCGCGCAGGTGCTGGCGCCGTGGTGCGGGCCGGGGCAGACGGTGGCCTTGGTCGGATCGTCCGGGGTGGGGAAATCGTCCTTGCTGAACACCCTGATCGGCAAGACGGGCGAGGACGCGCAACTGACCGGCGGCATCCGTGAGGCGGACGCCAAGGGGCGGCACACGACCACCTCCCGCTCGTTGCACCGCATTCCGGGTGGGGGCTGCGCGATTGACACGCCGGGGATGCGGACGCTGCATGTCAGCGACCTGTCGGTGGGTCTGGATGTCCTGTATGCCGAGATCATCGACCTTGCCCCCGACTGCCGCTTTCGCGATTGCACCCATGCGCATGAGCCGGGATGTGCCGTGCAGGCCGCGGTGGCGGATGGACGGCTGGATGCGGTGCGGGTGGCGCGCTGGCGCAAGCTGCTCGAGGAAAACCGCGACAACACGCCGGTGCAAACCGGCCCGCGCGGCAACAAGGTCTGGGTCAAGACGAAACGGCGCTGAGGCGGCGGGGAGAATATTCTTCTCTCTCGCCACGGCACGAACCGCTTTCGCTGCGATGGGGCTTGGCTTTGGAAGCACCCTCTCCGCCCCATGCGCTAGACTGGCGCGACGGCAATCAAGGGGGCGACAATGGCAGATCACGGGTCACAACCGACGCGCCTGCATCTGGAAAGCTGGGCGCTGTGCCCGATCGCGCAGCGCGTGCTGATCGCCGCCGCCCTGCGCGGCCATCCCGTCACCCGCCGCATCACCAGCGGGGGAGAGCCGCAATCGACCACCATTGAACCCACGATCCTGACCCTGCACAGCGCAGGCGCAGAGGTGCAGGTGACGGATGGGCTGGCGATGGTCGAACTGGTCGAAGACCTGTTCCCGGATCATCCGCTCCACCCGCGTGACCCTGTCGCGCGCGCCGTCCACCGCAACCTGATGGCCATCGCGGCCGAGGCGCAGACCCGTCTGTCGCGCGCGGCGCGGGACCGGCAGGCGCAAGACCTTGACCTGTCCTTGGGCAATCTTGAGGCGCAGCTTGGCCGGCTTGAGGCGCGACTGGCCGCCGGGGATCATGCGCCGGGGGGCAGGGTGGCCAATGTCGATGTGGTGCTGGCGCCCCTGCTGTGGCGGTTGCGGATTCTGGACGAACAGGCGGGTACGCATCTGTTGCAGCGCTTTGCCCGGCTGCGGGGCTGGTCGGATTGGCTGGCCGTGCAACCCGTTCTGCGCGACATCCTGACGGCCGAGGCGGCGGATCTCTATTTCGCCGTCCTGCACGCCCGCCGCGCGCTGATCGTGGATGCCGAGGTGTCGCTGGCGTGGCAAAGTGTGGCGGGACCGGGGATCGGCTTGCGCGGGGCGGGGTGATCCGCGCAGGCAGTGCAAAGAAAACCGGCGCAAAGAAAAACGGCCCGGAACCGTGTTCCGGGCCGGTTTCCGTTTCGGCTGCCCTGTCAGGCCGGGATCAGCAACGCGAGGAGGGCCATGGCCAGCGTTCCGCCCAAGGCCCCCCATTCCAGCAGGCCGGGCTTGTGCAGGTCGTCGCCGTTTTCGGCCAGAAACAGGGCCAGTCCGGGATCATGGGCGCAGAACATCTCACTCTCCTTGTTGAACGCTGGGGGTGGCGCGCAGCCAGTCGGCGGGACCAAAGACGATGGCCAGGGCCCCGAGGTAGGCGATCAGGAAGATCATCAAGGCCGGATAACTGGTGCGGCGGGCGGTGCGGATTGTGGTCATGCTGATGCCCTCTTGGCAGAAAGGTCAAAGGATGTGGCCTTGGCGCGGACGGCCAGCGCGTCCCGCAGGGCCAGCGCGGCAGGCCAGGGGCCATAGCCGCTGGCGACGTTGATGTGACCGGCAAAGCCCAGATCGATGAGGTCGCCGCCCCAGACGGCGGCCAAGGCGGCACTGCGCGCCATGGGCATCCATGGATCGTTGCGGCTGGCAACCACGGTGGTCGGCACGCCAAGCGCGCGTTCGGGGATGGGGCCAAAGGCGGCGATGCGGCGGCTGGTTTCGGGTTCCGCCGGCGCAACCAGCAGCGCCGCCGCCACCCGAAGTTGCGGCCAGCGCGTCAGGATGCGTGCCGCCGTCACTGCGCCAAGGCTGTGGCCGACAAGGATGCAGTCCGGATGGCGCAGGATGGCCCCCGCCACCTCGGTCTCCCAGGCCTCGGGCGTGGGGTTGGCCCAGTCGAGCTGTTCGACCATCAGCGCCTGAGGATCGGTCGCCGCCCACCAGTGCTGCCAATGCGGCGCGGGCGAGCCGTCCAGTCCGGGCAGAATCAGGGTCTTTGGCATGGCACTCTCCTTTACCCCCTAATATCTATCATGGTTGTCGTGATTTTGGTTCCAAAGAATCCGCCACAGAGAGAAAACCCTTCCCGTCTTGTCGGGTCGGGCGGGACGGGGGTGCTGGGGCGGGCGGTCACGCTTTTGAGGCTTGGCAACCTGCGGTTAACCTGTTGCAATCAGAATGTGTGTTGTTGTGTCTGTCGGGGTTGACCGTGAACCATCTCTATTATGGCGATAACCTGAAGGTCCTGCGCGAAAGCATCAAGGATGAGTCGGTCGATCTGGTCTATCTGGACCCGCCGTTCAATTCCAACGCGGGCTACAACATCCTGTTCAAGGCCCCGGACGGCAACCAAAGCCACGCGCAGATTGAGGCGTTTGACGACACCTGGCATTGGAACGACAGCGCGGAAGAGGCTTACGGCGATGTGATGCGGGGCCGGAACGCCAATGTCAGCACCATGCTGCGGGCGATGCGGTCTGCCTTGGGCGACAATGATATGATGGCCTATCTGACCATGATGGCCGTGCGCCTTGTGGAGTTGCACCGCGTGCTGGCCCCCACCGGCAGCCTGTACCTGCACTGCGACCCGACCGCGAGCCACTACCTCAAGATCATTCTGGATGCGGTGTTTGGGGCGACGAATTTCCGTAATGAGATCATTTGGCAAAGGGCTATTGCCAAAGGTGATGCCACGACCAAGCTGTCTTGGAACCACGATGTTATTCTCTGCGTATCAAAGTCTGATCGCCCTGCGTTTTTCCCGATCTACGCAGACAAAGACGACGATTATGAGGGTCGTTTTCGGCTGGACGATAATGATGGACGAGGGAAGTATCGGCTGGCACCTCTCGACAGCCCAAACCCGCGCCCCAACCTGACCTATGAGTACAAGGGCTTCCAACCCCCACCCAAAGGGTGGCGAGTAAGCCTTGACGTGATGAAAAAGCTCGACGAGGAAGGGCGTCTCGCATTTCCAAAGAAACCAGACGGACGCATCGCCAAGAAGCATTATATCTCTGAACAACAGGGCAGAAAACTCGGTGATGTCTGGACAGACATACCACCCTTGCAGTCGGGACAACGTCTTGGCTATCCGACTGAAAAGCCCCCTTTGTTGCTTGAAAGAATACTCTTGGCTTCTACCGTTCCGGGAGACGTGGTTCTCGACCCATTCTGTGGCTGCGGCACTACCGTCCATGTGGCTCAGAACCTCGGTCGCAATTGGATTGGTATCGATATCACCCACCTTGCCATCGGCCTGATCGAAAAGCGCCTGCGCGATGCCTATCGGATGCGACCGGATGATCTGTTCTTTCAGACCCACGGCGTGCCGCAAGACCTTGCCGGGGCCAAGGACATGGCCAACCGGGGCAAGACCGACAAGAATTACTATTTCGAGTTTGAAAAATGGGCGCTGTCCCTGATCGCCGCCCAACCCGGCAACCTGTCGAAAAAGGGCGCGGACAAGGGCATCGACGGCAATATGTGGTTCGGACCCAAGCATGAGGGCCGCGCCATCGTGTCCGTCAAGGCGGGCGAGAACATCAGCGTCCAGATGATCCGCGACCTGCGCGGTGTCATCGAACGCGAAAAGGCCGCCGTCGGCGTGTTCCTGACCTTGAACGAGCCCACCAAGCCAATGGTCGCCGAAGCCGCCGGTGCGGGCCAATACATCATGGACGGCTTTCCCCCCGTGCCGCGCATCCAGATCGTCACCATTGACGAGGCGTTGAAACTGCGCGACCGCGCCGTGAAACTCCCCGCCCGCCGCGATGACACCTTCAAGAAAGCCGCCGTCGAGAAGGACACTTCCTCGCAATGGTCGCTGAACCTGTGAGCGGCACCTTGCGCGCGATCATCCCCCGTCGCGGTAGATCCCCCACACCCGTCTCCGCGCGCATGCGCGAGGGGCGGGGAATGTGGCCCCCCGGATGGGGGCTGGAAACAGGGGAAATCTTCCGGCCAAGGTCCCGCCTTTGGAATGGCAAAGCCGCTGATCTGGGCGCATGTTTAATCACGACGAAACGAATCGTGATAAAGGCCCGCCATGACACAGAAGATCATCGGTTTTTCCGGAAACCTCGACCGCCCGTCAAAGACCCGCACGCTGGTGCAGACCGTCGTGCAAGCCTCTGCGACGCGGTTTGACGCCATCGGCGCGGTGTTCGATCTGGCGGATTTCGGCCCGTCCTTCCCCTTGGCGCGGCGGGCATCGGACCTTGAGGGTCCGGCCAAGGCGGCGCTGGAGGTGATCCTTTCGGCGGATGCGCTGGTGGTGGGCAGCCCGGTCTACAAGGGCAGTTACACCGGTCTCTTCAAGCATCTGATCGACTTGATCGACCCCGAGGCGCTGCGCGGCAAGCCGGTCCTGTTGACCGCGACCGGGGGCGGGGACCGTCATGCGCTGATGGTGGAACATCAACTCCGCCCGCTGTTCGGCTTCTTTGAGGCGCAGACCTTGCCGACCGCACTTTACGCCTCGGACCGCGATTTCACCGATGGCCAGCCCACCGCCCAGGCGTTGCTGGACCGGCTGGAACGCGCGGTTGAGCAGTTCTCGCCCTGGTTTGTGCGGCGGGCCGTTTCGGTCGCCCGCTCCGCCTGATCCCACTTCGCCTGTCCCTGCCGCCGCGCGACGCCCCTTCGGGCGGCGCATGCCCTCGGCTTGCCCTTTGAAAGGAACCTTTCCATGACCCGCAAGATCCGCCTTGGTGCCTTCCTTCCCGGTGGGGGCCAGCATGTCGCCGCGTGGCGTCACCCCGACAGCCCGGCCGACGGGGCGACCAATTTCGCCTTCCATGTGCACCTCGCGCAGGAGGCAGAGCGCGGGCTGTTCGACGCCTATTTCCTGGCCGATGGTTTGGCCGTCAGCTTTGGCGGCGGGATGGAGGGGGGCAATGCCAAGGTGGCGGGGTTCGAACCCGTCACGCTGTTTTCGGCCCTTGCGCCTTTGACAAAGACCATCGGCTTCATCGCCACGGCCTCGACGACCTATGAGGAACCTTACAATCTGGCGCGCAAGTTCGCGTCGCTCGACCTGATCTCCGGCGGGCGTGCGGGCTGGAACGTGGTGACCACGGCGACTGAGGCGGCGGCGCAGAACTTCAATCTGGATCAGCAGCACCCGCACGCCACCCGCTACGCCCGGGCGGCGGAACATGTCGAGGTGGTCAAGAAGCTGTGGGACAGCTTCGAGGATGACGTCTTCCTGCGCGACAAAGAGTCGGGTCGCTTCTTCCATGAGGGCAAGCTGCATCTGACCGACCATCGCGGTGAGCATTTCAAGGTGAAGGGGCCGCTGAACGTCTCCCGCTCGCCGCAAGGCCATCCGGTGATTGTGCAGGCGGGCCAGTCCGAGGATGGGCGCGGTCTGGCGGCGGCGACGGCAGAGGTGATCTTTACCGCGCATCAGCGGCTGGACACGGCGCAAGAGTTCTACCGTGACATCAAATCCCGCGCGCGGGGGCTGGGGCGTGATCCGGCGCATATCCTTGTGATGCCGGGTGTGTCGCCCTTCGTGGGCGGGACGCTGGCAGAGGCGCAGGCGAAGTATGACCAACTGACCAGCCTGATCCTGCCCGAAGACGGGATTTCCCTGCTGAACGGTCTGACCGGCGGCACCTTGGACCTGAAGGGCTATGATCTGGACGGCCCCTTGCCGCCCGCCCCACCGACCGAAGGGATGAAGTCGCGCCAAGCGCTGATCCGCCAGATTGCCGACGACAACAACTTCACCATCCGCCAGTTGTATCAATGGGTCGCCTCGGCCCGCGGGCATTTCACCGTGGTCGGCACGCCGGAAACCATCGTCGATACCCTGCAAGAGTGGTTCGAGAATGAGGCCGCGGATGGGTTCAACATCCTGCCGCCGTGGTTGCCCACCGGGTTGACCGATTTCGTGGACCTCGTGATCCCGGAATTGCAGCGCCGGGGTCTGTTCCGCACGGAATATGAGGGCCAAACCCTGCGCGAAAATCTGGGCCTGCCCTTCCCCACCAACCGCCACGCTGCCGCCCGCAGCGCGCGCCACGCGGCGGAGTGACAGCCATGAGCTTGCAATCCATCGACACGCCGCTGAATGCGCCATCGCTGACCGGCCTTGCCCAACGAGCAGGGCAAGCGCTGCGGTCTGGCCTGTCGCGCTATGGCCTGCTGCTGGGCTTTCTGGCGCTTTGGCAAGTGGGCAGCACGACAGGCTGGATCAACGCGACGGTCTTTCCGCCGCTGGACCTGATCGCCGTGGCGCTGTGGCAGGCGCTGATTTCTGGCGCGCTTCTGGATGACATCGCCATCAGCCTGCAACGCTCCGGCCTCGCCTTTGCCGCCGCCGTGGGCTTGGGCATCCCGCTGGGTCTGTTCATGGGTCAGATCCGCGCGGTGGAACAGGCGCTGGACCCTATCCTGCAATTCTTCCGCCAGACCTCGGCGCTTGCGCTCTACCCCGTGTTCATTCTGCTTCTGGGCTTGGGTGAGGCGTCCAAGGTCTTCGTGATCTTCTGGGCCACGCTCTTCCCGGTGCTTTTGGCCACCATCGGCGGGGTCAAGGAAGTGGACCGCAAGCTGATCGAGATGGCGCGCACCTATGGCGCGGACCGCAAGACGGTGTTCTTGCGGGTGGTCCTGCCGGCGTCCGTCCCGTCGATCTTTGTTGGCCTGCGCCTGTCGGCCACCACGGCGCTGCTGCTGCTGATCGCGGCCGAGATGATCGGCGCCAACAAGGGCTTGGGCTTTCAGGTGATGAACGCCCAGTACAATTTCCAGATCCCGCTGATGTTCGCGGCGATCTTCCTGCTGGCGCTCTTGGGCCTTGCTGCCAACTACGCGCTGGTCTCGCTGCAAAACCGCCTGTGCCGCTGGGCCGTGGCGAACTGATCTCCTCCAACCTCCTCCTCATGACTGACAAGGAAACCTGACGATGACTTCTCTTTTCCGTACCCTTTCCCTGACCACCGCCTTGGGTCTGGGCCTTGCCTCTGCCGCATCGGCGGATGTGACCATCCGCTACCTGGCCAGCCAAGGCGGCTTGAACGCCCACGAACTGGCGGCTGAGCTGGGCTATTACGATGGCACCGGTATCACGCTGGAAAACGTGGGCTATGCCCAGGGTGGCCCGGCCTCGCTGGTGGCCCTCGCGGGTGGCAGTGTGGAGCTTGGGTCGGCGGCGACCGCTGCCGTGCTGAACTCCATCGCCGCCGGCAATGACTTCGTCGCGGCCTATCCGTCCAACGGCATCAACGATGAGGCGCAGTCGATTTTTTACGTGCTGGAAGACAGCCCGATCAAGACCATCGAGGATATCGCAGGCAAGACCATCGCCGTGAACACCCTTGGCGCACACTTGGATTATGTGGTGCGTGAGGCGCTGTTCCAGAAGGGTCTGCCCAAGGACGCTGCCAATCTGGTCGTGGTGCCGGGTCCGCAACTGGAACAGGTGCTGCGGTCCAAACAGGTTGATGTGTCGGCTTTTGGCTACTGGCAGACCACGTTCGAAGGGGCGGCGCGTCAGGCGGGCGGTCTGCGCGCGGTGTTTGATGACACCGACATCATCGGCGATATCGCAGGCGGCTTTGTCGTTCTGCGCCGCGACTGGATCGCCGACCACCCGGCTGAGGCCAAGGCTTTTGTCGACGGTGCTGCCAAGGCGTTGGATTATGCCCGCGAACACCCCGAGGAAACCAAGGCGATCTTTGCCAAAGTGCTGGCTGAGCGTGGCGAAAACCCCGATGTGGCGCAGTATTTCGCCGGATACGGCGTGCGCGATGGCGGGTTGGCGGTGGAGCGTGACATCCAGTTCTGGATCGACGTTCTGGAACGCGAAGGCACGGTGAAGCCGGGTCAACTGGTGGCCAAGAACATCCTTTACACCACGGGCGACGCCCCGGCGACGAACTGACGGTTCGGGGCGATGGCTTTGGCAGAACCCATCACCCGGAAAGGAGAGGTCACGGTGCGTGACCTCTCCAAATCCTTTTCCCTGAATGGCCAGCGGCTTGAGGTGCTGCGCGGCCTGAACCTGAGCGTGAAGGGCGGCGAGGCGCTGGCCATCGTCGGCCCCTCGGGCTGCGGCAAGACCACGCTTCTGCGCGTGCTGGCCGGGTTGGAACAGCCTGACCGGGGCGAAGTGCGGATCGACGGCGCGCCGGTGCAGGGGATCGGCTCGCAACGCGCGGTGATCTTTCAGGAACCACGCCTGCTGCCGTGGCTGACCGTGTTGCAAAACGTGGCCTTCGGGCTGGAGGTGCGGGGACTGGACCGCGACGGTGCACAGGACAAGGCCCGGCATTACATCCGCCTTGTGGGGCTAGCGGGGTTCGAGGACGCCTATCCCCGCCAGCTTTCGGGTGGCATGGCGCAGCGGGTGGGCATTGCCCGCGCGCTGACGGTGCAGCCGGAAATCCTGTTGCTGGATGAACCGCTTGGTGCATTGGACGCCATGACCAAGCTGACGATGCAGGAAGAACTGGCCCGCATCTGGCGCGAGGAGGGCGTGACGATGATCCTTGTCACCCATGATCTGGAAGAGGCGATCCATCTGGCCGACCGCGTGCTGGTGTTGGCCAAGGAAAACGCCGCCCCGCCGCGCCTGATCGACGTGGACCTGCCCCGCCCGCGCGACCGCAGCGCCCCGGATTTTGTCGCCATGCGGCGGCGGTTGATGGCGGAATTCGGCCTGCATTGACCCTGTTGCAGGCCGATGCCGCAGCGGGACCGTCCCTCCTCTTGGTCCTGCTGCGGTTTTTTGCGCTGTGGTCTTTTCCACCGCTTCGCGCTAAGGCGCGGGCATGAGCGATACCTTGCCCCCATGCCCCGAATGTTCCTCGGCTTTTGTCTATCAGGCCCACGCCCTGCTGTCCTGCCCGGAATGCGGCCATGAATGGTCCCCGGTTGCCGCTGCCGAAGGCGGCGTGCGTGACGCCGTGGGCAACCTGCTGGCCGATGGCGACACGGTGACGGTGATCAAGGACCTGAAGTTGAAAGGGTCCTCCACCGTCATCAAGGTCGGCACCAAGGTCCGCGGCATCCGTCTGGTGGATGGCGATCACGACATTGATTGCAAGCTGCCGGGGGTAGGCCAGATCGGCCTGAAATCGCAGTTCGTGAAAAAGGTGGCGGAATAAGCCGCCGGGTTGCTATGCCTGCGGAATGACCGCACCTATCCTGCCCAATCCCGCCGCCCGCCGCCATTTTCTGGCGCGGCATTTGTTGGTTGATCCTCCGGTTGGACCCGCTACGGGCGCGGCTTTGGCGGGGGTGATTGACCGTCTGGGTTTTGTGCAGGTGGACAGCATCCGCACGGTCGAACGCGCGCATCACATGATCCTCTGGGCGCGGCGGCAGTCGTATCGGCCTGTCGCGCTGGCCCCCTTGCTGGAACGGGATCGCGTGCTGTTCGAGCATTGGACGCATGACGCCTCGATCCTGCCTGTCAGTTTGTTTCCGATCTGGAAACACCGTTTCGCCCGCGATGCCCAGCGGATGGAGGCGAATTGGCAGAAGTGGTTCCGCCCCGGCTACCGAGAGGTGATGGCGGACATCCTGACCCGCATCCGCGACCATGGCCCTGTCAGCAGTGCCGAGGTGGGCGAGGGTGAGGCGCGGGGGAAGGGCGGTTGGTGGGATTGGCACCCGTCGAAAACCGCACTGGAATGGCTGTGGCGGACGGGCGCGTTGGCGATCACGGGGCGCGACAATTTTCGCAAGCTCTATGATCTGACGGAACGGGTGATCCCTGAGGCGCATCGCCTGCCGGAATTGACCGCGCAGCAGGCGGCGGACAGGGCTTGTGACAAGGCGCTGGATCGGTTGGGGTTTGGCACGGTGCAAGACGTGCAGGCCTTCTGGAACGCCGTCCCCGCTGATCAGGCAGGCGATTGGGCCGCGCGGGCGGTGGCCTCGGGCGCGGCGGTTCAGGTTCGGGTGGAATGCACCGATGGGTCTTTGCGCCCCGCTTTGGCCCGCCCCGACATCCTGACCGGACCTGTGCCGGAACCCGGACCCCGCATCCGCATCCTGTCACCCTTCGACCCCGCCCTGCGCGACCGCAACCGGGCAGAGCGGTTGTTCGGCTTCTTCTACCGGATCGAGGTCTTCGTGCCCGAGGCCAAGCGCCAATACGGCTATTACGTCTTTCCCGTGCTGGAAGGTGCGCGCCTGATCGGCCGCATCGACGTCAAGGCCGACCGCGACGGAGACCGTCTGGCCGTGCGGGCGTTCTGGGCAGAGGCGGGGGTGAAGATGACTCAGGGTCGGCTGTCACGGCTGGAGTCCGAGTTGGACCGCATGGCCGCTTTCGCCGGGGTGTCAGACGTGACCTATGCGGTGGATTGGCTGCGGGTGTAGGGGCGTGAGCTTGCGTCAGCCCATCGGCGTATTCGATGCGCCGCTAAGGGTTGATGGTGCGCTGCCCGATTAAGGACATCAGCACGCTGCGCGCAAGTTGCCCGGCATCGGCGCTGTTCCCGTCTTGCCGCAATGCGTGCAACGCCCGGGCGGCGCTGGTCCGGATCAGGTCGGGATCACTGTCGGGCACATGAAGCGCGGTCTGCATCGTGAACCGCAGTACGGGTGTCGTTTCCGCCTCGGCCTGCCGGGTATACAGCGCCATCGCCTTTGCGATCATGCCGTCCATCCGATCAAAATTGACGCCGGGCCCACACTGCCGAAACATCCAGACGAAGCGATGCAGGCTATAAATCCTGCCGGGCTTTGACGCGGGATCACGCTGGCCGATGTCAAGGATCAGGCCCACGATCGACTTTTCCATGACGGTCTGCGCCGTTTTGATATCGCCGGACATGGCAAGGGCGCATCCGTGGACACCGGTGGATGGCATCCATGTGCCCTTGGCCTTGGCCAAGGTGATGAAGGGCGCGATGAAGCCCGGTTGCCCTGACTTCATCAGCCAGAAAGTGAGGGCGCTTGTGATCGCCTCATCCTGCCCTTGGACGGATTCAACGTCGAACAGTTTCATCATGCGGTCAAACTGTGCGGCGGCCCGCGTGTCATCGCCAAGGAAAGAGTAAGCGGCCATTGATGCGGCTTGGATTGCCAACCGTTCCTGATACGAGGCATCCCCGACGCTTCGCACCAGAAGCCCCGGCAACAGTTTCGACACAGCGTCTTTGCTGCCCTGATCCATCGCGAAACTCGTCAGATCGATCAATGCCTCGGATGGGACGGTTTCGAATAACAGACGGCCGGAGTTCTTGAAGTACGTGGTGACAGCCTCCGGGCCAAGGAGAACGGCGCGATTCAATTCAAAGATCAGGTCCACTGGGGCTTCGGCGGGCGAAGGGCTCTGCAAAACCGCCCTCTGCTGTTCAGGACTGTCCAGCGCAAGGATTTGCAGCACCAGGTCTTTGGCCAGCGGCGCATCTTCGGGCGCGTCCAGTTGGGACAGGATGGCCATGGCGTCGTTGATGATACAGCCCATGAGGTCGGGCTTGCATGCGGCCAAGTCATCCTCGGCTTGGCCCGGGGCGTCAGACGGAGCCACGGTTTCGGCAAGTGCCGGAACGGAAGTGGCCGCAAAGAAGACATTGCGGCATTGGCAAGAAACAGACGCATCACCATCACCGAACTGAACCCATGTCACAGGCATAGGGCAGTCTGGATGGTGGGTCAGGCAGCCGCAAGGCAAACCTTTTGCGCCGAACCTCGCACCGTCTTGCTCAGGCCGCCTGTCCATAGCGGCCTGACTTCAGTGTTTGGGGTTTGTGGGGCCTGCTCCGCAGGCTGGCCCCGGTGCTGGATCAATCCCGCAGCAATTCGTTGATGCTGGTTTTGGACCGGGTCTGCGCGTCCACCTTCTTCACGATCACCGCGCAATAGAGGTTGATGCCGTTTTTCGACGGCATGGAGCCTGCCACGACCACCGAACCTGCCGGAACCTCGCCATAGGTCACGGCTCCGGTTTCGCGGTCCACGATCTTGGTGGATTTGCCGATGAACACGCCCATGCCAAGGACCGAGCCTTCACGGACGATGCAGCCTTCGACCACTTCGGAGCGCGCGCCGATAAAGCAGTTGTCTTCGATGATCGTCGGGCCTGCCTGCATCGGTTCCAGCACGCCGCCAATACCGACGCCGCCGGACAGGTGCACGTTCTTGCCGATCTGCGCGCAGGAGCCGACCGTGGCCCAGGTGTCGACCATCGTGCCCTCATCGACATAGGCGCCGAGGTTGACGAAGGACGGCATCAGAACCACGCCCTTGGCGATGAAGGCCGACCGGCGCACCACGCAATTGGGCACAGCGCGGAAGCCTGCCGCGCGCCATTGGTCCGGGCCCCAGCCGTTGAACTTCGAGTCCACCTTGTCCCACCAGCCGCCACCTTGGGGGCCGCCGGCGTGCACTTCCATGTCCTTCAGGCGAAAGCCCAGCAGAACGGCCTTTTTGGCCCACTGGTTGACCTTCCAATGGCCGTCCGCCTGACGTTCGGCCACGCGCAGGGTGCCACTGTCCAGCGCGGCAAGCGTCGCCTCGATGGCGTCGCGGCCTTCGCCTTTGGTGGCGGGGGTGATCCCATCACGGGCCTCCCATGCGGATTCGACGGCGGCTTCCAGCGCGGCGTAGGACATGGCCTTCCCCTTTTGATTTCTCTTTGCGGTTGCCGCCCTATAAGGCTTGGGCAATGACCTTGCAATCAAGGACCGATGATGACCCCCAACGACGAACCGCGCAGCCATCCGTTCCGCGACAGCACGCAGGACGCGGCGGCACAGGACCGCTTGCCCGACACCGCCCAGACCCGCGCACCGGCCTATCGTCTGGCCTTCACCGACAGCGATTTCATGATGCGCGAGGAGTTGCGCCCCGTTCGCCTGCAGCTGGAGCTGCTGAAGCCGCAACTGGTGCTGGATGAGCGCGGGGTGAAATCCACGGTGGTGCTGATGGGATCGGCCCGCATCCGCCCCGATGGCAAGGGCGCGGACCCCGCCTTGATGCACTGGTATGACGAGGCGCGGCGTCTGGCGCATATGATCACGCAGGAGAGCCTGAAATCCTACGGGCGCGAATGGGTCGTGGTCACCGGTGGTGGGCCGGGCATCATGGAGGCGGGCAATCGCGGGGCATCAGATGCGGGCGGACAGTCCATCGGCCTGAACATCGTGCTGCCCCATGAGCAGGCCCCGAACCCCTATGTCACGCCGGATTTGTGTTTCAACTTCCACTACTTCGCCATCCGCAAGATGCATTTCCTGATGCGCGCGCGGGCGATCTGCATCTTTCCCGGCGGCTTTGGCACGCTGGACGAGATGTTCGAGAGCCTGACCCTGATCCAGACCGGACGGATGAAGCGGGTGCCGTTCATCCTGTTCGGGCAAGAGTTCTGGGACAAGGTGATCGACTGGAAGTCTTTGGCCGATGCGGGGCTGATCTCGCCCGGCGATCTGGACCTGTTCCGCTATGTGGACAAGGCCGAGGATGCGCTGGAGATGATGCTGACCTGGGATGATCCCGGCGCCTGACCGCACACGACCCGCAGCCAGCCGTTTTCGTGCAGGCGCGGCGCGGTGACATGGGGCGGTGGCAGGTGACCTTGGTTGAGTCGTCGCTCTGCGCGGCAAAGGCCACCCTGTCCCGCTGCCGCCGCGTCGGGGCAGGTAGCCAAGACACAAGCGACACATCCCTGCCAACCGGAACGGTCCGTCTCTTAGGTTCTGGCGGTGGCGCGGTGCAGCGGATAGAAGGGCCTTCGCGCCGCCAAGGAAGGAGCCTGCGATGACCGAAGACAGCGACCTGCCCGACGGCGAAGGCCCTGAAGACGGCCCGGCAAAACCCGCCCGCGTCAAGCGCCCGCAAAAGGTGTTTACGCTGGTGGTTGAAGTGGGCCGCAAGCCCGGCGACGGCCTGCCTGACAAATCCACCGGGGCAGCGCTGATGTGCTATGCCAGCGGCGTGGACGAGGAAGAGGCCGTCCGCGAAACCGTGGCCATCCTGAAACAGGCCGACCTCGCCCCCTTGGATGTGTCGGGCTATGGCACGCTTGAGGACCGGCTGAAGGCCGGGGATGAGATTGACGGCGAAGAACGCGCCCTGATGCAGCGCGCGCTGGACGAAAACAGCGTCATCGTGGCGCAGATGACGCCGTTCTTCGACTGATCCTCAGATGCGCTGCCGGATCGCCATGCGCTGATCCCGCAGCGCCATCAGGGGCACGGCCTCAAACGCATCCAAGGTCCGGCGCGGCATTTGCAGCCCCGGTGCCACATGGCTGCAGGTCATCACACCGTCGCAGTCGATCAGTTCCGGCGTGCCAAGGTCCAGCGCCAGCCCCACCGCCACGCTGCGCCGGTCGTCCCACAGCGCGGCACGCCCATCGACCATGTGGCCGGCGGCGACCAGCACCTCATCCTCGGCGAAGAGGTATTCTGTGGCGGGGCCGGAATAGAGCACGGGCTGGTCCGCCGACAGGAGGATATCGCCACGCGTCTGGAAATAGCCTGCGCGCAGCAGCACCGGCGCACAAGAGCCTCGGCTGGGGGCAAGGGTGCGCTGCACGCGCAACAGCGTGACGGCCCCGTTGTCCGCCGTCTCGATCCGGTCGCCCGGTTGCAGGCTGCCCGCAGGCCGCAAACCAAGGTCGGTCAGCACCGGGGTGGCCATGCCGATCCAGGGGCCGGGGTCGGGCAGCGCCGCGCCGCGCGTGACACCGAACCACAGCACCGAAGGATGGCGCCGGGTATCGGGTTTGCACAGCGTTTGCAGGTCCGACAGGCGCGGGGCCATGGGCTTGACCCCCTCGGTCCGCAGGACATCGCCTTGCGGCAGGGTCAGGGCGAGCGTCCAGCGATCCGCCGTCATGTCCCAGGCATAGCTCATCCGTGCGGTGCCAGCCCGGTCGGGCAAGGGGCCGCGCAACAGGTGGCGGACCAGACGTGTGCCCTGTCGCTGCATCACGGCAAGGCCGATCTGGCGGTCCAGGAACACCGAAAACACGCGCGGCAGGCCATCCTCGGACCGCAGGTCCAGCAGGACCGGGCCGGGGGCAGCGGGCAGGGCTATCTCCATCGTGAACTGCGCCTGTGGCAGGGGGCGGGGGTCCGCATCGCTTGCGGCGGGATGATCCGACAGCGCCAACCATCCCGCGGTGGAGGGGATGCCAACGGTCATGTGCCACCCCGCGAAGGGGTGTCATTGTGGGAAAACATGCTCTGCCTCATCTATCGCCGGCTTCTATGGCCGGTCGTTGTTCGAAAAGTGATAGGGCCTGTTCGTGCGCTTGTCACCCTTGGTGCAACGGCGGGTGGAAAATTCCCGGCGCGGCATGGCTTTGCTGCCGCAGGTGGGGTGATTGCAGGCGCGCTGTGGCGGCGGTAATGCTGGTCCCCGAACCCGGAGACCGCCATGACCCACACCCCCGTCGATCCCGTCGCCCTGACCGCTGACCTGATCCGCTGCCCCTCCGTCACGCCGGTAGAAGGCGGCGCGCTGGTGGTGCTGGAGCGGTTGTTGTCCGGCGCGGGGTTCACCTGCACGCGGGTGGATCGGGGGCAGACGTCGAACCTTTATGCCCGCTGGGGGGCCAAGGGGGCGAACAAAAGCTTTGGGTTTAATGGTCACACCGATGTCGTCCCTGTGGGTGATGTGGCGGCTTGGACGCAAGACCCCTTTGGCGCGGCGGTGATTGACGGCTGGATGTATGGGCGCGGGGCGACCGACATGAAATCGGGTGTCGCGGCCTTTGCGGCGGCGGCGGTGGATTTCGTGCGCGAAACCCCGCCCGACGGCGCGGTGATTCTTGCCATCACCGGGGATGAAGAGGGCGATGCCACCGATGGCACGGTCGCCTTGCTGGATTGGATGGCCGGAAACGGTGAGCGGATGGCGCATTGTCTGGTGGGCGAACCCACCTGCCCGAATGAAATGGGCGAGATGATGAAGATCGGCCGTCGCGGGTCGATGACGGCATGGATCACGGCGACGGGCGTGCAGGGCCATTCGGCCTATCCCCACCGCGCCAAGAACCCGATGAGTGCGCTGGTCAAGCTGCTGACCCGGCTGGAGGCGCAGCCTTTGGATCAGGGGACGGATCACTTCGACGCCTCCACCCTTGCCATCACCACCATCGACTGCGGCAATCCGGCCAACAATGTGATCCCCGCCAAGGGCACGGCGACGGTCAATATCCGCTTCAACGATCTGCATTCGGGGGCCTCGTTGTCCGACTGGCTGCAAGGCCATGCAGCGGCGGTAGAGGCGGAAACCGAGGTGACCATCGCCCTCAGGATCAGCGTCTCGGGCGAAAGTTTCCTGACCCCGCCGGGGGAGTTGTCGGCACTTGTCGCCCGCGCCGTGCAGGCAGAAACCGGACGCCTGCCGGAGTTTTCCACCTCGGGCGGGACGTCCGATGCGCGGTTCGTCAAGGATCACTGCCCGGTGGTGGAATTCGGTCTGGTGGGCAAGACGATGCATCAGGTCGATGAACGGGTTCAGGTCGCCCAGATTGGCCAGTTGAAAGCCATCTACACCCGCATCTTGCAGGACTACTTCGCATGAGCCTGACGATTGAGGTGACCGACGACATCGCCACCTGCCGCGCCCTGCGCCGTATCGTGTTCATCGAAGAGCAAGGCGTCAGCGAGGCGGATGAGGTCGATGATCTGGACGGTCAGGCGATCCACCTGCTGGCCACGCTGGACGGCGTGCCGGTCGGATCTGCGCGGCTTTTGCCGATGGGCAAGGTTGGCAAGGTGGGCCGGGTCTGTGTGCTGGCACAGGCGCGCGGCACGGGCCTTGGCGCGGCGCTGATGCGTGCGGCGGTTGCGCATTTCCGGACGCTGCCCGGGATCGAAACGGTCAAGCTGGGCGCACAGACCCATGCGCTGGGTTTTTACGAACGTCTGGGGTTCGTGGCGGTGGGGCCGGAGTACATGGACGCCGGCATCCCCCACCGCGACATGGTGCTGGCGCTTCAGTAAGTCGGCTCGCCGATATCCTCGGGCGGGAGGCGCAGGTCTTCGGGCAACAGCGTCGGCGGGGCGGCCCCGCCGACCGGATCGGCAAGGATGGACTCGGCCAAGGCGCGGTCCGGTTCCGCCCCGGTGACCAAGGCGCGCAGCAAGGCACTGTCCTCGGCAAAGCGGTCGGCGCTGATCGCATCGGCAAGGTGTAGCTTTTCCATCTCGGCCAGAACTTCGGCCCCGTATTGCGCCAGACCGGCAAGGTCCAGCGTGCCATGCGTCAGGGATTCCAGCCGGATCGCATGGGCAAAGCCGAACAGCACCAGTTGCATCAGCGCGTCACCCGCCGTGGCCCCTTTGGCCATGCGGTCGGCCACCAGCGCCTCACCGGCAAAGGTCATGGGCATGCCGATCACGTCCAGCATCTCGCGCAGGCCGTCGATGATGTCCGGGTCCACGCGGAAGGCGGGGACCAGCGGTACATCCTCGGCCGGAATGCCGCCCAAGTCATCGGTATAGGCGTTGACCGGCAAGGGCTTGCGCCGGGGGGCCGGGCGCGGTGCGGCGGGTTCGACGGGGACTTCGGCAGGTGCCGGGTCCATCGCCGCCTCGACGGCGGGCACGCTGTCCGGGCTGGTCAACGGTTCGGCGCTGGCCTCGGGGGCAATCTCTGTGTCCGGGACCGGCGGGGCGGGCAGATCTGCCGGGGCGGCCACCGGTTCGACGGGCGCAGGGGCCATCAGGGCCAACCCGGCGGCGGTGGGCCGAATCTGCGCGATGGGTTTCGCGCCCAGCAGGCGGGACAGGAAGAACGGCTTCTTCACCACCTCTTCGACAAGGCCCTGAACACGCAACACACTGAGCGCGCGCCCGAACTCCAGCCCCTGACCGCGTGCCTCGACCGACAACACGTCCCGGTTGATCGGCCCACGCGTGGCGTGCAGTCGGACGATCACGGCCAACAGGTCCAGTTCTGCTTTCTGCATCGGTTTCTGCGGTTGCATGGCGGTCTCCAAAGCGTGTCGCGCAATCGCAGATCGCCCGCTTTGCGTCAACACACGTCGCGGCAGTTTGGCCCCGTCTCCTTCAGCCTGTGCCTTCTATGTTTTGCCGCCGCGCCGTTTCCCGGCGTGACCTTGCAGCCGTTGCATGTTAGGGGGCAGGGATGCAGCAGCTTCCCACAAAAGAGCAGATCCTTCAGTGGATCACCGACAATCCCGGCCAAGCGGCCAAGCGCGATATTGCCAAGGCGTTCTCGATCAAGGGGGCCGCCCGGATCGAGTTGAAGCGCTTGCTGGCAGAGCTTGAAGACGACGGCGCGCTGGAAAAGAAAAAGCGTGCCTATCGCGATCCGGGCAAGCTGCCGCCGGTGTCCTTGCTGACGGTGATCGGGCCGGATGAGGCGGGCGATCTGTTCCTGCACGCGATGGAATGGCAGGGCGAAGGCACGCCACCGCGCATCCTGTTCATCCCGAAAAAGGGCGATCCGGCGATGGGTCCGGGCGACAAGCTGCTGGCGCGGCTGTCAGAGGTGAACCTTGAGGACCGCGAGTATGAGGCGCGGCTGATCCGCAAGCTGGGATCGAACGCGATCAAGGTGCTGGGCATCTATCGCAAAGGGTCTGACGGTGGGCGGATTGTGCCCATCGACAAGGGTGCCGACAAGGAATGGCGCGTCGGTCGCGACGATGACCTGAACGCGCGGGATGGCGAGTTGGTTGAGGCCGAACAGGCCGGACCCAAGCGGATGGGCCTGCCCTCTGCCCGGATCATCGCGCGCTTGGGCGATCCGGCGGGGCCAAAGGCGGTTTCCCTCATCGCTATCCACCAGCACGGCATTCCCGACCGTTTCCCCGATCAGGTTTTGGCCGAGGCGGATGCCGCGCAGCCCGTGGGTCTGGCGGGGCGCGACGATCTGCGCGATGTGCCACTTGTGACCATCGACCCCAGCGATGCGCGCGACCATGACGATGCGGTGTTCGCTGAGGCCGATAGTGATCCTGCCAACCCCGGCGGGCATATCGTCTGGGTCGCCATCGCCGATGTCGCCCATTACGTCCGCCCCGGTTCGGCGCTGGATCGTGAGGCGCGGAAACGCGGGAATTCCACCTATTTTCCTGACCGTGTGGTGCCGATGCTGCCCGATACGCTGTCAGGCGACCTCTGTTCGCTGCACGAAGGCGTGGACCGCCCCTGTATCGCGGTGCGGATGCGGCTGGACGCGCAGGGCCACAAGATCGGGCACCGCTTTGTGCGCGGCTTGATGCGCTCTGCCGCCAGTCTGCATTACGGAGAGGTGCAAGAGGCGCAGGACGGCAACCCCAATGACCGTTGCGCCCCCCTGATGGACCGCGTGATCCGCCCGCTTTACGCCGCCTATGCTGCCGCCTGCATCGCGCGGACGGAACGCCAGCCGCTGGACCTTGAGCTGCCCGAACGCAAGGTCGTGCTGTCCGAGGAGGGCAAGGTCTTGTCCGTTGCCTTCCGTGACCGCTTTGACGCCCATAAGCTGATCGAGGAGTTCATGATCCTCGCCAATGTCGCGGCGGCGGAAGAGTTGGAGCGTTTGAAACGCCCGTTGCTGTATCGTGTCCACGAAGAACCCACGCCCGAAAAGCTGGAGTCCTTGCGAGAAGTGGCCGAGGCGTCAGGCTTCACCCTTGGCAAAGGCCAGGTGCTGAAGACCGCGCATCTGAACCGGCTGCTGACACAGGCGCGGGGGTCGGATCAAAGCGAACTCATCAACATCTCGACCCTGCGGTCGATGACGCAGGCCTATTACCACGCGCAGAATTTCGGGCATTTCGGGCTTGCGCTGCGGTCCTACGCGCATTTCACCAGCCCGATCCGGCGCTATTCCGACCTGATCGTGCACCGCGCCTTGGTGGCCGGGCATCGTTGGGGCGATGACGGCTTGTCGGCTTGGGACGTGGACAATCTGGATGAGACCGCAAAGCTGATCTCTGACGCTGAACGCCGCAGCATGGCGGCGGAACGCGACACGGTGGACCGCTATCTGGCCGCCTATCTGGCGGACCGGGTGGGGATGACCTTCACGGGCCGGATTTCCGGGGTGCAACGCTTTGGGCTGTTCGTGAAGCTGGACGAAACCGGGGCGGATGGGTTGATCCCGATCCGCGATGTGGGACGAGAGTTTTTCCACTTTGACGCCGACAGCCAGACCCTGATGGGGGCCGATACCGGCGTGATGATCGGCATCGGTCAGCGCGTGACGGTCAGGCTGGCCGAGGCTGTGCCCGTGACCGGCGGTCTGGTCCTGGAACTGCTGGAGCTGGAGGGCGGGAGTTTGCCCAACGGCCGCGCCGGCAAGAAAAAGGCCAGCCGCTTTGCGCCACGCAAACCGTCGCAGCGGGCCGCACGGGATGCAGGCGTGGCGCGCAAGGTTGTGCGGAAGCGGAAGTAGCCATTTGCCCTTGTGGCAACGTCAGCCAAGGGGCGCGCGCGCACCGCGGGGTGGGTGCACGTATACGTGCGCCCGCCCCGTGGGGGCGGTGCGGGCGCGCCCCGATGCTTTGGGCATCGGGGCAATCCCTATCGTTGCGCCGGAAGATGCCAGTTTAGGCTTACCCCCGCCCCCACTCCGCCCCTTGCATCTCTCGCAACCGGCTTGCCGTGCGTTCAAACTCGAATGATCCCGACCCTTCAGAATAGAGCCGCTCGGGGATGTCGGCGGCGGAACAGACCAGCCGCACTTTCGCCTCATACAGAGCGTCGATCAGGGTGACGAAGCGTTTCGCCTCGTTGTAATTCGACGATGACAGCTGCGGGATATCCTCGAGGATCAGCACCCGCACCGCCTGCGCGATGGCCAGATAATCGCCGGGGCCAAGCGGACGCGCGCACAGCTCCCAGAAACTCGCCCGGCCCACGCCATTGGCAAAGCGTGGCAATTCAACCGTGCGCGCGTTCACCGGCAGGCGCAGCGCCGCGCCCGGATCGCCCCCGGTCAGATCGTCCCAGACCTGCTGGATATGCCCGCGTGCCGTGCCTGCCGGGTGGAAGTAGACCTGCGCCCCGTTCAGGCGATGCTGGCGATAGTCGTTCGGTCCGACCAGTTCCACCACCTGCATCCGGTCCCGGATCATCCCGATGAAGGGCAGGAACACCTCACGGTTCAGGCCGTTCTTGTACAGGTCTTCGGGTACGCGGTTCGAGGTGGTGACCACCACCACCCCTGCAGCAAACAGCTTTTCGAAGAGCCGCCCCACCACCATTGCATCGGTGATGTCGGTGATCTGCATCTCATCGAATGCCAAAAGCCGCACCTCGCGCGCCAAGGCCTCCGCCACGGGGGCGATGGGATCATCCACCCCCTTTTTTCGCGCCTCATGCATCCCTTTGTGGATGTCCTGCATGAAGGCATGGAAATGCACCCGTCGCTTGGCCTTTATGGCAAGGCTTTCGGTGAACAGGTCCATCAGCATGGATTTGCCCCGTCCGACGCCGCCCCAGAGATACAGCCCCTTGGGGGGGGTGACAGGCTTGGCAAACAGGCCCGCGAACAGGCCGACACGGCGCTCCGCATGCGCCTCCAGCCAATCGCGCAACCCGTCCAGCACAGGCAAAATCCCATGCTGTGCAGGGTCTGCGCGCAGGGTTCCGGCGGCAACGCGGGCGTCGTAAAGCTGGGTGAGGGTCTGTCGCATACCGTTGTATACCGCGTTTGCCATCCCAAGAAAAGCCGCCCACCCGTGTGTCGGGCCCGGCTAAACCTGCCCGTTTTATAGCCGTAGCAGGACTTGACCCAAAATGGAGGGACAAGAATGACCCGACAGGCAATCTGGAGCCTGCAAGCCACCGATCCGCTGGATATGGAGGCGGTGGCCGAATTGGCGCGCCGCATCGCGGGCGGTGGGTCGTGCTGCATCCGGCTGAATGACGATGGCTTTGGCCGCCCGGTGACGCGGCTGTTCCCGCACCGTCCCGGCATCCTCGACATCGGGCCGAACCTGCCCGATGGCCATATGCCCTCCTCCGCCCCGCCTGCGGCGCAGCTGCCGAAGATGGGCTTCTGGGCCGACTTCCCGATCATCGGCCCGGATGGCGAGGTGGTGGGGCTTGCCGCCGTGTTCGATGATCGTGCCCGCGATCTGCCGCAATATGCGCCCTCCACGCTGCGCCTACTGGCGCGGGCCTTCTCTGCCGCGGTCCGGGTGGCGATCCATGCCGGTCTGGAACAGGTGATTCCGCCCCCGGTCGAAGAGCTGTCCGTCTGCGCGCGTTTCGAGGCCTTCGCCCGCCTGCGGATCGGCGAGGCGGTGCATGACATCGGGCGCTGCGACACGACCGACCGCATGGCCTTCCGCCCGACCGGGACGGATCACGATTGGCTGCCCTTGATGCACAGCTTTGAACAGGGTTGGCCCGAGATCGCGGCCGAGATCATCGCCCGCACCCGCAACGCCATGCGCGATTACATCCGCATGCACATGATCCGCCATCGCGAGGTGGCCATGCCCGAGGGGGAGCGGGAATACGATCTCTATGGCCTGATGTGGCGCGTGCGCGGCACGGGCGAGGCGGCAGAGGTCTGGCTCGATGCCAGCGGTTGGGTGGAGTTCGACACCAGCCCTGTCGCCGAAAGCCATGACCCGCGCGATCTGGCGGCACAGGCCCTGATCGCCGCGATTCCCGATCTGGATGAGCGCATCGGCAGCGACGTTCAGGGCTGGGCGCGGCGGCTGGCGCAGGGGGCGCAGATCAGCCCGATCCTGCAAGCGGCCTGAGAGCGGCCCCCGCGACTGGCCTCAGCCGCGCGGACGGCTGGCAGGGCGCGTCTTCGGACGCGCCCTTTCCTATTCGCTTTCCATCTCGGCGATCGACTCGCGCAGGCGGCCGACGGCGGCTTTCTTGATCTGGCTGACCCGCCCTGTGGTCACGCCCAGGATGTCGGCGATTTCATAGACGTTCAGTTCCTCGACGAAATAGAGTTGCAGCACCAGGGCCTCGCGCTGGGGCAGGCGTTCCAGCGCGCGGCGCAAGAGGCGGCGCATCTCATCGTTCTGCATCTTGTCTTCGACGGTGCGCGCCCCGTCCGAGAACAGCATGGAATGGTCGGTATAGACCTCGTCCAGCGATTTGATCTGGCTGGCGCCGAATTGGGTCTGCCAATCCTCCAGCTCACCCACGGTCAGGCCCATTTCGGCGGCAAGCTCGCCCTTTTCGGGCGCGCGCATCAACTGTTGTTCCAGCTTCAGCGTGGCGGCGCGCATCTTTTGCTGCATCGCGATGGTGGCGCGGCAGAGCGAGCTTGAGGCGCGCAGGAAGTCGATGATCGACCCGCGGATGCGGATGGCGGCATAGGCGGCGAAGGTCGCGCCCTGTCGGGGCGTATAGCGTTGGGCGGCATCGACAAGGCCCATGTAGCCCACTTGCAGCATGTCGTCGATTTCGGCCATCCGGCCGACGCGCCCATGGAGGTGCCACGCGATCTTGCGCACGAGGTCCATATGGGTCTGGACCAGCCGGTCGGGCGAGGGGGTTTGTTCGGGGTAACGACGGGCCAGCATCAGGCCGTTCCTCCCAATGGGGCGCGGTTGAAGAGTTTGAACGCCGGGCGCGCGGCGGCGGCGACAAGGCTTGCCGGGGGTACTGCATCCGCCGTGCCAGCCGCGCGCGGGGTGGCCGAAATTGCGCTCGCTGGCCGGTTGGCGGTCGTGGCGGCCACCACGGGCGGCTCACGGCGCAGGTCCGGTGCGACGGGCTCCTCGGCCCGCGTGGCAAAGCGGCGCGACAAGGCCCCCTTCAGCGGGCCGATGCGGCCCCGGATGGCCGGGGCAGCGGTCTGTGGCGTTGGGGCCGGGGCGCGGTCCTCTGCCGCGGCGGATCGGGGGAGGGCGGTTTGGGGCGTGGGCTTGGCGGGGGGCGCCGCATTCCAGCCCTCCGCCCAATGGCGCAGGTCGGACGGCTGCGGCACACGCAAGCAATCGAGCAGTCCCGCTCCATCGGCCAGCAGCGCCAAGGGCAGGCCATCCGTCCCGGCATAGGCCAGCATCTCGTCGGGTTCGGGTTCCCACAGGTCCAGCCGTGTCAGGCACAGCCGCGCGCTGAAGGGCTGCCACAGCCCGCATTCCCGCGCCGCACGGGCGGGGTGCAGACCGGCGGGCAGGACAAGCAGAACTTCGGTCCCGCGTGCCAGCAGGGTGGCGGCGATGTCGGGCGCGTGGTCGGGCACTTCGGACAGGTCGATGATCTCGGGCTTGGTCGGATCGGGGGCGGGCAGGGCCAGCACCTCGGCCACGAGCGGTTGTTCGGGGACCAGCCCCATCAGCCGCGCCCAGCCGCGCAGGCGGTCCTCGGTCAGGCGGGGACCCGACAGGGGCACGATCAGGCGCGGGCGGGCGTTGGGTGTGTCGCGCCGGATATGGGCGGCAAGCCGTGCCGCCAGCATGGATTTCCCCGCCCCCGGCGGTCCCACCAGCAGGATGCGCGCGGGCATGCGGCGCAACAGGTCCGGTCCGCCCAGCAGGCGGTCGGCCAGATCATCGGGATCGACGGCATAGGTCGGGCGCGGTTCGCCCAAAGGCAGCGGGGCCGTGCGCAGCGTGCCGCCTTTGGCCGGGGCCGTCACCGCACGCGCGTTGGGCAATTCCCGCGCGGCGCGCATTTCGATCATGCCCCCCGATTGCACGGTGGACAGGATGTAGGCATCCGCGCCAAGGCGGCGCATCACCTCGTCCATGGCCTTTTGGGTATCCGGGGCGCGCACGATGAGAACGGTCATCTATCAGGTCTCCCTGCGGAACGGCAGTTGGCTTTGGCCCCCGATCGAGGCGACGACCTCGACCCGGCGGGATTGCGGAAGTTCGTTGATGCCCAGCACGATGGCGTCGGGCAGATGCGGGCGCAGGAATTGCGCAAAGGCGCGGCGCAACTGGCTGGCGACGATCACCACGGGCTGTTTGCCCTGCCCGATGGCATCCTCCAGTGCGTCGCCCAGCGATTTGACAATCGTTCCGGCAAGGCCGGTGTCCAGCATCAGCCCTTCTTCGCCTTGGCGGCGGGCGCGGATGAGCAGTTGTTCCAGTTCCGGGTCGAGCGTGACCAAGGGCAGCGCCACGTTGATCGGGGTCATCTGTTGCAAGAGGAGCGGCACCAGCATCGGGCGCAGCGCCTCGGCCATATCCGGTGCGGCCAGGTTGCGGGCAGAGAGGTCGGCCAGCCCTTCCAGAATACGGCGCAGATCGCCAATCGGGATTCGCTCGGCCAGAAGCGCGCGCAGCACGGCGGTGACGGTGTGCAGCGGGATCAGTTTCGGCACCACGGCAGAGACCAGCGTGGGCGCGGCCCGCGACAGGCTGTCCAGCAAGGTCTGCACATCATCGGGACCGATCAGGTCGGGTGCGTGCTTGACCAGAAGCTGCGACAGATGCGTGGCGATGACCGACTCCGGTTCCACCACCACGTGGTCATCCGCCTCGGCCTCGGCCAGTTGATGCGGCAGGATCCAGACGGCATCAAGGCCGAAGGAGGGGTCTTTCACCTCGATCCCCTTCAGCTTGCGGGCCGATGAACTGCCGGGGATGGCGAGTTTGCGGTCGGGATAGACCACATCCTCGCCCCGGATCACCTGACCGATGCGGATGCGGTATTGGTTGGGCGGCAGGGTCAGGTCGTCGCGGATGCGCACGCCGGGGACGACGAAGCCCATGGCCTTGGACACCTCGCGCCGGATGGCGGTGATGCGGGCGACCAGGGCACCGCCGCCTTCGCCCGCCAAGGGGATCAGGCCGTAGCCGATTTGCAAGGACACCGGCGCATGGTCGGTGACGTCGTCCGGCGTGATGCCTTCGGACGGGGATTTCTCGCCCCCCGGTCCGGGCAGGGCGTCTGGGCCCTGCACTTCACCATCCACGGCTTGGGCTTCGGGGGACAGGTCGGTGCGGCCGAACCACGCGATGACACCACAAAAGGCTGCACCCAAGAGGAACATCGCATTCGGCATCCCCGGCACGACACCGATCAGCGCCATCACCCCCGCCACCGGGAGCCATGCCTGACGCAGGTGGATCTGGCTTTTGATCAGCCCGCCCATGTCGTGGCTGGAGGAGACGCGCGTGACGATGATCGCGGTGGCGATGGACAAGAGGAGCGCCGGGATCTGCGCGACCAGACCGTCGCCGATGGACAGCAGCACATAGGTCTCTGCCGCCTGCCCAAGGCTGAGGCCATGTTGCAGCGTGCCGATCAGGATGCCGCCGATGATGTTGATGGCCAGGATCAGGATGCCTGCCATCGCATCGCCTTTGACGAATTTCCCGGCCCCGTCCATGGAGCCGTAGAAATCCGCCTCTGCCGCCACCTCGGCCCGGCGGGCGCGGGCCTGATCCGGTGTCAGAAGTCCGGCGTTCAGGTCAGCGTCGATGGCCATCTGCTTGCCGGGCATGGCGTCCAGCGTGAAGCGGGCCGAGACTTCGGACACGCGGCCAGAGCCTTTGGTGATCACGACAAGATTGATGATCACAAGGATCGCAAAGACCAACAGGCCCACGATGAAGTTCCCGGCGATGACGAATTCGCCAAAGGACTGGATGACCTTGCCCGCCGCCTCGTGCCCGTCATGGCCATGGGTCAGCACGATGCGGGTCGAGGCCACGTTCAGCGCCAGCCGGAAGATGGTGGCGATCAGCAACAGGTTGGGAAAGCTGGAGAAATCAAGCGGGCGGTAGCTGTAAAGGGCGACCATCAGGATCACCAGCGACAGCAGGATGTTGAAGACGAAGAACAGGTCCAGCAGCACCACGGGCAGCGGCAGGACCATCATCGCGATGATGATCAGGATGCCCATAGGCAGCACGAGGCCGCCCAGCATCTGCGTCAGGCCTTGTGGTCTGGGGGCTGCGGTCATGCGGCGCTCCGGTCACGGAGGCGCGTCGGGCCGTGGGCTTTGTCGGTCTGGCGCATGGGTCATTGTCCTTGTCGCGGCAAAGGGGCGTGCCGCTGCACGGATTGCGTGCAAGCCTCGTGCCAGACGGAAAGCCGACACGGGGCTTTTCGACCTTGTCTTCCCCATTGGTCCGCGTCGCGCGCATGAGGCGAGGATTGTGCGGGGCCGGTTCACCGGTCTGGCACGCCGTTTGCACTGACCGCCCCAAGCGACCCAACCCTTCAGGAGGCCCGATGCGCCGCCCCTCCGCGATCCTGCCCCCCGTCCTCGTCCTTTTGCTGGCCGCCTGTGCCCCGGCACCTGAGACCGCAACCGATGCCCTGCCGATGGATGCCACCGGGCTGACCAAGCAGCTTGCCACGGTGAAGGATGATCTGGATGCTGCCGATGTGGCGGCTGCCCCGCCGCCTCCACCCGCGGCACCCGTGGCGGCGGCGGATGCCGTGCCCGCGCTGAAAGGGTTGGGGTTCGCCCAGATTGCCGGGCAACCCGGCGACACGATGAATGAAAAGCGCCTGATGGCGATCCGCGCGGCCCGGATGGATGCGCTGCGCGATCTGGCCGAACAGGTCCACGGCATCCGCCTGTCGGCCAGCACCAGCATTCGCGATGCGGTGGTTCTGGATGACAGCCTGGCCGCGCTGGTCGAAGGCACGATCCGGGGCGCGCGCACCGTGCGGGTTACGCCCAAGGGAACCGACAGCTATGAGGTCGAGATGATGCTGGACCGCGACACCGTGGCCTATATCGTCCGCGCGCTGAAGGGGCGGGTCTGACCGATGCGTGCCCTTGTCCTTGGCCTTGTGCTGCTGCTGGCCACGCCCCTGCACGCCGCCGAAGGGCTGTGGGTCGAGGTGACGGGGTACGGCTTCCTGTCCGGGGCCGATCCCGACTCCGCCCGCCGCCGCGCTGTGGCGGATGCCTTGCTGGCGGCCGCCTTGGCGGGCGGGGCAGAGGTGCGGGGGCATACGGCGGTGGACAAATCCCGCGTCACCGCCGACCTGCTGATCGTGCGGCCCGTCGGGCGTGTCTTGCAGCATGAAGTGTTGGGCGTCCGCCAGAGCGGCGATCAGGTGGCGGTGACGATCCGCGCCAAGGTGGGCATCGATGCGGGCGGAGACTGCGACAGCCGACGCCATCTCGTGGTCACGGCCTATGCGCCCGACATCCGCGTCACGCCCTATGCGCCCGCCTGGGCCGAACCGATGGCGACCGAGATCGTTGCGGCCTTGCTGGAGGCTTTGGGACGTCATCCGGCGGTGGAGCATGTGCGCACCACGCAGCGCGCCCTTCCCGGCATGACCCCGGGGCGCGAGGCGGTGGATTACGCCAGCCTGACGCGTGGTTCGGTGCGTCTGGCGGCGGGCGATCACGCATTTGTCCCGACCGTGCGGTTGGAGGTCGAGAGCGACGGGATCAGCAAGCAACTGGTCCTAACGCTGGATCTGAATTTCGTCGGCGGTCAGGGCGAGGTGATGCAGCGCCGCATCGAACGCCGTGTGACTTTGCCGGGACCCTCGCCGTTGGGCCAGGCCGGGGCGTTGGTCGCGCCGAAACGCGCGGCGATGGTGGCCAAGCTGACCAAGGGGCTGGACCGCGACTTCGCCGCCATGCTGGACGGGGAAACCTGCAAGCCGGTGGTGGCAACGCTGGCGGCCGCCGGGGGCAAGATCACCGCGCCGTTCGGATCGCGTCAGGGGCTGTCGCGCGGGTCCATCGCCTTTACCGTCGATCGCAGCAACACGACGGAACTGCTCGAGGTGGTGTCGCTGTCGCGCACCTCGGTCGAGTTGCGCCCGCTGGACCCCAACCGCCCGGCCGCCGCCTTTGACGGGCGGGCGGTGCGGTTCCTCGAGACAGGGAGGTAAGCGATGCGCGCGGCGGTGCTGATCCTGATGCTGGCAGCCAAGGCGGCGCTGGCGGGCTATCCCGATGGCGTGCCGGGGGCAGAGGTCGGGCGTCTGGTCCGCGCCGCCCTGTCGGCGGCGGGGGAAAAGGCCAGCGTGACCGACCCGATCCGCCCCTATCCGCCTTGCGATGCCGCGCCAGTGGTCACCGGGCAGGGTGGTGCCTGGGGCAATGTCGAGATCACTTGTGCCGCGCCGCGTTGGCAGCGCGTTCTGCGCACCGGGCTTGGCCCCGTGCCGCGCATCACCCTCACCCCGGAGGAACCGGCGGAACAGCCAAAGGCGCTGACCCTGCGGCGCAGTCTGGCCAAGGGGGCGCCCATCGGGGCCGAAGACATCGAACTTGCCCCCATGGCCGGTCTTGGTCCGGATCAGGTTTTCACCGACCCCGCCGATGTGGTGGGGCGGCGGCTGCGACAGGGCCTTGGCGCGGGCCGGACCGTTCTGGCCCGGCATCTGGAACCGCGCTGGATGGTCACACCCGGCGCGCCTCTGGTGCTGGTGGCGCAGGCCGGTGGCCTGTCCGTCTCGGCCCCGGCCGAGGCGCGCGACGCGGGCGGCGAGGGCGATGTGGTGCGTGTGGTCAATCTCTCTTCGGGGCGCGAGGTCAAGGCGATCGTCACTGGACCAAATACCGTTACCGCCCAGACTAACATGCGCTGAGGTGGTGCCGTAATGACTGTGAAACGGAGGGTCTCATGGTAGAACCGATTTCCACATCCTCGGCACGCCCGCGCATCGCTCGCCCGGGCGAAGACATCGGCGTGCCGGCGAAGGCGGCCGGCACGACCGAGGCGAAAAGCACCGTGGCGGCATCCCCCGCCACGGGCGACAGTGTTTCGCTGAGTGCAGCCGCGCAGTCCATGCCGGCCGAACTCAAGGATCCCAGCCCCCCCATGGATCTGGAGATCGTCAAGCGGATCAAGGATGCGATTGCCGAAGGGAAGTATCCCATCGACCTTGAGAAGATCACGGAAAGCCTGTTCCAGGATTATCTGGAACTGGTGAACTGATCGGCTCTTGCCCCGTTCGTAGAAGACCCGGAGTTTCCGAATGACCCTTTCCGTCGCCGCCATCCTTCTTGCCGTGTCTGCGGCGGGACTGGCGTTGATCGTCGTCGGCTGGCGTGCCCGTCGGGCCGCGGCCGCCTCTCTGGCGGCGCAGGCGGCGCCCGACCTGCACCCCGAGGCCGCGCCCGCCGATCCGGTGGTCGAGGCGACCGAGGCGATCAGTGCCCGGGTCGCGGCGCTGCTGCAGGATCATGAACGGCGGATGACCGACGCCTTTTCGCATGTGCGCGAAGACCTTAGCGGTCTGAAATCGGATGTGGAGTGGCTGGCCGGTGAGCGCATGATCGAACAGGCCATCGCGCTGGCCCAGACGGGCAGCGACGCGGAAGAAATCGGTCAGGAATTGGGCTTGTCGCGCGATCAGGCGGCAACCATCGCCCTGTTCCGCAAACACTGACACCTGCCCGCCCGGTCCCTCGCGGAAAGTTGCGCGAAATTCGCGCGCGAAAGAGTGGTTATACATACTTTAGGATGTGTATGAGCCGTAAGGCTGTGGCTCCACTCCGCGTTGCGCGCGTTAGCCTCCCGACATTGTTTAAGTCGGGCGCGCAACCATGGGTATTGTTAACGCGATTCTGAACTCTGTGGCCGATCCGGCCATCCTGCTTGATCCGGAGGGGGTCATCCGCCGGGCCAACAGCCTGTGGTCCGAACGATTGGGCTTGGACCCCGCCGCCCTGATCGGCAGGCGGTGGATTGACCATCTTCACCCCGCAGACCACGCTGAAGCCGCCGCTGCCCTGGTGGCGCTGGCGGCGGGGGGGCGGGTGGAGCAACTGACCTGTCGGTGGCAGGACGAGGCGGGGGGCTGGCACGATCTGGATTGGTCGGCCCGCTACAACCCCGCCATTCTGGGCAGCGTGGCGGTGGCCCGCATCCTGTCGCCCGGTCATAATGCCATCGCCCGTCTGGATGAGATCGAGACCGTCTCGGGTGTGGGAAGTTGGGAAGCCTCTGTCGATACGGGGCAGATTTACTGGTCACCGCTGACCTTCCGCCTGCACGACCTTGCCCCGGACAAGCAACCCGACCTTGCCTCGGCGCTGTCCTTCTTCACCGGCGCGGCGCGCGCCACGGTCGAGTCGGCCTTCGACCGCTTGCGCAGCGATGGCACCCCCTATGATCTGGAACTGCCCTTCACCACAGCGACGGGCCGGTCGATCTGGGTGCGTGCGACCGGGGCCGCGCAGTTCCGCGACGGGCGGCTGGTGCGCGCTTACGGGACATTTCAGGACATCTCGGACCGCCGCGCGCGCGAGCAGCATCTGCAAGACGCGCGGCAAGCCGCTGTGGCGGCGCGCGAACAGCTTGTCACCGCGGTCGAAAGTCTGCCGGATGGCTTCGTGCTTTACGACCATGCCGATCGTCTGGTCATCGCCAACCGGCGCTATCGCGAAATCTATGCCGAAAGTGCTGCCGCGATGATCCCCGGCACGCGGTTTCAGGATATCCTGCAATACGGGCTGGACCGGGGCCAATACCGCGATGCCGTCGGACGCGAGGCGGACTGGCTGGCCGAGCGGCTGGAGCGTCATCGCAACCCCGTGGGGGTGATCGAACAGCGGTTGGCCAATGGCCGGGTCCTGCGGATCTTCGAGCGCCGCACCCCCGAGGGTGGCAGCGTGGGCCTGCGGGTCGACATGACCGAGCTTTACGACGCGCGCGAAAGGGCCGAGGCCGCGAACCGCGCCAAGGCGCATTTCCTCGCCAACATGAGCCACGAGCTGCGCACGCCGTTGAACGGCATCCTCGGGATGGCTGATCTTCTGGCGGCCGACCTCACCGACCCCGCCAAGCTGGCCTTGGCCGACAGCATCCGCGACAGCGGCGAAACGCTGCTGGCCGTGCTGAACGACCTGCTGGACATGTCCAAGATCGACGCGGGCCGGATGGAGTTGGAAAACGCGCCCTTCGTCCCCGCCGATATCCTGCGCCGGGTTGAGGCGCTTTATGCTTTGCGGGCGCAGGAAAAGGGTCTGAAACTGACGGTGGACCTGCCGCCATCGGCCGAAGAGCCGCGCCGGGGCGACGGGCATCGGGTGGCGCAAATCCTGCACAACCTGTTGTCCAATGCGGTGAAATTCACCTCAAGCGGTCAGGTCGCGGTCACGGTGCGGGCAGAAGGGCCCTTGGTGGTGACGGTCAGGGACAGCGGCATCGGCATGAGCCCTGATGAGGTGGCGCGCATCTTCGACGATTTCGAGCAGGCCGACCGCGGCACCAACCGGCGTTTCGGCGGCACGGGCCTGGGCCTGTCCATCGTGCGAAAGCTGGTGGCGATGATGGGCGGATTGGTGGAGGTGGACAGCGTCAAGGGTCAGGGCACGACCATCACGGTGACCTTGCCCTTGCCACGGGTCGTGGCCACGGATGCGGCGGACCCGCCCAAACCCGCGTCCTGCGCCCTCGCACGGCTTGCGGGCAAACGGGCGCTGATCGCGGATGATAACCCGGTCAATCTGCAGATCCTGCATGCCTATCTGACGCGCTTCGGCCTGTCGGTCACCATGGCAGAGAACGGGCGTCAGGCGGTCGATCTGTTCCGGCAGGGGTCCTTCGACCTGATCTGTCTGGACATCTCAATGCCCGAACTGGACGGAGTCACCGCGCTGGCCGAGATCGACCGCATTGCTCGCCGCTCTGGCATCGCGCGCCCGCCCGCCGTCGCTGTCACGGCGAATGCGATGGCCCATCACGTCGAGGAATATCTTGCCGCGGGCTTTGATGCCCATCTGGCCAAGCCGATCCGGCGCGAACAGACCGGGCATACCCTTGCCGCGCTGCTGGATGCGGGGGTGCAGAGCGAGGTCCAGAGGGCGACCTAAAGCGCCACCATGTCCACCGCCTGGCTGGAGCTTTGCCCCCCCGCGATCCGCAGCACACCGGCGACCGGGGCAACGTCGCCATAATCGCGGCCATGTGCGACGGTCACGTGATCCTCACCGGCGAAACAGGCATTGGTCGGGTCATAGTCGATCCAGCCTGCGCGCGGCCCGGCCCAGACCCGCACCCAGGCGTGCATGGCATCCGCGCCCTCCAGCCGGGGTTGGCCGGGCGGGGGCAGGGTCCGCAGGTAGCCCGAGACATAGCCCGCCGGGACCCCCATCCCGCGCAGGCCGGCAATCATGATCTGGGCGAAGTCCTGACAGACCCCAGTCTTCTTGGCAAAGGCCTCGGACGGGGGGGTGTCCACCGTCGTGGCCAGTGCGTCAAAGGTCAGGGTGTCGTGCAAGGCGCGCCCCAGGGCCTCGGTCACGGCGATCAGGCCGTGGTGGCCTGCGACCACCTCACGCGCAAAGGCGGTGATGGCCGCATCGGGTGGAATGCGCGGCGAGGGGGGCAGGAAATGATGCGGGGCATCTGGCGCGATGGACAGATAGCCCGACAGGAGTGCGGGCAGGTCCGTCAGCGCCCCATCCGTTTGCGGCAGCGATTGGGGCAGGCGGTCCACCACGGCGCGGGCCTCGAAGGCCACGGCGTCATGGCCTGCGGGCAGCGACAGTTCGGTGACGGCATTGCCGAAGAAGTCGGTGAAATTGCGCCGCTCCACCGGCTGCGGGTGGATCGTCAGCGCAGATGAGCGCACCGTCTGCCGCCCCGGCAGATGCGCGGGCAACAGCCGCAGCAGGTGGCGCCCGCCCCCGGCCGGTGTGGCGTAGTCATAGCGGATCACCAGTTTGATGTCATAGAGCATCAGCGCAGGTATCCTTCGGTCACCAGATCGGACAGGGCCGCCAGATCGGCGCGGAACGTCCAAAGCGCCGCCGTATCCAGCGTCTCGGGTGTGGCGCGGTCCAATCGGCTGTGCAGCGCCGCCACGGCCCGCGACAGTGCCACGGTCGATCCCCGCCCACTGGCCCCCGGCAGATGCGAAAGCTGGTCGCGGATGCCGTCCAGTTGAAAGCGGATGGCGCGGGGGTTCATCTCATCCAGCGCCAGAAGCTCCACCACCGTCTCGCGCGCGGTCACAAGGGCAAAGCGGCGGCGGTGGGTCATCACGCTGTCGCCCACCTCAATCGCCAGATCGAGCGCACCTTCGGGGGCTGTCGGATCGGCCAGCGTGGCAAGGATCGCCGTCATCCCCATCGCGCGTTCATGGTGCTGGCCCAGTTTCAGGAAGCGCCAGCCAAGGAAGCGATACATGTTCTCATGCACCAGACCGGAAAATCCCGTCAGCTTGCGCAACAGCTTGCCGATCGCGCGGGCGGCATCGTCGCCCACAGTCACGCGCTGCGCCATCCGCCGCATGGTCTTGTCGAGGTCAGCCAGCGCCGACCAACCGTCTGGCGAGAAGCGGTCGCGCACCGCGCCTGCGCTGTAGATGGCCGCGCCGAGGGTCTGGATCAGGCCCTGTGGGATGCCCTCATTGGGATCGACGCCCAGCACGGTCAGCAGCGGGTCCATTCCGGACAGCAAGGGACTTGCCGCGCTGCCGCCTTCGGCCAGCCGTGCGTTGCGGGCGCGCAAGAGGCGCAGGATGCCTTCGGTGCGTTCAACATAGCGGCCCAGCCAGAACAGGTTGTCCGCCGCCCGCGCGGGCAGGACCGACAAGCCACGGCGGGCAACCTCTCCACCTGCGGGCAGCAGGGTGGCGGCCTCGACCGAGCGGGGGCTGACGATCCAGACATCCGCCGCCGCGCCACCCTTTTGCATGGCGATGGCGGCGGCATCCCCGCCGCGCCCGATGCGGGCAAAGCCGCCGGGCATCACCTCCCACCCTTGGGAGGTGCGCAGAAGAAAGACCCGCAGGCTCATGGGACGCGGGCGCAGGCGGCCATCGACAAAGGCGGGGGTGGTGGACAGGGTGACCCGCTCCTGCCCCACATACTGCGCGCCATGCTCAGCCAGCCAATCGGGCAGGGGGCCGATGGGGCGATGATCCTGACCATCCTCATAGGGCGGGCGAGTGGAGAGCGCCGGAGAGATGAACATCCGGTCCGCATTGGCGGCGACATGATCGCGTTCGGCAGGTTGCCCGCACCACCATGTGGCGACATTGGGCAGGATCAGGTCTTGGCCCAGCAGCGCCCGCGCGATCTTGGGCAGAAAGGCCAGAAACGCCCGCGTTTCCAACACGCCAGAGCCAAGGGCATTGACCATCGTCGCGGTCTGATCCCGCAGCGCCGACACCATCCCCGGCGTGCCCAAGCGGCTGGCGGGGTCCAGTTCCAACGGGTCCGCCCAGCCGGAATCCAGCCGCCGCCACAGCACGGACACCGGGGTCAACCCGGCCACAGTGCGGATCATCAGGCGGCCATCGCTGACAGTCAGATCTTCGCCCTGCGCGAGCAGAAAGCCCAGATAGCGGGCGATATAGGCGTGCTCGAAATAGGTATCGGTCAGCGGCCCCGGCGTCAGGATCGCCACACGGCTGTCAGGCTCGGCCCGCAGGTCCATCAGCGCGTTGCGGAAACTGCGAAAGAACCCGGCCAAGCGGTGCACATGCGCGCCGGGGTAGAAATCGGAAAACACGCGCGACGTCGCCACCCGGTTTTCCAACGCGAACCCGGCACCAGATGGCGCTTGCGTGCGGTCCCCCAAGACCCACCAACGGCCATCGGGTCCGCGCCCGATCTCGAAGGCCACGAAATGCAGATGATGCCCGCCACGCGGGGTGATCCCCACCATCGGGCGCAGCCATTCGGGGTTTCCCGCCACAAGCGCGGGCGGCAAGTGGCCCTCTGTCACCAGCCGACCGGGGCCGTAAAGATCGGCCATCACCTGTTCCAAAAGGTTCGCGCGTTGGATCAGGCCGCGGGTGATGTCGCCCCAATCGGATTCCTCGATCAGCACCGGGACATGCGACAGCGGCCATTCCCGCTCGGCCGGGCCAGACTCGCCGTAATGGCGCAGGTAGACCCCTTGATCACGCAGATATTGATCGCCGCGCGCAAAGCGTTGGGCCCAGCCTTCGGGTGCGGTGGCCGACAGATGCGCCAACAGACCCGCCCAGACCGGACGGACCGTGCCATCGGGGGCCAAAAGCTCGTCCGCGACCCCGGCAAGGGGGCGATATCCCGCCAAGAGGGGCGGCAAAGGCAGGGGCAGCGGGTCCATTCCTGTTTACAGACCCGGCGCGCGCCGAAGGTCAAGCGTCATCGGAAATTCCGGATGCGGATGTTCTGGCGGCGGCGCATAGCGTCCGGGGGTGTGGCCATGCGGTTCAAAGCGGGACAGACGCCGCGCCTCGGCCTCATTGCCGTTGATGGGGAAGGTCTCATAGTTGCGCCCGCCGGGATGGGCGACGTGATAGACACAGCCCGCCAAGGCCCGGCCCGACCAGCGATCAAAGATGTCAAAGGTCAGCGGCGCATCGACGCGCAGCACGGGATGCATGGCGCTGGCGGGTTGCCACGCCTTATACCGCACGCCGCCCACCGCTTGGCCCGCCTGTCCCGTCGCGCGCAACGGCACGCGGCGGCCATTGCAGGCGACATCATAGCGCGACGGATCGGCGGTGGTCAGTTGCACCTGCACCCGCTCGGTCGAGCTATCCGTATAGCGCACCGTTCCACCGATGGCCCCGGTTTCGCCCAAGACATGCCACGGCTCCAGCGCCTGACGGATTTCCAGATGCACGCCCTCGGCCTGAACCTCGCCGCAGAAGGGGAAGCGGAATTCCAGATGGGCGGCAAACCAATCCGGGTCAAAGTCAAAGCCATGCGCGCGCAGATCGGCCAGAACGTCTTGGAAATCCTGCCAGACATAGGCCGGCAGCATGAAGCGATCATGCAGGGCGGTGCCCCAGCGGGTCAGTGCCCCATCTGCAGGATTGGCCCAGAACCGCGCGATCAGGGCGCGCAGCAGCAGTTGTTGGGCAAGGCTCATCTTCGCATCGGGCGGCATCTCAAAGCCGCGAAACTCCACCAGACCCAACCGGCCTGTGGGACCATCGGGGGAGAACATCTTGTCGATGCAAATCTCGGCCCGGTGGGTGTTGCCGGTGACATCGGTCAGGATATTGCGCAGCAGACGGTCGGTCAGCCACGGCAAGGGCGGCACACCCTGACCGGGGGCGGGGATTTGGGCCAGCGCGATTTCCAGCTCATACAGACTGTCGTGTCGCGCCTCATCGATGCGGGGGGCTTGTGACGTGGGGCCGATGAAGAGGCCTGAGAACAGGTAGGACAGCGACGGATGCCGGTTCCAGTGCAGGATCAGGCTTTTCAGCAGATCCGGCCGCCGCAGGAAGGGGCTGTCGTTCGGCGTCGCCCCCCCGACCACCACATGGTTGCCGCCGCCCGTGCCACAATGCTTGCCGTCGATCATGAACTTGTCGGCACCAAGGCGGCACAGGCGGGCCTCTTCATAGACCGCCGTGGTGATGTCCACACAGTCTTGCCAGTTGGTGGCGGGGTGGATGTTCACCTCGATCACACCCGGATCAGGGGCAACGCGGATGACGTTCAGACGCGGGTCATGCGGCGGGGCGTAGCCTTCGATGTGGACGGGCATGCCCAGCCGCTTTGCCGCCGCCTCTGCCGCGCGGATCAGGTCGAGGTATTCTTCCATGCTGACGGTCGGCGGCATGAAGACGCACAGCCTGCCATCCCGCGCCTCAACGCTGACAGCCGTGCGGACGTGGCCGTCGATTTCCACCGTGGTCTGGGCCACTTGGGTCTGGTTGCCGACATTGGGCAGGAAACTGGCCATCGGCTGCGCCTTGCGCCCGCCCTCAATGGGGGCGACGTCGGGCAGGGGCGCGCGATCCACAGTGGGATCGGTCGGGTTGATGTAAGGGTAAGCCGAAGGCGGCACCCACGGCAGCGCCGACAGCGGCAGGCGATAGCCCACGGGGCTGTCACCGGGGACAAGGAACATATGCCCTCGCCGCAGCCGCCAGCGTTCGGACCGCCAGCGCCGCCGGTCGGTTGACGCGCCCTGCCACGCCTGCACCGGCAGGACAAAGCCGGTGGGCACGGTCAGACCGCGGTTGAAGACGGTGGCCAGACGGTGCCGTTCTTCGGGGTCCTCAAGTTTGGAGTTGGCGGGGGTGACGTTGGCGGGCAGGTTCGCCTCTTTCACCAGCCACTCTGCCGGGTCCTCATAGGCGGGCAGGATGTATTCCTCGGTCACCTCAAGCTCTGCCGCGATTTCGCGCAGCAATTCCTGCGCGTCGTGCGAGGAAACCTTACGACGGTCGCCTTCCTCGGCCACCAAAGCCGCATCCTGCCAGATCGGCTGCCCGTCCCGCCGCCAATAGAGCGAGAAGGTCCAGCGCGGCAAGGTCTCACCCGGATACCACTTGCCCTGCCCGTAATGCAGAAATCCCCCCGGCGCGAAGCGGTCGCGCAGGCGGCGGATCAACTGATCCGCCAGCGTGCGCTTGGTCGGCCCCACGGCGGCGGTGTTCCATTCCGGCGCTTCGAAATCGTCGATGGAGACAAACGTCGGCTCTCCGCCCATGGTCAGACGCACATCGCCTGCCTCAAGCGCGGCATCGACCTTTTGGCCGAGGGTGTTCAGCGCCTGCCAACCTGCATCGTCAAAGGGTTTGGTGATGCGCGGATGTTCGGAAACGCGGGTCACCTGCATGTCAAAGGCGAAATCCACCTTTTCCGTCACGCCGAAATAGCCGCCGGAAATCGGCGCGGCATTGCGGTAATGCGGGGTGGCGGCCAAGGGGATATGGCTTTCGCCCGCCAGAAGGCCGCTCGTCGGGTCCAGCCCGATCCAGCCCGCGCCGGGCAGATAGACCTCAACCCACGCATGCAGGTCGGTGAAATCCACCTCTGTCCCCGATGGGCCGTCCAGCGCCTTCAGGTCGGGTTTCAACTGGATCAGATAGCCCGACACAAAGCGCGCGGCGAACCCCAGATGGCGCAGGGCCTGCACCAGCAGCCAAGAGGAATCCCGGCAAGAGCCTGATCCAAGCCCAAGCGTTTCCTCAGGAGTCTGCACCCCGGCCTCCATGCGGATGGTGTAGTTCACCACCTGCGCGATTTGCGCGTTCAGGCCGACGACGAAATCCACCGTGCGTTTGCGGTCGCATGGCACGGTTTCAAGGAAAGCCCGCAAGAGGTCACCCGCTGGTTCGGGGGTCGTATAGATCACCAGATCGCGTTGCAGATCGAGGGGGTAGTCAAAGGGCCACTCCTCGGCGCTTTCCTCGACGAAAAAGTCAAAGGGGTTATAGACCGACATGTCGGCGACAAGATCGACCTCGATCTTGAACTCTGTCACCGGCTCGGGAAAGACAAAGCGGGCCAGCCAGTTGCCGTAGATGTCCTGCTGGTGGTTCACGAAATGCTTGGCCGGGCTGACCTTCAGCGAATGGCTGATCACCCGCGTGCGGCTGTGCGGGGCGGGGCGCAGGCGGATGATCTGCGGGCCAAGCAGGACCGGGCGGTCATAGGTGTACTGCGTCAGGTGGTGGATGCTGGCCTTGATCATGGGGTCCGTTCCGCTGGGCTTTGGGCCACGCTTTCACAGGCGGGGGCGGTTTGGCCACCGCCAAGCCGCCAGAAGGCGCAGATTGGCCGCGCAATCTTCGGGCAGTGCCTGATTTTTGGGCGATGGCAAGGTTTCCCGCCGATTCTGAAATCGGACGGACTTTATTGCGTGAGTTATCAATAAAAGGTGGAAATCATCTTCATATGACTAGTATGGCCGAAGAAGCTTGCACAAAGGTCAGTAAATCTGCCCATCTTCGCCAAAACCTTTCCGTGCCTTCCGCTATTCTGGGCAGGACTCAAGCAAAAGGGTGCGGGCGATGAAGATCGTGGTTCTGGGCAGCGGCGTGATCGGGGTGACCTCGGCTTGGTATCTGGCCAAGGCGGGGCATGAGGTCACGGTGATCGACCGCCAGCCTGCCCCCGCGCTGGAAACCAGTTTTGCCAATGCGGGCGAAGTCAGCCCCGGCTATTCCGCCCCTTGGGCCGCGCCGGGCATCCCGCTGAAGGCCATGAAATGGCTGTTCATGGAACATGCGCCGCTGATCATCCAGCCCAAGCCCGATTGGGCCAAGCTGAAATGGATGGCGCGGATGCTGATGAACTGCACTGCCGACGCCTATGCCGTGAACAAGTCGCGCATGGTGCGGCTGGCAGAATACTCGCGCGATTGCCTCGCCGATCTGCGCGAGGAAACCGCGCTGCACTATGACGAACGCATGCAGGGCACGTTGCAACTGTTCCGCACCGAAAAGCAGGTGGCGGCGGCGGCCAAGGATATTGCCGTCCTGCAAGCCGATGGCGTGCCGTTTGAGGTGCTGAGCGCGGATGAATGTGTGGCCGCAGAGCCGGGCCTTGCCGATGCGCGGGCCAAGATCGCGGGCGGTTTGCGCCTGCCGGGCGATGAAACCGGCGATTGCTTCAAGTTCACCAATGGTCTGGCGGCGCTGGCCGAACAGGCGGGCGTGACCTTCCGCTATGGCGTGGGGATTGAGGGGCTGGAGGAATCGGCTGGCCGCATCGTCGCCGTTCGCACCGCCGAAGGCCGCGTGACGGCGGATGCTTTCGTGGTGGCGCTGGGGTCCTATTCGCCTTTCCTCGTGAAGCCGTTGGGGATCGACCTGCCGGTCTATCCGGTCAAGGGCTATTCGATCACCGTCCCGGTGGTGAACGACGCCCGCGCGCCGGTCTCCACCGTGATGGACGAAACCCACAAGATTGCCATCACCCGTTTGGGCGACCGCATCCGCGTGGGTGGCATGGCCGAGATTGCAGGGTTCGACCTGTCCCTGAACCCCAAACGCCGCGCGACGCTGGAGCATTCCGTTGAGGATCTGTTCGGCGGCGCGGGGGATCAGTCGAAAGCCAGCTTCTGGTGTGGTCTGCGCCCGATGACGCCCGATGGCACACCCGTTGTTGGACGCACCGGCTTTGCCAACCTGTTCCTAAACACCGGGCATGGCACCTTGGGTTGGACCATGGCAGCCGGGTCGGGTCGGGTGCTGGCCGATATCGTCAGCGGTCGCGCGACGGAGATTGACGCGACCGACCTTGGCCTGTCGCGCTACCTGCGCGCCACGCGCCGCGCACCCATGGCGGGCAAGGCAATTCCGGCGGCGGTCTGAGTCTGCCGACAGCCATCGCGTGGTCCGTCAGATTTTCGGCGTGACGGGGGCGACAAACCCGCCCTCGCTTCCCATCTGAAGTAAAACCGCCGCGGAGAGATCATGGCCGTCGATTTGCCCCCCACCGTGCCTTATGTGGACGTCCAGTCCGAGACGCAGATTGAGAAGCGCGGGCGTAAGCGCGCGGCGCTGGCCATCGGGGCGATCATCATCCTCTCCGATGGATCGGAATGCCAGATCGTGGGCTTTGACGCCCAGGGCCGCCCTCTCTGTGCGCCGGTACAACCCTGACGGTGCAGCGATAACGCGCAAACCGCAGGCATTTTCGGTCACAATCCGGTAACATACTGCAATATCGCACAGATTCTTCGCCATGGCGATTGATCCGTGCGCGGTCGCCTTTATCCTGAAGGCATCCCAAGCCGTTCCGCCAAGGGCCATCCCGATGTTCAGGGATGCGACCCGCCATATCCATTTCAAACCCTGCAATAGAGGTGCCGATGCCCCATGACACGCCCCTGATCTCAACCATCGTGATTGGCCTGAGCCTTGCCTTCCTGTTCGGATTGGTGGCCCAGCGGATGCGATTGCCGTTGATTGCGGGCTATCTGATGGCGGGCATCGTGATCGGGCCATTTACCCCCGGATATGTCGCGGATCAGGCGCTGGCGCTGGAACTGGCAGAGCTTGGGGTGATCCTGCTGATGTTTGGCGTGGGGCTGCACTTTTCGGTGCGTGACCTGTTGTCGGTCAAGAACATCGCCATTCCGGGGGCCTTGGGGCAGATCGCGGTGGCGACAGGATTTGGCACCTTTGTCGGCTGGGTTTCGGGTTGGGGGATTGGAGCGGGCATCATCTTTGGCCTTGCGCTGTCGGTCGCCTCGACCGTGGTGCTGTTGCGCGCATTGCAGGACCGGGGGCTTGTCACCTCGGACCGGGGCAGGATTGCGGTGGGCTGGCTGATCGTCGAAGACCTTGTGATGGTCATCAGCCTTGTCCTGATCCCGCCCTTGGCCGGGCTTTTGGGCGGGCGTGCGGTGCCGGTGACCGAGGATGCGGCGCAGGTGGCGGCCTTGGGCTTTGGCCCGGTGGCGGCGACGGTGCTGGTCACCTTAGTCAAGGTCGGGGCCTTTGTCGCGCTGATGCTGATCGTGGGGCGCAAGCTGATCCCCGCCATCCTGCATTACGTCGCCCTGACTGGCAGCCGTGAGCTGTTCCGTCTGGCGGTGCTGTCCATCGCGCTGGGCGTGGCCTTTGGGTCCTCGGTCTTCTTCGGGGTCAGTTTCGCGCTGGGGGCGTTCTTTGCCGGCATGGTGATGGCCGGATCGACCCTGTCGCAACAGGCCATGCGCGAGACCTTGCCGCTGCGCGATGCCTTTGCCGTGTTGTTCTTCGTCTCGGTCGGGATGCTGTTCAACCCGGCGGTGCTGCTGGACCAACCCGCGCATCTGGCGGCGACGGTGGTGGTGATCGTGTTAGTCAAGTCGCTGGCCGCTTATGCCATCGTGCGCGCCTTCGGCTATCCCAAGGGTGTGGCGCTGACGATTGCCACGGCACTGGCGCAGATCGGCGAGTTTTCCTTCATCCTGATCGTCATGGGTGTAAAACTGGCCATCGTCCCGCCTGAGGCGAAGGATCTGGTGGTGGCAGGGGCGATGATCTCGATCCTCGTGAACCCGATCCTCTTCCGCGCGCTGGACCGTTGGACCGCCCGACATGAGCCGCCCGAGGCGGAGGCTGGTCCGCCTGCCGCCAAGGCGGCCTGAGCGTCAGCCCGCCCAGACCTGCCAGATCAGCCGCAGCGCCATCGCCGATGAGGTGACAACGAGCAGCGGCTTGATCAGCTTTGCCCCCACCCGCATCGCCAGCCTTGCGCCAAGGCTGGCCCCTGCCACCTGCGCCAAGGCCATGGCAATCCCCACCGCCCACCATGTGGCCCCGGACGGGATGAACACCAGAAGCGAGCCGATGTTGGAGGCAAAGTTCAGCGTCTTGGTATGGGCCGTGGCCTTCAGCACGCCAAAGCCCGCCAGCATGACAAAGCCGATCATGAAGAAAGACCCGGTGCCGGGGCCGAAGAACCCGTCATAGGCGGCGATCAGCGGCACGGCGGTAAAGGTAAAAACGGCGGGCTTCATCCGCTCCACCCGGTCATGATCCGACAGGCCGGGTTTCAGCGCAAAGAACAGCGCCACCGCGATCAGAATGACGGGCATGGTCAGGCGAAGCACGTCAGCCGGGATCAGATGGGCGACCAAGGCCCCCGCCGCGCCCGCTGCCGCGCTGACTGCCGCCATCAGAAGCTGGTCTTGCAGGCGCACATGGCCCGCACGGGCATAGGTCAGCATCGCGGTGCCTGCGCCAAAGGTGCCTTGCAGCTTGTTCGTGGCCAGCGCCTGCAACGGGTTCGCGCCCGCCAGCAAGAGCGCGGGCACGGTGATCAACCCGCCGCCACCGGCGATGGAATCCACGAACCCCGCCACGAAACCGGCAAGGATCAGCAACAGCGCAAGATGGGTGGCGACTTCGAACATCATGCCGCCTTGATGGTCGGGCGGGTGGGTGAAGTAAAGCCCCCCTCAGACCCGTTCGATGGCCACCGCGATGCCCTGACCGCCGCCGATGCACATGGTGACAAGGGCGGTGGACAGATCGCGCCGCTCCAGCGCGTGCAGCGCCTTGACCATCAAGATTGCCCCCGTCGCGCCCACGGGATGGCCAAGGGCGATGGCCCCGCCGTCGGGGTTCACCTTTTCCGGGTCCAACTCCAGCGCACGGGTGACGGCCAGCGCCTGCGCGGCGAAGGCCTCGTTGCTTTCGACCAGATCGAAATCCTGCGGGCGGAGGCCCAGCTTGGCACAAAGCGCCTGCACGGCGGGGATCGGCCCCAGACCCATGACACGGGGGGCGACACCGGCCACCGCCCAACCCATGATCCGCGCCCTTGCGCCCTTTTGCCAACCCTTGGACAGCACCAGCGCCGCCGCGCCATCGTTCAGGCCCGAGGCATTGCCCGCCGTCACCGTGCCCTCTTTCTGGAAGGCCGGGCGCAGGGCGGACAGCGCCTCAAGCGATGTGGCCTTGGGGTGTTCGTCTTGGGCAAAGGTGGTCGGCCCCTTGCGTCCGGCCAGCTCCAGCGGGGCAATCTCGGCGGTGAAATGGCCCGATGCGATGGCCGCCGCCGCGCGGGTCTGGCTTGCCAACGCGAAGGCGTCCTGATCCGCGCGGGAGATGCCGTGATCCAGTGCCACGTTTTCCGCCGTGATCCCCATATGCCCGGTGCCAAATGGGCAGGTCAGCGCCCCCACCATCATATCGACCACCCGCGCATCGCCCATCTTCTGGCCAAAGCGCGCGGCGGGGACGGCATAGGGGGAACGGCTCATGCATTCCGCCCCACCGACGAGGGCGATGTCGGCATCCCCCAGCAGCAGGGATTGCGCGCCGGATACCACCGCCTGCAAGCCAGACCCGCAGAGGCGGTTCACGTTCATCGCGGGCACGGTTTCCGGCACGCCCGCCTGCATCGCCGCGACGCGGGACAGATACATGTCGCGCGGTTCGGTGTTGATGACATGGCCGAAGACGGTGGTTCCCACGTGGGTCGGCGCAATCCCGGCACGGTCGAGTGCGGCGCGGGCCGCATGGGCGGCAAGGTCTATTGGCGGGGTGGCGGCGAGCGCGCCGCCGAAAGAGCCGATGCCCGTCCGCGCGCCAGACAGGATGTGGATGTCGGTCATGGCATGCCTCCCCGATGGTTTTTCCCATGCTGGCATGGCGGCAGCGCCGCGACCAGTTTGACGCTGCGTTCCCGGCGCGGCATTGACAGCGCCGCAGCCTCGCCGCATGGAAAGGAACATTTACAAGATCGGATAATGCCTTGCGTCTGCCGCTCTCTTCTCAAGCCGCGCTGTTGATGGCCGGTGTGTTGACCTTTGTCGTGATGGGGGCGGGGCAGTCGATCTACGGCCCGGCGCTGCCCGCGTTTTCGCGCGACTTCGGCGTTTCGGTGGCCGAGGCCGGGGCGCTGATCTCGGCGCTCTGGATCGGGTCGGCGGTGGGGACGGTGATCATGCTGCTGATCGGTCGCCGCATGCAGCCCGCCCATGCGCTGGCGGTGATGGCGGCGGGGGCGGCCTTGGTGGCGGCAGGGATCGGCTGGTGGGCGACGGTGGCGGCCTCGGTCATTTTCGGCACGGGCTATGGCATCGCGGCGGCGGTGTTCAATCCGCGCGTGTTGAAGGCCTATGCCGACCGGGGGCCAGCGATGGTCAGCCTGCTGAATGCCATGTTCGCGGCGGGGGCAATCCTTGCGCCCTTGGCCTATGTCTGGGGCGGGTCGCGCCCGGTGCTGGCCTTTGGCGTGGTGGCCGTCTTGTGCGCGCTGATCTTTGTCGCGGCTTTGCCTGCCAGTCGGGACGGGGCCGAGGCAGCAAAGGCCGTGACGCAACCCTATCGCTTTCGTCCGTTGATCCTGACCTTTGCCGTCTTTGGCATCGCGACCGAGGCCTGTCTGATCGGCCTTGGCCCCACCGCCCTGATCCGCGCCGGGTTGACCGAGGCGACGGCGGCGCAACTCTTGTCGGGCTTCTTCGTGTCCTTCCTTTTGATCCGCATTGCGCTGGTCTTTGTGGCAGGGCTGTTCCAGCCCTTTACGCTCTACATCGCGGCCATGGGATTTTCGGCGCTGTGCGCGCTGGCGGCGGTGCTGCTGCCGCCGGGACCGTTCTTCGTGCTTTTGGGCCTGAGCGCGGGGATGTTCTTTCCCGGGGCCTATGTCACGGCGACGCGGCAGATGGGGGATCACCCGAATGTTGCGCCCTCGATCCTTGCCGCCGGGCAGGTGGGGGGCATCGCCTCGCCCATCCTCTTGGGGATGGCGGTGCAAGGGATGGGGGATCGCGGGTTCTTCTGGGTGATCGGTTTGGTCGCGCTGGCGGTGACGGTCGTGGCCGTGCTGCTGCGCCGCCGGATGGTCTAAGGCGTCAGGGGCACGCGGCCCTGTTCGGTCAGCACGAAGACATCGCGCCCCTCGACCACCACCGCCGTCAGCGGCCCGCCATAGGCGGCAGAGGAGTCGATGTTCACCCGGTTGCCGTAATGCGTGGCATGGTCCAAGGCCGTGTGGCCATGCACCACCAGAAAGCCATGGTCGCGCGTGTCATCCAGCCAGCCGTCGCGAATCCAGACCAGATCGGTTTCGGCCTGATCCGCCATCGCCACACCGGGACGGATGCCCGCATGGACATAGACCACGTCGCCGCGTTGCAGCCATGTCGGGCGACTGTCGATGAAGTCGATATGGGATTGGGGCACGGCCGCCACTGCCTCGGCATGGACGGGGGCGATGGGGCGGTCGGCGGCGTTCCTGACGCCGTAAGAGGAGAGGGTCGCCGCCCCACCCAGTCGCGGATGCAGCCAGGACAGGCCCGGTTTCAACCCCGGTTCAGGTTCCTTCGGATCGCGCAGAAAGCGGGTGAACATGCGGTCATGATTGCCCTTGAGCACCTGCCACGGTTGACCTGCCGCCATTCCATCGATCAGGAATTGCACCACCGCGCGGCAATCGGGACCCCGGTCCACCAGATCGCCCAGATGGATCACCGGAGAGTCGTGATCCCCCGTGCGGGCGCGGTCGGCGGCGATCAAGGTGTGGACATACTCCAGCAGCGCGATATGGCCGTGGATGTCACCGATGGCATAGGTTCTGGTCATCGCGCGCCTTTGTGTCTGACAGCAGCGGGGGTTTCACACCCCCGCACCCCCGTGGGATATTTGCACAACGGGGAAGGGGGAAGCGGAAAAGAAGGGGCGGCCCGTCCGTCCGGCGGGTTGTGGCCCGAAAGGACAGGGTCCGCAGATCATCCGCGCGGTCTTGACGCCAGACCGGAAACCGAGGCTAGGCTGCCATGCTGTGGTTGTCCGGAGGGATGGTCTTGTCGTTCGATCCGCTTTTCGCCGCGTCCAGCCCGATCCCCTTGCATGCGCTGCTGGCCATCGCGGCCCTTGCGGTTGGCGCGGTTCAAATGCTGGCCGCCAAGGGCACGCGGTGGCATCGCGGTCTGGGGTATCTCTGGATCACCCTGATGGCCGGGGTCGCGGTGTCGGGGTTTTTCATCCACACGATCCGGTGGATCGGCCCCTTCAGCCCGATCCATGCGCTTTCGGTCCTGACGCTCTGGACGCTGGTCGTCGCGATGGCTGCCGCGCGCAGGGGTGACATCGCGCGGCACCGCAAAGCCATGCGCGCACTGTTCTTTCAGGCCCTGATCCTTGCCGGGGCCTTCACGCTTTTGCCCGGCCGGATCATGCACAGCGTCCTGTTCGGCTAGGCCGCCACACAGTGGCCGAGTACAATAAAGGGCGGGGATGACCCCGCCCTTTGCCTGTCTTGGTCTCAGGCGACGTCGAATTCCAGCGGCTTGACCTGTTGGAACAGGCCCGTGGACTCCAGCGTGTCCACCACCTTGGGATCGATCTTCTGATCCAGATAGAGGATCGCGATCGCATCCTGCCCCACGCCCGAGCGGCCCAAGGTAAAGTTCGCGATGTTGACGTTGTTCTTGCCCATGGTCATGCCCAAGAGGCCGATGATGCCCGGAACGTCCTCGTTCGTGGTGTAAAGCATATGGCGACCGATCTCGGCGTCGATGTTGATGCCCTTGATCTGGATGAAGCGCGGCTTGCCATCCGAGAAGCAGGTGCCCGCGACTGACCGTTCACGCTTGTCCGTCACCATCGTCACCTTGATATAGGCGTCAAAGGTGCCGGTCTTGTCCTGACGCGTGGTCGAGATCTGGATGCCGCGTTCCTTGGCCACCACGGGGGCAGAGACAAGGTTGACGTCGGGGTTATGCGCTTTCAGCACGCCCGCGATCACCGACTGGTTCAGCGCGGCAAGGTTCATCGCGGCGACAGAGCCATCGTAGAGGATGTTGATCGCCTTGATCGGCTCATCCGTCATCTGGCCGATGAAAGCGCCCAGATGCGCGGCGAGTTTCACCCACGGCCCCATCACGGCGGCTTCTTCGGCGGTGACGTTGGGCATGTTCAGCGCGTTCGACACGGCACCGGTCAGCAGGTAGTCGGACATCTGTTCGGCCACTTGCAGCGCCACGTTTTCCTGCGCCTCGGTGGTAGAGGCCCCCAGATGCGGCGTGCAGACCACGTTGGGCAGGTTGAACAGCGGGTTTTCGGTGGCGGGTTCCACCTCGAACACATCCAGCGCGGCACCGGCGACATGGCCCGCGTTCAGCGCATCAACCAAGGCCGCCTCGTCAATCAGGCCGCCACGGGCGCAATTGATGATCCGCACGCCCTTTTTGGTCTTGGCAAGGTTCTCGCGCGACAGGATGTTGCGGGTCTTGTCGGTCAGTGGCACGTGCAGGGTGATGAAATCGGCCCGCGCCAGCAGGTCATCGAGTTCGACCTTGGTCACGCCCAATTGCTTGGCGCGTTCGTCGGACAGGAAGGGGTCATAGGCCACCACCTTCATCTTCAGCCCCACGGCGCGGTCACAGACGATGCCGCCGATATTGCCCGCGCCGATCACGCCGAGGGTCTTGTTGAACAGTTCCACCCCCATGAACTTGGACTTTTCCCACTTGCCCGCGTGGGTCGAGGCGTTGGCCTCGGGGATCTGCCGCGCCACGGCGAACATCATGGCGATGGCATGTTCGGCGGTGGTGATCGAATTGCCGAAAGGCGTGTTCATCACGATCACGCCTTGCTTGGAGGCGGCGGGGATGTCGACGTTATCGACGCCAATCCCCGCACGACCCACGACCTTCAGATTCGTGGCCTTTTCCAGAAGCGCTGCGGTCACCTTGGTGGCCGACCGGATGGCGAGGCCATCATATTCGCCGATGATCTCGGCCAGCTTTTCCTTGTCCTTGCCGAGTTTCGGCAAGTAATCCACCTCGACCCCACGGTCGCGGAAGATCTGGACGGCGGTTTCAGAGAGTTCGTCGGAAACGAGAACGCGGGGGGCCATGGCGGGCTCCTATGCAAATGGGATTGGGGTGCCCCCGCGCGACTGGCGGGGGCGGGGAATGGGGATCAGGCGGCTTTTGTCAGCGCGGCGATCTCAGCCTCGAACGCGTGTTTGATCCACGGCATCAGGGCGGCGACATCGGCGGTTTCCACCGTCGATCCGCACCAGATGCGCAGGCCGGGGGGGGCATCGCGGTAGGCACCCACGTCATAGGCCACGCCCGCCTTTTCCAATCGCTTGGCCACGGCCTTGGCAAAAGCCTCACCATCCGTGATCCGAGCATCGGCGAATTTCAGGCAGACCGAGGTGGTCGATGCCGTCGCCGCATCCACGGCGAGGTTTTGCAGCCAAGGATTGGCGGCGCAGAAATCCCAGACCACTTGCGCATTGGCGGCAGCGCGGTCGATCAGACCCTTCAGCCCGCCCACCGATTTGGCCCATTTCAGCGCGACAAGGTAATCTTCCACCGCCAGCATCGACGGGGTGTTGATCGTCTCACCCACAAAGACGCCTTCGGTCAGTTTGCCCTTCGAGGTCAGGCGGAACACCTTGGGCAGCGGCCATGCGGGGGTGTAGGTCTCCAACCGCTCCACCGCGCGGGGCGACAGGATCAGCATGCCATGCGCGCCTTCGCCGCCCAGCACCTTTTGCCAAGAGAAGGTCACCACATCCAGCTTGTCCCACGGTAGGTCCATCGCGAAGGCGGCAGAGGTGGCGTCGCAGATGGTCAGACCGGCGCGGGTGGCGGGGATCGCATCGCCATTGGGGACGCGCACGCCTGAGGTGGTGCCGTTCCAGGTGAAGACCACGTCCTTGTCGAAATCGACTTCGGCCAAGTCCACGATCTGGCCATAGGCGGCCTTGCGGACGGTGGCATCCAGTTTCAACTGCTTGACGGCATCGGTCACCCAGCCTTCGCCGAAGGACTCCCAGGCCAGCATTTCCACGCCACGCGCACCCAGCATGGTCCACATCGCCATCTCGACCGCGCCGGTATCGGAACCGGGGACGATGCCGATGCGGTACTCCGCCGGAACACCAAGGATTTCACGGGTCAGGTCGATCGCCTCTTTCAGCTTGGCCTTGCCAACGGCGGCGCGGTGCGACCGGCCCAGCGGTGCGTCTGCCAGCATGTCGAGGGAGAAGCCGGGCACTTTCGCGCAGGGGCCCGAAGAGAAACGCGGATTAGCCGGCCGCGTGGCCGGAACGGTCATGTCCGTCATGGCATCCTTCCAGAGTGCTGCCCTACGTTGGGGTAGGGTGTCCCGCCGATGGGGTTACAGGGCGTCCCGCTCTGGCACAAGACGGAAAATCGTCGTAAAGCGCCGCTTGTCCGCGCAAAACCGACGCGCTTCTCCACTATCGGAAACTTGCCCCCCATGAGCCAGCCCATGTTCATCGCCATCCTGCTGACCGATCCTTCCCGCCCGATCCTTGACCGCGCCACGGTGGAATCGGTCCGCAACGCCTGGGGCGGCGGCGACGCGCGCTGGCTCGATCCCGGCGTGGCGGCGGAATTTCCTCTTGAGGCGATGCCTGACAATCGCTGGGCGGTCTGGGAGGGGTTGCAAACCCTGAAAGTCGATCTGGTGATCCAACCGGCCGATGGGCGCAAGAAGCGCCTGCTGCTCGCGGATATGGACTCGACCATGATCCAGCAGGAATGCATCGACGAATTGGCGGATGAGGCGGGCGTGGGCGCCCATGTCGCCGCCATCACCGCCCGCGCGATGAATGGGGAACTGGATTTCGAGGCGGCCTTGCGGGAACGCGTCGGCTTGCTCAAGGGCCTGCCCGTGACCACCATCGCCAACGTCCTCCGTGACCGCATCACCCTGATGCCGGGCGGTCCGGCGCTTCTGGCGACGATGAAGGCCAACGGGGCCTATGCTGCGCTGGTGTCGGGCGGCTTCACCGCCTTTACCGGTGTCATCGCCGCGCGCCTTGGCTTTGACGAAAACCGCGCCAATACGCTGGTGACCGAAGGCGACACCCTTGCCGGTACCGTGACCGATCCGATCCTCGGCAAACAGGCCAAGGTCGATGCGCTGAACGAGATCTCCGCGCGCCTCGGCATTCCGCTCTCCGACACGATGGCGGTGGGCGATGGCGCGAATGACCTTGGCATGCTCTCGTTGGCGGGCGCAGGCGTCGCCCTTCACGCCAAACCCGTGGTCGCGGCACAATGCGACATCCGTATCAACCACGGCGACCTGACCGCGCTCTTGTTCCTCCAAGGTTACTCGCGCGAGGAGTTTGTCAGCGCCTGATTTCCCCGTTGCACAAATATCCTCCGGGGGAGTCGCGGCCCTTGCCGCGACCGGGGGGCGGACAGCCCCCCGCGCGCCCTTGGTCGCGCCTTGGCGCGGGCAAGGGCTTGTGGCTTGCGCGCCTTGGCGCGCGCCGCCGGATCACCGTCGTTACCTGATCCGGATGGTGGACCGGGCCGACCGGCCCGCCGCGTCGATCACCGACAGGGTAACGAACCCGCGCGTGGTCAGGGGCAACATCGCCTCGCGCTGGCCCAGACCCGTGACTGCGGGCAGGCCATCCACCAGCCATGAAAACGGGGCAATGCCGCCCTCGACCCGGACTTTCAGCCCGGCGGCCAGCGGCTCCAGCACCGCGCCCTCCGGCGGAAAGGTCAGCTTGGGCGCATCCTCCACCGCGAAGGCCGCCCCGCGCGGGCGAAAGCGTTGCAGGGGCGCGGGCAGTTGGGCATTGGCCACAAGCAGCGTCGCGGGCGGGGCAGGGGGCTGTGGCTCCAGCTTCGGGGTCACCCGCGCGAAGGCCTGAAACAGCACGGGGGCGGCTACATCCGCGCCAAAGGCCCCGGGCACCGGCGTGCCATCGGCGCGGCCCATCCAGACCCCCACCACATGCCGCCCGTCAAAGCCGATGGCCCAGGCGTCGCGGTGGCCGTAGCTGGTGCCGGTCTTGTAGGCGAGGCGGTTTTCCGGCGCGCCGGGGGGCGGGGGCAGACCGGCAAGAATATCGCCGACTTGCCACGCCGCGATGTCGGACAGCACCCGTGCGCCCGGCGGCGCATTCCCCTCCATCCGCCAGCGCAGCGGCAGGGCGGTGCCACCGCGCGCGATGGCGGCGTAAAGCTGCACCATGTCCTGCAAGCTGACACCCAACCCGCCCAAGGAAATCGCCAGCCCCGGATCATCCAGCGGGATGGCATAGCCCACCCGCGCCCGATCCAACGCCGCCAGCAGGCGGGCGGGTCCCAGCGCCTCGGTCAATGCCACCACGGGAATGTTCAGCGACATCTGCAATGCCTCCCGCACGCGGATGGTGCCGCGATACTGGCGGTCAAAGTTCTGCGGGGCGTAGGTGCCGAACCGCGTCGGGCGATCCTCGATCAGCGTTTCGGGATGGGCTAAGCCCTCGTCAAAGGCCAAGCCGTAGACCAGCGGTTTCAGCGTCGACCCCGGCGAGCGCAGCGCCCGCGTCATATCGACGAATCCCTGCCGCTGATCTGCCGTGAATGCCGCAGACCCCACCGAGGCAAGGATCTCGCCATTGGCATGATCGGCCACGACGATGGCGATCTGCATCCGCTCGCCCATCGCAGCGACGCTATCGGCGGCGAGTTTCTCCAGTGCCACCTGCAAGCCCCGGTCAATTGTCAGCCGATGCGTCAGCGCCCCGGGCTGCTCGGCCCTGGCGCGATCCGCCAGATGCGGCGCAAGCGCGGGCACCGGGCGGCGCTGTGTCGGCACGGGTTCGGACCGCGCCACCGCCCCGGCATCCGCCGTCAGCACACCTGCGCCCACAGCACGGGCCAGCACGCGGTCCCGCGCCGCGGCGGCGGGGTGGCGGTCGGGACGCCGCGCCTCGGGCGATTGGGGCAGGGCGACCAGCAGGGCGGATTCGGCGGGCGTCAACCGGCGGGGTTCCTTGCCGAAATAAGCCAAGGAGGCCGCGCGCAGCCCTTCGACATTGCCGCCGTAAGGGGCGAGTTGCAGGTAAAGGTCAAGGATCTGGTCCTTGGTCAGCCGCCGCTCCAGCGCCAGCGCCACGCGCATCTGGCGCAGCTTGCCCGACAGCGCCCCGGTCCCTGATTCCTCCAGCAACCGCGCCGTCTGCATTGTCAGGGTGGACCCGCCCGAGACGACCTGTCCGTTCCACACCGCCTGCGCCAGCGCCCGCAGCATGGCGCGCGCATCCACGCCCGGATGGTCGCGAAAGCGCCGATCCTCATAGGCCAGCAGCATGGCGACAAAGCCGGGGTCCGTCTCGACCGTGGACAGTGGCAAACGCCATCGCCCATCCGCCACGGTATAGGCCCGCAACAGCGCCCCGTCGCGGTCCAGCACCTGCACAGATGTCTGCGGCACCAACGACGGCAGCACTGTCGCGTCGATCCATTCATCGACCCTGTCGCGCGCAAAGGCCCCTGTCCACAGGACAAGGGCCGCCGCAAAAAGCCAGCGCGCGCGGATCACGACGCCTCCTTTACTCCGTCACCGTGACCCGGCCCGCATCGCCATTGGCGCGGAAATCGGGACGGTACATATCCTCGACCGACGGGGCCGGGTGGTGATAGCTGCCGGGCGAGATGGCCCGCACCACATAGGCCAGCCGGAAGGGCGTGGCGTCAGACCGGTCCAGCGCCGCAAGGAAGCGGTCTTGCCGGAATTCGGCATGGGTCACGTTGCCCTCAAGCCCCAGCGCATCCAGCGCCGGGACGGACCCGGCGGTGATCAGGTTCGGGTTGTCGATCTCGAGCCCCGCAGGCAGCGGATCGCTGACCATCAACCGCGCCTCTCCATTGGCGAAGGGGGTCACCTCCAGCAGCGTGATCAGGCGCGTGCCAACCGCGACAGAGCCGATGTCGGCTGGTTCGCCGTCCAGCGTCAGATAGCTGCGGGTGATGGCATAGCCATTGCCCGCCGCCGTCAGGGGATCGGTCGGCACGCCAAAGGTCGTCACGGTCAGCGAGGTATCCGCGCCGTCATTCCTGACCGCCACGGGTTGCAACGAGGCCGCATCCGCCATCCGCACCAACGGCCCTTCGGCAGGTTGGCCGTCAATGGTCAGACCCGTCGCCGCCCCCCGGTCGATCAGCGTATTGGCCGCCAGCAGCGCCCAAGTGGTTTCCTGCGTGGACAGCCGCCCGCCCGCTGCGATGCGGTCGGTCAGTGCCTCACGGTCCACGGCGTTCGACCCCGCCTCGACCGCAAGAGACAGCACTGCCGCCGCATCCCGGTAGGTGGTGCCGTAATCGGCGCGGTAGAGTTGTTCGCTGTCCACCCCGGTTTGCGCGTCCAGCAAGGCCGCCGCGCGGGCGAACATGGCATCGGCGCGCTGCTGCTCGCCATAAAAGGCCAGCGCCGCGCCCAGTTGCGCCATCGCGGTGGGGGTGGCGAAGGCGTCGCCTTTGACGTCGGCATAATAGCGCAGATCGCCAATCGCCGCCGCCCCTTCGCGGGCCAGCACCATCAGGGCATAGGCCAAGGACTCTCCGCCACTGTCAAAATCGGCGGCGTAGTTGACCTGATTGCGCAGGTTGTCCAGCGCCATGCGGAAGCCAAGGTCCGGCACCGCATAGCCGCGTGCCTTGGCGCGGGACAGCACATCGGTGACAAAGGCATCCAGCCACGGATCGCCCGAGCCTGCGGCCCACAGGCCAAAGCCACCCTCGGCCCCTTGATTGGCAAGGATTTCGCCGATGCTTTGCTGAATGCGGGTGTTCAGGTCGCCCGATTGGTTCAGGTCCAGTGCCACGGCAACATCGTCAAAATAGAGCAGCGGCAACACCTTGGAGGCCATCTGTTCCGTGCAGCCATAGGGATAGCGGTCCAGTGAGGCCAGCAAGCCCGGCGCGTTCAACCGCGCGATGGGACCGGCGGCCAACGTGGCCTTGGCCCCCGGCGCAAGGCCCGAAAAGACCGAGGCATCGAAGGTGAAGGTCTGACCCTTCGCAAGGTCAAAGCGGCTGATCCGCGCGACCTCGGGGTCGTTGATCTGCACGGGCAGGGTCAGCGTCTTGGTCAGCGCCTTGCCATCCGGCGTGGTCAGGGTGACCGCGACTGTCTGGATGCCGGGATTGTCCGCTGTCACGGGGACCGAAAGCGTGAGTTTTTGCTTTTCGCCCAGATCGACAGAAGCCGGAACCTCACCCAAGGTCACACCGTCCCCCGTTACAGTCAAAGCCATCTTGCCTGTAGGTCCGGTCGCGTGCGTCAGTTCCAGCAGTAGGCGGCTGTTGTCGCCTGGCGACAGGAAGCGTGGCAGGGTTGCGGTCACCACCACCGGATCGCGCACCAGCACGTCGGCATTGGCCTGACCCACCCCAGTTTTTGACCATGCGACCGCCATCACCTTCACCTGACCGTTAAAGGCCGGAAGGGTGAATTCGGTCCGCGCATAGCCGTCTGCGCCCACCTCAATCGGCCCAGAGAAATAGGCGAGGAGTTCTTCTGTCGGCGGGGGCGCTTGCAGTCGGGCATTCGCGCCGGCATCCCCGCCCGAACGCACCGTGCCTTCGGCGCCGTTCATGCCGTCAATCAGGCGGCCATAGACATCGCGGATGCCGACGCCGAGTTTGCGTTGCCCGAAATACCAGGCTTGCGGATCGGGGGCGTCAAAGGCGGTCAGGTTCAGGATGCCCTGATCGACGGCGGCGATGGTGACATAGGCCGTCTCACCCGATTGCACGCCATCGACCTTGACAGCTACGGGCAGCGGGCCGCGCGGGTCCGCCTCCGCCGCGACCTCAACTGTGGCCGTCAGCGCGCGTTTGCCGGGGGCAATGGCGGCATGGGCCAGACCGAGGGCACGGGCGGGGTTGTGACCCGCCGCCACATCCATCGGGCGCAGGACCGACGCGGTCACATAAACCCCCGCGCCCCAATCTTCGGTGACGGTCAGCGGGATCAGGTTTTCTCCCGCCGTCACCGCAACCGCCTGCATCGAGACGACGCGGTTGGACAGCACGGTGATCAGCGCGGTTCCCGCCGCCTTGGGCACGACGCGCAACGTCGCCGTATCGCCCGATGCATAGGACGCCTTGTCCAGCGACATTTCCAGCATGTCGGGGGTGGTCGTCACATCGGCGGCGGCGAACCATCCGGCAGCGAAGGTGACCGACGATCCGGCAGGCGCGCCATCCGTGCGGGTGACCGACAGTTCATATTCGCCCCATTGCACGGGGGCTGCGATTTCAACCGCCTCTGCCCCCAAGGTGACCTCACCCTCGGCCACCTTTGACCGGGTGGTGACAGGCTCCCACATCCACGAGCCATAGGATTGATACCATTGGTAATCGGTCTCGACCTTGGTCAATTCCCACTTCACCGCCATCGGCGCGGGCTTGCCATCGGTGCCCGCACCCAGCAGGGCGAACCGCGCCTCTGACCCTTCGGCCACCACGCCGTCAAACAGCGGCTTGATGCCAACCATCGGGGCAGAGGGTGTCAGCAGTTTGGTGATCTTGCGCTCTACCGGGCGGCCAGAGCCTTCGGCGACGCGGACGGTCACCCGCGCCTCCAGCGGCCGGAGGGGATCGGTCACAGCGGGCAGGGTGATCGGGAAGGACGCCTTGCCCGCCTGATCGGTGCGGGCGGGGGCAAAGGGCTCCATCACCGCGCTGAAGGGATCATCCTGACGGCCAAAGACATAGCCCGGAAAGCCCGGCAGTTCCTTGGCGGCCAGCAGCAGGGTTTCGCCCTCAATCGCCAGATCAGCCCCCGGCGCACCGAACAGGTACTTGGCATCCACTGTCAGGGTCGGGATGCCACGCAAGGCAATAGCATCCGGCAGGGTGGCGGCAAAGTCGATGCGTTCGGGCAGGAAATCCTCGACAAGGAAGGTCTTGGCGGTCAGGGCGGGGCCATCGGCCTCGGCCCGCATTTCCAGACGCCAGACGCCGCGCGGGGCGCTGCCCGCGATGGGCAGGGTATAGACATAGCCCCCCGCCGTATCGGCCACCACACCACGCGCAGATTCCACGCCATCGGGACGGAACAGCACCCATGTCATCGGCAGGCCTTCGACTGCCGCAGCCCCTGAATCCCGGGCGAGTGCGGTGACATTCACCTGTTCGCCCGCACGATACGCGCCCCGGTCGGTTGTCAGCCACAGGTCCACCGGCGGCGCGGGTTCGCGCCCCTCAACCCCGCGATCGGACAGGTCAAATTCCGGGTCGGTCAGCGACAGGAAGGCCAGATCCGTGTCCCCATCCCGCGCCACCAGCAAGGCCGGTGCTGCCCCGCCCGTTCCGCGCGCCAGACCGGCATCGAACACGGCATGGCCCATGTCATCAGTTGTGGCCGTCGCCAGCACCTCATTCGCGGTCGAGACAAGCTCCACCGTTGCGCCCACTTTGGCCCCGGCATCGCCCAGACCCCGCACAAAGACATGCAGACCATCGACGCCGGACAGCGACGTCAGCCCAAGGTCCGACACCGCGAACCATTGCCATGCGGCGGGCGTCTCATAAGGGTCGGCCCCCGGCACGGCGGCGCGCAGGGCATAGACCCCGGCGGGTTGACCGGCCAAGGCCTCGGCCATCGGCAGGCGGGTGGTGATGTCGGTGTTCACCTCCATCTTCACGGTCGCGGTGCCGGTCCAGACCTCCGCCCCGATCTGGTTGCGGAAATCGCTTTCCTGCCAATCGGCGATGGGGGCCGAGAAATAGCCGTTCTGGAACGAGCGCAGCAGGTTGCGATCCGTCACCCGGAACAGCGTCAGGTCCAGCGTGTCGGTGTTGACGGTTTCCACTGGCAGGGCCGCATCCACGCCCGTGGGCAAGAGATAGCCGCGCCCCGGAAAGCGCAGGCCGGGATTGCGGTCGCGGATGTATTGCGTGACATCGACGGATGACAGCAAGGTCTGACCATCCGCCGCAGGCAGGCCCTGACGGAAGGTGATGGTCGGGCGGTCGCCGTGCTTGACGCCTTCGACGCAGAGATCATAGCCTGATGCCGTGACCGTCAGCGCCGGGTCGTCCAGTTGCACGAAGCTGCTGTAATCCACGCCCGCCTTGGCCAGTTCTTCCGAGAAGTTCGCGCAGAGCCGGGGACGGGCAAGGTCGCTTTCCACCCGCGTTTCCACAATGCGGAAGCCGTATTGCGCGGCCATCGCCGCCAGATACTCGGCCGTGTCGTCGCGCGGTTGCAGCGATTGGGCCAGACGCAGCGCCTTGACGGTCTCGCTGCCACGTCCCGCGGCCTCAAGCGCCTGCGCCATCGTGACCAGCAGGGTGTGTCGTTCCGCCGCCGCATCCGCGCGCAGATAGCCGTTGATCGCGGCCTGCAATGCGCGGTCGCGCAGCGGGGTCGGGTCATCCATCGCGGTGGAGGCGGCCAATTGCAGGCGCGAATACTCGGCCCAATCGCCCGCCGCATCGGTCAGGTTCAGTGCTGCGCCGATCAGACGGGCGGCGCCTTCGTAATCCCCCGCCGCCTCGGCATCGACAGCCGCCATGCGGTGGTCTTCGGCGGGCCATTCGCCGGTGACATGCTCATTGGCCAAGCCATCTACCTGGGCACGGGCGGCGTCGAAATCCCATGAATAGAGGAACGAAAGCTCTGCCTTGCGGGTCGGTGCTGCTGCCAGCGCCGCTGGATCGGCGGTGTAAACCCGCGCCGACCACGCCCCGGCAAAGGGCTGCGATTCGCCGGTTTCGGCCTTGACGAAGCAAGAGCCATTCTTGGTGTTGTAGGTCATCGCCTGACAGGAGGCATTGGCCAGACAGGCCCGTTGGCAGGCGTCAAAAGTGGTGTCGAACTGGCTGGCAATATCGCCGCCGGGCAGATCGACATCCTCGATCAGCGCAAGGCGTCGTTCGGGGATGGGGCCTTGACCCGGCGTTTGCGCCGCGACGGGCAGGGTGGAAATCAGCAGCGAAAATGTCAGGACGGACAGAAAGTTACGCACGGCACGCACCCCCGGGGGCCAGAAAAATCCTTCTGACCTTCGCATGGCGCCACCGCGCAAGGCAAGGATTCGGGCAACCCAACGGATAGGTGCAAAATTCCTTCCGCTATTAAGCGTGCCTTTACCGATCCGCTGCAGTTTGGGTCCGTGAATGGGCCGGAACGGGTACGGGCGGCATGGATCTGACAGAACGTCTGTTGCGGGAAAGACGGGCACGGCTGGCGGCGGAACGCCTGCTGGAACTGAAAAGCCGTGAACTCTTTGCCGCCAATGAAAAGCTGGCGCTGCATGCCCGCGCCCTGTCGGATGAGGTGCAAACGCAAAAGCAGGTCGCCACGCGGGCCCGGGTTGAGGCTGAGGCGCTGAAAGGCCAGAACAGCCGGTTCCTGTCCGATCTGGACCGCGCCCATACCGCTGCCGTGATGGCTGAACGCCGCCTGCGTGAGTCCATCGATGCCATTCATGACGGTTTCGCCGTATTCGATGGCGACGGGCGTTTGGTGGTGGCCAACCGTGCATTCTCTGCGCCTTTCGGCGATCGCGGCCTCGCCCCTGGTCTGGCCTATGGCGACATGCTGGCCCGCGCCGTGGCCGACGGCATCGTCGATCCGGGGGAGGAAGGCGCGGATTGGGTCGCGCGGATGTGCGCCCGCATCGACAGCGATACGATCCCGTCGGAAACCGTGAAACTGACGCGGGGGCGCTGGCTGCGGCTGGACGACCGCCGCGCGCGGGATGGCGATCTGGTGACGCTGGCGGTGGACATTACCCATGAAATGCGGCTGCGCGCGGCGATCGAGGCGATCCCCGACGGCTTTGTGATCTTTGACCGGGAGGAACGGCTTTTGCTTTGCAATCAACGCTATCGCGACCTTTACCCCGCCGCCGCCCCCGCGATGCGGACCGGCACACGGTTTGAGGATATCCTGCGCCACGGTCTGGCAGCGGGCCAGCACTCCGATGCCGTGGGCCGGGAAGAGGATTGGTTGGCCGAACGCCTTGCCGCCCATCGCGCGGCCAATGGCATCACCGAACAATCCCTGCCCGATGGCCGTTGGTTGCGGGTGCATGACCATCCCACGCCGGATGGCGGGCGCGTCGGCCTGCGGGTGGACATCACTGATGAAAAGGCCGATCAGGCCGCGCTAGAGGCGGCTCGCGCCGCGGCGGAGGCGGCGAACCGGGCCAAATCGGCCTTCCTTGCCAACATGAGCCATGAAATCCGCACCCCGATGAATGGGGTGGTCGGGATGGCGGAACTCTTGTGCGACACCACGCTGACCGAAGAACAGCGTCTGTTCGCCGAAACGATCAAATCCTCGGGCGAGGCGCTGCTGGTCATCATCAACGACATTCTGGATTATTCAAAGCTTGAGGCGGAGCGGATGGTGCTGCGTCCCGAACCCTTTGATCTGGAACGACTGATCCATGAAACCGCGATGCTGCTGCAACCGCGCGCGCGGGAAAAGAGCATCGATCTGATGATTGATTTCGACATGTTCCTGCCCACGGCCTATGTCGGTGATCCGGGGCGCCTACGGCAAGTGCTGACCAACCTGATGGGCAATGCGGTGAAGTTCACCGACCGGGGGCATGTGCTGGTGCGGGTCGTCGGGTTGGAACTGGAGGACGGACGGCAGCAATTGCACGTGACGGTGGAAGACACCGGCATCGGCATCGCGCCGGAGCATCTGGATCACATCTTCGGCGAGTTCAATCAGGTGGAGGCCGCGACCAACCGCCGGTTTGAAGGCACCGGGCTGGGCCTTGCCATCGCGCGACGGCTGGTCGAACGGATGGAGGGCGCGGTCTGGGTCGACAGCGAGCCCGGGCGGGGATCGGTCTTCGGCTTCCGCGTGGTGCTGCCCGTGGCCGAAGAGGCGCGCAGCCCCCGCCTGCCGCTTGCGCTCAGGCGGGTGCTGGTGGTGGATGACAGTTTCATCAACCGAACGATTCTGGACCGGCAGCTGTCGCCCTTCGGGATCGAGGTCGCACTCGCGCGGTCGGGGGCAGAGGCGCTGGAGGCGGTCGCGACGGGTTTTGATCTGGTGCTGACCGATCACGACATGCCCGAAATGGACGGGGTGGCGCTGGTGGGCAACCTGCGGGCGGCGGGGTTTGCCGGTCCGGTGGTCATGCTGTCCTCGAACCCAGGTGCGGTGCCCGCCGGGGCCGACCTTGCGGCGGTGCTGCAAAAGCCTGTGCTGCGGGCAGACCTTTACCGCCGGCTGGCCGCCCTGACCCAGGGGCCGGAGGTCGCGCAAGAGGCCACCCCACCCCCCGGCCCGCGCCCGATGCGGGTGCTGGTGGCCGAGGACAACCGCACCAACCAGTTGGTCTTCGCCAAGATGGTCAAGGATTGCGGGCTGGACCTGCATTTCGCCGCCGATGGCCGCGCGGCGGTGGAGATGTGGCGCGCGTTGAAGCCGGATATGATCTTCATGGACATCTCGATGCCCGAAATGGACGGGCGCGCGGCGACGCGGGCGATCCGGGCCGAGGGTGGGCGCTTGCCGATCCTTGCCCTGACCGCCCATGCCGGGGCCGAGGAGGCGGCAGGTATCCTTGCCGCCGGGATGGACCGCCACCTGACCAAGCCGCTGCGCCGGTCGGTGATCCTTGAGGCGCTGGAAGAGTTCCGGCCCGAGGATGCCGTGCCCCTGCCGGTGGATGTTGCAGCCTGAATGCGCGCGGGCAGGCCCGCGCACGCCATGCGCTTTGTCCGGTGCGGGGCACCGGCCAAAGCCGGGGGGGCGTGCCGCCCCCGTCGCCCGGACCGGGCGACTCCCCCTGCGGATATTTGCGCAACGTGGAAGGGGATCAGGCGGCGGCTGCGGCCCCGGCGTCGCGCAGGAAGACCGGGGCATCGGGGGTGGAGCGGTCCGGGTCCAGCACATAGCCGCCGGTGGTGAAGGCCGCCAGTTCGGCGGGATCGGTCAGGCGGTGTTCGGCGATGAAGCGCGCCATCGCACCGCGTGCCTTTTTGGCGAAGAAGGAGACGATCTTTGTCTCGGCCCCTTTCACCTCTAGGAAGGTGGGGGTGATGAGGCGGAGGGTCAGCGCCTTGCGGTCCACGGCATGGAAATACTCGTTGGACGCGCAGTTGACGAGGATGCCGGTGCCGACGGCTGCGGCCTGTTGGTTCAGCGCCTTGGCGATCTTCTTGCCCCAGAAGGCATAGAGGTCCGGCCCTTTAGGGTTGGCGAGCCGTGAGCCCATCTCCAGCCGGTAGGGTTGGATCAGGTCGAGCGGGCGCAACAGGCCGTAAAGCCCGGACAGGATGCGCAGATGGTCTTGCGACCAGCGCAGGGCATCGGCGTCCAGTGTCCGCGCCTCCAGTCCGGCATAGGTGTCACCGTCAAAGCAGAAGGCCGCGGGTTTGACGGCGTCGGGTGCCGGTCTTGCCTTGAAGGCGGCGAAGCGGTCCCGGTTCAGTCTTGCCAAGGGTTCGGAGATGTCCATCAGCGCGCGCAGATCCTCGACCGACAGCGCGCGGGCAATGCGGGCGAGTTTGGCGGCCTCGGTTCCGAAGGCGGGGGCTGTCGGCGCCAATCCCGGGGGCAGGGGGCGAGCGGTTTCGTCAAGACGCTTGGCGGGGGAGATCACGGTCAACATCGGCAAGGCTCCTTTCGCGGGGAGGTAGGCGCGCTTACGCCTCGCGCAAGACCTGAAGGAAGGCTTCGCCGAAGCGTTCGACCTTTTGATCGCCCATGCCCTGAATCCGCTGCAGTTCTGAAAGCGTGGAGGGGCGGCGTTCCGCGATCAGTTTTAGCGTGGAATGGGTGACCGACAGATATTTGCCGGTGCCGTCCTGCCCGCGCGCGAGGTCCAGTTGCACATCGGCCAGACGGTCGAAGACCTGCCCTTCGGGCCGTCCGGCAAGACGCAGGCGACTGGGGTGGACTTGATCTTCGGCGCCGTTGATCACCGCAAGGAAGATCGTTCCGAAACTTTCCAGCTTTTTCGCGCCGACGCCCGTGATGCGCGCCATGTCGTCCAGTGTGCGGGGGCGTTTTTCTGCCATTTCGGCGAGGGTGCGGTCGGGAAAGATCACATAGGCGGGGACATTGGCCTGTTCGGCCAGTGCGCGGCGCTTGGCCTTCAGCGCGGACAGGAGCGGGGCGTCCTCATCCGAGACCAGCGCCTTGACCACATTGGCGGGACGGGCGGATTCCACAGTGTCGCGGCGCAGTGTGATCGGTTCCTCGCCGCGCAGGATCGGGCGGGCGGCATCGGTCATGCGGAGCGCCCCGTGGCGGTCAGGGTCGGGACGGACGAGGTCACGCCCCATCATCTGGCGGAACACCGCGCCCCAGGCCTGTTTGGGCAGATCGCGCCCCACGGCGAAAGTGGGCAACTGGTCATGGCCGCGTTCACGGACCTTGGCCGTGGCATTGCCGGTCAGGATGTCGATCAGGTGGCCCGCGCCGAACCATTCGCCCGTGCGCAGGATCGCGGACAGCGCCTTGCGCACCGCGTCGGTCGCGTCAAACACATCGGCGGGGCGGTCGCAGAGGTCGCAGTTGCCGCAGGGCTGGGCCTGTTCGCCGAAGTAGCCCAACAGGACCTGGCGGCGGCAACCCACCGCTTCGGCCAGACCGAGAAGCGCATTCAGGCGGGCGTGATCGGCCGCCTTGCGGTCGGGCGGGGCCGCGCCTTCGTCAATCTGCTGGCGGCGGAAGCGGATGTCATCCTGACCATAAAGCGTCAGCGTCTCGGCCGGGGCGCCGTCGCGGCCCGCGCGGCCGATTTCCTGATAATAGCCCTCGATCGACTTGGGCAGGTCGGCGTGGGCGACCCAGCGGATGTCGGGTTTGTCGATGCCCATGCCGAAGGCGATGGTGGCGACGACGATCAACCCGTCCTCGCGCTGGAAGCGGGTTTCGACATGGCGGCGTTCGTCCGGGTCCATGCCGCCGTGGTAATGGCAGGCGCTGTGTCCGGCCTGGGAGAGCGCCTGCGACAGGGTTTCGGTCTTGGCGCGGGTGCCGCAATAGACGATGCCGGATTGGCCTTTGCGCGCGGCGGCGAAGGACAGGATCTGGCTGCGCGGGGTGTCCTTGACCGCGAAGGCCAGATGGATGTTGGGCCGGTCAAAGCCGCGCAGGAAGGTTTCGGGTGTCACGCCATCAAACAGGCGGGTGACGATCTCGGCGCGGGTTTCCTCATCCGCCGTGGCGGTGAAGGCGGCGAGGGGCACGTCCAGCGCGCGGCGCAGTTCGCCGATGCGCAGGTAATCGGGGCGGAAGTCATGGCCCCATTGGCTGACGCAATGCGCCTCGTCCACGGCGATCAACTGGGTGTTGATCCGGCGCAGCATCGGCAGGGTCGCGGCGGAGGCCAGCCGTTCGGGGGCCATGTAGAGCAGTTTCAACCGTCCCTCATCCAGTGCGGTGAAGACGGACTCCGTCTCGGCCTCGGTGTTGCCGGAGGTGAGGGCGCCCGCTTCGACCCCCGCTTCGCGCAGGCTGCGGACCTGATCCCGCATCAGCGCGATGAGGGGCGAGATCACCACGGTCACGCCGTCGCGGCAGAGGGCGGGCAATTGGAAACACAGCGACTTGCCGCCACCCGTGGGCATGATGGCCAGCGTGTTGCGCCCGGCCAGTACGGCATCGACGATGTCCTCCTGCCCCGGGCGGAACCCGGGGAAGCCGAAGATTGAGGCGAGGAGGTCACGCGGTTCGGGCATCGGGAATCGCTTGTGCTGCGCCGGGCAAGGCTGCCCTGCGCAGGGTTAAGACATCGGAAAGGGTCAGAAGCTGTAGAGGTTGTTGATGACGACCCGTTCCGCCGCATAGATCGCCACCAGCACGATCAGCGGGGCGAAGTCGATCCCGCCGATATTGGGCAAGAGGCGGCGGAGGCGGTTGTAGATCGGCTCCAGCAACTGGTTCAGGCCGAACCAGATTTGCGCCACCACCGGTTGACGCAGGTTCAGCACCTGGAAGTTGATCAGCCAGCTCAGGATGATGTGGACAAGGACGATCCATTTCACGATCGACAGGATCATCAGCAGGATTTCAAGGATCGAGGTCATTCGGGCGCGGCCTTCGCATCAGGGACGGGACACAAGGTCTTGTGGCAGAGGTAATGCCTGCCCACGAAAAGGGCAACGGGCAAGGCGAAACTCTGTGACGCGTGGTCTTGCTTGACCTTCGCGCGGCGTCGGGTCAGGCAAAGACCGGGGACAGGGGCCGAAGGAGGGCCGTCGATGTATCCGTTTTTCCGCATGGCCTATCAGTTGTGGCTCTATCGCAAGGCGCCCGCCCTGCCGATCCTTGGCACCCATGTGAGCCGCCACCGCTGCTGGCCGTGGGATCTGGACCCTTGGGTCGAGTTGAACAACGGCCGCACGCTGACCCTCTATGACATGGGCCGCCTGCCCTTGGGGATGCGGACCGGGCTGCACCGGATGCTGAAGGCCCAAGGCTGGGGCATGACGGTGGCCGGAAACACCGTGCGGTATCGGCGGCGGGTGCGGGGGATGGATGTCGTCACCATGCGCTCGCGGTGCATCGGGTGGGACCACCGCTTTCTCTACATCGAGCAGAGCATGTGGAAGGGCGATGACTGCACCAGCCAGCAGGTGATCCGGTCGGCCATCACCTCACAGGCCGGAATCGTGCCCCCGGTCCGTGCGCTGGAAGCGTTGGGGCAGGCGCAGGACAGTCCCGTCTTGCCGGCGTGGGTGCAGGATTGGATCAGCGCCGAGGATGGGCGTCCATGGCCACCCGATAGGTAGAATAGACGAAAGGATGTGTCCCCCTTTCGCCGCGCGCAAAGCCGTGGTCTAGAGGATGTGGGGAATACTGTTGGGGTTTCGCTTCGATGGCTGGTATTGCGGTTTACGTCATCAATCTCGCCCGTCGGCCGGATCGGCTGGAGGCCGTGAGCCAGCGGCTTGCCGCTGCAGGCGTGGCGTTTCAACGTGTCGATGCCGCCGATGCCCGCGCTTGTGACCCGTCGGAACTGGACCAGTCGCTAAGGTCGGGGCCCATCGGAGGCTTGGGCGATGGTGCCCGCGCTTGCACGGCCAGCCATTTCCGGGCCTGGCGCAAATTGTTGGACAGCGCGCACAGCCATGCCCTGATCCTTGAGGACGATGTCGAGGTTGATCCCGCGCTGGCAGATGTGCTGGCCGACCCGTCCTGGCTTTGCGCCGATCTGGTCAAGGTCGAGAAATTCAACGCCGACCGTCCCTCGCGCCTGTTGCTGGGGCGCAGTCTGGGCACGGCACCGGGCGGGCGGGATTTGCGGCCTTTGCTGTCACGCCACACTGGATCGGCGGGCTACATCATCTCGCGGCGCGGGGCCGCGGCGGCCTTGGCCCATGCCGGGCGGGTGCGCGTGCCGGTCGATCATTTCCTGTTCAATGCGACCGTCTCGGAGTTTTCCGCCGCCATCGCCCCGGCCATTCTGGTGCAGCCCGTGGTCTGGCAATCCATCGAAGTGGGCGGCACCACCGACATCGTCAACGCCCGCGCCCAGTTGCCGCGTCGGCAGCGGTGGCGGCGCAGCCTCGTGCGGGCGTGGCATGAGGTGCGGTTGCTGCCGTGGCAGGTGGCGTTGCTGCTGTCCGGGCGCGGCAAGGTCGTGACCGTGCAGGTTTCCTCGCTGGCCGGTTGACGGATCACTTGCCGCCAAGCCCGCCTTCGGCTTTCATGCATGACAAAGTCCGGACCGCACGACGGGACCGGCGGGTCAGGGGCAGGGAACAGTCATGTCGGTATCACCGCGCAAGCGCATTTGGGGCTGGTATTTCTTTGATTGGGCCAGTCAGCCCTACAACACCCTGCTGCTGACCTTTGTCTTCGGTCCGTATTTCGCTGAAATCGCGCGTGGTCATTTCATGGCCGAGGGGATGGAGGCGGAACAGGCTGCCGCCGCCGCGCAGGCCTATTGGGCCTGGGGCCTGACAGGCTCGTCGATCCTGATCGCCATCCTTGCGCCGCTTCTGGGCGCCGTGGCCGATGGTACGGGACGGCGGTTGATCTGGGTCTGGATCTTCTCGGTCTTTTACGTCGTCGGGGCCTATGGGCTGTGGTGGGTCGCACCGGGCGAGGAACATCTGTTCTACGCGGTGGTGATGTTCGGCCTTGGCTTCATCGGGATGGAATTCGCCACGATCTTCACCAACGCGCTGATGCCCTCGCTGGGGGATCACGATGACCTTGGCGCGATCAGCGGATCGGGTTTCGCCTTTGGCTATCTGGGCGGGTTCATCGCGCTCCTGCTGATGCTGGGTCTGTTTGCCGAGAACGCGGCGACGGGAAAGACGCTGTTCGGGATCGATCCCCTGTTCGGTCTGGACCCCGAGGCGCGCGAGGGCACCCGTGCCGTCGGGCCGCTGACCGCCGTCTGGTATGTAGTGTTCATGCTGCCCTTCTTCCTGTGGGTGAAGGAGCCCAAGGTGGAACCCCGTCCCATCCGTCTGGGCGCGGCGCTGTCCAGCCTTGGCGCATTGCTGGCGTCCCTTCGGTTCCGGCCGAGTTTGGCGGCCTATCTGACCTCATCCCTGTTCTACCGCGATGCCTTGAACGCGCTTTACGGCTTTGGCGGGGTCTATGCGTCAGGCGTGCTGGGCTGGTCGATCATCGACATCGGCACCTTTGGCGTGGTGGGCATCGTCGCGGCGGTGATTGCCAGTTTCATCGGGGGACGGATGGATCGCCGCCACGGGCCCAAGCCGGTGATCGTGCTGTCGATCCTCGTGCTGATGGTGGTCTGTGCGGTGATCGTGGGTCTGACACGCGAAAGCCTGTTCGGCCTGCCGCTGGACCCGGCCTCCAGCACTTCGGACCAGATCTTCTACCTGTGCGGCGCGCTGATCGGTGCGGCGGGGGGCACGCTTCAGGCCGCCAGCCGCACGATGATGGTGCGCCACACCACCCCCGACCGCGCGACCGAGGCGTTCGGCCTGTTCGCGCTGTCGGGCAAGGTGGCGTCCTTCATCTCTCCGGCGCTAATCGGGATCGTGACCCATGCCACCGGATCGCAGCGGATCGGGATATCGCCGCTGATCGTGATGTTCGGGGTGGGGCTTTTGCTGCTACTGTTCGTCAAGGCAAAGGGCGAACAGGCATGAAGCGATTGATTGCAGGTGCGGCGCTGGCGATGCTGGGTGCATTCCCGGCGCTGGCAGAGGTGCGGGCGAACCAGCTTTTCGGGGCGGTGGACGGGCCATCGGATCAGGCCAGCCAACCCATCGGCAGCTATGCCAAGGGCTGCGCGGCGGGGCTGATGCAACTGCCCGAGACGGGGCCCACATGGCAGGCGATGCGCCTGTCGCGCAACCGCAACTGGGGCCAGCCCGAACTGGTGCAATACCTGATCGACCTGTCGCAGCAGGCCCGCGCCATCGGCTGGGCCGGGCTTTACATCGGCGATATGAGCCAGCCGCGCGGCGGGCCGATGACATCGGGCCATGCCAGCCACCAGATCGGGCTGGACGCCGATATCTGGCAATTGCCGCCCCAACGTCTGGACCTCAGCGCGGCTGAACGCGAAAGCATTTCTTCCATCCCCGTCCGGTCGGCGGATCAGCGCAGCGTCACCAGCAATTGGACACCGTCGCACCGCGCCGTGATGCGGGCTGCGGCATTGGACCCGCGCGTGGACCGCATCTTCGTCGCGGCGGCGGTCAAGATCGAGATGTGCCGCACCGCCACCCCCGCCGATACGCCGTGGTTGCAGAAGATCCGTCCCGTGGCAGGGCATGACACCCATTTCCATGTGCGTCTGAAATGCCCGGCGGGGGCGTCGGGCTGCGTGACCCAGACCCCCACGGTCAGCGAATTGTCCAAGGGCGGCAATGGCTGCGACGACACGCTGATGTGGTGGGTGACCGATTATCTGAACCCGCCAAAGGACACCGGACCGGCGGAGAAACCGGCAGAGCGTGAACCCACGGCGCGCGAACTGACCTTGGCCGATTTGCCTGCCCAATGCGCCGCCGTACTTTCCTCGGACTGAGCGGGGCCGCCGTCGCGGCGCTGTCCTTGCAGGGCAGCGCGGGACAGGTGCCACCACCGGGGCTGATCGGCAGCCACACGTGGCGGAACGGTCCCAAAGGGCTTGGCGGTCTGTCGGGCTTGCGGCTGACGCAGGACGGGATGGGCTTCACCGCGATCACGGATCGCGGCGGCTGGCTGCGCGGGCGCTTTGACCGGGATTCCTCGGGTCGGATCACCGCCGTCACTTCGGGACCGGTCACGCTGCTGCGGGCCTTGGGCGCATCGCCCTTGCGCAAGGGGCGCACCGACTCCGAGGGGTTGGCCATCGCGCCGGACGGGACCCTGTATCTGTCCTTTGAACATGAGGTGCGACTCCTGCGCTATGCCCGGATCGACGGGCCTGCGGAAAACCTGCCCACGCCAGAGGCCTTTGCCGACCTGCCCGACAACGAGGCGCTGGAAGCGGTGGCCGTGGATGCCAAGGGGGTGGTCTATACCCTGCCCGAAGGCCCGCGCGCCGGGGTCTTCCCGGTCTGGCGGTTTCGGGGCGGGGCGTGGGACCAGCCCTTTGCCCTTCCCGCCCGGGGGGAGTTCATGGCGGTGGATGCCGATTTCGGCCCGGATGGCTGGTTTTACCTGCTGGAGCGGGATTTCCATGGGCTTGCGGGCTTTGCCAGCCGCGTGCGGTCGTTCCGACTGGGGCGATCCGGCCCGAGGGATGAACGGATCGAGATGCAAAGCGAGGTGGGTCGTCATGACAACCTCGAAGGTCTGTCCGTCTGGCAAGACGTGCAGGGCGTTCGGCTGACCATGGTGTCGGATGACAATTTCATGTTCTTCCAGCGCACCGAATTCGTCGAATACCGCGCCGGGGCCTCGCAGGTCTGAGTTGACAGGCGCGGCACAGGGGCGTATCGGCCCCGCTGTTCCGCATGAGGCGGGACCAAGTCTCCGCGACCTTGTAAAAACGGAAGTCACATATGACCCGCATTTCCCTTTATGGCGTGCTCGCCATGACGCTTGTCGTTCTGGCGTCGAACATCCTTGTGCAATATCCGGTCGGCCAATGGCTGACCTGGGGCGCGTTCACCTATCCGCTGGCCTTCCTTGTGTCCGACATCATCAACCGTCTGGAAGGGGCCAAGGCCGCGCGGCGGGTGGTCTATGTCGGCTTCGTCGTGGGCTTGGGCTGTTCGGTGGTCGGATCGCAGATCATGACCGAATTCGGCCCCTTGGTGACCCTGCGCGTCGCCCTTGGTTCGGCGACGGCTTTCCTGCTGGGCCAGCTGCTGGACATCACCGTCTTTGACCGTCTGCGCCGCAATGTGACCTGGTGGAAAGCGCCGTTCGTCTCTACCCTCTTCGGGTCCACCCTCGACACGGCGATCTTCTTTTCCATCGCCTTTTCCACCGCGCTGATGTGGATCGAACCAGGCAATGACGTGTCCTGGGCCGCCGGTCCGGTGCCGCTTTTGGGCTTTGGTCCCGAAGTCCCGTTCTGGGTGTCGCTGGCCTGTGCCGACTGGCTGGTCAAGCTCGCCGTCGACGGTATCGCGCTTTTGCCGTTTCGTTTGGCGGTTTACCGCTTTGCAGCAAAGGTAGCGTAAAAACTTTTGACAAACACAAAATCTGTGTCACCCTCCCCTTATCGAAACCCATTTGAAAGGAGGTGATCCAGTGTCTAGAGCTACATTGGAGAGAGGTGTCGGGACAGTCATGAGGAGTGTTTTCTAAGGGCAGCCCCTTGGACGACGACTGAATGATTGGGCTTGAAACCTAACTGGCCCATCTCCTTGGATCTCGGAAAGGGTCGCCACTCTGGGGCGACCCTTTCTCTGTTTTTGGCGGGTCGATGTGCCCTGTTGGAGTGGGATATGCTGCGGGTCACCGACACGCTTTTCATCGCGGATTGGGAGATCACCGAGACGTTCAACCGCGCCTCCGGTCCTGGCGGGCAGAACGTCAACAAGGTCTCGACCGCCGTCGATCTGCGGTTCGAGGCAGAGCGGTCCCCGCATCTGCCCGCGCCGGTGAAGGCGCGGTTGAAACGGCTGGCCGGGCGGAAATGGACGCTGGACGGGGCTATCGTGATTCAGGTCGATGAGACGCGCTCACAGGCCCGCAACCGGGAAATCGCACGCGAGCGGCTGGTCGAGATGATCGGTCAGGCGCTGGTCGCGCCCAAGCGTCGCGTGGCGACCAAGCCGACATGGGGCAGCACCCAGCGGCGGCTGGCGGCCAAGTCGGTGCGGGGAGAAGTGAAGGCGATGCGGGGGAAGGTCGAGGGGGAGGAGTAACCTCACAGTCGCGCGGGGCAAGTGACCCGCGCGCATCGCACCACTGGCCCCATGCACGCCCGTGCGCCCCGTGCACGGGCCGTGCCCGCCCTGCGGGGGGCGGGCGCGCAAAGGGCGCACCCGCCGGGCGGTCACGACCCGTGCCTGATACCTTAGAGATGCTGTTGGCCCCTTGCGGCTTCGTTGCCTCAGCCGCAATCGGACCGCGAGAAACGTCCACAGGACGTTTCCCAGTCGGTCCTCTGCCCCCTACACCTCAACCTTCAACGCAGCCTGTTCGCCCACGCCAAAGACGCGCTTGTAGCGTTCCACCTCGGCGGCCGGACCCATCGCCTTGTTGGGGTTGTCCGACAGTTTCACCGTGGGGCGGCCATTCGCGGAGACGGCTTTGCAAACCAGCGAGAAGGGTGCCAGCCCATCCCCGGCAAGACCCCGGAAGTCATTGGTCAGCATGGTGCCCCAGCCGAAGGACACCTTCACGCGGCCATGGAACTGCCGGTGCAATTCCTCGATCTTTTCCACGTCCAACCCGTCGGAAAAGATCACCAGCTTGGTCGTCGGGTCTTCACCCTTTTCCCTCCACCAGCGGATCGCGGTTTCCGCCCCTGTGGCCGGATCGCCCGAATCAATGCGGATGCCGGTCCAGGTGGACAGCCAATCCGGCGCGTGGCGCAAGAAACCCTCGGTGCCGTAGGTGTCGGGCAGGATGATCCGCAGATTTCCGTCATGCTCTTCATGCCAGTCGGCCAGCACCTGATAGGGGGCTTGGGCAAGTTCGGCATCGCTGTTGGTCAGCGCGGAATAGACCATCGGCAGTTCATGGGCATTGGTGCCGATCGCCTCGATGTCGCGCTTCATCGCGATGCGGCAGTTCGAGGTGCCGATGAACTTTGACCCCAGCCCTTCCTGCATCGCCTGCACGCACCAATCCTGCCAGAGGAAGGAATGACGGCGGCGGGTGCCGAAGTCGGCGATTTTCAGCGTCTCGATCCCGCGCAGACGCTCGATCTTTTCCCACAGCTTGGTCATGGCGCGGGCATAGAGGATTTGCAGTTCAAACTTCCCCATGCCCTTCAGCACGGCACGCGAGCGCAGCTCCATCAGCACGGCCAGCGCCGGGATTTCCCACAGCATGACCTCGGGCCAACTGCCCTCAAACGTCAGCTCGTACTGACCGTCGTGCTTTTCAAGGTGATAGGCTGGCAGGCGCAGGCCCTCGAACCACTCCATGAAGTCGGGGCGGAACATCTGGCGCTTGCCGTAAAAGGTGTTCCCGCGCAGCCAGGTCGACTCCCCGCGCGACAGCGACAGCGAGCGGACATGATCCAGCTGTTCGCGCAACTCGCCTTCGTCGATCAACTCGGCCAGCCGGATGGATTTGGTGCGGTTGATCAGGCTGAAGGTGACGGTCGTCTCCGGCTTGTTGCGGAAAATCGACTGGCACATCAGCAGTTTGTAAAAGTCGGTGTCGATGAGGGACCGAACGATCGGGTCGATCTTCCAGTTGTGGTTATGGACCCGTGTGGCGATATCGACCATCAATCCTCCAGCGCGACACCGGCCGCGCGCATCTGTTCCGTCATGGCGGCCAAAGACCCGTTCAGGTCAATCGCCCGGCAGGCGCCCAGCAGCACCCGCACCGAATAGCCCAAACGCACCGCATCCAGCGCCGAATAGGCCACGCAGTAATCTGTGGCCAGACCGACCAGCGTGACGCCTGTGATCCCGCGTGCTTTCAAATAGCCGTCCAGACCCGTGGTGGTGCGGCGGTCATTCTCGAAAAACGCCGAATAGCTGTCGATCTGCGGGCGAAAGCCCTTGCGGATCACCAGATGGGCCGGATCGGTGGCAAGGCCGGGGTGGAAATCCGCGCCCTCGGTCGCTTGCACGCAATGGGTGGGCCACAGCACCTGTGGGCCATAGGGCATTTCGGTCAGGCTGAACGGGGCCGCGCCGGGGTGGTTCGCGGCAAAGCTGGCATGGTGGTGCGGATGCCAGTCCTGCGTCAGCACCACCGTGGAAAATTCGTCCATCAGGGCATTCACGCGCGGGATGATCGTATCGCCATCGGCCACGGCCAAAGCACCGCCGGGGCAGAAATCATTCTGGATGTCGATCACGATGAGGGCGTCGGTATCAGGGCGCATCGCGGAACCTCTGTCACGCTTCGGTGATCCTGCGTAGGAAACCCCGCCGCAGGCGTCAATGGGAGGTGGCGGGGCGCTGACTGAAAACTGCCACTTGCGCTTGAAATCGGCGCGGATTGGGGGCAATCCGGCATCATGCTGACTGTCGCCGCCCTCTATCACTTCGCCCGCTTCTCCGAACCAGCCGCGCTTCGCGGGCCGCTTTTGGACCTGTGCCTTGCGCATGGGGTCAAGGGATCGCTCCTGCTGGCTGGCGAAGGCATCAACGGCACCATCGCCGGCACGCGTGCCGCGATTGACGCCGTGATCGCCCATATCCGCGCCTTGCCGGGATGCGCCGGGCTGGAGTGGAAGGAAAGCCCGGCACCCGAGATGCCCTTTGGCCGCATGAAGGTGAAGCTGAAGCGCGAGATCGTGACGATGGGCCAACCCGACGTCGATCCGCGCGCGCAGGTGGGCCATTACGTCCCGCCCGCCGAGTGGAATGCGCTGATCTCTGCCCCCGATGTGGCGGTGATTGATACCCGCAATGACTATGAGGTGGCCATCGGCACCTTTGACGGCGCGGTGGACCCCGGCACCAAATCCTTCAGCGAGTTTCCGGCATGGTGGGAGGCGAACAAGGACCGCTTCCACAACAAACGCATCGCCATGTTCTGCACCGGCGGCATCCGCTGTGAGAAATCGACGAACTGGCTTTTGCAGCAGGGGGTGGAGGACGTCTATCACCTGAAGGGCGGCATCCTGAAATACCTTGAGGATGTGCCCGAGGCGGAAAGCCTGTGGCAGGGCGAATGCTTCGTCTTTGACGACCGGGTGTCGCTGGGCCACGGTCTGCGTCCGGGGCAGATGTCCACCTGCGGTGCCTGCCGCCGCCCGCTGACGCCCGAGGATCGCAGCCGACCGGAGTTTGAAGAGGGCGTGTGCTGTCACCTCTGCGCGGCAGAGTATGACGCCTCAGACCGCGCGCGCTTCCGCGAGCGGCAAAAGCAGATGACGCTTGCCGCCGCGCGGGGTGAGCGGCACATGGGCGCAGAGTGATGCACGCCACCGAAGCCTGACGCAGGCTTCGGCCACGCGCAATTTTCTTCGAAGAAAATTGCAAATTCCTTCGAAGGAATTTGTCTCGCGCCGGTTACCGCAGGCGCAAACCTGCAGCGTCAAAAAACATCGCCGAGCCCGCCTCTGCCTCCAGCCCGACCGAAGACCCGAGCGGCGGGATGACATCCCCCTTAGCCTCGATCACCAGTTTTTCGCCGGTGGGGGCCAGCAGGTGGATATAGGTCACCCCCCCCAGCGCCTCTGTCACCTCGACGCGGTGGGTGTCGCCGGAGGTGATGCGCAGATGCTGCGGGCGCAGGCCGATGGTGATCGCGGTGCCTGTGGCGGGCAGCTTCGCCCCGGTGGAAACGCTGGCGGCAAGGCCCGGCACGGCGGCGGATGCGCCCTCTGACCTGGCGTTCAGGAAGTTCATTGCCGGACTGCCGATGAAGCCCGCGACAAAGCGGTTGTCGGGGTCGTGATAGAGGTCCAGCGGCTTGCCCACCTGTTCCACCCGGCCTTTGCGCAGCACCACGATCTTGTCGGCCAGCGTCATCGCCTCGACCTGATCATGGGTCACATAAATCATCGTGGCGCCGATCTCGCGGTGCAGACGGGCGATTTCCACCCGCATTTCCACGCGGAGTTCGGCGTCAAGGTTCGACAGCGGTTCGTCGAACAGGAACACCTCAGGGCCCCGCACGATGGCCCGGCCAATGGCGACGCGCTGGCGCTGGCCACCGGACAGGGCCTTGGGTTTGCGGGCGAGCAACTCCTCCAGCTTCAGGATGCGCGCGGCCTCGGCGACCTTCTTGTCCACATCGGCCTTGGGATGGCCGGTCATCTTCAGCCCGAAGCCCATGTTTTCGGCCACGGTCATATGCGGATAAAGCGCATAGGTCTGGAACACCATCGCCACGCCGCGTTCGGACGGGTCGGCCTGTGTCACATCCCGTGCGCCGATGCGGATCTGGCCGGACGAGGTTTCCTCCAGCCCCGCCACCATCCTGAGCAGGGTGGATTTGCCGCAACCCGAGGGGCCGACGAACACGCAAAATTCGCCGTCTTCGATTTGCAGGTCCACACCGTGGATGACCTGAGCATCCCCGAAGCGCTTGACCACGTTCTGCAATTGAACGCCCGACATGTGAAATCCTCCCTTAACCCTGTTCGGGAAAGCGCCAGCTTTCCGCCTCTGCCGCGATCCGCGCGGCGGTTTCCTTGATGCGTCCCGACCGCGCCTCGAGCGCGGCAAGGGACGAACGACTTGTCGTGGACGTGACCGACAGCGCCCCGATGACCCGGCCCGTGCTGGTCAGGATCGGGGCGGCGCAGCAGATGATTCCCGGCTCATGCTCTTCGGCGTCGAAGGCGTGGCCCCGGCGGCGAATCACCGCCAGTTCGGCCCGCAGCTTTTCGGGCGTGTCGAGCGTGCGCAGCGTGTAGGGGTGGAAACTCTGCCGGGTGATGGCCTGATCCACCGCCGCATCCGGCAGGAAGGCCAGCATCGCCTTGCCCACCCCGGTGCAATAGGCGGGGCCGACTTTTCCGGCTTGGGCGAACATCTCAACGGGCTTCGTGGCGTTGCGCTTGTCGACGTAGAGCACCTGACCGCCGTCCATCTGGGCAAGGTGGATCGTCTCGCCGGTTTCGGCTGACAATTCATCAAGATAGGGCCGCGCGATGGGGGCAAGCGAGGATGTCTTCCACGCCGCATGGGCCAGCCGCACCAGCCGCACGCCAAGGCTGTAGGTCTGGCGATCCGCGTCATAGGCGACCATGCCCTGATGGGTCAGGGTTTGCAGCAAACGGTAGAGGGTTGCCTTGGGATAGCCGCCCTGTTCCAGAAGTTCGGTAAAGCGCACGGGATGGCCCGCCGCTGCCACGCGGTCCAGTACATCGAGTGCCTTTCCCACCGTCCCATCCCCCTGTTCCGCTGTCATCGCATGTTCCCCTGCGTTCCTGTTGACAGACTAATGGATAGCCGACATAGTTTTCAATATTCAAGACTAAGTTTCACATAATGGAACCAAACGGGAGGAAACCATGGTCCATACACTGAAGGGCGCTCTTGCGCTCGGGACGGCATTGTTGCTGGCCACATCTGCGATGGCGCAAGACAAGCGCGTCGTGACGTGGAACGCTGACTATGACCCGATCCCGCTGGCGGCAGCCGAGGCGCTGATCGCCGACTTCGAAGCGGCGAACCCGGAAATCGATATCGTTCTGACCAACTTCGACCACGAAGCCTACAAGAACGCGATCCGCAACTTCCTGACCGCCGATGCGCCGGATCTGGCCAACTGGTATGCCGCCAACCGGATGCGTCCGTTTGTCGAAGCAGGCCTCTTTGCCGATATCTCGGACGTCTGGGCGAACAATGGCCTGACCGAGTCGCTGGCATCGTCGGTGCTGTCGTCCACCATCGACGGCAAGCAATATGCGATCCCCTATACCTACTATCAGTGGGGCATCTATTATAACCGCGACGCCTACAAAGCCGCAGGCGTGGACGTTCCCGGCCCGGAAGGCGTGTCGTGGGATCAGTTCCTGGCCAATTGCGAAAAGTTCAAGGCCGCGGGCATCGACTGCGTGACCACGGGCTCCAGCGCGCTGTGGCCGGTTGCGGGCATCTTCGACTACATCTCGATGCGCACCAACGGCTATCAGTTCCACAGCGATCTGGCGGCGGGCAAGATCTCGTGGACCTCGCCGGAAGTGGCGGCCGTGTTCGACAACTTCGGAAAGCTGCAGCCCTTCGTCACCGAAAACCATGCGGCCATCGACTGGCAGGATGCGGCAGCGCTGCTGGTGCAGGGCAAGGCGGCCAACTACGTGATGGGCAACTTCGCCGTCGGCGTCTTCAAGGAAGGCGGGATGACGAATGACAACCTCGGCTTCATGGTGTTCCCGGAAATCACCCCCGGCATCGCCCGCGCCGAAGAAGCGCCGACCGACACCATCCACCTGACCTCGGGCGCGAAGAACCCGGAAGATGCGAAGACGTTCCTTGCCTACATGGCCTCGGCTGAAGCGCAGACCAAGTGGAACGGGGCCGTGGGCCAGTTGCCGACCAACAAGAACGCGTCGGTGGATGCCAACGATCCGTTCCTGACCGCTGGCTTCAACGCGCTGTCCACCGCGACGGGCGGCATCGCCCAGTTCTGGGACCGCGACGCGGATGCCGAATATGCCAAGGCCGGCATGGAAGGCTTCCAGCAGTTCCTGGTGCAGCCTGACCAGCGTCAGGCGATCCTTGACCGTCTGGAGCAGACCCGCCTGCGCATCTATCCGCAGTGATCTGACACAAAGGGCGTCCCCGTCACAGGGGACGCCCGTTTTCTGTTCCGGAGGACGACATGGCACAGACAACCCAACCCGTCGGGCGCCGCTTGACCCAGCGGACCCTTGCGCCGTGGCTGTTTCTGGCGCCGGGGATGTTCATGTTCACGGTCTATGTGCTGTGGCCCATCGTCCAGAGCGTGACGCTGTCGTTTTATGACTGGAACGGGCTCTACAACGGCCAGGGCCAGTTCACCGGCACCTTCGTCGGCATGGGCAATTATGCCGAGTTGATGAGTGATCCTGCCTTTGAGACCAGCCTCTGGAACAACCTGAAATGGCTGGTCCTTTATATGCTGGCTCTGCCCATCGGGCTGTTCATCGCGATCTTTCTGAACCAGACCGTGACGGGCATCCGGGTTTACAAGTCGCTGTTCTTTTTTCCCTTTGTCATCAGTCAGGTCGTCGTCGGCCTGATCTTCGCGTGGTTTTACGCGCCCAATTTCGGGCTGTTCTACCTGCTGACCGAGTCGGTGTTCGGCAAGGGAACCGCCATCCTTGCCGATCCCGACCTTGTCACCTATGGCATCATCGTCGCCGGGCTTTGGCCGCAGATTGCCTATGTGATGATCCTCTATCTGACCGGGCTGAACAACGTCGCCCCCGACCAGATCGAGGCGGCGCGTCTGGACGGGGCCAAGGGGTGGCGCATGCTGTGGTATGTGGTGCTGCCGCAACTGCGCCCGGCCACCTTCATCGCGGTGATTGTGACGGTGATCGGGGCGCTGCGGTCCTTTGACCTTGTGTCGATCATGACCAATGGCGGGCCGTTCGGATCGTCTCGGGTGCTGTCTTACTACATGTTCGAGATGGCCTTGGGCGAATACGGCTTCCGCATGGGCTATGGCGCGGCGATTGCCGTGGTGCTGTTTGCCATCATGATGATCTTCATTTCGGGCTTCATCTGGAAGATGTGGCGCGACGAGAAGGAGCGCTGAGATGTTTCCGCGTCCGATCCAGAAATCTTCCACGCCCGCCCAGTGGCTTTACGCCGTGGCGCTGCCTGTGGCGCTGATCCTGTGGCTGTTCCCGCTGCTTGGGGTGGCTTTGACCTCGCTGCGGCCAGCGTCCGACCTTGCGCAGGGCAATTACTTCGGCATGCCTTCCGGCATCGCCTGGGAAAATTACCTGTATATCTTCACCCAGACGCCCATCGGCCAGTACATGGTCAACTCGCTGTGGGTGACGATCCCCACGGTGATTGGTGCGGTCAGCCTGTCGCTGATGACGGGCTTTGCGCTGGCGGTCTATGGGTTCCGGGCGAACATCCTTGTGTTTTTCATGTTCGTGGCCGGCAATTTCGTGCCCTTCCAGATCCTGATGGTCCCCGTGCGCGACATGACGCTGCAACTGGGCATGTATGACACGTGGTATGGCTTGGCGCTGTTCCACATCGCCTTCCAGACCGGGTTCTGCACCCTGTTCATGCGCAACTTCATCAAGGCCCTGCCCTATGAATTGATCGAGGCTGCCCGTGTCGAAGGCGTCGCCGAATGGCGCATCTTCTGGTTCATTGTCCTGCCCCTGATGCGCCCCGCCATCGCGGCGCTGAGCGTGCTGGTCTTCACCTTCATCTGGAACGATTTCTTCTGGGCCACGGTGCTGACCCAAGGCGTGGACAGCCAGCCGATCACGGCGGGCCTGTCCAGCCTGAACGGTCAGTGGATCGCGCAATGGCATCTGGTCTCGGCCGGGTCGATCTTGGCGGCGCTGCCCCCGGTGCTGATGTTCTTCCTGATGCAAAAGCATTTCATCGCGGGCCTGACGCTGGGGGCAGTGAAGTGACCACATGGCGGATCGACACGCCCGCGCAGACCATCGCGCTGGTGACTTATGGCGGCATCCCCGAGGTCACCTATTGGGGACCGCGCCTGCCGGAGGCTGAGGATCTGGCACAACTGGCCGCCGCCGCGCGGCTGGACCTGACCGGGGGCATGATCGACCAACTGCCCGCTTTGTCGCTGTGCCCGGAGTCGGGGCGGGCCTTTTCCGGGCAACCGGGGTTGGTGGTGGCCGATGCCGAGGGCGTGCCGCTGCATCCGGTCTTCACCTTCGACCGGGCCGAGGGTGCGCTAGGCTCGCTGCGCCTGATTTCGCGCGCCGGGGGGATCACGCTGACCCACGTGCTGACGGCACAGGCGACGGGCGTGATCCTGCTGCAAACGCTCTTGGACAGTGACGCGCCCCTGCGCGTGCAGTGGCTGTCCGCCCCCGTTCTGCCTGCGCCGCAACAGGGTCATATGTTGGATGTCTCGGGCAAGTGGACCCGCGAATTCCACCTGAACCGCACCGACTGGACCCCCGGCATCCGCCAGCGCGAGGCGCGGACAGGGCGTTCCGGCCACGAACATCCGCCCTATCTGATCCTGAGCGGAGAGGGCTGCACCGATACCGCCGGTTTCACGCAAGCCCTGCATTACGCGTGGTCCGGTGGGCATCGGATGGTCGCCGAAGAACTGCCTTGCGGTCGCCGTCAGGTGCAATTCGGCCATGCCTCTGGGGCCGAATCCCTGCCAGCGACGCATTTTGAGACGGCGGAACTGGTGGCCCTCACCTCAACCACTGGCTTGAACGGCATCGCCGCCACCTTCCAGCGCGACATCCGTGACCGGGTGGTGAACTGGCCTGACCGCGCCCGCCCGCGCCCTGTGCATTACAACTGCTGGGAGGCGGTCTATTTCCGCCATGCCCTGCCGGAACTGACCGAGATGGCCGACCGCGCCGCCGCATTGGGGGCCGAGCGTTTCGTGCTGGATGACGGCTGGTTCGGACGGCGGGATGACGACACCTCCAGCCTTGGGGATTGGGTGGTGGACCGGCGCAAATGGCCCGATGGATTGCACCCGCTGATCGCCCATGTCCATGGCCTTGGGATGTCCTTCGGCCTGTGGTTCGAACCAGAGATGGTCAACCCCAACTCTGACCTGATGCGCGCGCACCCCGATTGGCGGCTTGGTCCGGCCGATCAGGTGACGGGGCGGAACCAGTTGGTGCTGGACCTTGGCAAGCCCGAGGTGCGGGATCACCTTTTCACCGTGGTCTCGGCCCTGCTGGACGAATACCCCATCGATTACATCAAATGGGATCACAACCGCCTGCTTCCCGTCGTCGATGCCGCCCAGACGCGCGGGGCCTACGACCTGTTCGCCCGCCTGCGCGACGCCCATCCGGGGGTGGAGATTGAAAGCTGCGCCTCTGGTGGCGGGCGAATCGATGCGGGGATATTGTCGCTGACCCATCGCGTCTGGCTGTCCGACAGCAATGACGCGTTGGAGCGGCTCAGGATGCAGCATGATGCGGCGCTGTTCCTGCCCTCTGCCGTGACGGGCAGCCATGTGGGACCGCGCAAATCCCACACCTCTGGCCGCGAACTGCCGATGTCGTTCCGTGCTTGGGTGGCTGCGCAGCGCCATATGGGCTTTGAGATGGACCTGCGCGAGTTGACGGATGCCGAGGCCGCCACCCTGACCCGGGTGACCACTTGGTATCGGGCAAACCGTGACTGGATGCATCGCGGGACGATCCACCGTCTGCCATCGGACGATCCTGCTGTGACGGCAGAGGTGCAGATTGCCGCCGATGGTGGGCGCTTTGTCGCCTTTGCCGGGGTCGGACAGGCCATCGTGCAGCAACTGCCGCGCCCCCTGCGCCTGACAGGTCTGGACCCGGCGGCGACCTACCGCGTTCATCTGGTCAACCCCGAAGATGCGCCACCGCAAAGTCGCGGCCAAGTGGCGTTGAAATCGGGCGATCTGACCCTTACGGGGGCGGTCCTGATGGGGCGGGGTCTGAACCTGCCCGTGGCTTGGCCCGCGACGATGTGGGTGATCGAAGGAACTCGGCTGTGATACAAGAACCGAAACAAGGCGTGTGCTGCCGTTCCGCAGGGCTTGGATCATGAAGACAGACTGGATCGCCGTCGATTGGGGCACCTCGAACCTGCGGGCATGGGCCTTGGGCGATGGGGCCATCCTTGACCATGCCTCATCGCACGAAGGCATGGGCACGCTGTCGCGCGATGATTATGAACCGGCCCTGCTGCGCCTGATCAACGGCTGGCTGCCGCGCGGCAAGGTGACCGAGGTGATCGCCTGCGGCATGGTCGGCAGCCGTCAGGGCTGGGTCGAGGCGCCGTACCGCGCCGTGCCCTGCACCCCGTTGGACCATGGCGGGCTGATGGCGGTGCCAACCCGCGATCCCCGCCTGTCGGTGCGGATCGTGCCGGGGTTGAAACAGGCTGCCCCAGCCGATGTGATGCGGGGCGAAGAGACGCAGATCGCCGGGGCGCTTGCCCTGCGCCCGGATTTTGACGGCGTGCTTTGCCTGCCCGGCACCCATAACAAATGGGTGCATGTCAGCGCGGGGGAAGTCGTCAGTTTCCAGACATTCATGACCGGTGAGATGTTCGCGCTGCTGTCCACCCAATCCGTGCTGCGCCACGGCATGGCGGGGGATGGCTGGGACGATGCCGCCTTTGACGCGGGCCTGTCCGAGGCGCTGTCCCGCCCGGATCGGATCGGGGCCAAGCTGTTTTCCCTGCGGGCCGAGGGGCTATTGAACGGCCTGTCGCCGGTTGCCGCCCGCGCGCGGCTGTCGGGCTTGCTGATCGGCGTCGAACTGGCGGCGGCAAAGCCTTACTGGCTGGGTCAGCCCATCGCCATCATCGGCTCCGAAGGTATTGCCCGTGCCTATGCCCGCGCCTTGGGCGCGCAGGGGGCACAGCCCGCCGTTCTATCCGCAACCGACTGCACGCTGGCCGGCCTTGCCGCCGCCCGCCCCAAGGTGACCGCATGACCGCCCATCGCAACATCATCGCCATCCTGCGCGGGATCACGCCGCCCGATGCCGTCCCGGTGGCCGAGGCGCTGATCGCCGCCGGGATCACCCGGATCGAGGTGCCGCTGAACTCTCCGCATCCTGTGACGTCGATTGCCGCGATGGCCAAGACCTTCGGCCATCACGCCCAGATCGGCGCGGGCACCGTCTTGACCGTGCAGGATGTGGCCGAGGTGGCCGATGCGGGTGGCACGCTGATCGTCTCGCCCAATGCGGATGCCGATGTGATCCGTGCCACCAAGGCGCGCGGTCTGGCCTCATGGCCCGGGGTGATGACGCCGACCGAATGTTTCGCGGCGCTGAAGGCCGGGGCGGACGGGTTGAAGATTTTCCCCGCCAGCCTGATCGGCCCGGACGGGGTCAAGGCGATCCGCGCCGTGCTGCCCAAGGAGGCCCAAGTCTATGCGGTGGGCGGGGCAGGGGCCGACAACTTCCGCGATTGGATCAAGGCCGGGGCGAACGGGTTTGGCATCGGCACTGCGCTGTACACGCCGGGGCTTTCGGTGGCGGATGTTGCCACCCGCGCCGCCCGGATCGTCGCCGCCTATGATGAGGCCATCGCATGATCTTTGACTCGACGCCCTGCGAATTGGGCGAAGGCGCGCTCTGGCATCCGGGGCGGCAGGCGCTGTTCTGGTTCGACATCCTGCACAAGCGGTTGCACATGAAGGGCGAGGACGGGTTGACCGTCTGGGATATGCCCGACCTCACCTCTGCCGCTGCGATCCTGTCGCAAGACGCGTTGCTTTTGGCCTCGGAATCCGCGCTGTGGCGGTTTGATATTGCGAATGGCTCGCAATCGCGCCTTGTCGCGCTGGATGCCGAGGACTCGGGCACGCGGTCCAATGATGGCCGGGCGGACCGGCAGGGCGGGTTCTGGATCGGGACGATGGGCAAGCGTGGCCCGCATGATCCGGGGCGCGGGGCGATCTGGCGTTATCACAAGGGGGAACTCCGCAAGCTGTTCCCCGGTCTGACCATCCCGAATTCGATCTGCTTTTCGCCGGGTGGGGGCTACGCGCATTTTTCGGACACGGTGACGCAAAAGGTCTGGCGTGTGGCGCTGGATGCGGACGGCTGGCCGAAGGGCGAGCCTGCGCTTTACCTCGACCTTACCGCGCAAGGCCTTTACCCCGATGGCGCGGTGATGGCGGCGGATGGCACCTTCTGGAACGCGCAATGGGGCGCGGGGCGGGTGGCCGCCTATGCGCCCGATGGCACCTTCTTGCGCGCGGTTTCGTTTGACGGATCGGCGCAAACCTCTTGCCCGGCCTTTGGCGGGCCGGATTTGACCACGCTTTTCTGCACCTCGGCTTTGGAGGGGATGGATACGGCGACCCGCGCCACCAACCCCAATGCCGGCAATACCTTCGCCGCCCTTGGCGTGACCCAAGGGCTGCCCGAACCTGTGGTGATCCTGTGAAACGCACGCTGGGTGTCTGCTACTATCCCGAACATTGGCCCGAAACCCAATGGGCCGAAGATGCCGCCCGCATGGCCGCGCTTGGCCTGACATGGGTGCGGATCGGCGAGTTTGCTTGGAGCCGGATGGAACCCGAACCGGGCCGCTTTGACTGGGATTGGCTGGACCGCGCGATTGACACACTCGGCAAGGCGGGGCTGAAGGTGGTGCTGGGCACCCCCACCGCCACCCCGCCGCGTTGGATGCTGGACAAGCATCCCGACATGCTGGCGGTGGACAAGCAGGGGCGGACCCGTGGCTTTGGTTCGCGCCGTCACTACTGCTTTTCGCATCGCGGATACCGGGCGGAATGCGCGGCCATCGTCACGCGCATGGCGGAACGCTATGGCAAGAACCCTTTCGTCGCCGCTTGGCAGACCGACAATGAATATGCCTGTCACAACACGGTGTTGTCCTATTCCGACGCCGCCCTGCATGCCTTCCGCGACTGGCTGGCGCAGAAATACCAATCGCCACAGGCGCTGAACCGCGCGTGGGGCAATGTGTTCTGGTCGATGGAATATGCGTCCTTCAACGACATCGGCCTGCCCAACCTGACCGTGACCGAGGCGAACCCCGCCCATGTCATGGACTTCCGCCGCTTTGCCAGTGACGAGGTCGCCGCCTTCAACCGCGTGCAGACCGACATCCTGCGCAAATACTCCTCCGCGCCGATCGCGCATAACTACATGGGCCGGGTGACGGATTTCGACCATTTTGCCACCGGGGCGGATTTGGATATCGCCAGTTGGGATGCCTATCCCATCGGGTTCCTGTCGGATCGATCCGAGGCCTCGCCCGAACACAAGCGCCGCTTCCTGCGCCAAGGGGACCCGGATTTTCAGGCCTTTCACCACGACCTGTACCGCGCCGTGGGTCGGGGCCGCTGGTGGATCATGGAACAGCAACCCGGCCCGGTGAACTGGGCACCCTATAACCCCGACCCGCTGCCCGGAATGGCCCGGCTTTGGGCGTGGGAGGCGTTTGCCCATGGGGCCGAGGCTGTGTGTTACTTCCGCTGGCGTCAGGCCCCCTTTGCCCAAGAAACCATGCATGCCGGCCTGCTACGCCCCGACAGCGCCGCCGCGCCTGCCTTCCATGAGGCGGGGCAGGTGGCGGGCGAACTCGCTGCTATGCCGGATGTGGATGCGGGCCGCGCCGATGTGGCGCTGGTCTTTGATTATGCCAGCGCCTGGGCTTGGGAGACGCAGCCGCAGGGCCGCGATTTCGATTACTTCCGCCTCGCCTTTGCGCAATACCGCGCCTTGCGCCGCTTGGGGCTGAACGTGGACATCCTGCCGCCGGATGTGGCGGACATTTCGGCCTACAAACTGGTGCTGGCACCGGGTGTGGCGACGCTGTCGGATGCCCTGCTCGGGGCCTTGGCGGCCTACAAGGGCGCGGCGCTTCTGGGCCCGCGCACCAATGCCAAGACGCCGGACTTCTCAACTCCCGTGCCGCTCCCGCCCAATCTGCCGGGGATGGAGGCCGTGGTGATGCGCGTCGAAAGCCTGCCACCGGACGCGCCCGTGCCGTTGGTCAACGGCGGGGCCTTCACCGGATGGCGTGAAAAGCTGGAGGGCGGGGCTGAGGTCGTCGAGATGACCGAGGACGGCTTCCCCGCGGTGGTCCGGGCAGGGGGCTTGCACTATCTGGCCGGATGGGCCGATGACACGGCACTGGACCGCATCCTGTCCGGACTTTGCGCGGCGCAGGGGATTGCCGTGCAAGCGATGCCGGTGGGGCTGCGCACCCGTGCGACGGCCACCCATCGCTACTGGTTCAACTACAATCCCGAAGCGGTCGAGGTGGACGGCGTGACCATCCCCGCCGCCGGGGTGCACTGGCGCGCGCTCTGACGCGCGGCGAATTTTCTGCGAAAACTCAGTGCTTCTCCCGGTAGGGTGCGCCTGATTTTTCGCAGAAAAATCGTGGTCGCTTTACAGTGTGACCCGAACCTCGCCCGTCACATCCAACAGAACGAAACCCAAAGGACCAAGCGTCACCGCACCGTCCATGACCTTTGCCGCCTGTGATGGGCCGACAATTGCGCCCACCCCCTCCACCGCCAGCGTCACCGCCGTGTCAGACAGGTTGAACAGGCACAAAAGCGCATCGCCCCGCACGAAGGCCAGCACAGGTTCGGCCACGTCGAGGAACCGCGTTCCCCGTCCGGCAAGGGCCGAGGCTTTGCGGAACGCCAGCATCGCGCGGTAGAACTCCATCACCGACCCGGTGACGCCCTCTTGCGCCGCCACGTTCCGGTTGCGCTGGGGGGCCTTGACCGGGAGCCATGGTTTGACCGTTGAGAAGCCGCCGTATTCGGACCCGTCCCAGACCATCGGCGTGCGGCAACCGTCGCGGCCCTTGTATTCGGGCCAGAACTTGAACCCCGGCGGGTCGGTCAATTCGTGATATTCGATGTCAGTCTCGGTCTGGCCCAATTCCTCGCCCTGATAGAGGCAGATCGATCCCTCAAAGGACAACAGCATCGCGCAGGCCAGTTTCGCCACATCGTCAATCGGCCCGTAGGTCTGCCAGCGCGTGGCGTGGCGGATCACGTCGTGGTTCGAGAATGCCCACATCGGCCAGCCGTCCGGGGCGCCCTTGAAGAATCCCTCGATCTTGGAGCGGAAATGCTCGGCGGTGAATTCAGGGCCTAGAAGGTCAAAGGAATAGGCCATGTGCAGCCGCGCGCCGCTGGTGTAATCGGCCATGATCTGCACCGCGCGCCACGGCGCATCGCCGACCTCGCCCACCATGGTGCGGTCATCGTATTCGTCCAGAAGCGCGCGCATCCGTTCCAGCCAGCCGAGGTTTTCGGGCCGGGTCTTGGAATAGACGTGATCCTGCATTTCATAGGGATTGACGGCGGGCAGGTTTTCTTTCCGTCCGGGCGCCGGGCCATTGTCGCGCAATGTGTCGTCGTGGAAGTAGTAGTTCACCGTGTCCAGACGGAAGCCATCCACGCCGCGATCCAGCCAGAAGCGCAGCACGGACAGCGCCCAATCCTGCACGGCGGGGTTATGGAAGTTGAAATCCGGCTGGCTGGTCAGGAAGTTGTGCAGGTAATACTGCCGCCGCCGCGTGTCCCATTCCCAGGCCGGGCCGCCAAAGACCGACACCCAGTTGTTGGGGGGCGTGCCATCGGGTTTGGCATCGGCCCAGACATACCAATCGGCCTTGGGATTGTCGCGGCTCGCGCGGCTTTCGGCAAAGAAGGGGTGGCGGTCCGACGAATGGCTGATCACCTGATCGATGATCACCTTCAGCCCCAGATCATGGGCCACGCGCACCAGTTCGTCAAAATCCTCAAGCGTGCCGAACAGCGGATCGATGTCGCAGTAATCCGAAACGTCATAGCCCATGTCCGCCTGCGGGCTTTTGAAGATGGGCGAAAGCCAGACCGCATCGACCCCCAAACGCGCCAAATGCGGCAGACGCGCCGTGATGCCGGGCAGATCGCCGATTCCGTCACCCGAGGCGTCCTGAAACGACCTTGGATAGACCTGATAGGTCACCGATCCGCGCCACCACTCACCGCCCATGCCCGCCCCCGTGCTGTCCGGTGCTAACGCTAACGGAGACCGGCGCAGGTGCAAGCCGAAAGGGCACAGCCGCGCCGCAGGCCAAGTGCCTGGCAATGTACCCGTCACAAATCCGCATTTGACCGGCAGGATTTCCGGGCGCAGAAGAAGGACCTTGCCTCAGGAGCGCGCCATGCCCACCACCGACAAATCCCCGCTTGTGACTCCGATCCTGATCGCGGGCTGTGTGGTCTTGATGCTGTCCTTTGCCATCCGCGCCAGTTTCGGGATGTTCCAGATCCCGATCGCGACCGAATTCGGCTGGCCGCGGGCGGAATTCTCGCTCGCCATCGCCATCCAGAATCTCGCCTGGGGCATCGGACAGCCGCTGTTCGGCGCTTTTGCCGAGCGTATGGGCGACCGGCGCGCCATTTTTCTGGGCGCGGTGTTCTATGCGGCGGGGCTGATCGGATCGTCCTTTGCCGTGACACCGGGGGCGCATCAGCTTTTGGCGGTGATCGTGGGCTTTGGCATCGCGGGCACGGGCTTTGGCGTCATCCTGGCCATCGTGGGCCGGGCGACCAGTGCCGAGAACCGCTCTATGGCCCTTGGCATCGCTACGGCGGCGGGGTCGGCGGGGCAGGTGATCGGCGCGCCCTTTGCCGAGGTGCTGTTGCAATCTTATCCGTGGCAGACGGTGTTCGTGATCTTTGCGGTCATTATCCTGCTGGCCATGCTGGCGCTGCCCTTCCTGACCAGCCCGCCCGCCGCGACGAAGAAGGAGTTGCAGGAAAGCCTTGGCACCGTGTTCCTGCGCGCGCTGAAGGACCCCAGTTATACGATGATCTTTCTGGGCTTCTTTTCCTGCGGCTATCAGCTTGCCTTCATCACCGCGCATTTTCCGGCCTTCGTGACCGAGCTTTGTGGGCCGATTGACCCTTCGGGCATGATCGCGGGCATGGGGATCACCACGACATCCGGGCTGGGCGCGCTGTCCATCGCCATCATCGGTCTGTTCAACATCGTGGGCACCATCACGGCGGGATGGCTGGGCAAACGCTACACCAAGAAGTACCTACTGGCCGGCGTTTACACGGGCCGGACCATCGCGGCGGCGGCGTTCATCATGCTGCCCATCACGCCGGAGTCGGTGCTGGTCTTTTCCGCCGTCATGGGCGCGCTGTGGCTGGCGACGGTGCCGCTGACCAGCGGGCTGATCGCGCATCTTTATGGGCTGCGCTACATGGGGACGCTTTACGGTTTTGTCTTCCTGTCCCACCAGATCGGCGGCTTCATGGGGGTCTGGCTGGGGGGCAAGATGTATGACCTGACAGGCGGCTACACCATGGTGTGGTGGATCGGCGTGGGCGTGGGCGCGTTCTCGGCGCTGGTGCATCTGCCGGTGCGCGAAAACCGCCCCACCCTGACCGCCGCCGCCTGAGGCGGAAACCCGTCACTTGGGTGGCGGGAAGGGGGCGGCGATCAGCACGTGCAGATCGGCGGCCGGGCTGTAATCGGTTTTCTCGACCACAAAGGTGGTGGGACCGGTTTTCTTTACCCCGTCGGCACAAAGCGAGATGACGTTGCCCGGCGCGCCCTTGTCCAGCGTCAGGCGGAACCGCTTGATCGGACCGGCCCAACTGTTGGCGGTGCGCAGGACATAGGCGATGTAATGCGCCTGCCCCATCGAATAGGTCTCACCGCTTTCGTCCTTGAAGGCCAAGACCTTGACTAGGGCCTTGGAGGTGGCCTCATCAATGCAGTAGCGGCGGGCGGTCTCACGCTCGTAATCCGCTTCGGGCGGGTGGGTCCAGCCGAACAGGCCGCCGGGCGGGCGGTTGTCGTAGCCGTGGCTGACCGCCAGCGCCTGACCGGCCGGGAAGGTCTGGGTCCAATGGTAACGGATCACGATGGACCAGTTCGGCAGGATTTCGGTGGGCGCGTCGCCCTCTTCTCCGAATTCGGCAAGGCCCGCGGCCTGCACCTCGGCCCGTTGCGCCTTGGTCAATCCGCGCAACGCCGCATCGACGGCGTCAAGGTCCAGCGTCACCGGGATGCCGTAGCGCTCCAGCAGATCGGTCACATCCTGCCCCGGAGTGTCATATTCGGCGGCACCCGGCTGCACATTCCACCACTCCCCGGCCAGCACCGCCACGCGGTCGATCTGCGGCGAGACGGGCTTGCCGTCCACCGTGACCGTGAAGTTCACGACATCCGGCCGGGTCAGGTCATCCGGCAGGTTGAAATCGGTGTTCCACATATAGCCAAGGCTGATGGGCGGCAGGGGAAAGATCACCTCGCCGGTCACGTCCTGATCGGTCAGGTTGCGAAAGACGTAATCCACCTTGATCCGCTCAAGGCTGATGAACAGATCCTCGCTTTCCATTGCCACCTTGTCGGTCTGGCTGAAGGTCAGGCCCGTCGCCGTCAGCCCGCCAAAGCCATCATTGGCCAAGGCGGGCGGGGCGACCGCGAGACAGGACAAGATCAACGCAAAATGCCGCATGGCGCACCTCTGACTGAACCACGTCCCAGTTGAACCCGCTTCGTTTCCGTCTGGCAAGCGCACAAAGTTTCAGCACCTTGCCCTTGCCTGCGGGCTTTGCGACTGTGACCGCCTTGAAGGAGGCCCATCATGCGCGCCGGTATCGTCTGCCTGATCCTTGGCTATGTCCTGAGCCAGTTCTACCGCGCCTTTCTGGCTGTGTTGACGCCGGTGCTGAAGGCAGAGCTTGGGGCCACGGCAGAGGACCTCGCCGCCGCGTCCGGGCTTTGGTTTCTGGCCTTTGCGCTGATGCAGATCCCGGTGGGAGAGGCGCTGGACCGGATCGGCCCGCGCGTGACCACGGCTGTGTTGCTGGCGGTGGGCGGGGCAGGGGGGGCTGCGGTCTTTGCCATGGCGGGCGGGCCGGGGGCGATCAAGCTGGCGATGGTGCTGATCGGCATCGGCTGCGCGCCCGTGCTGATGGCGGCTTATTACATCTTTGCCCGGGTCTATCCGCCGGCGGTGTTTGGCACCTTGGCCGGGGCGGTGATCGGCTTCGGATCGCTTGGCAATATCGCGTCTTCTTTGCCCTTGTCGGCGGCGGTCGATCTGATCGGTTGGCGTGGCACGCTTTGGGCGATGGCGGGGCTGACGCTGGTGGTGTCGGCGGCGATTGCACTGGTGGTGCGTGATCCCGCGCGGGCCGAGGGCGCGGGCAAGGGATCGGTGCTGGATGTGCTGAAGATCCCCGCCCTCTGGCCGGTGCTGGCGATGATGGCGGTGGCCTATGCCCCCGCCGCCGGTGTGCGCGGGCTGTGGACGGGGCCTTACTTTGCCGACGTCTTTGGCGCGGATGCGGCAGCCATCGGGCAGGCGACACTGGTCATGGGCGTGGCGATGGTCTTGGGCAACTTCGCCTATGGCCCGCTGGACCGGGTGCTGGGCACGCGCAAATGGCTGGTGTTTGGCGGCAACGCGCTGATGGCGCTGTGCCTGACGGGGCTGTTCCTGTGGCCCGATGCCGGAGGGTGGGTGACGCTGGCGCTGCTGTGCGGGGTGGGGTTCTTCGGATCGTCCTTCCCGATGGTCGTGGCACATGGCCGCGCCTTCATGCCGCCGCATCTGGTCGGGCGGGGGGTGACGCTGATCAACCTGTTCGGCATCGGCGCTGCGGGCCTGTTGCAGATCGTCACGGGTCGCCTGCATGCTGCGCTGGCCGATCCGGCGCAGGCCGCGGCCCCCTATGCCGGATTGTTCCTGTTCTACGCCGGACTGGTGGCGCTGGGGCTGACGATCTACCTGTGGTCGCGCGACAGCCTGAAGTGACTTTCGCGTGGCCCACGCGGAATCCGCTTTTCCCGCCAGTGCCGTTGCGGTAACAGGCCCCGTCTTTCATGAGGGGAGAGACGGGTCAAAGGAGAACCCCGATGGGCTACAAGGTCGTTGTCGTCGGTGCCACGGGCAACGTTGGCAAAGAGATGTTGAACATCCTCGCCGAGCGCGAGTTTCCGGTTGATGAAATCGCGGCGCTGGCGTCGCGCAAATCGCTGGGCACTGAAGTCAGCTTTGGCGACCGAACTTTGAAGACCCAGGACCTCGACACGTTCGACTTTACCGGCTGGGATATCGCGCTGTTCGCCATCGGGTCGGACGCGACGAAAATCTACGCGCCCAAGGCGGCGGCGTCGGGCTGCGTTGTTATCGATAACTCGTCGCTCTATCGCTACGATCCCGACATTCCGCTGATCGTGCCGGAAGTGAACGCGGATGATGTGGTTCGCTACAAGAACAAGATGATCATCGCCAACCCCAACTGTTCGACCGCGCAGATGGTGGTGGCGCTGAAGCCCCTGCATGACCGCGCCCGCATCAAGCGCGTGGTGGTGTCCACCTATCAGTCGGTCTCGGGCACCGGCAAAGAGGCGATGGATGAGCTGTGGAACCAGACCAAGGGCATGTATGTCCCCGGTCAGGAAGTGGCCCCCAAGGTCTATCCCAAGCAGATCGCTTTCAACGTGATCCCGCATATCGACGTCTTCCTTGATTCCGGTGAGACCAAGGAAGAATGGAAGATGGTGGCGGAAACCAAGAAGATCCTCGATCCCAAGATCAAGGTGACCGCGACCTGCGTGCGCGTGCCGGTGTTCGTCGGCCATTCGGAATCGATCAACATCGAGACCGAGGATTACCTTGACTGGCAAGAGGCGCAGGACATCCTGCGCGAGGCGCCGGGCGTGCTGGTGATCGACAAGCGTGAGCCCGGCGGCTACATGACCCCGGTCGAATGCGTGGGCGAATATGCGACCTATGTCAGCCGCATCCGTCAGGACAGCACGATCGAAAACGGTCTGAACCTGTGGTGCGTCTCCGACAACCTGCGCAAGGGTGCCGCCCTGAACGCGGTGCAGATCGCCGAAGTGCTGGGTAGCCGCTGCCTGAAAAAGGGCTGATCGATTTCGGGTTTCAGTTTCGGAAAGGCCCCGCTGAAAGGCGGGGTCTTTTTGGTTTTCGGGTGTTAGGGCGGCCGCCAGAGGACCGACGCATGACGCGGCTGTGGCGCGTTATGCCGGTCCGATTGCGGCTGAGGCAAAGAAGCCGCAAGGGGTTATCGGCAGACTTGACGCATGAGGCACGGGACGTGACCGCCCGGCGGGTGCGCTCTTAGCGCGCCCGCCCCCCGCAGGGCGGGCGCGGCCCGTGCACGGGGCGCACGGGCGGGCATGCTGATAGGTCGCGATCCGCGCGGGTCACTTGCCCCGCGCGACTGTGAACGTGGGATCAATGACCTCTGGTGGCCGCATCGTCCCAATCCCCCTTCCCGCCCCGCCCCCTTTGCGCCTAACCTCAGTCCATTCCTGTTTCCGGAGTGTCCATTGATGCGTTTCCTTTCCCCCTTCGCCTTTCTCCTCCTCTCCACCGCCGCTTTTGCCGATACCCTCACCGCGCCCTCCTCCATCACCGCCGTCACCGTCTATGCCGATGCCGCGCAGGTGACCCGTACCGTCACCTTGGACCTGCCCGCTGGGCGTCACAGCCTGACGGTGACCGATCTGCCTTGGGCCACCGCGCCCTTGGGGGTGAACCTGACGGCACCGGATGGCGTGGCCTTGGGCGCGCTCTCGCTGCGTGCCGGACGCCTGACGCCCGCCGAGCCCGCTAGGACCGCCGCGCAGCAGGCGGCGGAAGCCGCGCTGGAAGATGCCCGCGCCGCCTTGGTGCAGGTGCAGGCTGACCGTGACGGCGCGCAGGCCTTGGTCGATGCCGCCGAGGCGCGCGCCGATTTCCTCAACCGCGTGACGGCTGAGGTGGGGCCGGATATCGGACCGGGCCAGATCACTGCCATCGCCCAGACCATCGCAGACGAAACGCTGCTCGCGAAACGCGCCGCCGCCGATGCCCGTGCGGCGCTTCCGGCGGCGGATCGGGCTGTGACGGAGGCAGAAGACGCCGTTGCCGCGGCGGAAGAGGCACTTTCCGCTGTGACGCCCGACAGCACCGAAGGCCAGCAACTGACCGTCGCCCTTGATGTCACCAAAGCCGGGCCCGCGACCCTGACCCTGACCCATCTGGTCGAGGGTGCCTCTTGGCGTCCGGCCTATGGGCTGTCCCTGACGCGCGGCGATGCACCCGCGCTGACGCTGGAGCGGGGGGCCTTTGTCACCCAGGACACCGGCGAGGATTGGCGCGGCGTTGACCTGACCCTGTCCACCGCGCAACTGAACCAGCAGATGACCCCGTCAGAACCGTGGCCCAAACTGCGCCGCATCGGGCCGCCAGACCAGCCCGACGCCCGCACCTTTGCCGATGACGCGATGATGCCAGAGGCCGTGATGGAGGCAGCCCCGGCGATGATGGCCGAGACGACAGCCTCGGACGACCTCGTGCTCTATCACTTCCCTGCCGCCGTCGATGTGGCGACAGGGGTTGAGGATTTGCGCATCGCGCTGGACCAGATCACCCTGTCGCCGGACGTCGAGGCGAGGGACGTCCCCGCCCTCGACCAGACGGCGTTTCAGGTCGCCCGCTTCACCAATCCCACGGCGGAAATCCTGCTGTCCGGTCAGGCGCTCTTGACGCGCGATGGTGCGGTGGTGGGCGTCACCGATCTGGAACGCCTCGCCCCCGGGCAGGAAACCGAGGTGGGCTTTGGCCCCATCGAAGGACTGCGCCTGACCGCTCTCCAACCCACCCGCGCCGAAGGCGACAGCGGCATCCTCGTCAAATCCAACCGGCAGGAGACGACGGTGGTCTATACCGTCGAGAACCTGACCTCGCGCGATTGGACGGTGCGGCTGCTGGATACGGTGTCCTATTCCGAACAGGACGACCTCACGGTCGATGTCACCGCCGACCCCGCCCCTGTCCAGACCGATGTCGATGACCAGCGCGGGCTTTGGGCATGGTCGCTGGCGGTCCCGGCCGGTGGCAAGGCCAGCGTGACCGTGACCGAATCTCTGGGCTGGCCTGCGGACATGGTGCTGCAACCCTGACCCCGGAGCGGTCCGACCCGAAGTACGTTCGGCCCGGATACCCCCCAAGAGCCAAAGTGCGATGTCGGTAAAACGTCGCGCTTTCTTCTCTGCTTTGCCGCGGGGTCGCCTTAAACCCGCGATATTAATAAATCCTAACGGATGTGTAATATGTTCGAACCGCTGGTCGTTACCATGGCTGAGTGTGGGTGCACATCCTTTTGGGGGAAAGCTGCCTCCCCCTCGGCGGATTGGTCCTTTTGGTCTGATCCGTCATGTCATGGAAAGAGTGCCTTTGGGGGTGAAAGAATGTTCCGTTTTCTGATTGCGCCGTTTCAAAGATCCGCCAACGCTGCCACGGTGTCGCCGGTGCCGGTTGATCCGGCCCGGCTGGAGTTTGAGCGGCTGTTTCGTGAAGATCTGGCCGCACAAAGCCTGATCATCGCACAAGTGCGCGCCAAGAGTCGAAACGCCGATCCGGCGCATGCCTGACGGGCAAGACGACGGTTCAGAGCGGTCGGTCAGACCGCGCTGAACCCGCCCTTGGCCGGATCGAACTGTTCCAGACCGCCCTCGCCCGTATCGGTCCACAGCCCGTGCAGCGTCAGGCGGTCATCCTCGACCGCGTCGCGCACGAAGGGGAAGGTCATCAGGTTTTCCAGACTAACCAGCACCGCCTCTTTCTCAAGCGCGCGCAGGCGGTCCGCCTCGGCCACATCGCGCACCCGTTCAAAACCGGGGCGCAGGATGTCCATCCAACGGCCGACGAAGCTGGACTTCTCCTCAAGCTGCGGTGCCAGACCACAGCACATGTCATGGCAACCTTTGACGCCGCCACAGTTGGAATGACCCAGCACCACGATATGCGCCACCCCGAGAGAGGTAACCGCATATTCCACCGCCGCCGAGGTGCCGTGATATTCGCCATCGGGGTTATAGGGCGGCACGAGGTTGGCCACGTTGCGGTGGATGAAGAACTCCCCCTCATCCGCTCCGAAGATCGAGGTGACGTGCACCCGGCTGTCGCAGCAGGAAATCACCATCGCTCGCGGATGCTGACCGGCGGCGGCCAGTCGGCGATACCATGCCTTGTTGTCCTGATAGGTGGTCGCCTTCCAGCCCTGAAAGCGGCTGATCAGATAGGCGGGCAGCGGGCGGGCCTGCAGCATGGAACGGCCTCCATCTTCATGTCGTCGTCTCGTCATCACAGGCGGCTTACGCAAAAGGAGGGGAAAATTCGAGTGTTTATTTGCCCGCGCAGAAAGGATTTGTTCAACCGCTTCGGAAAGCATCGGCGGCGGGTGTGAAACGAATGGGGTGTAGCCATGCCGCCGAAACCGGCCGCAGGGGTCGTGGTACTGACGCCACGCGAAAAGGTGCGCGAAGACATTGAACCCTTGGTGACGATGTATCGCAATCTGGGATCGGAGTCGGCGGCGGCGGTGGTCAACCGCAGCATCTCGGATCTGGGGATGGAACTGGCGGGAATCGCCGACCGCATGATCCTGCATGATCTGGCGCAGGTGGCGCAGCCCTTGGCGCGGGTGCAGATGCTGGCGGAAAGTCTGGGCTTTGTTACCTTGGCCGTCGTGTCCGCCGATCTGCGCCTGTGCCTGAGCCGGGGCGATCCCACGGCCATCGCGGCGGTCTGGGCGCGGCTGTGCCGGGTGGCGGAAAAAGCGCTGGCGGGGTGACAGCCCGTCCCTTCGCACACGCCCGTCCCCTTGCACTCGCCCGCCGCCCGTCGCAGGCTGCGGACCACACCCGCAAGAAAGCCTGCCCACCATGACCACCCCCCCGACCTTCGCCGATGCCGCCACGGCCCTGCCGCTGCATGTGGTGGCCCCCGATGCCCTGCCCGCATGGCTGGACACCCTGCCCGAGGCGTGGCGCGGTTGGCTGACGGCGACGGGCTTTGCGGCGGGCTTGGGCGAAACCTGCCTGCTGCCCGGTCCGGATGGCCAACCCGCCGCGGCTGTGACCGGCCTTGGCACCGATACCGCCCGCCGCCGGGTTCGCTTTGGTCTGGCCAAGGCCGCCGCCGCGCTTCCGGGGCGCGACTGGCGGATCGAGGGTGACCTGACCCCGTCGCAGCGCGAAGAGGCCGCCTTGGCCTTCCTTTTGTCCGCCTATCGCTTTGACCGCTACCGTCCCGCCAAATCCGCCACGGCCCCGGCGCGTCTGGTCTGCCCAGTGGGGTGTGACGCCGCCCGCCTCATGGCCATGGCCGAGGCAGAGTTCCTGACCCGCGATCTGATCAACACCCCCGCCGCCGATCTTGGCCCCGATGCGCTGGAGGCGGCGTTTCTGGCGCTGGCCGACCGCTTCAGCGCCGACGCGCAGGTGATCCGCGGCAATGATCTGCTGACCCACAATTTCCCGATGATCCATGCCGTGGGCCGCGCCTGCGCCGATGTGCCGGGCCGCGCGCCGCGCCTGATGCAGTTCCGCTGGGGCAGCACAGGCCCGCGCCTGACGCTGGTGGGCAAGGGCGTGTGCTTTGACACGGGTGGGCTGAACATCAAGCCGACCGGCGGCATGAACCTGATGAAAAAGGACATGGGTGGCGCGGCCACTGTCATGGGGTTGGCCCAGATGGTCATGGCGCTGGACCTGCCCGTGCAGTTGCGCGTCATCGTGCCCGCCGTGGAGAACGCCATCTCCGGCCATGCGATGCGCCCCAAGGACATCCTGACTTCGCGCAAGGGGTTGACGGTCGAGGTGAATGACACCGATGCCGAAGGGCGTCTGATCCTCGCCGACGCTTTGGCCTATGCGGTGGAGGAACCCTGTGACGTACTTGTCTCCATGGCCACGCTGACGGGCGCGGCGCGGGTGGCGGTGGGGCCGGACCTTGCCCCCTTCTACACCGATGACGATGGCATCGCCGCCGCCTTGGCCAAGGGCGCGAAGGCGGGCTTCGATCCGGTCTGGCGCATGCCCTTCCATGATGCCTATGACCCGGTGATCGAACCGGGCATCGCCGATCTGGACAATTCCCCCGGCTTTGGTTTTGCCGGGTCGATCACAGCGGCCCTGTTCCTGCGGCGGTTCGTGGGCGAGGCACGGTATCTGCATTTCGACATCTACGGCCACAGCCCCAGCGATGCCCCCGCCCGGCCCAAAGGCGGGGTGGGGCAGGGCGCGCGGGCGGTGCTGAACGCGCTGCCCGACATCCTCGGGCTGTGAATTGGATCGCCGCCTGACCCCGTTCTCTGGCCGCGTGGCGCTGGACAGCCTGCGCGGCCGGCTGGAGGCCCCTGCCTTCACGTTCGGTGAATGCGCCGCCGTGGCGCTGCCTTTGGCAGACCTCCTGTCGCGCCCCGATGGCGCGCGGGATCGGCAAGTGACGCTGGGGGCGGCCCTTACCGTGGTGGACCGGCAGGACGGCTGGGCTTTCGTCCAGATGGCGCGCGATGGCTATTGCGGCTGGCTGCCCGAGGGTGCCATCAGCCCTGCCATCACCGCCACGCATTGGGTCGCGTCCCCCGCCAGCCATGCCTATGGCGCACCCAAGGTGCAGGCCCCGGACCTCTTTTCGCTCCCGATGGGCGCGCGCCTCACCGTCACCGCCACCCACGGCACCTTTGCCGCCACGCAGGCAGGCTTTGTGCCCTTGCCGCATCTGCGCCCGATCGACCAGTGGTTCAACGACCCGGCAGAGGTGGCGCTGATGTTCCTCGGCGCGCCGTATCTCTGGGGCGGCAATTCCCATGCGGGTCTGGATTGCTCGGGCCTCGTGCAGATCGCCTTCCATGCCTGCGGGCGCGATTGTCCGGGCGACAGCGACTTGCAACAGGCCGTTGGCCAACCGCTGCCCGAAAACGCCCCCCTGCGCCGAAACGACCTGATCTTCTGGAAGGGCCATGTCGCCCTGATGCTGGATGATGCACGTTTGATCCACGCCAACGGCCACAGCATGTCCGTCGCCATCGAGGCCCTGGACGCCGCGAAGAACCGCATCGCGGCCCAGGGCGGCGGCCCGGTCACCGCCCGCCGTCGCCCCTGACCCCTTCCCCGTTGTGGAAATATCCTCGGGGGGAACGGCGCTTGCGCCGTGGGGGGCAGACGGCCCCCCTCTGCCCTGACAGCGGCCTTGGCCGATGGCAGGGCGCATCGCGGATGCGCGGGCCATGCCCGCGCATGCCATCAGATCACTCGACGGGACGAATCAGCTTGCGCTCCAGAACTTTCAGCACGGCGGCCAGTTCATGCCCGCGCCGCAGAACTTGCCCGTCGGCCCCGACGACCGCATACATCCCCTGTTTGGTCCGCAGCTTGGGCCGTTTCTCGATCCGGTAGAGCGGGAATTCCGCCGTGCGACGAAAGACCGAAAACACCGCCACCTCGCGCAGGGCGGAAATCGCGTAGTCCCGCCACTCACCCATGGCGACCATCCGGCCATAAAGCGCAAGGATGGCCTGCAATTCGCGCCGGTCAAAGCTGACCTGTTCGGGCAGAGGATCGCCGAGGGTCAGGCCGATGGGGGTGATGGGCGGCGGTTGCAGGGTCATTGGCAGAGTCTAGGACAGGGTCGCGCGGCAAATCAAGCCAAAGCCGCGCGGCGGTGCATTGTGGAAACCTTGCGGCGCGTGCCCGCAAAACTCCTTGTCCTCACCGCAATTCGGCCCCGTTGCGTGGGCAAACAGATCGCATGTCACGTGGCGCGGTGGCGGGGATCTTCGCCCCCAACCTAGCCCCGCTGCCGCGTTACGGGACATGACCGGGGGCTGCGCTGCAAGGCGCAGCCCTTTTGCGCAGCTCAGCCGGGAAAGCCCGCGGCGCAGCGGATGTCGCCCGTTTCGAAGCCGCGCCAGTTCTTCTGCACCGGATGCAGCCGCTTGACCGCCGCCGGATGGGCGGGGTCCAGTACGCCCAGACGCACCAGAAGGGCGGCGATGGCCGCCTCTGACGCGCGGCTGGCGCCATCGGTGATCTTCAGCGCAATCCCCATCCGCCGTTCCGGGATGATGGCGATGAACACGCCTTCCGCCCCGGTCTTGATCGCCACCCGTCCGCCCATGGCGCGCATGAGTTCGGTGCAGGCCCGGCCCTCGCCCGCCACCATCTCAGGGTAGGTCGCCATCGCATGGGCCAGCCGCCGCATCGCTGTGTCCCGCGCGCTGCTGCCCGACGCCGCCGCGAACCGCGCCATGGCGCGCGCCAGACCATGGACCGAGGTCGCGAAGTTCGGGGCCGAACAGCCATCGATGCCCCAACCGGAAATCGCCTCGCCCGTCACCTCCTCAAAGGCCGCGCGGGCGGCGCGCTGCACGGGGTGGTCAATCTCGACATAGTCGGCCCCGCCGCCGAGATGGCGGTTCAGCGTGACAAAGCCCGCATGTTTGCCCGAACAGTTGTTGTGCAACTGGCAGGGGCGTTCCTTCCCAAGGATCAGGCGGTCACGCTCGGCCCGGTCATAGGGTTCGTGCGAGCCGCAGCGCAAATCCGCCTCAGTCGCGCCAAGACCTGCCAGCCAGTCGCGCACCGCGCCCACATGCAGCGCCGCACCCTCGTGGCTGGCGCAGGACAAGGCCAGTTGCCGGTCGGTCAGCCCCGCCGCATCGGCGGCCCCGCTTTCGACCAAAGGCAGCGCTTGCAGCATCTTGCACGAGGAGCGCGGAAAGATCACAGCCGCCGGATCGCCCCAGCTTTCCACGATGCCACCGGTGTCATCACAGATCACGGCATGGCCCAGATGCGTGCTTTCCAAAAGCCCCCCGCGCCACAATTCGGCCATCGGCACTGGCTGTCCCATCGTTCTCTCCCTCACAGTTGCGCGATTTTCCGCGCGAATGGGCCCATGGGGGTCTTTCACCGTCAGGGCTTTCTGCGTAAGAACGGTAGAGAGTTGAACAAGATCGCGCCAGCCTTTGCGCCCATGTCAGGGACGATGGCAGAACCCGACAGCCGGGCGGGCAGCGGTCATGAGGCGCGACAGTCTGGAGGCTATCCCATGAAGTCCATGTTCGGGCGTGTTCTGCTGGCCGGGGCTTTTGCCGCCGCCGCAGGTTCCGCGATGGCACAGGAATCCACCAATGTGGTGGATGTGAAATCCGATTGGAGTGTGTTCACCGACGAAAACCCCAAGGAATGCTGGGGTGTGACCGCGCCGAAATCCACCGCCGCCACGCGCGATGGCACGGAAGTGACGGTGCGTCGCGGTGAAATCCAGCTTTTTGTCACCTTCCGTCCCGGTGCCGGTGCGGCGGGTGAGGTCAGCTATACCGGCGGCTACCCCTTTGCAGAGAAATCCACCGTGACCGTGGCCATCGATGGCACGGTCTATGAGCTGTTCACCGATGGCGAATGGGCCTGGCCTGCGACACCCGATGCCGATGCCCAACTGCTCGCCGCGATGAAAAAGGGCGCAGAGGCTGTGGTGACTGCCCGCTCGGGCCGTGGCACCCAGACCGCCGACACCTTCAGCCTGCGCGGATTCACCGCCGCCATGGCTGAGGCGGAAAAGCGCTGCCAGTAAGCGCAAGCCGCCAGCAAGACCTTGGGCCGCCCCAGCCGGGCGGCCTTTTGCTTTTCTGCCTGTTTCGTTTCTGCCTGTTTCGTTTTCTGGCCGAATCCCTTATATCAAACGCTTCATCGCTTCAGGACACCGCCCATGACCCTTTCCGCGCCGATCACGCAGGATGTGCTGACCCTTCCGCGCAAATTGCCCGAAGGCGGCAAGACCAATCTTGTCGGCCTGACCCGCGACCAGCTTCGCGCGGCGCTGATCGCGGCGGGCACACCCGAAAAGCAGGTCAAGATGCGGCTGGGACAGGTCTGGCAATGGGTCTACCATTTCGGCATCCGCGACTTCGCGCAGATGACCAACCTGTCCAAGGACTACCGTGCCCTGCTGGCCGAGCATTTCGTGGTCGAGGTGCCAGAGGTGGTCAGCCGCCAGATCTCGGCCGATGGGACGCGGAAATATCTGGTCCGCATCGCGGGCGGGCATGAGGTTGAGACGGTCTATATCCCCGAAGAAACCCGCGGGACGCTGTGCATCTCGTCTCAGGTCGGCTGCACGCTGACCTGTTCCTTCTGCCACACCGGCACGCAAAAACTGGTCCGCAACCTGACGGCGGGCGAGATTGTCGGGCAGGTGATGCTCGCCCGCGACGATCTGGGCGAATGGCCAGTGGCCGGTGCGCCCAAGGACGAGACGCGGATGGTGTCCAACGTCGTGCTGATGGGCATGGGCGAGCCGCTGTATAACTTCGAAAACGTCCGCGACGCGATGCAGGTGGTGATGGATGGCGAAGGCATTTCGCTGTCGCGCCGCCGCATCACGCTGTCCACCTCTGGGATCGTTCCGGAAATCGCCCGCGCGGCAGAAGAGATCGGCTGCCTGCTGGCCGTCAGTTTCCATGCGACGACCGATGAGGTGCGGGACCGTCTGGTGCCGGTGAACAAGAAGTGGAACATCAAGACCCTGCTGGACACGCTGCGCGATTACCCGCGCCTGTCCAATTCGGAGCGCATCACCTTTGAATATGTGATGCTGAAGGATGTGAATGACAGCGATGCCGACGCCCGCCGTCTGGTCAAGCTGATCGCGGGGATTCCGGCCAAGATCAACCTGATCCCCTTCAACGAATGGCCCGGCGCGCCTTACCAGCGCTCGGACTGGGAGCGGATCGAGGCCTTTGCCGACATCGTCTACAAGGCGGGATACGCCAGCCCCATCCGCACCCCGCGTGGCGAGGATATCATGGCCGCCTGCGGACAGTTGAAATCCGCCACGGAACGCGCGCGGAAGTCGTCCAAGGAGATTGCGGCGGAAGCGGGGCTGTAAACGCCGCGCGACCCTGTCCGCGCCGCGCAGGTGGGGTCGATCAGATCGGGTCGCGCATCACAGCCGCAACGACGCGCGAACCACCCGGTCCAGCACATCCAGAAACCGCGACCGATCCGCCTTGGAAAACGGCCGGCCCCCGCCCTGACGGAAGGGATCGGCGGCGCGCAGGTCCTGCATCAGGTCACGTGTCGCAAGCGCCATCCCGATGTTGGTGCCGGTCAACTGCTCGCCATTGTGCTTGACCACCACGGCGCCCTTGGCCACCACCTTGGCCGCCAAGGGAATGTCGCCTGTGACGACCACGTCCCCCGGCTCTGCCGCCTCGGCGATCCATTTGTCGGCTTCATCCGGACCGGACCCGACGAAGACGCTTTCCACCAGCGGATTGCGCGAGGGGCGGATACCGCCGTTCGAGACAAGGATCATCCGCAGGCCGTGGCGGGTTGCCACGCGCTCGGCCTCTTCCTTGACGGGGCAGGCATCGGCGTCGATCAGGATCTTCGGTGCGGGATCAGGCATGCAAAGCGGCGGCGTGGAAGGCGATGTGTTCTTCCATGAAGGTCGAGACGAAGAAATAGCTGTGGTCATAGCCCTTTTGCATGCGGAATGCCCCGCCCTGACGGCGCGCCGCCATCGCTTCGGCCATGGCTTCGGGCTTCAGCAGGTCAAGGAACTGATCCGCCGTGCCTTGGTCGATCAGCATCGGCCCGTCAAAGCCGCGCTTGCGCATCAGAAGGGTGGAATCATACTGCGCCCAACCGGCCTCGTCCTTGCCCAGATAGGCGCTGAACTGCTTGCGCCCCCAGTCGCTGGCGGTGGGATGGCAGATCGGCGCGAAGGCGGAGACAGAGCGGAACCGCCCCGGGAAGCTCATGGCGATGGTCAGGGCACCATGGCCGCCCATCGAATGGCCCGTGATGGCCTGCGCCACCTCGGCCAGCGGAAAGGCGGAAAACAGGATGTCGGGCAGTTCATCGGTGACGTAATCCCACATCTGGAAATGTGGCTTCCACGGGTCTCGCGTGGCATTAACGTAGAACCCCGCCCCTTGACCAACGTCAAAGGCATCGTCATTGGCCACCCCGTCCCCGCGCGGCGAGGTATCCGGGAACACCAGCGCGATGCCCGCCTCGGCCGCCCAGCGCTGGGCACCGGCCTTGACCATGGCATTCTCATGCGTGCAGGTCAGGCCGGACAGATACCACAGCACCGGCACCGGGCCGTCTTCGGCCTGTTCGGGCAGGAACAGGCCAAAGGTCATGTCACAGCCGCAGGCCTCGGACGGGTGGGTGTAGACCCCCTGCACGCCGCCAAAGGCCCGGTTTTCCGAAACTGTCTTCATGTCATCTCCAGTAAGGCGATCACCGCCGTCACCGTCAGCACGGAAAGGGCGGTGGAGATTAGGATGGCGGTTGAGATCCGTTGTGGCGCAACCCCGTAATGCTGGGCAAGGATGAACACGTTTCCCGCCACGGGCAAGGCTGCGGCGGCGATCATCACCTCTGCCCCGCCTCGTGGCACGGGAAAGATCACCAGCGCGCACAGGGCGACGGCGGCGGGATGCAGGATCAGCTTGGCCACACCCAGCCACGCGGCGATCAGGGGGCGGTCCGGCCTGCGCCCGGCAAGGGACGCCCCGATGGCAAACAGCGCGCAAGGTGTCGCGGCGGCCCCCAGCAGGGTCATGAAGTCCTGCACCGGCGGCCACAGGCTGCGCCCGGTCGCACCCCACGCCAGACCGAGCACGGTCGAAACGATCATCGGGTTCTTCACCAGCCCCACCGCCAGCACGCGCAGCGTATCCGCCCCCACCCGGCCCGACCGGAACAGGGTGATGAGCAGCGTCAGGAGAGACGAGAAAACCACCAGATCCACGGCCAGCACCAGAAGCACCGGCCCCACCGCCTGTGGTCCCAGCAACAGGACCAGCATCGGGATGCCGAGAAAGCCCACATTGCCGATCACGCCGGCATGCGCCTCGAACAGGGCTGCCTCACGCGTCTCGCCGCGCAGGACCGCGACCGCCAGCACCATCGCCCACACGATGCCGGTGCCCAAAAGATAGGCGAGGACGAAGGGCAGGTTGAAGATTTCCGTCAGGGACAGGTTGGCCGCAAAGCCGAAAAGCATGGCCGAAAGGGCGAAGTAGAACACGAACCGGGTCAGTTGCCCGGTCGCCTCGGGCGTGAGGAAACGCGCGCGCCCGGCCAGAAAGCCGGTGGCGATGACGGCAAAGAAGGGCAGGGTCTTGAGCAGGATCGCCAGCATGGACCGGGTGTCTCATGCGGGAGGCGAAAGGGCAAGGTGGCTGGGTCCAGTCCCCCGGACCCGGCCAAAGCCGGGGGGCCAGCCCCCCGAACCCCCCGGGATATTTCAGCAACGGGGAAGCGGGGAGGGGGAGGTCAGGTGAAGATGCTGGCGATACGGTCGAAGGCTTTCTTGCGCTTTGCGACGGCGGGGACGGTGGCATCGTCGGCAGGGTGGCCGACGGGCAGGATCATCACGGGCTTGTCCTGCGGCGGGCGGTGCAGCATCTCGTTCAGGAAAGCCATGGGGTTGGGGGTGTGTTCCAGACAGACCAGACCCGCGTGGTGGATGGCCGCGATCAGAAAGCCGGTGGCGATGCCGACGCTTTCGGGGACGTAGTAGTTCTTGTAGCGCGTGCCGTCATCGGTCAGCCCCCAGCGCTCGGCAAAGACCACGATCAGCCACGGCGCGTCCGTCAGGTGCGGCTTGTCGGCCCCGGTTCCGATGGGTTCCAAGGCCGCCAGCCATTCATCCGGCGCGCCGCCGCTGTAGAAGGCGCGTTCTTCCTCTTCGGCGGCGGCGCGGATGCGTGCCTTCATCGCGGGGTTGGCGATGGCCGCAAAATGCCATGGCTGATGGTTCGCCCCCGAGGGCGCCGTGGCCGCCGCCGCGATGATGGCGCGGATCACCGCTTCAGGCACCGGGCGGTCAGAGAATTGCCGCACCGAATGGCGCTGGCGCATATGGGCAAGGAAGGCTTCGGCATCGGCCTGTGACTGGGCATCGGACTTGCTGATCCGGTCCGGCAGCGGCAACGGCTGATACGTGACTTCGCCCTTGCGGTACATGGCGACCCTCCCCCCGGTTTCGAACGCCAACAAAGCACCGCAAGGCCGATCGGGCAAGGTGGCGCAGAAAGTGAACCGAACGGTTCAGACTCACTTGACGAACTGAACTATTCGGTTTACTTAAATTGAACCGAATAGTTCAGCTCAAAGGAGCGATCCCATGACCCGCCTGCTGTCCGCCGTCCTGCTCTCCACGCTGCTTGCCGCGCCCGCCTTGGCCGACAGCATCAGTTTCGACCTGCCGAACCTGACCTTTCCGACCGGGGATGTGACCATTTCCACCGCCAATTGCGACACCACCGTCGCGCAACCGGTCTGCACGACCCCCGCAAAATGACCGTGGCTTGCCCCCCGCGCGCCGACTGGCCTATGCTGGTGGCGCAGAACGGGGGGCCCATGACCGCAGTGCCGCAGGACATCCGAAAGGGGCGGAAATTCGATCAGGTGCTGGCAGGCGCGCGCGACATCTTTTTGCGCGACGGCTTTGACGGGGCGTCGGTCGATGACATCGCCCGTGCGGCGGGGGTCAGCAAGGCGACGCTGTACAGTTACTTCCCCGACAAGCGGCTGCTGTTTCTAGAGGTGGCCAAGGCCGAATGCCGGCGTCAGGCCGATGAGGCCGAGGCGCTGATCGACGACAGCGCGCCCGTGGCGCAGGTCCTCGCCTTGGCGGCGGAACGCATCCTTGCCTTTGCCCAGTCCGAATTCGGCCAGCGCATGTTCCGCATGTGCGTGGCCGAGGCGGAGCGGTTTCCGACCTTGGGCCATGAATTCTACCATTCCGGCCCGGTGATGATCCGCGACCGCATCGCGCGCTATCTGGCCAAGACGGTGGAGCGGGGTGACCTGCGGATCGATGACATCAACCTTGCCGCCGATCAGTTCACCCAGCTGTGCAAGGCCGATCTGCATGACCGGCTGATCTTTGGCGTGGCCGATTGCTGCGCGCCGCGCGATGTGGCGCGGGTGATCGACGGAGCGGTGACGATGTTTCTGGCCCGCTATGGCGCGCGTTAAGACCTAAACCTCGGTCTCAAGGCAATGGCGGCGGAAGGCTTTCTTCAGCATGTCCAGTTCCGCGCGCAGAAGATCCACCTCGGCGCGCAGGTCGTCTTCCATCGCGACGCCCGTGATCATGGTGAAATGATCCAGCGTCTCACCCGTGGCGCGGTCGCGGATCAGGAAGGTCTGCACGCCCTCGGTCAAGGCCGCGACGGGGATCGGCACGCGCACCGCCCAAAGGCCGGGCCGGTCGGGCAGGGCGGTGACGGTCAGTCCCGGCACCTCGGCCTCCAGATGCCGGACCTCCAGCGCGGGTTGGGTGGCGGCGCCCGAAAGCTCCCCCTCCCACACGCCATTGCGGATGCGGGTGCGGGTCAGGGAGATGTGGTCCACGCTGTCTTTCATCGCCCCCACCTTACAATTCGGCGCGCGGACGGCGGCACAGGGTGACGTCGCGCAGGATGATCTGATTCATCGCGGGTCCTTCAAAAATCAAGTCAACCCACAGCTTTTCGATCCGCTTTTCATTGACCTTGGTATAGGCGAGGTCGAATTCCACCATCACCTCTTCCTCGTTCAGAGGCAATTCACGCACGATCTGTTCGACGTTGGGGCCGTGCTTGATGTTCAGCCGCGCGAAGATTTCCAGCGGCTTTTCCATTTCCACGATCACATCCAGCCGGATCAGGTGCCGCAGGCGCAGGCCCTGTGCGGCATCCGGGGGCAGGTCCAGCACCAGCGACAGGAATGAGCCGTCAAAGCGGAAGACGTCCATGCGCAGGCCAAACGGGGCCACATCCGATTCGCGGGTGTTGCGGATCTGGCGGACGGTCAGCTCCGACCGGCGGCAGTCATGATAGACGGTGATTCCATCGCAGATCATGGATTTGCTGGCGACGGAGGCCATTCCCGGCACCGGAATCGGCCCGCGCCACAAATCCGGCCGCCAGGCCCAATCGCTGCCCATCGGCTTGCGGATCGGATTGCTGCCGATGATCGGCAAGGCCAACCGGTGCTCGGCCTGATGGATCACCCGGTCCAGTTGCCGCCGCATCGTGCGGGCTTGCGCGCGCCAGTTGCGCAGCGTTCCAAGGTCGACCGTGGCCGATGCCTCGGCCAAGCCTTGCCAGCGCCGCACCATGCGCTGCTGCAAAAACCGTTGGACCATGCCGTCTTTCCAGCCGGGCATGCCTGCTCCCATTCACTGTTTACGCGGCAGAAACAATACCACGCCACCCCGCCGGATTATGGCGCGTTTCGGTTGCCAACTCAAAGCCGAAAAGAGAAAAATTGTGCGATTCTGCCAAGCTGCGGGGCATCAACCTTGCGGCGCGGGGTTTGCTTTGACCAGTTCCGCCATGGCCCGCGCCAAGAGTTGCCGTCCGGCGGCCGCGTCCAAGGGCGCGCCTTCGGTGCCGGTGACCGACAGCATGACCAGCCGCCCCCGGATCGCGGCCACGGCGCGCCAATAGTCCCCCACAGCCCGATCACGGACTTGCATCGTGAAAATGCCGGCCTCGTCAAAGGCTTGCACCACCTGCACGTCGCGGGCGCGACCGTCGCGCGACAGCATCTTGCGCCCAGCGTCCGAGGTGAAGAAGGCGGCCAGCGCCGCATTGTCCTGTCCGATCCCCGCGCCAGAGCCGACCGGTCCCACCGACAGGGTCAGCAGGGCCGGGGTTTCGGTCACGCCCGCTGTGCAGCGCCCCATCAGCAGCACAAGGCTGTCCGCGCCTTCGCGGCTGGAGGATTCGTCGATGCAGTATCCCGCCGCAAGACCCACCTGCATCGATCCGCCCAACACTTGGGCCTTGCGCCCCGCGCCATATCCCGCAACGCAGGCAGACAGCAGCAGGACCGCGCCGATCAGCGCGGGAAGCGGGCGGAAAACACCAGGGACAACACGACGGGGGCCGGTCACGCATACCTCCTGCAGCGGTGGGAAAAAGCACCACCCCGCAGGCATAGCGCGAGCGCGGGGCGCGCGTCCACTGTCCTGCCATGGGCGGCTCTGGCGCGGCCACTCGTGTCGCGGTGGGACGGCGGGGTTTGCATTTCCCGTGCCTGCGGCTTATCTGTCTGACCCTGACCTCTGCCGTCTGAGCTTTGCCACCGAAGGGCCGTGCCTGAGATGAACTGGATTTCCAACTACGTCCGTCCGAAGATCAACTCGCTCTTCTCCCGGCGCGAAGTGCCAGAGAATCTGTGGACCAAGTGCCCCGAATGCGGAACCATGCTGTTCCACCGGGAACTGGCGCAGAACCAGAATGTCTGCACCTCCTGCGATCATCACATGGCGATCAGCCCGCGGGACCGGTTCAACGCGCTGTTCGACGGCGGCATCTTCACCGAGGTGAAGGTTCCCGAACCGCTGACCGATCCGCTGCATTTCCGCGATCAAAAGAAATACCCTGACCGGCTGAAGACCGCGCAGAAAACCACCGGCGAGAAAGAGGCGATGCTGGTGGTGGAGGGTGAGGTTGCCCGCACCCCCATCGTCGCCGTGGCGCAGGACTTTTCCTTCATGGCCGGGTCCATGGGGATGTATGTGGGCAACGCCATCATTGCGGCTGCCCAACGCGCCGTTGAGATGAAGCGCCCGATGGTGCTGTTTTCCGCCGCAGGTGGGGCGCGCATGCAAGAGGGCATCCTGTCCCTGATGCAGATGCCCCGCACCACGGTGGCGGTGCAGATGCTGCGCGAGGCGGGCCTGCCCTATATCGTGGTGCTGACCCATCCCACCACCGGGGGCGTGACCGCCTCTTATGCCATGCTGGGCGACGTGCAGATTGCCGAACCCAATGCGCTGATCTGCTTTGCCGGTCCCCGCGTGATCGAACAGACCATCCGCGAAAAGCTGCCCGAAGGGTTCCAGCGCGCGGAGTACTTGCTGGATCATGGCATGCTGGACCGTGTGACCCATCGCAAGAACCTGCGCGAGGAACTGGTCACGATCATCCGCCTGCTGACCGGCCAACCGCCCGCGATCAAGGGCGAACTGACTGCGCAAACCGTGCCCGAGGCCCCCATCGCGCTTGAGGCCAAGGCGTGAGCACCTACGGCTCGGACGCCGTCCTTGAACGGATGATGACCCTGCACCCCAAGGTCATCGACCTGACCTTGGACCGGGTGCATCGCCTGCTGGCCGCGCTGGGCAATCCGGAACGCGCCATCCCAACGGTGATCCATATCGCCGGGACCAACGGCAAAGGATCGACCCAAGCCATGATCCGCGCGGGGCTGGAGTCCGGCGGTGACCGGGTGCACGCCTATACCTCGCCGCATCTGGCGCGCTTTCATGAGCGGATCCGTCTGGCAGGGGCGTTGATTTCTGAACCTGCGCTGACGGCCCTTTTGGATGAGTGCGTGGTCAAGAACGGCCCCGATGAGATCACTTTCTTTGAGATCACCACCTGCGTGGCCTTCCTCGCCTTTGCCCGCACCCCTGCGGATTGGACCCTGCTTGAGGTCGGGCTTGGCGGGCGGCTGGATGCGACCAATGTGGTGACTCCGCGCCTGTCGATCATCACGCCCGTGTCGATGGACCATGAGGCGTTTTTGGGCGACACCATCGCCAAGATTGCCTCGGAAAAGGCCGGGATCATCAAGCGCGGCGTGCCGGTCATCGTCGGCCCCCAGCATCCCGACGGGCTTGAGGTGATCGAGTCGACAGCCGCCCGTCTGGGTGCTCCCGTGCTGGCCTTTGGTCAGCATTGGAACGTGTGGGAAGAGCGCGGGCGCATGATCTATCAGGATGAAAACGGCCTGTTGGATCTGCCGCTGCCGACCCTGCCCGGACCGCATCAGATCCAGAACGCCGGGGCTGCGATCACTGCCCTGCGCTTCCTCGGGCGGGATGGCGCCGCCTGCGAGGCTGCGGTGACCCGCGCCGAATGGCCCGCCCGGATGCAGCGCCTGAAGCGTGGCCCGTTGGTGGACATTGCGCCGTCGGTCGAACTCTGGCTGGACGGCGGCCACAATCCCGCCGGGGGCGAGGCCGTGGCGGCCACGCTGGCCCGCATGCCCGCGCGGCCCACGCACCTGATCTGCGGGATGCTGAACACCAAAGATGTGACCGGCTACATGCGCCCCCTCGCCGGACAGGTCACGCGCCTGCATGCGGTGTCGATCCCCGGCGAAAAGAACACCCTGCCCGCCGAAGTCACCCGCGACGCCGCTGCGTCGGTGGGGATCGAGGCGGTGGCGGCGGAGTCGGTCGCTGCTGCGCTGGCAGATATTGTGGCAACAGATCCGAATGCCCGCGTGTTGATCTGCGGTTCGCTCTATCTGGCAGGGGCAATTCTGCGCGAGAACGGTTGATCGCCCCCTCTTTCTCCGTTGCTCAAACATCCTGCGGGGGTCGGCCATCGGAATCGCCATCGGTCCAAGAACCGATGGTCGACGGGGTGCAAAACCCCCGCTGACGCCACCGGAGATGACGCCGCGTCCGGCGTGACTTCTGGCCCCGCTCCGGTGCATCTTGCCCACAGGGGAGGACCGCCATGACCGCTTATCCGCATCTGTTGCAACCGCTGCCCTTGGGCCACGTCACGCTGAAGAACCGCGTGCTGATGGGGTCGATGCATACCGGGCTGGAGGAGCGGGGGGATTGGAACCGTGTGGCTGAATTCTACGCCACCCGCGCGCGCGGCGGGGTGGGGTTGATGGTCACGGGCGGCATGGCGCCGAATCCCGAATGCGGCGTGTTTCCGGGGGCGGCGGGGCTGTATTCCGCGCAGGACATCGCAAATCACCGGACAGTCACGGATAGGGTGCATGACGCGGGCGGGCTGATCGCCATGCAGATCCTGCATGCCGGGCGCTATGCCTATGGCAAGGACTGCGTCTCGGCCTCTGCCATCAAATCGCCGATTTCGCCTTTCGTGCCGCGCGCGTTGGATGAGGAGGGCATCGAGAAACAGATCGCCGACATCGCCACCGCCGCCACCCGGGCCCGCGAAGCAGGCTATGATGGGGTCGAGGTGATGGGGTCGGAAGGCTATTTCCTGAACCAGTTCCTCGTGACCCATGTGAATCGCCGCACCGATCGTTGGGGCGGGAGTGATGAAAACCGCATGCGCCTGCCCATTGAGGTGGTGCGTCGGGTGCGGCAGGCCGTCGGGCCGGATTTCATCCTGATCTACCGCATCAGCCTGATCGACCTGATCCCCGATGGCCAGACGTGGGAGCAGATCGCCACGCTGGCCCGCGCGATTGAAACGGCCGGGGCCACAATCCTGAACTCCGGCATCGGCTGGCATGAGGCGCGGGTGCCCACCATTGCGACCTCTGTCCCCCGCGCGGCCTTTACTGATCTGACCGCGCGGTTGCGGACAGAGGTGACCATTCCGGTCATCGCCTCGAACCGCATCAACACGCCTGAGGTGGCCGAGGGCATCCTGTCGGCGGGCAAGGCGGATATGGTCAGCATGGCGCGGCCCTTCCTTGCCGATCCGGAGTTTGTGGCCAAGGCGGCAAGCGGTCGGGCACGGGAAATCGCGCCCTGCATCGCCTGCAATCAGGCCTGTCTGGACCACACCTTCAGCGGCAAGCTGACCTCTTGCCTTGTCAATCCGCGCGCCTGCCATGAGGTGGAGTTGGATTATCCCGCTACGGAGACGCCAAAAGCGATTGCCGTCGTCGGCGCTGGGCCTGCCGGGATGATGGCCTCCATCGTGGCGGCCAAGCGCGGGCATCTGGTGACATTGTTTGAGGCGGGCGCACAGGTGGGCGGGCAGTTGAACCTTGCCCGCCGCGTGCCGGGGAAAGAGGAATTCCACGGTCTGGTCGATTGGTTCGCCACGATGCTGACGGTCTCAGGCGTCGATGTCCGCCTGAACACGCGGGCCGATGTGGAGGCCTTGCGCGGCTTTGACGAGGTGGTGATTGCCACCGGCGTCACCCCGCGCGATCCCGGCATTCCGGGGCAACAGCGCGCCTTGGGCTATGTCGATGTGTTCAATGGTGCGCCTGTGGGACCGCGTGTTGCGGTGATCGGCGCGGGTGGCATCGGTTTTGATGTCTCGGAATTCCTTGTCCATGCCGGGGAAAGCCCGACCGAACACCCGGCGCTGTGGCGGGCGGAATGGGGTGTGGGCGATCCAGCGACCTCTGCCGGTGGTTTGGCAGAGCCTGACCCCAGCGCCCCGGCGCGGCAGGTCTGGCTGTTGCAGCGCAAGGCGGAAAAGCCGGGGCGGCATCTGGGCAAGACCACGGGCTGGATTCATCGCGCCGCCTTGGCGGCCAAGGGCGTGCGGATGATCGGCGGCGTCACCTATGACCGCATCGCCGAGGATGGCCTGCACGTCACCCGCGATGGTGTGCCCGAGGTGATCCCCGTGGACAGTGTCATCCTTGCCGCTGGGCAGGTGCCGGAGCGCGGCTTGGCCGACCAGTTGCTGGCGGTGGGGGTCACCCCCCATGTCATCGGCGGGGCCGATGTCGCGGCGGAACTGGATGCCAAACGCGCGATCGATCAGGCGGCGCGACTGGCCGCGACATTGTGATCCTTTGAGCGGGACGCCGCCAGACTTTCGGCGGTGTCCCGTTTCCTTGCCTTCAACAGTCCGCCCAAAAACCGCGGATCGGTCCAAGACCCGCCGCGATGCTGCCCGAATTGGCGATCAATGATCGGTCATTCGACCTCATAGCTTGCCAGAGGGTAACAATGGACCGACTGACGGAAATGGAAGCCTTTGCCACGGTCGTGGACCAAGGTGGCTTCACCGATGCGGCCAAGAAGATGGGAATTTCTAAATCGGCCGTGTCCAAACACGTGTCGGCTTTGGAGGCGCGCTTGGGGGCCCGCCTTTTGAACCGCACGACACGCCGCGTTTCACCCACCGAGATTGGTCTTGCCTATTACGACCGCGCCCGCCGCGTGCTGAACGACGCCGGAGAGGC
>JAIXPH010000054.1 GCA_027486345.1 Paracoccaceae bacterium
CTGATGCTGGGAAACCGCGCCAGGCATGTAGATCGCCAGCGTCGATGGAGCCGAAACCAAACCCAGCAGGTTGCGCCGAAAGAAAACTGTTCCGCAAAAGCGACTTCTTCAGCACCCTGCTAAGGTGTGTCATACCGCCTTTCCAGCAAGGTACATTCCCGATGTCGCGGATAGGCAGGCGGCGGAGGGTTTGTCCGTGGCAGATTTCTCCCGAGAGAGTGCCGGGAACCCCAGATGACAGCGTCGGCGGACACAGAGCTTTTGGTCGAGGACATGGGCGCAGGTATCCTGCGGCTGTCCGAGCCGATGTTGCAGGAAAGTGAGCGAAGCTTTTTCTACCTGATCACCGGAGGTCAGCGGTACTGCCTGATTGACGGGGGCTGGGGCCTTGGTCCCGGCCTGCCCTACCGCTGGTTGCCAAGTCTGATCGCTGTGGCAACCCACAGCCATTTCGACCACATCGGCCATCTTTACCAAGCCGCCACCCGTCTGGGGCACTCGGCAGAGGCCGCAATCTTTGCCGATCCACAGCCAGAGGCCACGCAAGCCGCGCCTTGGCTTTGCGGGCGGCCCGTCCTGAAGGACGGAGCAGCCATTGACCCCATCGCACTGGGGCAAAGGTCCTGCCCGCTGACCGAACAACTGGACGAAGGCGCCATCGTCGATCTGGGCGGGCGGCGCCTTGCGGTCCTGCATACACCCGGACATTCCCCGGGATCGATCAGCCTGTATGATGACAGCACGCAAAGCCTGTTTTGTGGCGATGTCCTGCTGCCCGGGCATATCTACGACGACATCCCCGGTGCGGACCCGGCGCTGGTCGGTCTGAGTCACCGCCGACTGGCGTCCCTGCCCTTCCGGCAGAGCTTTGGCGGCCACGGCCCGGTGATGGACCGCGACGCCGCCCTCGCCCGCATGGCGCGCTATGCCGAGGCGCGTTCAGGCTAAGCCGCGCACCTGTCGCAATCCTGCACGCGATGTCGTCACAGGCTCAGACGGCGGCGCGGGAAGGCAGAAGCTGATCTGGCCTAAAACAAGGACCTCCCCATGACCCTGCCGCGCCTTTTCCTTGTGCATGAACCTGAACAGGCCTGTCTTGATCGGCTGCTGGCGCAGGGATTCACGGCCGCACATGCGCTTGAGGTTGCCTCCTACCTCGCGCAGTCGACGGATGTCGCGCCGCATCTGGAACCGCTTTCCGCCGCCTGTGCGACGCGGGGGATCGCCTTTCACCCCATAGGACTGGATGACGCGCCCGCCGCTTTGGCCACAGCCGATCCGGCCAAGGACCTTGTCTGGACCCTGACGGACGGCATCGCCTATTTCCGGGGCGGTGCGGCCCCCGCGCTGGCGCGGTTGTATGGTCTTTCGACCATCGGCGCGGATGACAGCCTTTTCGCGCTGTGTCAGGACAAGTTCCGGTCCGGCGCGGTCCTTAGTGCGCTTGGCCTGCCGGTGCCAGCCGCAGGCCTTGCGCGGGACGGGGTCTGGATCGTGCCGCCGACACCGTCGTCGCGCGGATGGTTTGTCAAACCAAACCGCCTCGGCGCGAAAATCGGCATCTGGCCGGACTCTCATTGTGATACGCCAGAGCGGGCGCTCGCACTCAGCCGCAGGGTCTTTGCCGCCTACCGCGACGATGTGATTGTGCAGCCCTATGTGCCCGGGCGCAACGTGCGGGCCAGCTACCTTGACCTGACCGGTGAGGGCCGCGTGGAGGATTTGGGCGTGACGTTTGTCGACTCTGACAGCGACTTTCAGACGATGGCCGACAGTATGGCACTGTATGGCGCAACGGGCGCTGCAGAACGCGCGGCGGGAACGTATCGCGAACCGGACCTCATCCCCGTGGCGCGACTGCAGCCCGCAGCGGATGCCAAGGTTCGTGACATCGCGCGGCAGCTGATCACGGGTCTTGGCTTGCGCGACGTTTTCTCGATCGATCTGAGGATCGAAGCGGACGACACCGTGCATCTGATCGAATTCGAAGTCTGCCCCGGACTGCCCTGCTTCGATTTCGTCCGATATTGCCGGGATCACTGGTCTCTCTCCCTCGCCGAGGCGATGGCCGCCACCTGCCACACCCGCTTGACCGTTCCAAGACGACCAACGGTCTGACCATTGGCATCCTGCCCCACCCAAACGATGGCATTCTGCTCAAACGCTGCCCCCAGCGACGATGCGGCGACCTGATCCAACCCAAGAACCAGCAGGCTTTCTTCCCCCGGCCAATCTCCTGTCGGATCAACCCCGATCCCAGAGAGCGACTGAAGGCCCATCGCGGCAATGGCTTCGACGAGACTTGCCTGCAGGGCGGCGTTGGCGTCAGCGGCATAGGCTTCGCCGCGTGGGTTCCAAGCGGTGATGAAGGCTGCGGAACTCACCCCCCACCGTCGGAAAGCCGCATCGAGTTCAGGACTGAATGTCCCAATGCGAAGCGTGAACGGATGCGCGCCAAACACCCCGAATTCGGTCGCCTCATAGGCCGCGATTAATCCGGGCGGGAGTTCTTATGGCATCGTCCTGAGTCCTCGTTGTATGGGCCGCATTTCGTTTTCAGGTCGCATGATGGCCACTGCCATGTCCAGTCGATGAGCCTGCAATCTGATGGCACGTCCGGTCCCGCAGCCCACACCGAATGAGACCCGCATCAGGATTCGACTCTGAGCCGCCAAAACGGGCCGCACAGCGCGTTCATCGCATTTTGGGTGGGTGAGGTGCCGCCACGCTAGTCGCGATTCCTACGAGTCATTTTGGGCCTCTCCTGTGGCCGCCACCCAGCCATCAATGTAAGCGTCCGGCCTGACCGCTACCCGCGCCATTTCCAAGGCAGCAGGTCATCGACCTTTGTGATCTTGTAGTCAGGGATACGGGCGAGGGTATCGGCGAGCCAGGCGTGGGGGTCGACGGCATTGAGCTTGGCGGTCTCGATCAAGGTGTAGGCGATGGCGGCGGCCTTGCCGCCTGCCTCGGAGCCGACGAAGAGGTAGTTCTTCCTCCCGAGGGCAACGGCGCGCATGCCGCGTTCGGCGGCGTTGTTATCGAGTTCGAGGATGCCGTGGTCGAGATAGGGTCGCAGGCGTTCCATGCGGGTCAGGGCATAGCGGATGGCCGCTGCGAGCGGGGATTTGCCTGAGATCTTGGTGAGTTGCAGGGCCAGCCAGACCTCTAGCTCGTCGAAGACCGGGGCCGCATGTGCGCGGCGAAGCGCAACGCGGACCTCTGGCGGTGACCCTCTGGCCTCTTTCTCGACGGCATAGAGTTGCGCGATCCGGCCGATGGCTTCCTCGGCGATGGGGGAACCTTGCGACCGATGGATGTCGACGAACTTGCGCCTGACATGGGCCATGCAGGCGACCTCGCGGATGGCGCCGGTTCGGTAGAGGTCCTCGAACCCGGCATAGCCGTCGGCATGCATCCAGCCGCAGTATCGGGCGAGATGATCCTTCGGGTGCTGGCCCTTGCGGTCGCCTGAGAAGCGATACCATGCTGCCGGAGGTGCATCGCCGCCCCAGGGGCGTTCGTCGCGGGCATAGGTCCAGAGCCGTGCTGTCTGGGTTTTGCCGGTGCCCCCTCTCGGCGATTGCTTGCAATCGCCTGCCGGGCAACGGGGGGCGAGCATGCTGATCGGCGTGTCATCGGCAAAGATCGCTTCGGCCGACAGGACATGGCGACCGATGGCGTCAGCGACGGGTTCAAGCAGGGCGGTGGATTTGCCGACCCAGTCGGCCAGCGTCGAGCGGTCGAGGTCGAGCCCTTCGCGCTCGAAGATCTGGCTCTGGCGGTAGAGCGGAAGGTGGTCAGCATATTTGCTGACCAGCACATGGGCCAGCAGGCCCGGACCGGGGCGGCCGCGTTCGATGGGGCGCGACGGCAGTGGCGCCTGGACGAACCGTTCGCAGCAAGAACAGGTCAGGCGCGGACGGACAATCCGGTTCACGATGTCGAGCCAGTGTCCGCCATTGGTCCAAGGACAATGGCGAGGGGCCGGGGACGTATTCCAGTTCGTCGGTCACATCCTCACCAATGCGGCGCAGGCGGCCACCGCAATCGGCACAGGCATCGGCGCTTGGGGTCAGTTCCACCTCCATCCGCGGGATGTGGTCCGGGATCGGACGGCGCTTGGGTTTGTCCTTCTCCTCGATGTCCGGCAGACGCATCCGCGCCGTCATCGCGGCAGCAGCGATCTCGCTGGTCTCCAGCGCCAGCTGCAACCGCTCAGCTGTCTCGGACGAGGCCCCGAAGCGGTGCGCGCGGTGCCCGGCCAACTGATGACGCAGCTTCTCGATCAGGATCGCCTGCGCCTTCACCTCGGCCAGAAGCCGCGCGGTGAAGCTGCGCAGCTCCTCGGGGTCTTCAGGCAAGGTCAGGGTCTTGTCGAGCATGCAGGAAGTTTATCCCACTGTATTCCTTGTGGGAATCATTGATTGCAGGTCCCGAAGATTATCCCGCTGCCAGGGGCCGCCAGGTTCGCTGCGGGGCCCGCCACTTGCGTCGGGGATTTGATCCACTGGATCAAATCCTGATCCTCCTCACCCTTCCAGCAACATCGACAGTTGCGCAGGCGTCAGCGCCACCTTCCCCTCCTTGGCCGAGGGCCAGACGAACCGGCCCTTCTCCAGGCGCTTCATGAACATGCAGGCGCCCTGACCGTCCCACCAGATCACCTTGACCAGATCGCCACGGCGACCACGGAAGACAAAGAGATGTCCGGCAAAGGGATCTTGCTTGAGCACGGCTTCGGCCAGTGCGGCCAGTGCCGCAAAACCCTTGCGCATGTCCGTCACCCCGGCCGCCAGCCAGACCTGTGTGTGGACCGGAACCGGGATCAAACCGTCAGACCCCGGATCAGCCGCGCAAGTGCCTCGGGATCATACCCACCGCTGATCCGCATCCGATGACCGCCAGCCAAGTCGATCTCGATCTGGCTATCTGCGGCAGGCAATTGCCGGATCAACGGCGCTTCCTTGACGATCTCCACCGGCAAAAAGCGCAAATCGGCTTCCTCCGATCCCGTTCCGGGCTTGGGCCGATACTTGGGATCACGCAGCCATTTGAAGATCAGGTTCGCATTCACCGTGTAGCGAAGCGCCACCTGAGCCACAGAAACGCCAGGCGCAGTCGTCTGCAAACAGATCGACCGCTTCTCCTCATCCGTCCAAAGCCGCCTCGTCCGACGCGCCACGCCATCACCATAGTGTCCACTATCAATGGTGGACACTATCCCGCACCATCAGAACGCGGCAGAGCGGTCAGCCCGGACGCTTACCCATCAATCCAATGCAAGCCACGTTGAAACTCTGACCCAACAAGGCCGTCCTGACGAACAGTCTCGGCACAGAAAAGTTCAAACGAACTTTTCTGGTGAAGGCGGGGTGGAGGCCTGCGGCCCCGGAAGGGACTGCCGCCCCTTTTTGCATGCACTTCAAACCTTGTTCTCGATCCGAATGAAAACCTCTTCGCCGAGGTCGAGCAGCCGCGCCTGTAACAGGTGCAGGGTCAGTTCGTCGCGGGCCTCGACGGCATAGTAGGAACTGCCGGGATGCTCCCCTTCGACGAAGTCCAACGCGCCGAGCAGGTCTTCGCCCTCATCATCTGTCGGGCCAAGGTCGAGATCGTCCAAGTATGAAAACACCTCATGGCTGGGATCGTTCTGTTCCCGCCATTGCTCTGCATAGAGGGAAAAGGGCGCAACCGCCTCAAGGTCCTCAACAACGAGGTCATAGTCGTCGGCCAGCTTGGCTTTGTCTTCCGCGCTGATCGGTGCGTTTTCGGGGAAATCCTCACCCCAGAATTCCGACAGCATCTCGCGGTAGGTGTATTCCGGCTCTGGGTCTTGGGTGGTGTCAAAATAAAGCGTGAAGCCACGGTGCATGCGTGACGCGATCAAGACGCGATCCGCCTCAGCTTCGGTGATGAGCGGGACTGGCATCGCCTTTTGGGCTAGTGCAGTCTGGACCTTGGCGACGTAGGGGGCGGTCAGCAAGGCACCGATCCCGATGAGGAAGCCGCGTCTGTGCATGGTGGTCTCCGTGAGAATTGGGGCTGGGGTTTGGGGCAAGTGGCGCGGCCTTTGCGGGCGGCGTCTGGATCAGGCTTTCGGCAGGTGCTGTGCAAGCGCGGCGCGTTGGCTGGCCTCGTAGGAGCGTCTCATCTTCTGCTCTAACGTCAGCCCAGTTGGCGCGTTTAGGCGGGTCGTCGGCCACATCAAATCCTCCATCCGGATAGGATCGTCATACTCGGCTCGCAGGGTGCTGAGTTCTGCGGGCAGGACCACCTCAATCAGCGATCCCATCGACGCGACGTCGAACAGGCAGCGCAGCAGGTCGATGTCACTGTGAACACGGGCCGTCGCATAGCGCGGGGTGCAAGGATGTTCGGCAAGGGTGAGGCCATTTGGCAAGTAACTCCCTGAACGCAGGCGACCCGGATACTTGGCCGCAAACAGATGCCGCAGCAGGTCATGCGCCTCTGTGACGGGGTGGTAGTAGCCTTTCCAGACGTCATAGGCGGGGTCGCCCAATGGGACCGGCAGATGCAGGTCAGGCCCTGAAAACCAGCCTGCCTCGATCATTGCCCAATGGTCGCGTTGTGAGAGTCGGTTGAAGGCCCCTGCGCCGAACACCCGTTCGATGACCTCCGGGCGGATCACCTTGCGTGGCTCATACGGGGCATCACTGTGCAGCAGCCAAGACCCATCTTCTTCCCGCTTTGGGAAGATGCGGCGGTGCTTTGGTATCGCGCGAAGGGGTGTTGCGGCAAAGGTCTGCGCTGGCAGGGTCGCGGCGACAGCAGCCATCACGGAAACGGCCATAAAACGACGTCTATTCAACATCTCACACTCTCATTGGAGGGCAAGATGATCGCGTTTAGATGGTGCCAACCCCTATAGTTGCCGGTGCGGCCACATCCCCTTTCGGGCGACCACCTTGCTGGGTTAGCAGGTTGGTGAGGACAGTGTCCTCTCTTGATGTGCCTCAGGATGTACAATCTCGACGTCGCCCTGTCCAGTGCCGTGCCTTTGACTGCCCGTGATCAGGCGGCGGGGAGGATCACCCATCACCGGTCGGTGGCCACTAGTATTGAAGTCAAAGTGGGAATTTCAGACAAGCGGAGCGCAAGGCCGCAAAGACGACCAATCCGCAGAGGCAAACGAACACTCGGCAGCACCCAGAGGTCGATGCTTCCATACTGCTCAGGCCAACCCGACGTCTGGGCCGCCATTGTGTCGCACAGCCCCGCAGAAACCCGGTGGAGGGGCATTGTGCCATCTGGCAGGGGTGAAGAAGCCCAGCGCCATGAACGTGCTGCACCGGCTCTTTCCTGACGCGACTTCGTCACCACACTCAGACCGGATGCTTGCCGAGGCGATCCACCGATCTACCGATCTACCGAAAAGTTCGATTGAACCTTTCAGTGCAGACCCTTCGTTCAGTCCTTGTGAATTTGATGCCGTCGCCCTGATGATGAATGCCACGGCCAAAGGAACCACTGCACCGGATGCCGTTCAGATCATCTATTTGGGGTGCCTAGTGGCCGATTGAGCAGAACCTCAGGTAGGTCAGATTTGGTGCGTCATGGCGACTATAGGGGTGTACCACCCGGGTGGGGTCAGAGGGATGCGGCCAAGTCGAAAGACGGGGGGTCTGCTTCTGTCGCCCCATCGTGCGATGCAGCCGACCTGTCAGGCGTCCAAGGGTCGCCTCATCTCGCCCCAGTCTGGACTCTCTGGCGTCCCCCTCCACCCCCCGTCTATCAACCAACTATGTTCCGCAGTTTTGCAGTGGGTGATGAATCAGCCCTGTGGTCGACCTTGCCGTCTGGTTGGTGTCGGTTTGATTGCCACGCCCTTGCCGAGGCATTGAACAGGGACACCACTGCATCATGCTGATCGAAGCGAAAGCGTGAGGAGACGCTGTGTCGCGACTTGGCCGACTTCTTCTTGGTCTCACGGTTCAGGTCGGGGTCAACGATACCCGTTGGAGCCAAACCCACGCTACAGGGTCTTCGCTATCGGGGAGCTATTAGGGGAACTTTCCCCAAAACCCCCAAATTATCCAACAATTTCAATGGTATGTGGCGGAGGAGGTGGGATTCGAACCCACGGTGGGGTTCCCCCCACGTCGGTTTTCAAGACCGGTGCCTTAAACCACTCGGCCACTCCTCCGACGCACATCGTTTAGCAGCCCCGTTTGGGGTGCACAATGCGGGGCGCGCGGTCTGGCGGGAAAATCGGTGGCGGAACGTCGGCGCAGCGCCTCGCCGCCCTTTGCACGGAACGCGCAGGACTGTATGCTATATGCCAGAACGGGGTGGCGGGGCAGGAATGCGCCGGACAGTCCGCAGAAGAGGCAGGCAAACAAACGCCCGGCACCGCGTGCACCAGGGCGTCAACAGCGCGGTCGATCCGCGCCGGAACATGGGGCAAGACATGGCAGGACAAGTATTCGCGCGGGTTGCGCTGGCAGGGCTGACGGCAGTCGCTTTGGCGGGCTGCCAGATGGGCGGGGGGACCGCCTCTTCGGACGGGACGACGACGGCGGCGCCCGCCCCGGCGCGATCCACCAAACTGGTCGACCGGGACGTCGAGGCGCCCGAGGTGTTCAACGTCACCGACAGCGCGCTCTGGGACGGGCGACCCTCGCTCGGCGGGGTCTGGGTGGCGTCGGAAAAGGCGACCGATCCCGAACGGGTGATCCTGCGCAATCCGGCCAATGGCAAATTCGTCATCGGCGCGCTGTTCAAACGCGAGGCGTTCAACCCCGGCCCGCCGCTGCAAATTTCGTCCGATGCGGCCGCGGCGCTCGGTCTGGTCGCGGGCCAGCCGGCCACGATCAGCGTGACCGCCCTGCGGCGCGAGGAAGTGCCGGTCGAAGCGCCCGACGCCACCCGTCCGATCCTGGACGCCAATGAGGCGGTGGCCACGACAGCGCTAGACGGTGGCCCTGCCGCGACCTCGGCCATCGCCACTGGGGCGGCGGCGGCCATCAACCGCGCCGATGCAGGCAAGCCCGGCGCCTCGGCCCCCGCGCCGGTGGTGCCGAATGCACCCGCCCCCCTGCCGACGGCCCCGCAGGCGGGCACGGCGAAACCAGCCCCCGCCCCGGCAGCCCCGGCCCTTGCGGTTGGAGAGGCGCGGGCCCAGATCGGCATCTTCTCGATTCAGGCGAATGGCCAACGCGCCGTGGACCAGTTGAAAAAGGCCGGCATCACCGCCACCCTGCGCGAGGGGGAGGCCAAGGGCAAAGCCTATTGGAGCGTGACGGCCTCGGGCACGGGCACGGGCAAGGCATTTCTCGACAAGGTGAAGTCGCTTGGCTTCGCGGATGCCTACCTTCTGTCGCGATGATAGGCTAACAGGCCCGTGGGAATCGACGAAAGGACAGATCCGATGCACCTTCGACTGCGCCGCCTGCTGGTCCTGACCCTTGGCCTGATGCTGGCCGCCCTGCCCGCACGCGCCTTCGAGACGCGGGCGACGGCGGCTTGGGTCTATGACATGACGACCCAGACCGTCCTGATGGACAAGAATGCCGACATGCCGGTCCCCCCGGCGTCGATGTCCAAACTGATGACCATCAACATGCTGTTCGAAGCCTTGCGCGATGGCCGGGTGACGATGGACACGACCTTTGCCGTCTCCTCGCGCGCGACCGAAATGACGCGCCGTGGCGGATCGACCATGTATCTGCAGGAAAACGACCGCCCCACGGTCGATGAGCTGATCCACGGCATGATCATCAACTCTGGCAATGATGCCTGCGTCGTGGTGGCCGAAGGGCTGTCCGGGACGGAAGAGGCCTTTGCCGCGCAGATGACGGAACGTGGAAAGGCGATCGGGCTGACGAACTCCGTGTTCCGCAACGCCTCTGGCTGGCCCGATCCGCAAATGCGGATGTCCATGCGGGATCTTGGCATCCTTGGCAAACGTCTGATCGAAGAGTTCCCGGAATACTACCCGATCTTTGCCGAGACACAGTTCAACTACAAAGAGCGGGCGCCCGCGAATGCCAACAACCGCAATCCCTTGCTGAAGATTGCCGCGGCGGATTGGAAGGCGGACGGACTGAAGACCGGCCACACCTCCGAGGCGGGTTATGGGCTGGTGGGGTCAGCGCTGTTGGGCGACCGGCGGGTGATCTTCGCCATCGCGGGCCTGCCCGACGACAAGGCCCGCGCCGAGGAATCCGAGGCCATCGTGAACTGGGCCTTCCGCCAATTCGCGCAAAAGACCGTGGCGAAGTCGGGGGAGCGGGTGGCGCTGGCCGATGTCTGGATGGGGGCAGAGGCATCGGTTGGTTTGGTCCCGGCCGAGGATGTCCGTCTTCTGGTACCCGCGCAGGTGCAAGAGGGCATGACGGCGGAAGTGATCTACACCGGCCCGCTGACCGCCCCCATCGCCAAGGGCGCGCAGGTGGCCGAGCTGATCGTGCATGTGCCCGACCTGCCGGATGCGCGCGTGCCGCTGGTCGCGGAAACCGATGTGGCGCGCGGGGGCTTCGGCACGCGGCTGTCCACGGCGGCGGCGCGGCTGTGGGAGATTTATGTCGCCCCGCATACGGGTGGCGCTGACCCTGCCGCCCCTGCCTCGTGATGGTGTCGGGCGGCCTGTTCCTGTCCTTCGAAGGCATTGACGGATCGGGGAAATCGACCCAGGCCCGGCGTCTGGCCGAAGACTTGCGCGCGCGGGGACATGCCGTGACCCTGACGCGCGAACCCGGCGGCAGTCCGGGGGCAGAGGACATCCGCCGTCTGGTGCTGACCGGCGATCCCGACCGTTGGTCGCCGGAGACGGAAATCCTGCTCTTCACCGCGGCGCGGCGGGATCATCTGGAAAAGACCATCCGCCCCGCCTTGGCGCGTGGGGAGATCGTGATCACCGACCGCTTCGCCGACTCCACCCGCATGTATCAGGGCCTGCGTGCCCCTGCCCTGCGCGAGACGGTGGACCGCCTGCACGCGCTGATGATCGGCACGGAACCGGACCTGACGCTTTTGGTGGACATCGACCCCGCCGTGGGTCTGGCGCGCGCGCAGGCGCGGGCGGGCGACGAGATGCGGTTCGAGGACATGGGGCTGGCCACACAGGCGCAGATGCGTGCGGGTTTCCTCGACCTTGCCGCCCGCACGCCGCGCTTTGCCGTGATCGACGGCGCGCGCGATGCCGATGCCGTGGCGGCCGACATCCTGACCACCGTTCTGGCGCGGATCGGCTGACATGGCCGCCGATCCCGACATCCCCGAACCCGACCGCATCGAGGGCGCCCCCCACCCGCGCGAGACGCATCACGTCTTTGGCCATCAGGCGGCAGAGGCAGAGTTCCTGCGCGCATTCACCTCGGGCCGCTTGCACCATGGCTGGCTGATCACCGGGCCGCGCGGTGTGGGCAAGGCGACCTTGGCTTGGAAACTGGCGCGTTTCCTACTGGCCACCCCGACAGGGGATGGCGGCCTCTTCGGTGCCCCGCCCCCGCCGGCAACGCTGGACATCCCGGCGGATGACCCGGTCGCGCGGCACATGCGCGCCTTGGCCGAACCCCGGCTGTTTCTTGTGCGGCGCGGCTTGAACGACAAGGAAACCGGCCTCTCCAACGTCATCCGCGTCGATGAGGTGCGGGAGTTGAAGAATTTCCTGAACCTGTCGTCCGTCGATGGCGGACGACGGGCGGTGATCGTCGATTGTGCCGATGAGATGAACCCCAATGCCGCCAATGCGGTTCTGAAGATCCTCGAAGAACCTCCGGCGAATGTGACGTTTTTCCTGATTTCGCATCAGCCCTTCCGCCTGTTGCCGACCATCCGGTCGCGCTGCCGCGAATTGCGGTTGACCCCGCTTTCCCCGCCCGATCTGGCCGAGGCCTTGATGCAGGCGGGCGGCGACACCGCCCCAGAAGAGGCGGTTGCCTTGGCCGAACTGGCGGGCGGATCGGTGGGCGAGGCGTTCCGTCTGACCAACCTCGACGGTCTGGCGCTTTACGCGCAAATGGTGGGGCTCTTGTCCACCCTGCCCCGGCTGGACCGCGCCCGCGCGCTGGCGATTGCCGAAAGTGGCACGGGCAAGGCCGGTGAGGCGCGGTTTGACCTGATCGTGACGCTGATCGACCTGTTCCTCGCCCGTCTGGCCCGCGCCGCCGCCCTGCGCCAATTGCCCCCCGAGGCGGCAAAGGGCGAAGGCGATCTCTTCACCCGGCTGGCCGCCCATCCGATGGCGGCGCAGACTTGGGCGGAACTGGCGCAATCGCTGTCGCAGCGGGCACGGCGGGGAAAGGCGGTCAACCTTGACCCTGCCGCGCTTCTCATGGATATGGTGCTGAAGCTTGAAGAGACGGCGGGATCGCTCGCCCACAGGTGAGCAATGACCCCCACACCGCCCGAGATTGTTGACAGCCATTGCCATCTGGATTTCCCGGATTTCAACGGCGAATTGCCAGACCTGCTAGCCCGCGCCCGTGCCGCTGGCGTCACCCGCATGGTGACGATCTGCACCCGCCTGCGCAACGAACCCACAGTGCGCGCGATTGCCGAGGCGCATGAAGGCGTGTTCTACGCCGCAGGCACCCACCCGATGAGTGCCGCCGAAGAGCCGATGGCGAAAGTGGATCAACTGGTCGCCCTCGCCCGGCATCCGAAATTCGTCGGCATCGGCGAGTCGGGTCTGGATTACCACTACACGGCGGACAGTGCCGAGGTGCAGAAGGTCTCGCTTCGCCTGCACATCACCGCCGCGCAGGAAACCGGCCTGCCGCTGATCATCCACGCCCGCGCGGCGGATGAGGATATGGCGGCGATCCTCACCGAAGGCTTCAAGGAACGCCCCTATTCCTGCGTGATGCATTGCTTTTCGTCCGGTGCCGGTCTGGCGCGGGCGGCGTTGGACCTGGGGTTCTACCTGTCGATGTCGGGCATCGCGACCTTTCCCAAATCGCAGGACTTGCGCGACATCTTCGCCGCCGCCCCGGTCGATCGCATCCTGCTGGAAACCGACAGCCCTTACCTCGCCCCGATCCCCTATCGCGGCAAACGCAATGAACCGGCCTATACCGCCTTTACCGCCAAGACAGGAGCGGGGCTTTACGGGATGACTGAGGCGGAGTTTGCCGCCCAGACCAGCGCGAACTTTGACCGGCTGTTCAAAAAGGCCGCGCGTCAGGCAAAGGCGGCATGATGGACCATCTGCGCTTCACCATCCTTGGCTGCGGATCGTCGGGCGGTGTGCCGCGCATCGGCAATGACTGGGGCGATTGCGACCCCACCAACCCCAAGAACCGCCGCCGCCGCTGTTCGCTGTTGGTGGAGCGCGTGACGGAGGTGGGGACGACCACGGTGCTGATCGACACCAGCCCCGACATGCGCGAGCAACTTCTGGACGCGCAGGTGGGGCATCTGGATGCGGTGATCTACACCCATTCCCATGCCGACCATGTGCATGGCATCGACGATCTGCGCCAGATCGTGTTCAACCTGCGCCGCCGCCTGCCCGTCTGGGCCGATGGCCCGACGCAAGAGGCGCTCTTGTCCCGGTTCGGCTATGCCTTCGTCCAGCCGGAAGGGTCGCCCTACCCGCCGATCCTTGACCTGCACACCATCCGTGGCCCGGTCACCATCTCGGGGGCCGGGGGTGCTGTGACGCTGACCCCCTTCACCGCCGATCATGGCAGCATGGAGGCGTTGGGGTTCCGGGTGGGCGGTCTGGCCTATCTGCCGGATGCTGTGGCCATTCCTGACGAAAGCTGGCCACATCTGGACGGCTTGGATTGCCTGATCGTCGATGCCCTTCGCCGCAAGCCGCATCCGACCCATGCCCATCTGGATCTGACGCTGGAATGGATCGCGCAGGCGGCGCCCAAATCGGCCGTGCTGACGAACATGCATGTGGATCTTGACTACGCGACCCTCTGCGCCGAGTTGCCCGCCCATATCCGCCCGGCCTTTGATGGCATGCAGATTACCCAGTCCTTGAGCGTCTGAGGTCATGCAGGCCCTGCTGGACGTCATCCTGCCGGTCTTTGTCGTGATCGGCTTTGGCTACATCGCGCGACGGTTCAAGGTCTTTGACGATGCGGCGGTGGACGGGGTGATGCGTTACGCGCAGAACTTCGCCGCGCCGGTGCTCTTGTTCACCTCGATCCTGAAGCTGGACCTTGCGGCGGCGTTTCAGCCGGCCTTGCTGCTGTCCTTCTATTCGGCGGCTTTCGTCAGTTTCTTCACGGCCTTCTTCGCCGCCCATCTGGCCTTTGGCCGCCCGTTGACGGATTCGGTGGCCATCGGATTTGTGGCGCTGTTCTCCAACTCGCTGCTCTTGGGCGTGCCGATCACCGAGCGCGCCTATGGGCCAGAGGCTTTGGCGGGCAACTTCGCCATCATCGCCATGCATTCGCCGCTGTTCTATGGCTTTGGCATCGCGCTGATGGAATGGGCGCGGGCGCGCGGGCAAGGCATGGGGCGCGGGAAGCTGGTCCTGCACATCGCGCGGACGATCCTGTTGCAGCCCCTCGTCTTCGGCATCACCTGCGGCTTTCTGGTGCGGCTGACCGGCGTGCCCTTGCCCGGTGCGCTGCTGTCGGGGGTGCAGATGGTGGCGGTGACGGCCATTCCGGCGGCGCTGTTCGGTCTGGGGGGCGTGCTGGTGCGCTATCGCCCAGATGGGGATTTCCGGCTGATCGCGCTCCTCTGCGGCTGTTCGCTGGTGCTGCATCCGGGCCTGACCTATGTCACAGGTCGCTTCGTGCTGGACCTGCCCGTGCCCGCGCTGCGCTCGGCGGTGATGACGGCGGCGATGGCGCCGGGGGTGAATGCCTTTGTCTTTGCCAACTTCTACGGGGTGGGCAAGCGAGTCGCGGCCTCGACGGTGCTGATCGCGACGGGCTTGAGCATCGGCACGATCTGGGTCTGGCTGCATATCTTGCCGTGAGGGCAGACAGAGGACCGCTGGAAACGTCCAGCGGACGTTTCCAGCGGTCCGATTGCGGCTGAGGTAACGAAGCCGCAAGGGGTTATCCGCAGTCCTGACGCATCCGGCATGGGCCGCGCACGACCGTAAGCGGCAAGGAAACCCCGTGGGTGCCGCGGCGTGGCTGATCTGGGATAGGTGTTTGGCGTTGGTCTGACGCCGAGGTTCCATGTTTAAGACTAGTTCTACGCCTATGCCTGCGACTGGTAGCTTACAGTTGGTCGAGGCTGTGATTGAGCGTTTTGACGGAGCACCGGTTGGGGAGCGCCGCCGTTGGTCGGATGAGTTCAAGGCGCAAGCGGTCGCGGCGGCGCTGGAGCCGGGCGTGAACGTTTCGGCGCTGGCACGCGGCTTGGGGATTTCGCCACCGCAGTTGTTCGGCTGGCGGAAGGCCTTTCTGAAGAAGCAGAACGCAGACGCCCCGGTGGGCACGTCCGCTCCCATGGTGGAGATTGTGGTTGGCGAGGTGATGATCCGCGTCGGCCCGGACGTCAGCGAGGCTGCGCTGCGCCGGATCCTGCGTGCGGTGCGCTCGGCATGATGCCGTCGGGCGTGAAGGTCTATCTGGCCAGCCAGCCCGTGGACTTCCGCAAGGGCCCGGACAGCCTGCTGTCGCTGGTGCGCGATGGAGGCCACGACCCGTTCAGCGGCGCGCTTTACGTGTTCCGGGCGAAGCGGGCGGACCGGGTCAAGATCGTCTGGTGGGATGGCAGCGGCGTGTGCCTGTTTGCGAAGCGGCTGGAGAAGTCCTCGTTCTGCTGGCCGCGGATCGGGCCTGTCCGGGTGCAGCTCAACCACGCCCAGCTCGCGGCGCTGCTCGAGGGGCTGGACTGGAAGAGGGTGCGGCCGGTGGCTGTGAAAGCCCCTGTATTTGCTGGCTAATCGGCCAGCGGCAAAGTGAATCACCCCGGTCCGGAAGGTCGATCAGCCGAGGCATCCCCCAGCGGGATGTGCTATCCTTTACGGCATGCGCACCGATGATCGTTCCCTGCCCAATGACATGGACCTTCTCAAAGGCCATGGTCCGCGCCATGGCGGAGAAGGCGTCCGTGCTGGAGGAGGAGAATGCGGTGCTGAAGGCCCGCAGCCTCGATGCTGACGCGCGGATCAAGCGGCTGATGCAGATCCTGAAGGCCTATGATCGCGCCCGGTTCGGCCGCCGTTCCGAGAAGCTGGGCGCTGCGGGCGACAGTTCTGATGAGGCGGCGCAACAGGCCTTCGTCTTCGAGGAGATCGAGACTGGTATTGCGGCGCTGAAGGCGCAGACAGGCAAAGGCCGAGCTTCGGGCGAGAAGCGGGCGCCCCGGCCGCGCAAGGGCTTCCCGCCCCATCTCGAGCGGGTCGAGTTGGTGATCGAGCCCGACGACCTGCCAGAACATGCAGGCAAACAGAAGGTGCTGATCGGGGAAGATGTCTCAGAACGGCTGGATGTCATCCCGGCCAAGTTCCGTGTCATCGTGACCCGCCGCCCGAAATATGCATTCAAGGACGCGGATGGCGTCATCCAGGCGCTTGCTCCGGCCCATATCATCGAAAGCGGCCTGCCGACCGAGGCATTGCTGGCCCAGATCGCGGTCTCCAAATATGCAGACGGCCTGCCGCTGTTCCGGCAGGAAGGGATCTATGCCCGCGACGGGGTGGAGATTGACCGGCGGCTGATGGCGCAGTGGATGGGCCGGGTCGGCTTCGAACTGGAGATCCTCGCCGCGCATGTGCTGGGGGAAATCTTGAAGGGCCAGCGCGTCTTCGCCGATGAGACCAGCCTTCCGACCCTCGCGCCCGGCACCGGTGCCGTGAAAAAGGCCTGGCTTTGGGCCTATGCCCGCGATGACAGCACCTTCGGCGGCAGTGGGCCGCCTATGGTGGCTTATCGCTTTGAGGACAGCCGATCCGGAGAATGCGTTCGTCGGCATCTCGGCGGCTACGGCGGTATTCTCCAGGTGGACGGCTATACCGCCTACAATCAGCTTGTCCGCAAGGACAGGGGCAATGATGGCCCGCGCCTCGCTGGATGCTGGGCCCATAGCCGACGGCGCTTCTACGAACTCCATGCCGCCGGGGACAGTCAGGTCGCCACCACCACGGTCGAGCGCATGGCCGAACTCTGGAAGCTCGAGGCTGAGGTGCGCGGCCGGGATCCAGAAGCCCGCGCCGTCGCGCGGCAGGCCATCTCCAGGCCCATCGTCTCCGAGCTGTTCACTCTTTGGCAACAGACCCTGCCGCGCATCTCGGGCAAATCGAAGTTGGCCAAGGCCATCCGCTACGCCATCGCCCGGCGCGACATCTTTGAGCGCTTCCTGACCGACGGTTTGATCGAGCTCGACTCCAACATCGTCGAACGCGCCATCAGGCCCCAGACCATCACGCGCAAGAACAGCCTCTTCGCCGGATCGGACGGCGGTGGCCGCACATGGGCCACCATCGCAACCCTTCTGCAGACATGCAGGATGAACAACGTCGACCCAACTGCGTGGCTGACACAGACCCTCGAGCGCATCGCCAACCAATGGCCGAGCGCCGAAATCGACGCCCTCATGCCCTGGAACTACCGGAACTAAACGGCCTCAGCTTCCCGCTTACGC